>NZ_JAVJQL010000004.1:0-61345 GCF_040218215.1 Fulvivirga sp.
ATACCTATTTTATCCCTTTCTCCTTTGAAGTGGTTTCTACAGGCTTCTTCACTTTGAAAGTGTGCTGAAAATGAAAATATATTCATGGGTGTCCGGTTTATAATATAAAATAAACAATTATGAGTAATTACGGATATTCAAATATCCATTTCACCATACAATTTGTGCCAACAATTTAAGTTGAAATGCTACTCTATTAGGTTATTCAATTATAGAATTTACCGTATAAGTCAACCCTCGAAATGTCTAAAACTCCAAAGAGAAAGTCCCTGCCATTGAATAAAAATCATGTTTTGCGGACTCAAAATTTCGTTAAGAAGATTTGAAAGAACTTCCCTATAAGCTTGATAGAGCTGCTATTCAATTAACTATACCTAGGTGGTTTGCACCAACTAACTAACTAAAAATAGTCTCTACTAACTAACTAAAATTAGTCTCGACTAACTAACTAAAATTAGTTTATACTAACTAGCTAAAATTAGTCTCGACTTTTTTGCTACACTGAGTTCAAACTAAATAATGTTAGTCTGAACTAAAAAAGATCCCAACTTAAAAACTAAAACTAGTTCAAACTAAATAATGTTAGTCCGAACTAAAAGAAGTCCCGACTAAAAAACTAAAATTAGTCCAAACTAGCGGACTAACTGGTGTAATACTTAGATCTCATCGACAATACAAATTGATAATGATTTGTTACAATTAAGTCTTTTTCTTGTGTTGAATGTTTATTGCTGACTCTTTATATAAAATAAGAAAAACAGTGGAAACCATCTTTTTTTACGAGCTCTCATTATTAGGGCGATTTTTCAAAACATTGATAATCAATATCTTAATTCTTCAAAAAAAGTAGGGTATTTAAGGGTCAAGGTTTTTCTGGATTTTGAACATAGCTTGGCAGCTTAATTATAAAATTAAGTCTATGTCTAAAATTTGTTTTAATGAAGAGATGGTAATTGACATCCATCAGAGGATGATTGAATTCACCTGCCCATCTTATGCCAAGCAGCCGGATCCATATATGTCGAAAGACGAGGTCATGGAATTTTTAAAGATTAAATCGGCTACAACCCTCCAGAATATTAGGGATACGGGTAAGATAGAATTTACTGTTCTTACTAGTAAGAACATCCTCTATTCCCGAGCTAGTGTTCTCGATTATTTAAAATCAAAAACTCAAAAAGCATTCTAATGACACCAATTGAAAAAAAGGAATTGAAGGGATTTAACCATGGTTATATTCTTCAACTAGAGAACCCAAATTACCTATTCAAATACCTCCAAATGAGCAGTGCCATGAGCCACTATCATAGTGGAATAATGAAAGGAGCAGAATACTGTCGATCTAAATTCCCTACTGTTAAAAAGCAATGGGATTCCATTAAACCAAAGGGAAAAGATAGGGGGATGTCAATATGAATATTACACATATTTATCAACCATATATGGCTGAGCTGAAACCGTTGTAAGTAAACAGGGCAAGGTATGTTATCTTATAAGATAGACATCAAAACGAAGGGTTTTGATCCTTGACATTTATAGGAATAAATGGAATCTGAATCCGCCCTTTGGTTGATCAGTTGAATAAATAATTAATTATATAATGGAAGAAAGAAATAAGAAAAATAAGAGGAAAGAGGCTATCAAAAAATATGAGGATTCTAGAGTCAGAAGAACCATATTATTTAGCAAAACAGAGTTTGAGCAAGTGAAAGAAAAAGCAAGCAATTTGAGATACGAAGCTCGTGTCAATTCTTATATAAAGGAAGCTGCGCTAACCGGAATTTCTAAGCCGATAAAAACCAACAAGTACCAAAAGTCAAATCAAGAAATAGCAATGTTGCGGGTTGAGTTGAGGAAGCTGGGAGTGAACATTAATCAGTTGGCACAGCAAATGAATTATTTAATTAAGCTGGGTAATGGAGATCAGTTTGTTAGTAGCTTAAATAATCTTAAGGATACAACGGACAGGATCAATTTTAATCTTATAATGTTTTCTAATAAATAATATGATAGCTGAAATTGGTAAAAGCAATAGTGTCAAAGCAGTTGTGGAATATAATGAAAAAAAGGTAGCCCAAGGCGTGGCACGTGTCATATATGACAATACAATGGCTGTTAATGGAAAGGGAAGGATTGAAGCGATGTATGATTCTTTATCATTGAATGGGAAAATCAAAATTGAAGCTTTTCATACCCCGATATCATTTAATCCTAGTGAAAGAGAATTGACAGACTCTCAAATGGTTGATATTGCCAGAAAGTACGCAGAGCAAATGGGCTATGGGAATACTCCCATGGTCATTTACAGGCATCTGGATACCAACCATCAGCACCTTCATATCACATGTCCAACTGTGGATTTTGATGGTATTAAAATCAATGATTCAAAGGACTTTAAACGTAGTATGGAAGTATCTCGCCAACTTGAAAAGAAATATGATCTATTAGCCACGGACTACTTATTTACTGAGCACGATAAGTTTAATGAAATTCAGCGAGAGATGCATATAGTTTTAGATGCTGTTAAAGTAGAGATGTTTGAAAATTATAATGATTTTCAACATTTAAATCTTGAAGACTACCAGGCGTTTTTGATGTTAGTAAATTTAGCACAAGGAATTAGTAAAGAAAGAGCCTCTGAAGAGGATATTGAAAGCAAAAACATAGAGAAACAAATTAAAGGAGCGGGAGTAACAACAACGGAATACCTAAAAGTTAAAAAGAGCTTTTCAGAAGTAGGTTTTAACAAGGTTTTGAGTTTGCTTGAAACCAAAGGGCATAAGGTCAAGACTAAAAAGCAACTTCTTATTGAAGAACTAGATAAGTGTAGAGATGCAAGTATTAACTTAAAAACCTATGAGGAAGAGTTAATAAATAGAGGAATTGAGTTTAGACGTATTGGATCAGGAGCAGCCAATTATACATATTGCAATAGAGAGGGTACTTTATGGGTTAAGCAAAAACAACTACCTCCTAGGTTCTCAGTTAGTGCAATACGGAATAGAGATATAGTACCTGTAAAGAAAAGAAGAAATTTAAAAATAAGTAAAGCGCTAGTTACTAACCTAAGACAGGTCTTAAATATTTCCTTATCAACTACAGATTTTAAACTCAAACTTCGTCAGTTAAATATAGGCATTAAGGAAGTGGATGAAAGGGGGATGAAGGAATACACTTATTCATTAAATCAATATAAATCTTTTAGCTGTTCGGGAAGTCTTATTGAAGGGTTTGATTACAATACAATTCAGAACCATTTTAACAACCCTAATAAATTGTTATTAAGGGAAAGGGTTGCTTTAAATGAATCATCTGTTAATGACCGTAAATATGTTGGGTCAATTGGAAGTGGGGATTACCTTCCACCTAAAAAAATAGAAAACTTTGATTTAAAAAAGCAGAAGCAATATGTTGTTAACTCCATCAATAAGGCTAGAAATCAATCTAGTACTTATGAGGAATTTAAAGATACGTTAATGCATAAAAACCGCATCGAACTTATAGAACATTCCAATACTAGAGGTATTTATGGAATTAGTTTTAAAAATTGTGGAGTAGCAAATCCAGAAATATTCAAAGGTTCTCAATTAGGACAAGGAAACCGCTATGACTTGCTGGTCAGTTTCTTTGCTCTGAAGAAGAAGGTCAAGACAATTAGAATTATGTCGCACTTTTCTGATCAATTTAGTTCCAATGTTGATCTTGGATCCAGGCTTCCACTTGCTCCTTTTAAAATGAATGTAACTGGAGTAATTGTGAAATCGACACTCAAATCAATAATGGCTAGCAATAACACCTATCAGAATGAGCAGGAATTAAAAAGGCTTAAACAGAAATATGAAAATGAAGAAAAAAAGAAAGAAAAAGGCATTGGATTTTAGTTAGTATGATTCCACTTTCTTAATCCGTTCAATAGAGTGCTAGCTTAAGTTTTTGAGCCTTGGCCTTTGGAGATACTCCTCAGCTATAACATTGCCTTGAGGTTGATCATATGCCTGTACTTTTTTGGCCATATACCTGGCATCGATTTTTAGACGCCTTACTTTGTTTTCCAGGGATTCAATCGCTCTCATGAAATCAGCTTTTTTAGACATCTCCAGATTGGAAGTGGCTACTAATTCTACCAATTGACTGAATTCTTTTATATTTTCCATTGACTATTTTTAATTTTTATGAGCGGTTAATCTTTGTAGGTTTTCTTTGCTGAAGAATCTCTCAGGGTCTAGGGAGTTAAATTGTGTTGAGCTAATGTTATTTTTAGAAAGCACCTCTAACTGATGAGCTATGGATCTAAGCGCAAATAAGATATCACCTTTTTCAGCTTGGGTGGAACTTGAGTTCAATATCAACTCTACTAATTCGTTCCAGTCATTTTGGTAGTTCATACGATTCAATATTAAAACTTAAAAGTATGAACATATATGTAACATATCTAATTATCCTCTATATTTTAGTAAAAAATTTATCTCCTTACATTTTTGAATTAATTGATAATTAAATGAACACCATCCAATATCTATCAGATCTCCATTTAGAATTTAACGCTAATCACGAATTTCTAAAACATAACCCTATAGTTCCGGTCTCTGATATACTGATTATCGCTGGTGACTTTGGAGTCCTTGAGCGAGATAAGTCGGATAAAATGTATCGGGATATAGACTCCTTTCTTGATTTCTTATCTGTAGAATTCAAACAGGTTTATATAATACCTGGCAACCATGAATACTATAACGGGTTTAATATTAAACTATCTCGCCAGGAAATTAGAATACCCATAAGAGAGAATATTCTTCTACTTAATAACAGTGTTGAGATCATCTATAACCATAAGTTTATTTTCTCAACGTTTTGGTCATTCTTATCGGACAACTTCCCCAGGTATAGATTTTCTGATTTTCATCGTTGTATGTATGATGGATACCACATGACTGTTAATCAATACAACCTGTTACATATAGATTCTACAGCCTTTATTAATTCAGAAATAGAAGATAACCCACGTCAACACAAGTTGGTTATTGTGACTCATCATTTGCCAAGTCTTTCGCTAATTGCCCCGCAATATTTAGGCAGTGATTTAAATCCTGCATTTGCTTCATTTTCTGATGGACTTATTCATAAAAGCAAAGCATATGCTTGGATTTATGGTCATAGTCATTCTAATATGCCGACAAGGTATATTGGAAATACGATGCTTTTAACAAACCCTTTGGGTTACATACAACAACAGGAACATAACAAATTTGACAATGCTAGATTACTGATGATGGAGTAATTTTTCGTAAAATGTGAGAAGGTATTTTAGTATAAAAGTATGAATATATAAGTAGTAACGTAAATGATACCACTTGTTTTCTTTTGTCTCATGGATGATAGGGAAAAGCAAGAGTGGTTGAATAAACTTGCATCAAGAATGAAGCAACTTAGGATAGCAAAGGGTTATTCTAGCTATGAACCATTTGCTTACGAACATGATCTTCCCAGGGCTCAGTATGGCCGTTATGAAAGGGGGGAGAACATTACATATATCAATCTTATCAAAGTCATTAAAGCACTGGGAGTGACCCCTGAACAGTTTTTCTCAGAAGGGTTTGATTGATATCTGTGGGTCTGCCAATATAAAGTTTGTTATTATCTAAATATAATCACTCTAGCATTACTCAAATTATTGTCAAAAATGATTCCTTCTGCATTTGGATATTGTTCCTTAGCAAGATCAATCATATTATTCATGAGTTGTTGAAAACTAATATTTTTAGCTGCTGTTCCCAAAACACCTCCAATTATCTTTCCGGCCTGGGTTTTTCCAGATGTTGATTCATTCAGTTGCTTTCCTATATCATTCTTTACCTGGCCTATGACTTCATAACCCACCTGCGGCTCCGATAGTATAAATACATATAGGCCTCGTATGTTATTTACCTTAGCCTCATTTTGCAATGGAGGAGCTTCACAGGAAAATAGGATTATGATCAAAAGGCAAATGATTGGATTTTTCATATTAATATCTTTTAGAGGTCTCGACTGGATTTTCCTATTCAATAAATTCCCTTATTTTATCTAACCAAATTCTAATTTCATCATAAGCGCCACGCTCTGTCAATCTATCAATTGTCATTCTATTTACAGCATTTGTGTTTAATAGACGTTTTACTTTTGATATTTTTCTCTTTTGTTTTTCTTCGTTTTTGATAGGGTCTGGATTAATAGAGCTCCAATCTGATGTGCTTGTTGCACTATGAACTGCCATTGCAACTTTTTTAGGTACATCATCTATATCGGTGATCTCAGTTAAATTAATAGTAATATTTAAGTCCTGATAGCATTCATTAATGGCTTCGTGATGTAAATAATTTTCTAATTCTAATTTGGTTGTATTATAACCGATTTTTTTATCATTCCCTTCTGCATTTAAATCCGATACACTTTGGACATATGTAGGAATATCGGAATCATAAATATGAACTTGCGATTGTAAAAGGCCATCTAGGTATTTTTTCTCTATGTAATGTTTCAGTTGAGAGCCACCCGTTGGAATGAAAGCAACTGCTTCATTATTTTCCAAATTGATAATTGAATTATCATTAGCGTTCAAAAGTTTACTAAAACCTATTAAACCATTTATATCGTTTTCTCCTTCAACAAAAACCAATACTTTGACTTTGTTTTTTGGGTCAGGTAATGCCCCTAAAGTATCTATAATTTTATCAATTATTTCTGTATTGTCCGTTCCATCAGAATTCAAACCACTTTCTACATTAATATTGTAGTTATCAGAATATACATATCTTAAAGACCTTTTGGGAATTTCTTTGGCTAGGTTGGAATTATGCGTTGTGAAAAATACTTGAGCATTTTCAGTGTCTGATAATTCTCTTAAGGCGTTTACAATCATAAGTTGAAAGTCGGGATGTTGTGATGTTTCTGGTTCTTCTAGTGCATAAATGATGTTTGGAGCATTAGTAGTTCTTCTATTTTCAACTTGTGCTCTAAAGAAACTTAATAAGACTAAGCGCCTCATTCCACTACCTCTTTTATTTAGTGGAACGCCTCTGTCATCTTCTAGAGTTAATTTGAAGATAGAATTCCAAGTGGGTTCTTTAGGAAAATTAGAGCGTAAAGTCTCCGCTAAACTAGAATCTAATTCATTTAGTTTATTTATTGTGTCATCAGCAAGAGCGGTGGATGCATTTTGTATTGCTTCTTTTAATTGTTCCAATAATGGTGTAATATGGTCTCTTTTTAAAACCTCTTTTATAATCTCCTTCATTGGGTCTTGTATGTCCGAATCTTGGTCAGTCAATGGTTTGTCAACAAAAAAAAGAGAGTAAATAGGTAAATATTTCTTTAGCCCTAACCAGATTTTTTTTCTGTTATCCTCGTTATCTAATTTACCATCAATTTTTATTTCTTTAGTTTCGGTTGTTATATTTCCATCTGGATAGAAATGGTTTCTTATAGCATTTCTTAATTCTTTACTTTTAGTTTTATTAACTCCTTCAGGGTTAATTTCCAATTCCTCAAATTGTAGTTTCAAAGTTGTTCGCTTCTTTGAAAGTAAGTCCATCACATTTTCATTATCGGGGTATTCGCAAATAATCACAGATTCTTCGGATATTGTGCCAACTGTTGAAACTGGAAATTTCTTTTTAATCTCAAGTTTATTACTAGCATTTAAAAGAAATTCATCTTTTAAACTTGTTTCTATTGTATCGTCAAGAATTAAGGTGTCAGGTAAATCGTCAAAAACACAAGTTATTTCTATTTGGGAATTATCGTTTGATATACACAAATCATCCTTATCAGGTTTTCCGTTAAAAAAGATTTCTAACGCTTCCAAAATAGTGGACTTCCCTACGTCATTCTTCCCAATTATTACATTCAGATCCGAAACATCAATTTCTGTTTCTTGAGAGTAACTTCTAAAGTTTTTTAGTTTAACTATATTTAGTTTCATAAGTTGCTTTAGTCATATACTAATGTCTTGTTAACGATAATAAAGATGCTGATTTTTTTATTGCTTCTGATTCATCGGTTAGAAGTAACTTATTAATTGATATCAAACCATTTCAATTTCCATCCTAGTGAAAAAATACTTTAACGACCAATACACCCAATAAGGTAAAGCAATGCCGAACGTAATAACTGAAAGAAATAAAAGTCCTAGAGACATAATAAAGTATTCCCCAAAATTTCCAGTAAAAACCACATATTTTCCGCCAATAGCAAGTTTGGTAAAGAAGTATTTGTAGGACCAATAAACCCAGTATGGTAATGCAAGGCCAAAAGTGATTACTGATAATAAAAGGAGACCTAAAGACATGATAAAATATTCACCAAATCCTCCTGTAAAGTTTATTCTCTGCTTCATGATTTATGTTTGTTTGACTTTATTTGTTATACTTTTTCAACTACACCCACACCCGCTACCAACAGTCCACTTGCAACAGGAATCGCCACATTGGCTTTGGGTCTTATTAGAACAGCCACAACTGGATGTAGTAGGGCAACCTGAGCTTCCACCTGATGATGGTAAATGCTCACAAGCTATTCTATCATTGTCGGCATCCAAATCTCCTCTACAGTCTGGGTCGGCATTGAAAGCTGCTTGAGCCGCTTCCTGCGTAGCATAGTCTGCACAGTTAGTATCTGGGCATCCTGCGCTTTCAGCTGGGTCGCAGCTACTTAGGTTCAGCGTGATAATTGTAATGACGAGTGTGAGGAATAGCCTGATCATATATTTTATTTTCAGGCAAGTAATCAGTTTGACTTAAGATGGGCTAATTAGATTTCCTAAGGAAAGGATTTGGTTTCCTAAAGCTGTTTAATTTTTCAGGTACGGCTCCTTCCAAGTCTTTACTTGAAACTTTTCAATTGTTCTCTTTCCCCAGTTCTCAGTTATTGTAAACGCTGATATTCTAATATGGACATCAACTCCATCCATTACATTGTCATTGAATAGACATATGTAAAATGTTCCTTTTTTTGGAAAATCCATGCGATTATATGATAATGGTCCGTTTCCCTTTTCAAATTGTAAAAACTGATTACCGTTCATAAACAATTGTGCATTGTCATAGTCTGTAGCAAACCAATATTGAATGTTGTCTGCTTTATCTGGCACCCCAAATTCGGCAAGGCCGTTCAAGGCCAAACTAGCCAAAACCGTAGAACCAGTAGGGTCGAATGACGACAGACCATTGCTGAATTTAGAGGCTGCTTTAAGTTGAGTTCTCCTTTTATTGGCATTATCTTCAGCTTCCTGAAAGATGGCTTCAGCATCTTCTCCAACACCTAAATAGTATGACCATGACGTTACGTTTTCAGGAAGCGTTACCTGTACCGTAGTTCGGTTCGGAAGTCCATTGGTCGATGTTTGAGAATGAACTCTTTCAACCTTATTGGGAATAACACTGACGATAGTAGTATCTTTTGATACTAGATAGTCTTCTTCCACGAAATATTTGGTAGTATCCCTCCTAATTTTCCAATAAACAGTTGTATTAAATTTTTGATTATCATCAGCTGGAATTCTCTCAAGAGAATAACGGCATACGCGAGCGGATAATGCTGTATTTTTTAGTCGCAGCTTATAAATTCCGGTATTTATAATGGAAATAGTTTTGTTGGTAATTGATTCTTGTTCGTAATCAAAAAATTTAGACCCATTTGGGTACTCTAAAATTTCGATTTCCTTTAGGTCTTTTCCTTTGACTTCGCTAAAGTTGAATACAAGTTCATCACCTTCTGAAAGTCCGAAATAAAGTTCTTCTTCTGATAGAGCAGCTACTTTAAGAGTGCCTTCTGAAATAATAATTTTCTCTTGTCCCTGAGTAGTAAAAAATGAAAAAATATTGATGGAGAAAATTAAACAGAAAAGTGTTTTAATGTCTATTGACAACATTTGATGATTTAATAAATTTATGATCTCCGGAACAATTAACAGTGGTTTTATCAAACGGGAATGATTCCATATATTCTACATTTAATGGTGGTTTGTTATTATTAATAAGAGCTGCTTCCACTCGTTCATTATCTCCATTATAAACTTCCGTGTAACAAAAGCAGATTTGCTCTTCCTTAAGAAGAGTTTGTCTCCATTCTTTCCATTTTTCGTGATTTGAGATTCTCTGATTTAAATTATCTGCTTTGCCAATATAGATTAAGCTTTTTAATGTTACTGTGCGCTCTTTCTCATTGTAAAGGCACCTATAAACTCCATAAACTCCAGGTTTTTTACTAAGCCCTGAAATATTGATTTCCCTCCAATACCCCGAAAAATTTTGATCAAATATTTTTTCAGCCATAATCTTTATATTATTTTTTTTCATTATACTTCCTAGCTTTTGGCGCTTAGGTTATACGCTTTTTCATTGTCTTGTTTACTCTGCAGTTTACTGTCTTTTTCTCTGTTCTTGAGCCGCCTGGAATGGCTCTAAAACATCTGCTATGCAAGAAGTGGGTTTTTCCCTGATAGAAATAATTTTATTTCCGAACAGTTAATTTCCATTTCCGAAATTTCAATATCACTCATGCTGCCAGCATTTACCGCTACTACTTTTGGTCATTCGCTTGCAGCGGTTGCCTGTTGATTTGGCTATGGCAGAACATTGTCTGGAAACAGCTGCCTTAATGGGTGCAGGTGTAGGAACTGCCTTTGGTGAATCAATTTTTACAGCTTCTCCTGTAACAGTAGTTGATGGCTTACAAACCTTGCATGCTTCGTAATTTTTCTTCTTTGCATCAGCTAATGATATAGCGTACTTGCTGTATTTTAAATAATGACAGCTTTCTTTATGGTACTTAGTGCCTGTTTTGGTTACATATACCGTTTGTGCTTCACCTACTGAAGAACAAGTCCAGAGGATAATACTTAATAATAGTAGTCTCATTTTGGTGGCTGTCTTTTATGTGGTTTCACAGGAACTGTTTTTGGCCCTGGTTTAGGTGCATCAGGGTTGGGTCGTGGTGTTGGAGATGGTGTTGATCTCTTATGCGGTTTTACGGGTACTGTCTTTTTCGCCATGATTTCTAATTTTTATAATTATCAAACTGATTAAATGCACAATAAACCTGACTGCGTTATATAAGATCAGCCATGAAATAACAAAAGCTCCAATGGCTAACATGACAGCCAATCCCGCACCACCACCTTTACCCCAGTTTTGTCTTAGGCTAAGTCCGGGTATTCCAGTTCTAATCGAAAATCCGCGGGAGCCGATTGATCCCCATTTAGTTCTTTGGCTATAAGAAGCACCCGACTTGCTTAAATTGATTCCTGCTCCTTTGCCTAGATTAACACGTTTTTGATAGCGAATGCTCACTTTTCAGTATCTTTCTTGAAGTGAAGAACTTACAGAATAGCTTACAATTGAAGTATATACCTCAGAACTCATCTGACTTTTGCCGTTAAATTCAAAATTATTGGTTTCATTATTAGCTCCAATAATTCTGACCATATTAGTCATTTCAATGTAGGTATCATGGAGAATGAAGCCGTAATCATCTAGAAAGTTAATTGTTAAACCTCCCCCTCTATAATTTGATCTGAGGCTATTTAGACCGTAAAGGTCAAGTTTGAAATATAAAATATCTCCGCGATAAACGGCTGACAAGTTAGTATATGCACCATCTTTAACGAAATCCATATTTTTCTTGTCAAATTCCCTTAGGCTAGAGTTTAGTACTTCTGATCGAGTGAAAATATCGGTTTTTAAATTCCCCAATTCCATGATTTCCGTATCAATTACGCGATATACCTTACTATCATGAACAAAGGTATTATTCCCAACCATTGTGGTCTTCTCGCATGCGATCAGTACAATTAATGCTAAGTAGATAAAAATTCTCATTGGTTAATTTGACTAAGCTTTTCGAACTAAAGTCCACGTTGCTGAATGACCTCCATCTCTTGAGCAAGGTGGGAAAGTCTCTCCCTTCGACAGTGGGATTTCATTTGAGCTGTGACTACTGCATTTATAAACTCCACTTTGTTGGCACTTTTCTCCTGTTTTTGGCATGATCCTTATTAGTTTAAAATGATTTTAAACTAATATTAGGTCAAGAATTTTAAATCTTAAACTTAGATTTCCCGAGAAAGGGTTTTGGTTTCCGAATCAGTTTATTCCAACAAAAACCCATTGTCCCCCCTCCTTTGCAAAGCGGTAGGTTTCCTTGGGGAGGAGCCCTTGAAAGGTGTATTCTCTTCGCTTTGCCCAGTCAGATCGTTTTGAATAAGTGAGGTCTACTGAAATATATCGGATTTGGTTTTCGTATTTTACTTCTACCAAATACCTTTCGTCCTCCGTCTTCTTCTCAGTCATAATCTCAAACTTTACTTGTTGAGTGTTAATAAAGATAGTTTTCACGTCCATGGTATGAGGTGAAGGCAGGTAATCGATGGCAAAAATATTAGGGTAAGTAAACCCGAAATTATTGTATGCAGCCAGGTGATCTATTTCAACGCCAAGTGCAGGTTCTACATTTTTCTTAAAGTTAAATTCTGAATAGCCCGTTTTAAAGTAATACTCATTACGGTATTGAGCTTTAATGTTTTCGTAGCGTTCATGATAATCTGTAACCTGTTGAATGGTGGCAGCAACTCCATTTTTTTTACTCATTTCCAATTCATGGTCATTAATTATTTTTGACTGCATTACTTCAATGCGGCTTTCAATGCTAGAAACAACAAGACTATTTGGAGGTAAATCCCTAATTAAGAAAAACCATAATGCAACAAGGGCAAGAATGCCTGTAGATGTAAAAGTTAAAACAGTTTTAAAACTAGTTTTTTGTATGAGGTTTGTTCTCTTTGAATCGACTATTGCTGATAGTTCTTGCTTATTTTCTTGTATTGCCTTTAATATTTCCTTTATGATTACATCAATTCCTTTTGATGACTCCACTCCCCATTTATCAGCAAGAAGTGGGTCATATCTTTTTACCTCTTCTGTAGTCATGTTATGCCAGATAGGAATAATGAAAGAGTCGCTTTTACCCCATAGTGCATGAAGCTCTTTTTTTGGCCAATCCTTAGTAAAGTAGTTGTGGGTTAATATTACTACACCATATCTAGAATTATTAAGACCTTCCTTGATCACCTCCTGAATACTTTTACCCACTCTTAATTCCTGACCAGCAAACCAAACTTTTAAGCCTGAGCGCTCAAGCTTTTCTACAAGTTCAGTTACAATGCTGATTTTATCCTCTACAGCATAGGAAATAAAAATGTCGTACTTGTATTTTGGATAGGCCATAGACTATTCTGTTAATCTCGCTAGATAGTAGTTCTAAAAGGCTTTGTCAAAATTCGTTTCCCTAATCGGGGAATAAGTTTCCGAATTACTTGATCAAATTAATTCTACTCATCAAATCTTCTTTATAATTACTACTCATTTGGACTTGATGGTCGTCACCCAACTTTATCATATTGCCTTCAATGCCTGTTATCTTATTCACATTGACCACAAAACTTCTATGAACCCTAATAAAGTCTGGGCTTTCAAATTGCTCAAATATGTTTTTCATATTATTTGACAAAGTATATTTCTTCTGCTGAGTCATTACATAACTATATGCTCTGTCAGCTTCCAAATAAAGAATATCGGCATAAGCAATCATTTCTGAAGTCTGATTTTCGGTTCTGATGAATATGCGATCAGTCAACTTACTCTTTATATTTCCATTGCTCCTATTTGCATTTTGAAAAGCAAGTTCCAATGTTCTTAAAACTTCGTTAGCTCGAAATGGCTTGGATAGATACCCTGCCGGAAATGTTTTCTTGGCTCTTTGTACCGTTATCTCATCTTCATGATCTGACAAATAAATAATAGGAATTTTATTGAGTGAATGTATCTTCTCAACGGTTGATATACCATCTATTTCACCAGCCAGTTGTATGTCCATCAATATCAAATCAGGCACATCAAATGATACCTTTTTGATGGCTTCTTCACCCGTTGTCAATGTATCCGTTACCTCAAAACCATGATCTTCAAGTGTGCTTTTCAAATCCTGAGCAACAAGAAGAGCATCTTCGACAATCAATACTTTAATCTTTTCCATAGCCATCAGTTTAAAGGTAATGTCAGTTTAAATTCCACTGACCCCATGGTCGCCCAATTTACTTTAGCGTTTAATTGACGGCCTAATGTTTCTATAATATTTAAGCCCATTGATTTTTTAGATTCAGCAATGATTTCAAAACCAGGTCCATTGTCAGATACCCTCAATAAAAAGTCACCTTTTGTTTTGGATATAGTTATTACCAGTCTTGGGTTATCTGCCTGTGAAAAAGCATATTTAAACGAATTACTCACTAACTCATTTACAATAAGGCCAATTGGAATTACTTTATCAACATCCATCTCACAATCTTCTATATCGATGTGTATATCGTCAGAATCACTGCTGTACCCATAAGTTGCAGCCAGTTCATCAATCAATTTGCTGATGTAATCTTTAATGTTAACGGTTCTCTCTCCTGACTGTCTGTATAATTGCTGATGCACCAGCGCCATAGCATTCACACGGTTTTCGCCACTTCTCACAGCATCCAGAGCATATTTGTCTTTTAGTACTTTAGATTGGAGGCTGAAGATGCTTGATAATAACTGCAAGTTATTTTTTACGCGATGATGAAGTTCCTGCATTAATGTTTCAATCTTGTGCTTATCCTTTCTTTCACGTCTAAATCTGTAATGAACAAGAAGTGCAATAGTGATAGCCAGTAAAATCGAAATAATCAGAATGATCAGCCAAAGTCTGTTTAACTGCAGCTCTACAGTCTGCAAATCCTTTTCTTGTCTGAGCAGTGTTATGGATTGTTCCTTTTTTTCGGTCTCATATTTAGTCTGCATCTCAGCCAAAGCTTCAGCTCTTTCTTTATTGTACAGACTATCATTAACCAGGAGAAGTTCTTTGGAAAGTGCCAATGCTAATGTTGGGTTGGAACTCCGCAGTAATTCTATTCTGTGTTTTAGATTGTCCTTTTTTAAGTTGGTAAACTTCTGCTTTTCAATTATCCGAATGGCACTATCCAGGTATAGTGAGGCTTTTAGTTCATCTCCTAATTGTAGATGCAAGCTGCCGAGACCATTAAGTGTGACAGCCATACTTTCATCATTGGGCGAAGCGTTGACTTTTCTAGCTTCAAGTAGATAATCCCTTGCTTCTGTAGGCCTTTTTAAATCAAGTAAAACAATTCCGAGGTTGTTAAGCGTGCTTTTTAGACTGGATAATTTGAGTTCCCTTTTTAATTTCAATGACGTTTCATAATAATAAATAGCACTGTCAAATTGCTCCAATTCTTGAAAAACTAGACCGATATTGTTTAGTGAAGAGGCTACAGCTCTTTGCTGACCTTTTAGAGAATACCTAATATTTAAAGCTTTGAAATGATATTTTAATGCTCCTTGATAGTCGCGTTGCCGAGAATTAATATTGGCTAAAGTGTTATAGCATGTCGCAATGTAAAGTGAGTCTTTACCTTGTTCAAAATTCTCTATTGCTTCGAGCAAATATTCAGTAGCTCTTTCATAGTTGCCTTGCTCCTTAAATACAATGCCAATATTTAACAAAACAGAAGAGGCTCCTGTAGTATCCTTAATCAAGTGATACTTGTCAAGCGCTTGAAAATAGTAATAAAGACTACTATCAAGATTTCCCATTTGGTAATGGCCAACACCAAGATAGTTTGATCCTGAAGCCATACCCTTTTGATTTTTTTCCTTTTCGTAATGTCTATTTAGTCTGATGAATCCAAGGTTAGCACTGTCATAGCGCCCTAAAGAATAATACTTTAAGGAAGAATTATAGAGGCTATCAGTGTTTGTATCTAAAGTGTGAATATCAAAAGCAATCGTTGGCAAAGCCAAATGGAGCGATAGGCTCCAATAGATTAAAACCAAAATAACTCTAGACATAGTGCATTAATTTAAGTGTATAATAAAGAAAAACCACTCGAACGAGTGGTTTTTCTTTAGCTATCAGTTATTCAGAGAGTCCAGAGGCGTAGTACTTTGCTGTGAAGGAGGGGGAGGAGGAATAACAATAGGATCTTCATCCTCATCACCTCCACCGCCAAGCGGTTTGATATATTCACTATTGCAAGCGAATGTTCCTGCCGAGAAAATAAATAATAGGGCCGTAATGTATTTTAACTTTTTCATTTTATTAAAATTTAGAGTTGTACAATGGCCTGTGCTGAAATGAAAGGACAATAAGATTCCCTAGCTCGATATTCCTTGAATACAAGCTTCTGAAAGTCAGAATAGTAAATCCATTTTAGCCTAAGCCGACAATGCGAGATGCTTCCTTTTTCCAGAGCATAGATGACTCAAATCTCGCTTTCGAGTAATTCACCCTCTGTTGTTAGGAAATAAGTGGGGTGTATTCGCGTGATACACTCCGGTGAGATTGATCAATCAACAATGTAAATTTGCTAGTATTTTGAGCCATTCTTGAACCTTACTTTGTCTCTTACTCCTTTTTTAATACCTTCATTACATCTTTTTTAACCTCGGCAAAAAATGAACTTAGAAGCTCCCGTTGAACATCTTGAGCAATTGATGAATCTTTTATGTAAAAAGCTTAATGTCTCTTTGGATAAAGCTGGTTTTATGACAATGGCCGAGGTAATTCAAGATGTTGATGTTAGATACGTTAGAGACAAACTTCATGGAAGAATGACTCGAGCAAAAGTTGATAGAATTGAGAAGATTAAACTGAGTGATGCAAAACTCAATACAATATCAGAGTTTTTAGGTTTCAAAAACTTTATTCATTTTCAGAATTCACTGAGTCTAGATGTTAATCTTTTGAGGTTAGTTGGTTCTTACTATTCTTTTGTAAGAAAGAATGATATAAAAAAGGAAGTTCTTAGATCACCTGTCAAAATAGAAAGGAGAACAAATGAGGTGATTCTCAAATTAAAAGGGAAGGATAGAAATTTTGAAGGAAAATTACAGCTTCTGGAAGGGTGTATATTTTGTTTAATGAAATCAGATGACAAAGTTTTTCACCATGTTTATAAGTTAGGTAATGCTCAAAATCCTATAGTCCTCCAAGGAGTCTTTTCAGGTATTTCTTCGGCAAATAGCCCAATTGGTGGACGATGTCTGTTAATTAAACAGGATATTGATTTTGATCAACTTGTTAATAAGAAACTAGATGTTAATTCCCTTTTGACATCATTATCTTTAGAAAAACAAAACATTGGAAAGTACTTTGAGGCTTACGAGAATAACAATCTTAGCATAAGAGTACCTAGTGGATTTGATCTAGATGATTTAGCCTAACAAACTCTAGTTATTCTTACCTAGCACTTCAAATAGATACTTATCTGCTATAGTTTGAGGCAAAATAATGATATAATCACGATTTAATAGCTTTTTTAATATTGGGTAAATTTTCTATGAATGAGGGTAACTTAAATATTTTAATCAGTTTTTCTGAAAATGCCAGGCATGGAATGACAGGGGCGTAATCAGGTGGACTTTCGTAAATCCTTACTTCATCAATTTGAGTAAAAGAAGCATCCAGAAGCTTCAGTCCTAAATTGTACCTGGAGCGAATGTTCTATTGTTAACATAGTGCCCATTTTCTGAAACTCTCTGTGCTACTCTTTTGATAGCAAGTTCCTCACTCTCAAGTCCAATAAATACCAGTTCTGTTTTAAAATTGAATTTCTTGGCTTCAATTATATGGTTTAAAGTCTCTTTGCTGTGAAAGTTAGTTTCAAACAAAACATGCTCACTTTTTTTTAAAACCATTGGTTAAGTATTTATGAAAATCTTCACTTGTCTTATTACGAATGCCTTCTTCTATAGCAGGATCAAAGTCAAACTTTTTCCATTCACTATACATTCTACTGTCATAGTCAAATGATTGAATTCCGTAGGGCTCGAGTATTGAAGCGCTTACCGTTGATTTTCCTGCGCCATTTGGCCCGGCAATTATTACTAACGATGGCAATTAGAACTCCAGTTCAAATCTTTTTTTAGAAGGAATAGGAAGTTTAGTTGATTTAGATTTCTTTATTTTTTCATTGGCAACAGCTTTATCAATAAGCTTTGCTTCCTCTTTCATTTTAGCTTCCAATTGTTTTGTGCTCATATTCAAATATATGCCTTAATATGAAATTAGGTTAGATGAGGTGATGACCTGGCATCCTCAAACTCTCACCTGCGCAAGAGGGTATGTTTTTTTATTTACAGAAAAGTCAATGAATTTTAGAATCTAATTCTTCTATAAATTGTCCATAATTCAATTGTGAATTATAATAATAAGACCCCTCTTGGAGTGCCTTGACACAAAGGACAATAATGAAAATAGCACAAGAATGTATATCAAGTGTATGTAAACGAAATATCATTATAAATTCAGGTATAGGCTGATTTCTATATGACTGGAAATGGATATAGAATACAAATATTTGAAGTTGATTGTTTGCAAGATGTTTGCAAGTAAAATAAAAAAGCACTTACGAATTAACGTAAGTGCTTGATTATCAACGTGGGCCCACCTGGACTCGAACCAGGGACCACCTGATTATGAGTCAGGTGCTCTAACCAGCTGAGCTATAGGCCCGGAATCAATTAGCAATTGCCAATTAACAAACAATTGACACTGGTTAACTATCAATTGCCCTTTGTTTTTCGGTTTGCAATATTAGATATTTGCCCACAATTACACAATAAAAAATATAAAATTGAGTCAGGGAAATATTAAGAATTTAATTTTCGATCTGGGAGGCGTAATTATCAACCTAAATACCTCATTAACAATCAAGGCTTTTGCAGAACTATCCGGTAGATCTTTAGAGGAGATTACTGAATTCTCAACAACAGAACCTGCTTTTCACCTTTATGAAAAAGGGCAAATAACAGATACCGACTTCAGGACTGCTATTAGAACGCTTACCTCTAAACCATTAGATGATACTTCTATTGACAAGGCATGGAATGCCATGATCCTTGATTTACCAATGGAGCGTATAAAATTGCTGCGAAGTTTAAAGGAAAGGCATAACATCTTTTTACTGAGCAATACCAACAACATTCACATGGCATGTGTAAATGATGTGCGTATAAAGGCAAGTGTTGAGTCTTTTGATCAATTGTTTCATTACGATTATTACTCACACATTATGGGCAAACGGAAACCTGATGCAGATATTTTTGAGCAGGTGTTGGAAGAGAATAACCTCGATCCGGCACAGACGCTTTTTCTTGATGATAATTATGACAATATTAATGGCGCCTCTAACTTGGGAATAAATACACTTCACGTAACTTCACCCAACTTGTTATTTGAGTATTTTGATGAACGATAATATTAAAACATACCTCAAGCATCTCGGCCTTTTTATTCTCACTTTTCTTACTGCAACTCTTGCGGGTACCTGGTGGGTAAATCAAAGAGTTTGGCCATTTACGGAATACGGGGTGTCTGATTTTGTTATAGGAATGCAGTATTCCATCCCGTTTCTTTTGATACTTACCGTCCATGAGTTTGGCCATTATTTTATGGCCAAATACCATAAGATAAAAACAACCCTTCCTTTTTACATCCCAATACCACCATTTCCAATGTCTATTGGTACTATGGGGGCAATTATCAAGATTAAGCAGCACATTATCTCTAAGAAGATTCATTTTGATATAGGAATTGCTGGCCCGCTAGCAGGTTTTGTCATTGCGCTGGGTGTGCTCATCTATGGCTATGCTACATTGCCCGAGCTAGATTATTTGTTCGAAATTCATCCTTCTTATGCACAATATGGTGATGATTATGCTGAGCATGTATATACCCCGGAATTTCAGCAAATAGAGGCAGAGCGTCTTTATAATGAAGCTAGAGTGCAGGATTCCCTAAAGGCTGTAGAAAACGGGGAAATAGATGAATGGAGTTTCCCACCATTTCAACAATTGGGTAATTTGTCAATCGGTAAGCCTTTGCTCATGCAGTTTATGGAAACTTTTGTTAGCGATAAGAAATTGATTCCAAACGCCAGTGAGATAATGCATTATCCTTTACTGATGGCTGGTTTTTTGGCGTTATTGGTTACGGCACTAAACCTAATGCCAATTGGTCAGTTAGATGGCGGACATGTCTTGTATGGACTGATAGGCACTTATTGGCATAGGCGAGTGGCATCGGCAATATTTGTTGGCTTTGTATTTTATGCGGGTTTAGGAATTGTTTCCCCTGATGATTCAGGGCCAAAAATTTTTGATAGCATATGGCTTGCCAGAATAACGTATTTGCTATATCTAAATTTCATTTTTAAAGGATTGAAATTAGACTCAACAAAAACTCTTCTGATTTCAATGATCGTGTTTTCAATTCAATATATAACGCCCTTATTTTTCGGAATAGTTGAGGGTTATTCTGGTTGGCTACTGTTTGCCTTATTAATAGGTCGCTTTATAGGAGTTTACCATCCTCCTGTGCCTATTGAAGAACCCCTGGATTTGAATAGGAAAATATTGGGATGGCTCTCACTATTAATATTTATTATATCCTTTAGCCCTGCGCCTATAGTTATCAATTAGTAATTAACAATTGACAATTAACAATTTTGTTGCTGATAATTCTAAAACTTACGATTAGCGGCTCTTTAGGTAAGCTTCTATGCCACCTTCAAGGCTTTTTACATTCTTAAAACCGTTTTTGAGAAGGTATTTCATGGCCTGATTACTGCGTGTGCCTGACTTGCAATGCACAATTACCTCTTTGTTTTTGCAGAAATCCAGTTCAGTTATTTTTTTTGGCAGGTCGCCCAGAGGAATGTTCATTGCACCAATATTTTCTTCTTCATATTCCCACTTCTCGCGCACATCAATGACAACAACTCCGTCAATGTTAAGTTTGGATTTAAAACTCTGGGTACTGATTAGATTCATTTCTTGATAATTTTTAAGGTCTTGGATGCTATGCCGCTTTTCACCCTGACAAAATATAACCCGTCAGATAGGGTGGATAAATCTATAGTTGCTGGTTCATCACTTACATGATGCTCCTGAGCAACGGATTTACCATACATATCAAACACCTCAAAATTATCAAACCTTCCTCTTATATTAAAGATTCCTGATGATGGATTTGGATAAATTACAATCGTTTGTTCTCTATTATTTTCAATACCTGTGGTGGGGTCAAAAGGAATGGTTTCCCCAAAAACAGGCCTTAGCATAAAGCTGCCGGACAGGTTGCTTTCAGGGATGGTTTGCCATAAGTTGCCCAGATTGAAGAAGGCTTTGTCTGTACTCACATTGCTAATATCAAAACCAAGACTTAATTGACCATTGCCGTTTTGGCGATACCCTAAATAGAAGTCTTCTGAAAGCGTTACAGGCGATTTTAAATAGTAGCGAATAAAAGTATTAGGTTTTGGGTCCCTGCCTAATGTGAATGTCTCACGCATGAGAACATTGATAGGTACAGTATCATTTTCCCAAACTATAATATCAATTGATCGGCCTGTAGGGTCGGTTTGGCTGAGTGGGAAATACATTTCAACGGCAATGAGGGTATCAGTTACAGATGGTGTAACAGGAAATTTGATGGCTAGGCTATTACCGGCAAAATTGAGCCCTGCTCCAAACTCAGCAGTGCCATCATCATAGGCATAATAGTCTTTTAAAATATACTCATTGCGGATAGTGTCATTGACCCTGAAATCTATTGGCGAGTATTTTACATCATAATCACCCGTAGGAGCCAGGGCATTATCTGTGGCATCAATGAAAGTCTTAAGGCTTATGAAAATAGAGTCTTGACCTTCAGGGATCGTTAGATTGTCAAAGAGGTTATCAATGGTTTCATTTATAACTTGAGGATTTTTTAAGCTTTCAGTATCTCTGAAGATGGTATCTGTATTTACCACAGTTTTAGCATTATCCTTCCACAGTTCCAGACTGCCATAATAAAAGTTGTCATAAGGCTGAGGGTCATCATTAGGATTATCTACAGAGCTTACTTTATATGAAGGTACCTTGTTCTGAGAGGTTCTATAATGCCTTGCAGGTATGGCATAAAAACCATCGAAGATTGAGGTAAGTGGAGAACTAATTGTTCTGTCAGGATAGTGATTGTCTGAAGGACTTCTGCCTTTGTTTAAATATACATAGTCCACATTCCAGATATCATAAAAGCCTTGCGGTCTGCCAAAGGCCTGAATCCTAAACTGGAACTGGTCATGCAAATGATTTGCACTGTCCACTTTGATCAAAGCCTGAACAAAATCACCAGAACGATCGATGGCGGCTCCTTGTGGCCAAACAGGGATCCATTGTCCATCGGCATTTTTAAATTCTACCCGCAGTGAGTCTGTCTCCTCAGGGGTTTCACCGTTACCACCAAATTGGTAAAAGAAACTTAAATAAACATTACTTGCCGCTGTCAGTCCAGATAAGTCAATAGGGCAGGAGGTAAGTGAGTCTGTGCTTGCTGTTGTGCTACCTGAGTATGAACCACCATCTGATTTTATGCCATCAAAACTTGCTACCCCTATGCTAGGAGGGTTTAGTCCAAGGCCATCACCAATATAAACAGATTCGCTATTTACCCATAAACTGTCTGACGGAACAAAATCTTTGGCGAATGAAAAGTCATCCCAGAAAGGAAGTGATAGTGTCGTACCCTCAGTTCTGGAGGATTTCTGTGTTTTTTTTGAAACATCTCTTTTTATGGGCGTTATTGTTAGCTGCCCATAGCTATAAGTCAGGGTTGATAATAGAATGAATAAGATTAATGCATTCCGCATAGTCTAAATTTCCTCATCTTCTTCGCCACCCTCAGTGCCTTCATAACCTTCCGGGGAAATCCAAAGGTCAATGGCATCTCCAATACGAACTTGCTGTCCCGGAGCTGGGTGCTGTCTTGTAACGATGATTTTGCTATTACTAGTATCTCCTTCAACAGTAATTAACCCAATTTCAAGGCTTGAACCCAAAATAATGAAACGGGCATTTTCCAAATCTGTATTTACCAGGTCAGGGGCATCAAAGTTGCTTTTGCCATAACCATCACCAACTACAAGGTCAATTACAGAGCCCTTGTTTATCCTGTCACCGGGCTTCAATACTTCACCGTTCTGACTTACTTCAAGTACAAGGTTTAAAAACTGACTTGGTTTATAGGTGATTTGCCCTCGATTCAATTCATTACTTTTTAGCACAGCCTCTGCATTTCTAAGCGAGCGATCAACCAACTCAGGCACAGGTACGGTAGGAGGCGATACTCTATTGATGGAGATAAATATCTTACGACCTTCCTTAACTTTTGATCCTGCCTTTGGGTACTGTTTTAGAATGGTTAGTGGCTCGTATTTTTCCGAATAACTAGAATCGTTCACTTCATATCTCAAATTCCTTTTTACAAGAAAATCATCAATATCATCCATGTGTATCCCTTCCAGATCAGGTACGGTTATAGACTCACCATGATTAGTGAAAGAGGGTAAATAGATATAAAAGAAAAATAGGGTAGACAAGGTGAACAGTGCTATAATAACTAACACACTGATTAAAAAGCCTTTAGGGGTATCAGTACTTATGGGTAGTTTCACCGGATATATTTATTGAGTAAAAATTAACGTCCAAACTTAACTAAATCTTATAAGCCTATAAAACAAATGGGTTTTAAGGTTGATATTGATTCGTAATTCTATGCGCTGCACTTTCTCTCTTTAGCGCAATGTTTATCAACTTACTGATAAGATCAGTAAAGCTGATGCCTCGTTTCTGCCACATCATCGGGAACATGCTACTGTTAGTAAAACCAGGGATAGTATTGATTTCATTGATAAGGATTTCACCACTATCCGTTAGAAACAAATCAACCCTGGCAAAATCATCACAACTCAAGGCCTTATATGCTTTCACTGAAAGTGCCCTGATCATAGCTACAGTTTTATCATCAACCTTTGCCGGCACATGTAGTTCCACAGCATTGGGATCTAGATATTTTGCCTCATAGGTATAAAACTCATAGTTCTTGCTTATAACAATTTCAGCAGGATTAGAAGCTTCAGGAGCCTCATTTCCCATCACTGAGCATTCTAGCTCCCTACCGGTAATATATTGCTCAAACAGAATGGTATTATCAAATTTGAAGGCTTCATCCAGTGCTTTTTCAAAATCAGCCTTTGACTTTACTTTTACCACACCTACAGATGAACCCAGGTTAGCGGCTTTGGCCATAAATGGGAGGCCAAGGGTAGATTCAACATGCTCAAATTTAATTTCAGATTTTTGAGGGTAATCGTAGGTCAGATACTTGCTTACTGGTATTCCTGCGGCTTCTAACAATCGTTTTGTGTAGAGCTTGCTCATGGAAATGGCCGAGCCAAGCACTCCAGTCCCTATAAAAGGTATTTCCATTGATTTTAACAATCCCTGAATGCTACCATCCTCACCATCTGTGCCGTGCAGGACTGGGAATACTATATCTGGCTTAATGAACTCATTATTATTTAGATTTTTAAAACCTTTATTGGAAGTGGAAAGCATCAATGCCAATTGAGGTTGACCGTCAAACTGGTTATCGATGCGGTCTTTTAAAACCCAGTCTCCAGCAGGGGAAATGCCAATGGCTATGGGATCATATTTGTTCCTATCTATATATTCAAAGATATTTTTGGCAGAATTGATAGATATCTGATGTTCAACAGATTTGCCACCATATATGATAGCTACAGAAAGTTTATTGCTCATATGCTAGATGAAATACAGCCAAATATAAATGATTAAATGACCGGAGAAAATAAATTAGTTACTCTTCATTACCCTTCTCGATAATGTAAAGGACTCGCCAACTGCCCTGACAATGTAAATGCCCTGGGGCTGATGACTAATATCAAATTCATAACGTTGGTTAAGGGTATTTTGAGCTCCTGTCGTTGATAGTAAATGACCTGCAGCATCGTATAAATAAAGCCTGACAAATTCTTTCTGAGGGAGGTCAAATACAATGCTAAATCGGCCATCAACAGTAGGGTTTGGAAAGATTACTTCATCAATATTTTGATAAACATCTGTAACATAAACCTGTATGTTGTCCAGATAAATAGGGTTTCCATTTTTGTTGGTTGATACAAATGCGAGCCTTACTTCATCATTTGTGACGTATTGACTAAGATCTATTGTTTCAGTTTGCCAATTTTCCAACGCTGGTGCATTAAAGAAATCTCCTGTAGTTAGGTCTTCCCCAAACTTATTAAAACCTGCTCTAAAGTAATTTTCTCCACAGTCGGTAGAAATATAAAGGGTCAGACCATCTTCATTGCCACCTACACTTGAATAGGCATAGTCAAAAGTTAATGTAGCCTGATTGGCCACCGTGAAATCTATAGAAGGGCTGATAATCCAATCATCGGCATCCATATTTTCATAAATTGTATTGTCAATGGTGAGGAAGCTATTGCCATCACTGCTCTGTACCTCCCAGGTTACTAAGTTGTCATGATTTACAATAATCCAGTCGGAGTTGTCAAAACTTTCAAAAGCTTCTTTTATAGGAAGAAAATCAGTGGCTGTGTCAATAAAGAAGTTGTGACTAAGGTTTATTACTTCTGAAGTGTTGGGTAAATCAATCGCCAATTCAATAAAATGCTCTCCAATACTTAGGTTATTTAGACTAGTGCTGACTTGCGTACTAAAACCTGGAGCTAGTGTTGAAACAAGGTTAAACGTTACAGATTGTGCCGGGCCATTATCTAAAGTGTAATTGACCTCAAATGAATTAATGGGCACCAAACCAGAATTTACTACTTCGAGTAAAAGCTCCTGATTAGGATTGCAAGACAATGGGGAGGGTGCTATAATTTTGTTTTTCACATCATCGATAACCACATTGTCAATATAGAGGTTGTTGCCATATCCATTTTTGGCTATGAAGTTAATTTGTAATGCTTCTTCACCAATGTAGGTGGCAAGGTCAATGGTCTCTGTTCTCCAATGTGTGATTGATGAAGGGGTGAAAAAGCTGGAAGTGCTGTTAACAGTACTTAATTCATTTCCCACTTTATAATAAATAGTATCCGCCTGAGTAAGTGCATTGGCACAATTCGGCCCAACAGTGATCAAAAGCCCTTCATTATCAATGTTAGGATATTTTGCATAAGCAACCTCAAAAGTCAGCTGCGCTGTGGTTTTGTCTGATAAATCGATAACAGGAGATGATAAAAGGTCAAGTTCACCTTCATTTTCATAATTATAGAACTCCATACTTAGTGCCGTATTCCCGGGCTCTCCATTTTCGGCAGGCTTTATTTCCCAGGTAAACACCTCATCAATATTATTAATAGTCCACTGCTCCGGAAACTCATTAAAATCTAGTCGAATCGGGCCAACAGCAGTTTCTGGAAATTCGATATCAGTTTCTTTGATATTGTTGTCAGCATTATTGTCGGCACTGCCATTTACCAATGCCACCTCGAAAGCTAGTTTTTTTGAGCCAGTTCCTAATATCACTTGGCTGCCAAAATCAATTGTTGTGATATCTAGAGGGCCTAGTGTCACATTAGCGCTAATAGTTTCTACAAGCACATCGTCTTCATAGAAATTAACTGAGATCTGATTGATGACATTGCTTCCATAGTTTCTAATTTCAATTTGAGGAGAATATGAATCTCCACAAGCTGTCATGGATGGGTTCGTAATGTTTCTAATACCAAGGTCATTATTCACTACTAATGGAGGCATGGCTCCATTGCTCTCAGTAAGGCTTAATCTTCTCGGGCTATTTTCAAGAACGGTCCTTATTCTGGTCTTCTGATCTTGGGTAAACAAATTCATACACACATCATCAGTGTAGTCCATATAATTCTGGAACATATCAGGTAAGTCAATGGGCTCATCGGTGCAGGTGTTCGGCCCCGGGTAGTTGCATGAGTTGTAATTACCATGATCAGTGCTGGCCCTTGGGGTGTCTTCACAAAAATCATCCTGACTGCAGCCACCATCTCCCCAGATGTGCCTTAGTCCGAAGAAATGACCAATCTCATGCGTGGCAGTTCTTCCCCTGTCATATGAACTTATAACATTTGCATTGGGTACTTTTGTTTTTGAACCAAAAGCACGATAATCTATAACCACGCCATCAGTTAATGAATTATTACTGGCACCATCAAGACCTTCTAAGGTTGATATTGGAAATTGAGCGTAGCCAAGAAAATCACTCCCCAGATTAGTGACCCAGATATTAAGATAATCGTCAGTATTCCAGCTGCTCAAAGACTTAAGGGCATAGTTGTCAGCAAGTTCCCAAACACTTTTATTCCCGTTTATTCTCACAATACCATTAGTAGGAAGACCTTCAGGATCGCGCTGTGCTAATGCAAAGTTGATTTCTATATCTGCCGCTACGGGTTCAAAATCTGCTGGCGTATTAACCTGGTCATCATTAAGTCTTCTAAAGTCCTCATTCAGCACTTCAATTTGAGAAAAAATCTGATTGTCAGGGATGTTCAGACCATCACCAACTTCTTCACCTAAATGTATAACATGAACTACAACCGGAAGGGTAAAGACGGTGGCTTCACCACGTTCATTATACTTCTTTTTATTTTCAGAGATTCTTTTTGATAACCAGTTTTCAAACTGATCTTCAGTACCCAAGTTAGGATACTTCTGCTGCAGCATTTTTTGATATTCAACAGTGGCACAACCACGCTGAGCTTTTACCGATTGGGTGCAAAACAAAAAGCCTGCTGTTAACAGGCTGGTTATTAAAAATCTTATGTTAAGTACTTCTTTCAGCGTTATCAAATTAAAATGATTAACGGCTAAAACTAAAGCATATTGTCAGGAAGCTTGGCATTCGGATCATCGGGC
Source organism: Fulvivirga sp. (assembly GCF_040218215.1). Taxonomy (NCBI): domain Bacteria; kingdom Pseudomonadati; phylum Bacteroidota; class Cytophagia; order Cytophagales; family Fulvivirgaceae; genus Fulvivirga; species Fulvivirga sp. Next base: position 27,843 of record NZ_JAVJQL010000004.1, read on the forward strand.
ATGGTTATGTTCATGGCCTCAACATGTTTGATCTCAGGTACGGCTTTTTTAATTGCTTCTTCAACACCCGCCTTTAAAGTCATAGTAGACATGGGACATGAACCACAAGCTCCTAAAAGCTCTAGCCTAACGGTCATATCATCGGTAACTTCTACAATTTTTACGTTACCACCATCTGTTTCAAGGTACGGCCTGATACCATCAAGTGCCTTGTCAATTCTTGCTAATAAATCTGGTGCAGTTGTATTAGTTTCCATTATGTGTTCATTTCTACTTTTTTCGTTTGTTCCAGGCTGGCATTTCTAATGGCCACCTGTCTTGCTACTGCTTCTGCCAATTCATTAAACGCATCGGCTGTCAGTCCATCTTTAAGTACAACGGGCATTCCGCTGTCTCCACTTTCCCTTATGCTCTGAACTATCGGTATTTGACCCAAAAACGGAACATTATACTTCTCTGATAAGTTCAGACCACCATCTTTACCAAATATATAATATTTGTTGTCAGGAAGCTCTTCAGGGGTAAAGTACGCCATATTTTCAATAATACCCAATATAGGCACATTGATCTGCGGCTGTCTAAACATTGAGAGCCCTTTACGTGCATCTGCAACAGCAACTTTCTGTGGCGTAGTTACCACAATGGCTCCGGTAACCGGCACTGTCTGCACCATGGTCAAGTGAATATCACTTGTGCCGGGAGGTAAGTCAATTAACAAATAATCAAGCTCACCCCAGTCTGTATCGCTAATAAATTGTCGCAAAGCAGAGCTTGCCATTGGTCCTCTCCACACTACAGCATTATCTGATGGAGCAAGAAACCCTATGGAGATCAGTTTTACGCCATATTGTTCTAATGGGATGATCACATTTTTGCCATTTACCTGCTTTACACCTGGTTGTTCACCTTCGCAGTTAAACATCGTGGGCATAGATGGGCCTGAAATGTCGGCATCGATAACACCTACTTTAGCTCCGGCATTGCTCAAAGCAACAGCTAGGTTAGCCGTAACTGTAGACTTGCCAACACCACCTTTTCCTGAAGAAATGGCAATTATATTTTTTACACCCGGCAGTATAGGTCCATCATTTCTTGTGGAAGTAACATTAGAAGTCATATGCACTTCTACTGCCAATGATTTATCTAAGTGTTCATGAATGGCATCAGTACAATTCTTTTTTATAAGCTCCTTTAACGGACATGCCGGAGTAGTCAGTACAACCGTAAATTTTATTGTATCACTAAATACCTCAATGTCCTTGATCATGTTGAGGGTTACCAAATCCTTTTTTAAATCGGGATCATCAACTGTTGAGAGTGCTTTTAGAACGTCTGCTTCCTTAAATGCCATTTTTCCTTACTTTGTCGTTTCTAATTTGGCCGCAATTTAGCCTTTATGTTTGGGTTTAAGAACAATTGAAATACAAAATAAGTTGAATCCATCTGCATTCTTCCGCCAAAAATTTAACTTTGATTCAAAAACCACTATTGATTTCTAAACAGACCATACAAGCCGTACAAGATAGAGCCGATATCGAAGATATTGTGGGTGATTTTGTGACTTTGAAGAGAAAGGGGAGTGGTAAATACCTTTGGGCCTGCTGTCCTTTTCATGACGAAAAGACGCCTTCTTTTTCAATAACCCCTGATAGAGGTATTTACAAATGCTTTGGTTGCGGAAAATCTGGTGACAGCATTAATTTCATCATGGAGCATGATGGGCTCAATTATATTGAAGCCATTAGGCATTTAGCCACAAGATATGGAATAGAGATCATAGAAGATGAGCAATCCGATGAGCAACTGGCAGAGCAGAATGAGCGCGACAGTCTGTTTATTGTGCTGAATTATGCCAAAGAGTATTTCAAAGAGCAACTAAATACAGACGAAGGTAAGTCGATAGGCCTGAGTTACTTTAAAGAGCGTGGGTTCACCACCAAGACCATTGAAAAATTTGAGCTCGGATATAGTATTGATGCCTGGGATGGTTTTTATCAAGTGGCTACCAAGAATGCGTACAATGAAGATATTCTGGAAAAAGCAGGGCTGATAGTAAGGAAAGATGATGGGAAAAAGTATGACCGTTTCAGAGGAAGGGTAATATTCCCAATCCATAATGTTACCGGCAAGGTGGTGGCCTTTGGTGCCAGAACGCTGAAAAAGGATGATAAGCCTAAATACTTAAACTCCCCTGAGAGTGATGTTTATCATAAGAGTAAAATCCTTTACGGGCTTTATCAGGGCAAGAACGCCATACGCCAGCATGACAACTGTTATTTGGTAGAAGGGTATACAGATGTTACTTCGCTACATCAGTCTGATATTGAGAATGTAGTTTCATCTTCAGGTACTTCTTTGACAGAAGAGCAGATAAAACTCATCAGCAGGTTCTCACAAAACATAACCGTACTTTTTGATGGTGACGCTGCCGGTATTAAGGCTTCATTAAGAGGAATTGATATGATCCTTGAGGCAGGTATGAATGTCCGGGTGGTGGTTTTTCCTGAAGGTGATGATCCTGACAGTTATTCAAAGAAACTGGGAAGCAGTGCTTTCAAAATATATTTGGAGGAGAATGCCACTGATTTTATCAATTTCAAAACTGGACTTTATGCAGCGGAGTCTGCAAAAGATCCGCTGAAACGAGCTCAGTCTATTAAGGAGATTGTAAGCACTATCGCCAAAATACCAGATGGCATCAAGCGTGCAGTATATATCAAGGAGTCATCCAACCTGCTAAGCATGGATGAAAGTGTGCTGGTGGCTGAACTTAACAAAATTCTGATTACTGAGCGGAGGAAGGATGATAAGAAGAGGATAGAAGAAGCAACGGGGGAGAAGTTGCTTGAGGAGCTTATCACAGAAACTGAGATAAAAGGAACGGACTATAATGCACTTGTCAGGATTCAGGAGCGGGAAAGCATCAGGCTTCTTATTAATTACGGATTCAATGAGATTGAAGAAGAGTTTAAACTCTATAACTATCTGCTTGAAGAGCTTGAAGATGTTGAATTTACAACACCTATCTATAAAGAGATTTTTGAAATCTTCAAAAAACATCTTGAAAGCGGTCAGGTTATTGACAGTAAGTTTTTAATTGACAATAGTGAGGGTAAGGTTAAGACTGAAGTGATTGACTTGGTTACTGAAAGACGTGAGATAAGCCCTAATTGGCATGATAAGTTTAAAATTCATATCCCTCATGAAAATGAGCAATTAGAAGCTGTGGTTTATACTAATGTAGCCAGGCTCAAGTTCAGGGTAATCCAAAAACTAATCACCGAGAATTTGGCCAAAATGAAGAGTGCTGAGTCGGAAGAAGAGCAGGACAAGATGTTTAGAATTCATGGCGAACTCAAAAAATCGGAAGTGGAGTTGGCAAAAGTGTTGGGAATTGTTGTTTCCAGATAGCATTCCAGAAACAACAGTTAGCCAAATTTCTTATCTATCAACTTTAACTTCTACAGCAGTAGGTCCTTTAGGGCCCATTTCTACTTCAAAGGTTACCATATTGTTATCCTTAATCTGATCGATTAGGTTATTGGCATGAACAAAAACACTTTCCTGGGTTTCTGAATCTTTGATAAATCCGTATCCTTTAGAGTCGTTGAAGAAGGTTACCACACCTTTTCTTACTTTGTCAGCTTCTGGAAGGTCTTCTCTTTTAGGAGTGTTGATTTCTATACTCTCCGACTTGATTTCTTTTTTCTTGGTAGGATCTGGAGGGGTAGCGGAGATATTGCCGTTCTCATCTACATAAGCAATCATATCATCAAGTGCGCCAGATTTCTCTTGATCTTTCTTCGCTTCTCTTTTGGCAATTTTGTCTTTACGTTTCTTTTCTTTTTTGTTTCTAACTTCTTTTTTGTTGAATGTTTCTTGTGATCTGCCCATATATTGATTTTGTGTTTTGTTAAAAGTGTGGATCAATAAACACCTAAGTGAATAGAAATCCGATTTTTAATTGGATTAAATGATTAAGAAAAGCCGGCCTAAATAGGAAGGATACGCTGTAAAGGTAGCTATTTAATAGCCACCTTAAATATTTTCAACAACATTTATTTTAAATCGTTCCTTAACTTTTAATTAAATAAGATGCACGTAGGGCTAAAGGCTTCGCTTTCTGTCACAAATTTTAACAGTCCGGTTTCAATATTTCGCTCAAAAACAACAATATTATCAGACCTTTCATTGGCTACTAACAAGTATTTATCATCTGGAGTTAGTGCAAAATTGCGAGGCCAGTCGCCTTTGGTAGATTCAAAGCCTACAGACGTTAACTCACCGTTTTCCTGATCAATTGAAAATATGGCAATGGTATTAGGACCTCTGTTTGATGCATAGAGAAATTTTCCATCAGAAGAAATATGGATGTCTGCACTTTGATTTTTCTCCTGGGCATTTTCAGGAAGAGAACTTACAGTGGACGCTATGCTGTATGTGCTGTCAGACTTCACAACCTGCGATACCGTACCATTTAACTCATTCATAACATATATCCAGTCTTGCTCAGGATGAAAGGCTAAATGCCTTGGGCCAGCACCTCCAGCCATTTTTAAAGTTTTCTGCTCTCCAAATTCAAACTTGTCGTTGACTATTTTAGAAAACCACAATTCGTTGGTGCCCAGATCAACTGAAATGACCTCATCGTTTTTGAACCATGCCGAATGGGCATGCGGCCCTTCTTGTCTATCTGTTGTGTCGCTGCCCTCATGCTGCTGTAAATCCAGCAAAGGTAGAATCTCACCTTTATCATTAAGTTTTGAAAGTGCCACATTGCCGCTGGAGTAGTTGGCAGCTAGTATCATGTTATTGACATTGGTAATAATAAAGCATGGATGAATGCCATCTGTTGATGTTCTGTTTATGCTTATTAAAGTATCCTCTTTAATTTTAAAGGACTCCATAGTTCCTTCCTCATTTTCATTAACGGCCAGTAGATATTTATCATCAACAGTAACAGTCAGGAATGATGGGTTTTCTGTTTTGGCAACCAGCCCGGTATTCGTGAGGTTTCCAATAGAATCCATTTCAAACTTGTAGATACCTTCACTTTTGCCTGAAGTGTAAGTACCCACATAAAAAGTGTAAGCCGACTTAGGTTTTACTTCTTCTTTCACTACTTTTTTACAACTGATGACCATTGATAAAATAGCCAATAAAAAGAGAGGATTTTTGATCATAATGCACTTTGTGTTTTTATAAAAAACCAAGATATAAAATTTAATCGACAAGCAATTTGTGGCTTTAACGCAGAAATGGCAATTTTCTTAATAATGTGATAAGTGCCAACTCGCTTATCCAAATTGCAAACGGTTGCGGTATAAATTTTACAAAGCAAACGTATGAATTCTTACTTTTTACCAAATAGTTTTAATAAATTAAGTTCTTAAAGTGAATTATCCAGAAAAATTATATCAATGAAAAACGAAAAACCTAAAAACGAAAAACTTAGCAGAAGAACATTTATTAAGAACTCAGGGATACTTGCTGCCGGTGTAACTATCGTGCCTAGCAATGTGGTTTCTGGCCTTGGTTATGTTCCGCCAAGTGACAAGTTGAATATTGCAGGTATCGGGGTTGGCGGTATCGGTCGCTCTAACCTAAGAAACATGAATACCCAAAATATTGTGGCTTTGGCGGATGTGGATTGGAACTACGCAAACAAAACTTTTAACGATTATCCTAAAGCAAAAAAATATAAGGATTATCGCAAAATGCTTACCGAAATGGATAAGGATATTGATGCAGTAATGATCGGTACTCCTGATCACACTCACTATGTCGCCACTGCCGATTCTATGCGCGCAGGTAAGCACGTTTATTGCCAAAAGCCATTGACACACTCTGTTTATGAGTCTCGTATGCTTACTAACCTTGCCAAGGAAACTGGTGTTGCTACTCAAATGGGTAATCAGGGTAACTCCAGTGACGATATGCGTAAAGTATGTGAATGGATTTGGAATGGTGAGATAGGTGAAGTAACAAAAGTTGATGCCTGGACTGACAGACCTATCTGGCCGCAAGGTCTTGAAAGACCCACAGAGAAAGTTGCTGTGCCAGATACATTGGATTGGGATTTGTTCTTAGGGCCAGCCGCTCATAGACCCTACCATCCTGCTTACACACCATGGAATTGGAGAGCATTCTGGGATTTCGGTACAGGAGCTTTGGGTGATATGGCTTGCCATATTATGGACCCTGTATATAAGGCCTTGGAATTAGGATATCCTTATGCATTTGAAGCTACTTCTTCTCAGGTAAATACTGAAAGTGCTCCTATCGCTGAGAAAGTAACCTATTACTTTAAAGCAAGACCTCAGAAAGGCAAAGTAAATATGCCTGCAGTTGAGTTCAACTGGTTTGATGGCGGATTGAAGCCAAACAGACCTGAAGGTTTGAAGCCAGGTATGTACCCTGGAGATCAAATGGGCTGGGGTGGAGCTATATTCTATGGTACTAAAGGCACATTAATTTGTGGTACTTATGCCATGGATCCATTCATTATCGGAAGAGAAGATAATCCTCCTACTACTACCGGAGAGCTTAGAAGAATACCTAAGGCTATGGAAGGTGGTCATGAAATGGATTGGGTAAGAGCGTCTAAAGAAAAAGCTAAGGACAGGGTAGAAGCTAGCTCAAACTTCTCTTACGCAGGGCCTTTAAACGAGGTTGTTGTTGCAGGTAATCTTGCAGTAAGGCTTCAGGACCTTAGAAGAAGATTGGATTGGGATGCTGAGAACATGAAGATTACCAACATCGGGGACAATGAAGAAATCAGAGTAGTATCTTCTGATAAATTTGAAGTAATTGATGGTAATCCTCGTTTCGATACCAAATACGAAACTATAAATGCGAAACAAGCTGCTGAAAGCTATATTAAGAGAGTTTACAGAGAAGGCTGGAAATATTAATCTAAACAAACTTTAAATATTTGAGAACTATGAAAATTAAATTATTAGTATTTGCATTTGTCTTGTTTATCTTCCAGGCATGTGGATCAAAATCGGGCGAAACTGCAGAATCTACTGATGAGGCAACCACTGAAGAAGAAGTTGTAGAAGAGCCAGTTATGAATGGACTTACTGAAGCTGAAAAAGCAGATGGTTGGATGATGCTATTTGATGGAGAGTCATTTGATGGTTGGAGAGGCTATGGAAAAGATTCTGTTCCTTCTGACTGGAAATTAGACAATGGTAGTATCTATATGGCTGCTTCTGGTAGAGGTGAGGCTGGATCCGAAAATGGTGGTGACATTCTATATGATAAAAAGTTCGGCAACTTTCATTTGAAGTTGGAGTGGAAACTATCTGAAGGTGGAAATTCTGGTATTTTCTACTTAGGACAAGAAACCCCTGAACTTGACTATATCTGGAAAACTGCTCCTGAAATGCAGGTGTTATCTCCAAAGCATATTGACTGGAACTTGGGTAAAGATGGTAACAGAAGAGCAGGTTCTTTGTACGATCTTTATGCTGCTGACCCTCAGAATGTTAAGCCTGATGGTGAGTGGAACCAGGTTGAGATTATCGTTTATAATGGCACAGTAGTGCACAAGCAAAACGGAGAAACTGTTGTGGAATATCACCTATGGACACCACAGTGGAAAGAAGATGTTGCAGCCAGCAAATTTCCTGAGCTGAATCCAAATTGGGCCGATGTAGCTAAAGAAGGTTTCTTTGGACTGCAAGACCATGGTGATGATGTTTGGTTTAGAAACATCAAGATCAAAGAAATGTAATTAAAAATGTGTTGATAATAAAAAAGGCCTCAATTGGGGTCTTTTTTATTATAGGGGTTAAAAGAAAAATATTTCCCTATGAAATTGAAAACATCTTATATACCCGTTGATTGGCCGGATGTATAGAATAGGTGTTAATTTTTCTATCTCCGTTTTTCCAAATTAGATATTCGTTTTTCATGATCTGCATAATTTTCTGCGGTAAATGCCATGAACTCGGTAATATCCTCTTCAAAGCTTTTAAAGGCCTCACTCAATCCTTTAACTCCTTCATGCAGATAAGAAATCTTTGCCTCCATTTGATTCAAGCTTTTACTTATTTTTCTTTGAAATTCTTCGTGGTTTTTCATCTAATACCTATGAAAGTGAATAATATTGAAATTACATATATTAGGCGAATAAAGTTTCACTGAATGTATTAACACCCCATTTGAAGCTATATTAAAACCCTTTTTCTTTAATATAACCTAGACTTTTAGTAATATCTCCAAAAATATCACCGCTTGGTGATTGGTCCTGCTCAACAAAATATTGCTCAAGTCCCGCTAAATCAGCTTTAGCAAAGATTCTTTTCCAGTCAATAATTCCTTCACCCACAGGAGTGAATTGCTTTTCGATATTCATATCCTTAACATGCCATAGAGGAAACCTCCCCGGATGTTTTTCGAAATAGGCAATTGGATCCTGATTAGAAGCGGTCATCCAATACATATCCATTTCAAACCGTACCAAATTCTTATCGCATCTGTCTAATAGCACATCATAGGGTTTCTGGCCATCAAAATCAAAAAACTCAAAATCATGATTGTGATACCCCATGGTAATACCTGCAGATTTAGCCTTTTCTCCGCACATGTTTAGCAAGTCACTGTGTGCCTTATAATCGTCAAGAGAGGTGCGCTCGCTTTCAACAAGGTAATTGCAAACCAGATATTTTTCATTCAGTATAGAGGCCGTTTCCAGAAGTCTGTCAAAATCATTGGTTAAAGGCGTAATGCCGGCATGCAGACTGGTGGATTTTAAACCAAGATCATCCATCATCTTTTTTACCTCTATAGCCGGAATTCCGAAAATATTGCCTTCATTATAGTTCCAGAATTCTAAATCTGTAAAACCCATTTCTGAAAGCTTCTTCAAGGTGCCTTTAAAATCCTTTTCCAGGGCATCTCGAACAGTATAAATGCCAAGGCCATAAGATTTCTGAGCAGCACCAGCACATGATGAAATTAATGAAGGCATCAGTGCCAAACCCAGTGCTGATGATCCTGATATTTTTAAAAAGTCTCTACGTTCCATGATTATAAGTTACGCTTTTTTAGTTGGTCTACCGCATAATGTGCCGCTCTTGCTGTCAGTGCCATGTATGTTAAACTTGGGTTTTGACAGGCTGATGAAGTCATAGCCGACCCATCCGTTACAAATACATTCTGAACTTCATGCAGCTGGTTAAAACCATTGAGCATAGAAGTTTTAGGATCGCGGCCCATCCTGGCAGTACCCATTTCATGTATTCCATAACCAGGAACGGCATCAGTGTCAGTAGTTCTTATATTTTTACCTCCGGCAGCTTCAAGCATCTCTACCTGGGTAACGGCCATATCTTTACGCATGGCAAACTCATTTTCCTTAAATTCAGCAGAAATATGCAACGTTGGTAAACCCCATTTGTCCGTTACATTATAATTTAATTCTACTGCATTGTCCTCATAAGGCAGACACTCACCAAATGCATTGAGGTTCATTTCCCAAGGCCCCGGTTTCATTAGCTCATCTTTAAATTCTGCGCCAAAGCCCAGTTTTCTATTGCCATAGCCCCAGCCTTGTCTGTTAGCACCACCCTGCATACCATAACCTCTTAAGAAATCAGGATGCTTGTCTTTTATATTTCTGAATCTTGGCACATAAATACCATTAGGACGAAAACCATAGTGATATTTATCTTCATAGCCCTCAAAGTCTGCCACTGTATTAACCTGAAAATGGTGATCCATCAGGTACTTGCCTAAAGTCTCGCTTGTATTACCCAGCCCATTAGGGAAGGCATTACTTTTAGAATTGAGCATAATCCAGGTTGAGCCCAGTGTAGAAGCACAAAGGAAAATTACTTTAGCATAATATACATGCGTCTCGCTGGTTTCGGCATCTATAATTCTTACCCCTGACGCCTTCTTAGTATTTTCATCATAAATCACAGACTCAACAATGGAGTTTGGCCTCATGGTTAAGTTACCTGTAGCTTCTGCAGCGGGCAATGTAGAGGCATTGCTACTAAAATAAGCTCCATAAGGACAACCTCTGCTGCAAAGACTTCTGTATTGACAATTAGCTCTGTTATGAATCGGCTTGGTAAGGTTGGCGGTGCGACCAATGGTCATCATCCTGTCAGTCCAGTTTTCTTCTATGGCAGATTTTACTTTCTTCTCCACACAAAACATTTCCATTGGAGGCTGAAACTTGCCATCTGGCAATTGGGCTAAACCCTCGTTCTGTCCACTGATACCTGCAAATTGCTCTACGTAGTCATACCATGGTGCAAGGTCTTCATATCTTATAGGCCAGTCCACTGCTATTCCATCCTTGGCATTTGCCTCAAAATCCATAGGAGACAGACGATAACTTTGGCGGCCCCAGGTCAGGGATCTGCCACCTACATGGTAGCCACGGTGCCACCTGAATTCTTTATCAGCAGGGTTGGTGTATGGATTTTCTTTATCGTTAACAAAAAAGTGCTTTGTGCTTTCATCAAAAGCATAGGTCTTTTTTTGTACATAGTACTGCTCTTTTATTTCCTCCGTCTCTTTGCCACGGTGATCAAATTCCCATGGCGCTTTGTTCATTGTAGGATAGTCCTGAACATGCTTAACATCCCGGCCTCTTTCCAGCACTAATGTCTTTAAACCTTGTTCGCACAATTCTTTTGCTGCCCAACCACCTGAGATTCCTGATCCTACCACGATGGCATCAAATTGATTTTCTTTTGTTTTCATACGTGATTACCTACTATTAATTTTTGCCCTTCTTTCAAGTCATTGCACCCTTCCAACCTTGCAGGTATTGGCACATAATCTAAATGTTGTGTCATTATCTCTTCTGAAGTAAAATACCCCAGTAGCGTCAGCTCTTTAATTTTTGTAAAGAACGGCTGACCACCAGCATGTGGGTCATATTCATAGTCCAACGTTTTTTCCTGTAATATCTGAAGTACTTTAGCCTTGCTCTCATCGCTGAGTGAGCCAAAGTTCTTGCCTTCTAATTTGTTGCTTTCAGCTTCAACTTCAATAAGTCCATCGGTAAACATGGCTTGCTCTTCTTTGGACAGACAGCTGCCAACCATATGATCAATAAAAACATCAACACCAACGTCTAATGCCCCGGGTGTAGCGGTTTTAGGCAATATTTTATCACATATGTCTGCGACTAAAATAGCCTGATCTTCATTAAAAAACCCCGGGATATATCCCAATTCCTTCTGTGGTACACAACCATCTAAAATACTCATGATCACAGGGGAACTCACGGCAATACCGAGCATCATTGAAGTTCGCTTTATTGCTTCTCTTCTATTCATCTATCTATAATGAGGGGTGATTTAATACAAGCCTAAAAGATACGAACATATACCTTTTGGTCAAAAAAGCTTAGATTCAAAGATTAGACAAATATGACAAAAGGTATGCTAAAAATGGGAATGGTCGGAGGTGGCCCTGGCTCAATGATTGGTGATATACATCGGTTAACTGCTGAAGCTACAGGCAAAACCAAGTTAGTGTGTGGAGCCTTTAGTTCTGATCTCCATAAGAGTCGGCAGAAAGGAAACGAGTTAGGTCTGGATATGAATAGGGTTTATGCTAGTGTTGAAGAAATGATTGATAAAGAATTACAATTGCCCGAGGGTGAGAGAATGGATTTTATAGCTATCACTACACCAAATCACTTGCATGTGGCTGCTGCTAATTTGGCGTTGAAGTCAGGGTTTCATGTAATGTGTGATAAACCACTTTCCATTAATTATCAGGAAGCACTCGAATTAAAAAAGGTAGTTGACCAATCTAAGATGAAGTTTGGAATGACTTACACCTACCGAGGTTATGCAGGTATATTGAAGATTAAGGAATTGATTGAATCAGGGAGAATAGGTGATATCAGAAAAATAAAGGTTGATTATACTCAGGGATGGTTAACGGAACTGATTGAAGATCAAGGTCAAAAACAAGCCAAATGGAGAACAGATCCTAAATTTTCAGGGCAGGGCGGCACCATAGCTGATATAGGCACGCATGCCTTTAATATGGCAGAATATCTGGCCGGATCTAAGGTGACTGAAATAGCAGCTGATGTTTCAATTTTAGTAAAGGGCAGAAAAATTGATGATGATGCTAATGTCTTATTAAGGTATGAAAATGGCATTAAGGGAATATTATCTGTAGGGCAAGCATGTGCCGGTGAACTGAACTCATTTATCGTTAAAATATATGGTAGTAAAGGAAGTCTTCATTGGACCAATGGGCATTCTAATATTATCGTTTTTAAGGGTCTAGAAAATTCCGAAGAAATCTATATTGAAGAGTCAGTTGTTGATCTTCATGAAGCAATTAAACTATTGCCTGACGGGCATGATGAAAGCTTCCTAAAAGGATTTTTAAACCTTTATAATCTGTTTTTTAAAAGTATTGAAGATGATACTGTAGCTGAAATTCCAAATATAAAGGATGGTGTTAGAGGTATGTTATTCATAGAAAAAGCTATTGAGTCCAGTAATAAAAATACTTTTGTAACACTTTAAAAATCAGCAACTATAGCAGTAGGCTTTTATCTATTTTACTTTTGAGTTTAATAGTAAACGTTGTTCCCACACCCAGTTCACTGTCTACTATGATAGAACCCCCTAAGGTCTCGACTTGGTTTTTGACTAAGTATAGACCCATGCCTTTGCCTTCAACATGGAAATAGAATCTTTTATAAAGACTAAATAATTTTTCACCATCCCGATCCATATCTATTCCAAGACCATTGTCAGCAAAGGTTAGAATGATATCGTCTTTTTTCTTTTCGGTTTTAATTTCAAGCTTGGCAATACGATCTTCATGCCTATATTTTATGGCATTGCTTATCAGGTTATGAAAGATGTTCTCGATGTAAAGTGATAATGAATAAATCTCACTTGCTCCGGAGAAGTCAGCAGATAGGACTACCTGATTCTTGATGACCTCATGTCTTAATGTTTTTTTAACCTTATCTAAGATTGTGTCAAACTTAACAGTTTCAAGAACTTTACTTCCTGGATTTTGGATCAAAAGCACGTGACTCATGTCATCAATAACTTCATTTAAATCTTTTGAAGCGTTAATCATTAGTTTAATAACACCTTCCTTTTCTTGCTGATTTTCGGTTTTATCAATCAAATAACCAAGGCCTAAAAGTCTGGCAATTGGAGCTCTGAGGTTATGAGAAATAATATAGGCAAACTGTTCCAGTTTATTATTTTGACTTATTAGTGCCTTGTTGGAGTTTTTGAGTTCAATATTTTGCTCAACTAGTTCAGCGGACAATTCTTCATTTTTTATTAGAAGTTTAGTTTGTTGTTCTTCAATGATATTTTTAGAATTTACCAATTCTTCATTCTGCGAACTGATCTCCTCGTTCTGAGCCGTAATTTCTTCATTCTGAGCTAAAATCTCATCAGTTCTTTCCCTTACAAGTCGCTCTAGCTTTTCATTTTGCCCTTCTAAGATTGTGGCTTTTTCCTTTTCTGAATCTGCCAACTGTCTCTGATACATTATTGATTTAACACTTTGATGTGCAGCATAAACCAAGGTAGGAATGGTAATAACAAACAGCAGGATCTGCAGCCAATAGGAGTACTTTATAGCATTATTAAAATCAACCTTTGCCTGTTCTTCAATTTCATTTTCAAATACTCTGATCTTACTAGAAAACTGGTCAGCAGCTAACCAGACACTATAACCTCGATCCTCTGCCACTAGTTGTTTGGCTGAATCTATTTTAGAATTTGATATAAGAAGTCCAATCTGATCTACTAAGAAGAAATAGTCCTCAACTTTTTTGTCCAAAACCTTTAATTCGGTTGTTGGATAGCCTTGATTTTTAAGATTTCTATATAGAAAGGATATAGAATTATTCATCATTTCTAACGCATTGATCTTAGGCTCTTCATACATGTAAGCAGAATCGGTAATAATATATGCTCTGATACCAAGATCAAGTAAATGAAGCGATTGCTTTATTTGTTCCGCATTTAGCTTTACCCCTTCAGCAGAAAGAATGGTTTTCTGATTCTCCTCAATTCGCTTCCCATTCTCATACATGATAATAGTATTAGCAAGCATTAGGATACCAATAATAGAAACTATCCAATAAAGTCTTTTGTTATTTCTCAAGCAGCGTAATTAGTTAAGTATTCAATAATAATCTTTTTTATCCTTAAAATGTTTAACAAATTAACTAAATATTATAAATGAATTGAACTAAAACCTTGATGAACAAGCTTATGTTATTATTCTAAAACCAGTTCTTCTTTTTAAAATAATACAGCATTCCCCCGAAGATAGCTAACATAAGTCCCCACACATAGAAATAGCCATACTCCCAGTGGAGTTCAGGTATATTATCGAAGTTCATTCCGTATATACCCGCAATAAAAGTAAGAGGAATGAAGATCGTGGCAATAACGGTAAGTACTTTCATCACTTCATTCATCTTATTACTCACGCTTGTCATGTACATGTCCATTAAACTGGCAGTAAGATCACGATAGGTTTCTAGAGTTTCAATTACATGTATGCAATGATCATATACATCTGAAAAATATCTTTCAGTCTCTTTTTTAATAAATGGATATTCGCCTTTGTATACTTTGCTAATGGCCTCTCTAATTGGATAAACTGATTTCCTTAGAAAGATCAGTTCCTTTTTTAGGCCTTGGATTTTCTTTAAGGTTTTCTGAGAAGGGTCGAGGAATACTTCATCCTCAAGTGCCTCAATTCTTTCTCCCAGGTTTTCGAGAATGAGGTAATAACTATCCACTATCGTATCTATCAGTCTGTAAAATAAATAGTCAGCTCCTCGTTTTCTAGCCTTACTTTTAGGGTCGTTCTTGAGCCTGTTGCGGAGGCCGTCAAATAAGTCTCCTTCCTTTTCTTGAAACGAGATGAGGAAGTTTTTACCTAAGATAAAACTCATTTGCTCATAAATGATATTTTCTCCTTTGAGCGCATTGAGGGTTTTTAGTGTAAAGAATATATAATGATCATAATCTTCAATTTTAGGACGCTGATCAGGGTTTAGCACATCTTCCAATACAAGTGGATTGATTTCAAAGTGTTCCCCGACCTTTTCAACAAGGTTTACATTGTGCAAACCATCAATATTTAACCAGTTTACCTTAAATTCAGAGATATGGGATAATGCATCTTCAGCTTTCAGAAATATAGCTTCATCAAACTCAGTATCATGATAATGGATGAGATCAATGGTTGACTTATCGGTTATTTTTTCACCTAAGTGAATTAACTGACCCGGGGGTAATCCAGCTGTCTTTGTTGCAGTACCACTTCTTGGAAAAACAAGCTTTGGTAAATTTGTAAGGTCAGGTAAGTTAAAATGCATAATGGCTATTTTTTGTCTTTATAGACGATAGTTCTGTAAGGGAAAGGTATTTCTATTCCTTCTTTATCAAACCTCTCTTTTATCGATTTGTTTAAATCACATTTCATGGCAAAACCATTCGTAGGGGAGCTTGCCCAAACATAGCCCCTCAGATTTACAGAGCTATCACCAAAATCAATAACCCTTACCAACACCGCAGGTTTATTTTCTTCAATATCTGTTTCGCTTCTTCTATCTAAAAAGAAGGGGTGCTTCTCAGCTTCTTCCTGAATGATTTTAATGGCCAGATCAATGTTCGAATCATAAGAAATGCCAATGGCAATATACATACAGGTTTCACCTTCATTTATCGATGAGTTAATGATAGTTTCATTGCTTATTACTGAATTAGGAATCACTATCCTTCTATTTTCATAATTTTTAATTACAGTGTGTCTAAGTGTAATATCCTCAACTTCGCCTGTCATATTATTGCTTATAGCTATATGGTCACCAACCCTGAAGGGTTTGAAAATGACTAGGAAAATACCAGTGATGATGTTTGAAAATGCTGACTGAGAAGCAAAACCAATAATAGCGGCAAAAACACCGGCACTGGCAAAAAGCGTAACACCATAGGCCTTTAGTTCAGGGATGCGATAAAAAACAATCATTATAGCAACGATGAACACAATGAAGCTGACCGCATTCTTAAAAAAATTGTATTTGGTAGGATCTACATTGAGTTTTGCCGAGGCTGCGCGCACAAACCTGTTAAGTGCATACCTTAAAATTTTTGAAATAATAAAAGCGACTGCCAGGATAATTAGTGATGTTACTATGTGATTAAAGGCAATAGAATTAGTGTCCATAGTTAGTTTTGAATTCGGAAAGAAAGATACGGTTTTATTCAATATTCAAACAAAAGCCAAAAAAAAATATTGACCTCGGTTAGTTCTACTTTGTCATGTTTCATGAGATTGCATTAGTATATTCAGCAATACATCAGGGCTTTAACTTAACAAAGTGGGAATAACACCAAATCCTTTGAATTATTCATATGCCACCTTATTTGAAATAAAATCAGGCTAAGATTAAATTATTTTGATTAGGAAATATTCTGTCAGTATTATTGTAACTCACTTGTCAGGATGGCCCTTAACTTAAAAGAAATAAAATCGCCCATAGCTTCTGAGATGGAGGAATTTGAAAAAAAATTCCGAGCATCGATGAAAACCAAAGTTCTGTTATTGGACAAGATTATGGGCTATATTGTAAAGCGCAAGGGCAAGCAAATGCGGCCAATGTTTGTTTTCCTTAGTGCCGGCACCTGCGGGCCAATTCAAGAGTCAACGTACCGTGGGGCATCTTTAATAGAGCTTTTGCACACCGCCACATTGGTGCATGATGATGTAGTTGATGACGCTAATTATAGAAGAGGGTTTTTCTCTATCAATGCCTTATGGAAGAACAAGATTGCAGTATTAGTCGGTGACTACCTGCTTTCCAGGGGGCTTTTACTTTCTGTTGAGCATGAAGATTATGGGTTGCTGAAAATTGTTTCTACTGCAGTAAAGGAGATGAGCGAAGGGGAATTACTGCAATTTGACAAAGCACGTCACCTTGATATTAATGAGGACGTCTACTATGAAATCATCCGTCAGAAGACAGCTTCTTTAATAGCTTCTTGCTGTGCTGTAGGCGCCAGCTCAGTCAATAGTGATGCGGCTACTGTTGAGCGTATGCGCCTTTTTGGTGAAAAAGTAGGCATGGCTTTTCAGATCAAAGATGACCTTTTTGATTATGGTGATGAGGAAATTGGCAAACCATTGGGCATAGACATTAAAGAGAAAAAAATGACCCTTCCTTTGATAAAAGCACTTAGCCTTGCCCCGTGGCTGGAGAAGAAAAGGATTATCAATATTATCCGTAATCATTCTGAGAATAACAAGAAGGTAAAAGAAGTTATTGATTTTGTGAAAAAGTCCGGTGGTCTGGAATATGCTAAGGAAGTGATGAAAAAGTACTTCGATGAAGCCATGGATATTTTAGACACCTTTGAAAACTCAGTCTATAGAAACTCACTTTCCCAGTTGGTAAGGTTCACCATAGAACGGACGAAGTAATTATTCTAAAATTTTTTATTGCCAATAAAGGCCGTTTAAATCGATTGAATGCTACAGGCACAGTGGCTATCTGCATCATTGATTTTTATGGGCTTTCAAAATCCTTTAATTTAAAGGATGAACGAATGGATTTCCACTTTAGATAGCCCGCTCAAAGATATAATTGTATTAGCTTCGGTGCTGCTTGTAGCATTTATCGGCAGTTATATAATTTACCTCCTTTTAAGGCCAATAAAGATTGATGAAAACCTGACTAAGTTTCAGTTGATCAAACTAAGAAATCCCTTATTCTTCCTGCTTCTTTCCATATTGCTAAGGCCTGCCATGGTTCTTCTGACCTATTCTTATGCATGGTTAAATCAATTTCAGGTGATTTTTGTGATTTGGGCATCTGCATGGCTGCTAATCAGGATGGTGGGTATAGGCAGGCTGGTGTTGTTGGGGCACTATGACTTAGGCAGTGAGGATAATTTGAAAGCCCGCAAGATATACACACAAGTCAGGGTTTTTGAGCGGATAATTGTGGTGCTCATTGTGGTGGTGTCATTGGGTATGGCATTGATGACTTTTGAGAGCATTAGACAAATAGGGGTCAGTCTGCTGACCTCAGCAGGTATAGCGGGTATAATTGTTGGTTTGGCTGCTCAGCGGTTGATAAGCAATATCCTTGCAGGCTTTCAGATTGCCATAACCCAACCTATTAGGATAGACGATGTAGTTATTGTAGAAAATGAATGGGGCAGGATAGAGGAGATTACTTTAACCTATGTAGTAATCAATATATGGGATAAACGGAGATTGGTAGTTCCATCAACCTACTTTATAGAAAAACCCTTTCAAAACTGGACCCGCACCACCTCTGAACTTTTAGGGACAGTATTTATATACACTGACTATCGGATGGAAGTCGATGTATTAAGAAAACAACTGACCAAAATATTGGAAGCCACACCCCTTTGGGATGGTAAGGTAAATGTTATCCAGGTGACTGATGCAAAACAGAGTAATATGGAATTGCGTGTGCTCGTAAGTTCTAAAGATGCATCATCCGGCTGGGATTTACGCGTACATGTCAGGGAGCAGCTGATAGCCTTTCTTCAGAAGAAGTATCCTGAAATGCTGCCCAAAAACCGTGTGGAGTTAAAACAGGAGCAGCTATAGGTTTATTTTAACATACCCTTCTGTAGTGATGGTATTAAGGCCATGGTCACGGGCAGGCACCCACTCAGGGCCAAACTCTAAAATTGACTTGGCTATTTTATTGAGGCTGGGATTGTTACTGCTGAGTATTTTAATGTCAGTTATTCTTCCATCAGAAACCACATTAAAAATGAGCTCAATTTCGCCACTCTGCTTTTTTACGAGGCTATATAATTTTTTGGCCTCTTCTACATAAGCTTTAAATTTTTCCATTCCACCAACCGGGTATGGTATGTATGTGGAAATATCATATGTAACCTTACCACCACCTGGTTCATTGGCCTCTCCATAAACCAATAATCCATTTTCATACTTTTCCCGGAACTTAAGTTGCCCATTCTTATAATAGCCAAATGATGTGCTATCCCTAATGCCATCCCGGTAAACGGTATAAGATTTAATAACACCATTGCTGTGGTATTCTACCACATAGCCATTGCCTTCTGAGACTGTTATTTTACCGTTTTGATCCCACGAATTGATTAAATAGGCACGGGCCTGATACCTCATTTCGCTTTGCAATTCCCCATTTTCATGAAAGTACTCCCACTTACCAGTATGTGTTTCATTAACGTATCTACCTGCTGCTTCATAAGTGTTGTTCTTTGAGTAATAGATAAATACTCCATCTTTGAGCCCCGCTTTATAAGAACCTTTCATTTGGATTTTCCCATCCATGTAATAATCACGAACAAAACCCGTCCAACGATCAAGGCTGTCTTTGAAGCCTATTCTATAAAATTCGGCTTTCCATTGATCTGTTGGCACCCACAAGCTGTCATAGAACACCCTAATCATGTTTTCTGGTGGTTGATTGGAAATAGTGTCATTACTATCATCGCGAAAGGAGGCATAAGATAACCGCAACGGAAAATTCAACGGACTTAGCATGGCTGCCGAATCCCTCATCAACCCAACACTGTCGTGAAATATGTAGGATTCCCTGGAAATTCCTTCGAGCATAAAATCCATCTCTTTGGACTTATACCTTGAATAAAGGATCAGTGTGTTCTTGTCGGAGGCCAACTCAGCAGGAAGATTTGTATTTAAACTGTCAAGTTTTTGAGCCAAGGTATCCCACTGAGGCCTTATTATTTCAAACGACTCAATTAGTTCCTCATCATTCTCCGCCAGCATGGCCTGGTTGAAATTGTCATCAACCTTTATGAAATATTGGTAGATGTTAAAATATTGTTTTTGGTAAGGTGGGAGCTGAGAAAAGGCTACAATTAAAAGTCCCAGAATACCCACCAGAGAGGCATGGAAATAAACTTTTTCTGATTTAAGGAAGGAATATAGTGCAGCAATTAAAACCCCACAAATGAGGCCGCCTAAATGAGCAGCGTTGTCAAAATGAAATTTTGGCCCCAATAGTCCAATTATGGCTACATAGACAATGAAATTAATGATAATGTTCCTGATAAGTCGCGGCTCTTTTTTGTTAATGACCAGAAGCAGGATGAAGTCAAAACCGTATAGTCCGAAGATTGCCCCGCTTGCCCCTGCGCTCATAACAAAAAGGTTCCAATAGATGCTTAATATGCTCCCTGATATTCCGGAAAGGAGATAAAGGCCAATAAATACCACTGTTCCTAACCTTCTCTCAAGGGCTGTTCCCAGAACATATAAACTGTACATGTTGGCGATCAGGTGAATCCACCCGAAATGTAAAAACATACTGGTGACCAATCGCCATGGTTCATTGTTTAATGTATATGCAGCAAAATTAGCACCCCATTTAAGTGCAATTAATGGCTCACCCATGCTATCATAGATCACCAGTTGATAGATAAAAATAAAGCAGTTGATCAGGATGAGAAATATTGTGGCAATTGGTGCTGATTTCGCCTCCTCTATGAGTATTGAATTATCTTCTTTATTAAACAGCATCAATCAAAAATAGTAATTACTCAAAATGTTTTGACTTTGCTGATAAATATAATTGCCCAGAGGGATAATAGTCATAAACTTCCACTACATTGGTGGTAGGCTAAGGCCACTATTAACCGCAATTTTATGGAAATAACAACACTTGTTATCATTGGAGTTTTTATTGTTGGGCTCTGGTTATTCTTTTACATATTTCCATTAAGTCTATGGATCACCGCATTGTTCTCAGGTGTATCAGTTAATTTGTTCGATTTGGTGTTCATGAGATTTAGAAAGGTGCCGCCAAGTCTTGTGGTGAATGCTATGATAACGGCCACTAAAGCCGGTTTGAAAGATATTACCATTAACCAATTAGAGACCCACTACCTTGCTCATGGAAACCTTAATGCTGTTATAAAAGCACTGATTGTAGCTGATAAGGCTAATATGAGTTTAAGTTTTAAACAGGCTACAGCCATTGACCTTGCAGGCCGGGATGTGCTTCAGGCAGTTCAGGTTTCGGTAACTCCGTATGTAGTGATAGTGCCATCTATAACTGGTGTATCTATTGATGGTATTCAACTGCTAGCTGAAGCTAGGGTTACTGTAAGAACCAATTTGCAGAGACTGGTGGGTGGAGCTGGAGAAGAGACCATCAAAGCTCGGGTGGGACAGGGTATTATCTCTAGTATTGGTGCCGCTAAAAGCTATCTTGACGTATTGGAAAACCCTGAAAGTATTTCCAAATCTGTGTTGGCCAATGGCCTTGATGCAGGTACTGCCTTTGAGATTCTATCCATTGATATTGCTGATATTAATATTGGAAATAATATTGGTGCTATGCTCCAAATTGATCAGGCCGTGGCTGACTTAAATATTGCGAAAGCTAAAGCTGAAGAGCGCAGGGCCATGGCAGTGGCCTATGAGCAAGAGATGACTGCGAGGGTTCAAGAGGCCAAGGCAAAGGTAATAATTGCCGAAGCGGAAATTCCGGCCGCTATGTCAGACGCATTCAGAAAAGGAATCTTGGAAGGCAGACGCAAGTAATTTTTAATGTTGATAGAATGAGAAGGTAGTTTTTATTGATTATTCCTTAAATTCAACATTTAAATATTACTCCTCTATGCGATTTTTAAAGACAGCGTTCATCTTATTTTTCTCATTAACTATTATCTCGGCAGATGTGCCTAATGTCATCGAAGCTTATCTGGCTGATGATATGGATTACCTCGTCTCTTTTTACAAAGAGCGTCACATGAACCCTGAAATTTCCCTTAAGGAAGAAAAAACTGCTGAAGCCCTGGCTACAGAGTTAAAGAAAGCTGGCTATGAAGTGACTCAAAACTTTGGCGGTTATGGTATTGTGGCCATTCTGAAAAACGGAAATGGCCCACAAATTCTTTATCGTACTGATATGGATGCGCTGCCCATGTATGAGAAGACAGAACTTCCTTATTCAAGCAAGCTAACAACAGATTTAAATGGCAGCAAAGTAGGAACAATGCATTCGTGTGGTCATGATGTACATATGACCACTTTGCTGGGAACCGCCAGAGCCATGGCTCAAAATAAAAAATCATGGAAAGGAACTTTAATGCTAATTGGACAACCAGCTGAAGAAATAGGCCAGGGATCCAAGATGATGCTAGAGGCGGGGCTTTATGAAAAATTCGGGACTCCTGATTATGGCATTGGACTGCACAGTAACCCTACTATAAAAGCCGGACAAATAGGTATTGCTGATGGCTACACTATGGCCAATACAGAGACCATTGAAATTGATGTTTTTGGAATTGGCGCGCATGGTGCCACACCTCATATGTCTGTAGATCCCATTGTGATCAGTAGTATGATTATAATGGATTTACAAACTATTGTGAGCAGAAATGTAAAGCCAATAGATGATGCGGTAATTACTGTTGGAGCTATTCAGGGTGGAACTGTGGCCAACATTATTCCTGACCAAGTAAAGCTAAAACTATCGGTAAGAACTTTTAGGGAAGATGTGAGGCAGTATATTCATAAAAGAATAATTGAGGTAAGTAATGGTATAGCCATGGCTGCCGGGCTGCCAGAAGAAAAATGGCCAAAAGTGAATATCCCTGAAGTTTTTACACCAGCAAATCTTAATGATACTGACCTTACTAATAAAATAAAAGCTTCAGCTTCCAAAGTGATTGGTGAAGAAAATGTACTGTATGCTGAACCTCAACTGGTAGGTGAGGATTTTTCCCGCTATGGTACATGGGACAAGAAGTTCCCAACGGTATTGTTTTGGCTAGGTACTGTATCGCAACAGAAAATAGATGCCAATGAATTACCAGGTTTACATTCACCATTCTACTATCCCGAACCAAAGGAGTCAATAGAGACAGGAGTGAAGGTTACTTCACAGACATTAATAGATCTTTTTAACGCGAAGTAGGAAAAGAGTTATTTCTTTAATTCCAATTTTTCTAACAAGACATCAACCTTTTCAATGGGCTGGTATGGCCCATCAATTTTCAAAAACTCATTGAATTTTAGTTGATGTAGCCCATCTAAATAGATGACGAGCAGATCAGCTTCTATATCTTTATCTAAATAGGCCTTATAAATCATGTCGAAATAAGGGACCCTCTTTTCATATGAAGGTGAGTGCTGCAAAATGAAAATAGGTGTAACCACAGCAAGGCCACTAATAGAATCAGCATCAGGGTAGCCATGTTTTTCAAGATAGTATTCTACCCGTAGTAAGTTCTCTATATCCGTTCGGCTAATTTTCTCCTTTATGGTTTTATACTCCTCAGACTCGTAGCCGAAATTTTCCAAAACTTTTTCCTCCTGAATTCTTGGCTCTTTATCAAGACGATTAATATAAAGAAGGTAAGACTCCTTTCTCAGTGAGTTGTTTAAACTGCTGATCTCTTCTTTAATCTGCCTTTCGAAAGCCATTCCCGGAACATATTCTTTTGGTTGATTTTCGCAGCTAAGTATTACAATGGCTAAAGCAGAAAATAAAAGTAGTCTAATCATCAATTAAAATTTACAGATTGGGTTTCAGTTGAGCTGTCAAATTTGAGAAAGCGCTGTTCGTTTTCAAAATTTATTTTTATCACATTCTGCTGGGTAGGAAACAACTCCATCAGATATCTTGCCCTTAAAGTAAGTGCTGATGACGCTTCGTATGAAGCAAAAGTAAAATTGATAAAATAGGCATCACCTTCCAGAGTATGGTTTGCGTATTCAAGAGCAATTTTTTTGTTGCCCAGGTTTAATTCAAAATATTTATTGATGTATGTGGTTACTGCCTCTTGGTTAGTATCAATGAAAGACTCTAAAGGATCCATACTTCTTTTATCAGAGAAATTCTGAATAGCCGCATTTAAGTCATCTGCAAATATTTTGAAGCTTGCTGAAGAGCGTCCGTTTTGCTTCAGTTCAATTTCGGTTACTGAAATATATATGGCATGGTCTGAATTTACACAGTCACCAGATAGTGCAAAGCATAAAAGCAGCAAAGATGTGAGTAATGAATACATAAGCTCTGATCTCCAATATTGGGAAATCAGAGCTTTGAATTCAACGAAAAGGGTTAATTAATTTTTCCCTGGAGGTTTCTCCAGCCACCACCATTAAAGACTTGTGTATAGCCTTTTGACTTCAAAATGGACTTAGCACTACCACTTCTCATACCAGAAGCACAGCAGGCAATAATGGGCTGATTCTTATCTTTAAGTTTTGTCAGATGTTTGTCCAGCTCATTTAGTGGATAGTTTTTTGATCCTGAAATATTACCTGTTTTAAATTCCTGTGGGGAGCGAACATCTATAATTATACCACCAGATTTTAATAAATCCTTATAGTCGGGTGTATTTCCAAAACCTAACATGTTTTTTAATGCTTCTATCATCTATTCTTAAATTTTAAAATTCTCAGCTTCAAACCATGGTCCGGCATTATAAGATTCAATGCCAACCTGATGCAATAATACTTGAGCCATTCCACTTCTGTTACCTGACGCACAACACAAAACTATAGGCTTACGCATATTTTTGATTTCACCAACTTCATTAGTCAACCTGTCCAAAGGTATGTTTATAGCACCATCAGCATGACCACCCTGAAACTCCTGCGGTGACCTTACATCAATAATTGTTTTACTTTCTGTATTCATAACTTCTTGATTTAATATTGATGCAAAACAACAGTTTATAGCTGATGTGATTTGTAACATTTGTTACTTCTGAAATTGATGACATTCTGAATGTTTTTCATAGAGACTATTATTATTGTAAGTCATTATTATAATTATCTCTTATATTAAGGTATGAAGAATGTCACGCCAAGAATTATTGTCATTTGCAGTGTAACGCTGCTTATTGGCCTGACATTATCCGTAGGCTTGTTTCTATCGCTACAAAACTCCTTTGAGACAAAACGGGATAGACTATTGTCTAACAGTTTTAACACTTTACAAGATCGCATTCGGCAGGAGGTTGACAGAAATTTTGATGTGCTCTATGCCATTAAGGCCAGTTATCTCGCCCATAATGGCATGTCTAGGAAGGAGTTTGCAAGCTATGCCCATTATTATACTTCAAAAATACCCAGTATTCAGGCACTCGAATGGGTGCCGGCAATAAAATTGGCTCAAAGGGATTCTTTTGAGCTGGCTACCAGGGAAGAAGGGTTTGAGAACTTTGAGATATTCACAAGATCGGGTGATAGCACAGTGCGGGCAGAGGATAGGCCTATTTATTATCCTGTATATTATATTGAGCCATTTGAAGAAAATAAAGCGGCCTTTGGATTTGATCCCGGGCCTTCCAGTACTGTCAGACAAAACGCTATAGATCAGGCTATAAAATCTGGTGTGGGTGCCGCATCTGAGGTTATTAATATATTGCAGAAATCTTCTACAGAAAAGGCCATACTTACCTTCGTGCCTGTTTATAAACCTGGCACAAAGGAAATAGACTGTCTTATTGAAGGGGTGTATTTGATGGATGAATTAATTAACACTGCACTAAAAGGTGTTGATCTATTAAGTGAAGTGGAAATCTCTATAACTGATAATGGAAATAGAGCGGTTTTGCTATACGGGCAAATAGGTGAGGATAGAGAGTTGACTGCCTATAATTCAAGAAGTGGAGAGCTTCGGGTGGCCGATCAAACTTGGGAGTTGAAAATGGTTTATACAAGTAATGCAGGTCAGCCCATAATCTTGCCTTTCTGGGTGCTGCTGGCGGCACTGATCATAACAGGCCTTGTTGTAAAACTATTGTTTGACATTTTGACTGATAATAGAAAGGCGGTTTTAAGTTATATCAGGGAATTGGAACAAACCAATCAGGATTTAGAACAGTATGCTTATGTGGCTTCTCATGACCTTCAGGAACCACTTCACTCTATGCAGAGCCTGGTGACGCTTATAGAGATGGAGTTTGGTAATAAACTGGGGCCGATGGGTAATAAATACCTGAGTCACATCAATGCTGTTTCTAAGCGGATGAGCAACCT
Organism: Fulvivirga sp.; assembly: GCF_040218215.1. Lineage (NCBI taxonomy): Bacteria > Pseudomonadati > Bacteroidota > Cytophagia > Cytophagales > Fulvivirgaceae > Fulvivirga > Fulvivirga sp. The sequence goes on from NZ_JAVJQL010000004.1 coordinate 53,886, forward strand.
CATCAGCAACTTACTAAACTATAGTAGAATAGGCCATAGCGAGGAGGTTCAAACAGTTGACCTTGCAGCCATACTTGATAAAGTAAAAGAAGATCTTAGTGAGTTGCTTAAAACAACGGAAACATCAATTGAAACAAAAACGGAGCTTCCTGTATTAAGGGGCTTCCCAACGGCATTAGGGCAGTTATTTCAAAACTTAATTACCAATGCCATTAAATTCCAAAGTGGAAATGATAAACCAATTATTCAGATTTCTGCGGAGATGCAATCAGGCTTTTGGTTGATGAAATTTAAGGACAATGGCATTGGGATACCGAAAGAATATCAAAGTCAAATTTTTATTATTTTTAAGCGGTTGCATACTTCTTCCAAATTTCCAGGAACAGGGGTAGGACTGGCGAATTGTAAAAAAATTGTCGAACTTCATCATGGAACAATATGGGTTGAATCTGAAGAGGGGCAGGGAAGCGAGTTTTGTTTTACCTTAATGGCTGAATAAATAAATGAATGAAGATCAAATTTGGCTTATTGATGATGATAGCATTACAAATTTTGTCAATAAAATAATAATTGAAAGGAACTACTCCTCTGCCAAAATTCAGGAGTTTCTAATTGCATCCGAGGCGCTGAAACAACTGCAAAATAACTATGCAATTGGAGCAGAACTGCCAAATTTTATCTTTCTGGATATTAATATGCCCGAGATGAACGGTTGGGAATTTCTTGAAGCTTACAAAAAACTAGATCCCAAAATTACTGATCATATTAAACTGTATATGCTCACCTCCTCTCAGAATGAAGACGATGTAAAAAGAGCTGACAATTGCCCGGTTATCAGAAAATTTGTGAATAAGCCACTAAAAAGGGATGATGTAGTGGAGATACTAAGGGCCAGTTAGCCAAAGCTATTTTACCTTTTTTACCTTGGTTTTTGCCAAATTCTCCTCAACCCTAAATTTCACCATGTCTTTAATCAAATCGAATGGTAATGGTTCATTTAAAGGGAAATGTACGGTGCCTTTGGCTGTTTTAAAATTTTTCAACTGGCTTTTAAAGTTCAGAATTGCTGAAGGAGTGGGATAAAAACCTATATATTTTTCATAACCTGCAAAATAAACCAACATGCCATTTTGCTTAAAAGCAGGCATACCATAGCTGATCACCTCTTCGGCCACAGGGGCAGCATCTAAAATGGCCTTTCTTAGAAGTATGAGCTTTTCTCTGGTTCCTTCGGGGAAATCGGTGATGTAATCATCAAAATCCTTTGGTTTTCTATTCATCATTAGCGTAATAATCTGATGACAATATAGCGAATTGATGATTATCAGACCAGCCTGTTTTTAGTGGAAGTGCTTGTCTCCTTGTTCCTTCTTTCTGCATCCCCGCCTTTTCCAAAACCCTGGCTGATGCAATATTTTCAACTGCGCATCCGGCCTCAATACGATGCAGTTTTAGCTCACCGAAACCAAATTTAAGAACGGCAGCAAGTGCTTCGCTGGCAATGCCTTTGTTCCAAAATTCTGGCAACAGCTTAAACCATACCTCACCAGCTTGAAATTTAGATGCACCCAATTTCAGATCGATAAAACCGGTGAATTTCGTTTCTTCTACAAGTTCAATATGAAATGTGAAATAGCTGCCAGATTCCTGATCTTTCAGCAGATCATCAAGTATCTTTTTGCTAGCTTTTAAATCCACGGGAATGCCAAGGGTATTGAAATGATCTACCTCGGCAATAGAATGCAGGTTATGAAAGTCATCAATATCATTTTGATTGATGAGCCTGAGTTTTAACCTTTTTGTTTCAAGTCCCACTATTTAAGTTGCTCCAAATCCCTGATAAGTATCTTTCTTCTATCAAAATTAATCAGATTGGCCTCTTTTAATTCATTAAGAATGGTGGTTACAGTTTGTCTCGAAGTGCCGGTTAAATTTGCAATATCTTTATGGGTGAGCTTGGTAGGAATCATTGTTTCAAAACCTACTTTTTTACCTTTCCATGCTGCTGCATCTTTCAGGAATTCTATAATCCTGGTTCGGGCATCTTTAAAAACCAATGACTCTATTTTACGCTCCAGCTTTCTTATTCTCAAACCTATAAGCTTATAAATCTTAAAGCTCAGTTCTTTATCTTCAGCCATTAAACCGCGCATTTCATCAATACTGACTGGGCAAACACTCGTATTATCATCCATGGCCTGTGCATAGTCACTTCTGGTCTCTTCTCCCGTAAGGGCCAACTCCCCAAATATTTCCCCAGTGCCTAATATGGCTTTTACTACTTCCTTCCCATCTTCGGTAGAGTGTCCAAGCTTTACCCTGCCATTGGCTATCATATAAATGTACTTGGCCTTGTCATTAGGGAAGTATATAAACTCATTCTTTTTGTAGTTGGTGAAGGTATGGGTGTTGTGCATCACCTTGGTTTTATGCGGGCACAGCACATTAAATAAATCTACATCTTCAAAGTACCACAGATTAGACGTTTCGCTCATAGTTTTAAATTGTCGGTATATACCAGTAAATGAATTTAGATAATAATCTTAAGTTAGTAAAGATAGTTCCACAACCATGAAGAATAAGCAACTAACAGATATCATTATTTATCCTATTAAGTCGTTGGGAGGCATACACTTAACTAACGTAAAACTTACCCCAAGAGGATTGCGGCATGACAGAAGATGGATGCTGGTAAATGAAAAAAACCATTTTTTAACCATCAGGCAGCATCCCGAATTTCTATATTTTGAATTGAGCCAGGATGCTAATGGATTTGAAATTACACATCGGATAAAAAAGGCCTCTTTAAAAATCCCTTTCGAAATTTCTTCTGGAAATAAAGTAAACGTGAAAATATGGGATGACACGGTGAACGCCATTGAAGCTGATGAACAATACCATCAGTGGTTTAGTGAGCAGGTAGGATATCAGTGCAGGCTTGTCTATTTACCAGATGCGGCACCAAGAAGAGTGCAGCCTGATTGGGTAAAAGCCGAACACCATGTGAGTTTTGCAGATGCCTATCCATACTTAATTGTAGGCGAAAGTACCCTCGCTGACCTCAATAGTAAGCTGGAAGAAAAAATAACCATGCAGCGCTTCAGGCCTAATTTGGTATTCAGTGGAGGTGAACCTTATGATGAATTTCTTTGGAAGGATATAGCCATTGGCGATGGCCTTATGCAGTGCATTAAACCCTGTACCAGATGTATTGTCACCACTATGAATCCGGAAACCACAGTTGCCGGTAAGGAGCCTTTAAAAACATTATTTAAACAAAGGATTAATGATAAAATGGTCTTTGGAGAGAATGCCATTGCCATCAATGGTGATGAAATAAAAATAGGTGATGAAATTGTGGTTAAAAGCACAAAACAATCACCCTATGAGCCTATTTAATTTCTGTTGATGATTATCTTTGACGCATGACAGCAGCTTACCTAAAGGCACTTCATTTAATTTTTATTGTCACCTGGTTTGCCGGGCTTTTTTATATCGTCAGGATTTTTATTTACCAGACCGAGGCGAATGAAAAGCCGGAGCCTGATCGCTCAATATTGATTAAAGAATATAAGAAGAATGGCAAGCTGCTGTGGTTAGGCATTACCTGGCCATCTGCCATCCTTACGCTGATATTCGGCACTTCATTGCTATTGCAGTATCCCGGCTATCTGAGTCAGGGGTTTATGCATATAAAACTTACCATGGTTTTCTTGTTATATATCTATCAGTTTTCATGTCAGTACATCTACAAATTGATGCAGCGGGATGAATATAGGTATAAGTCCATACAACTAAGAATCTGGAACGAAGTGGCCACTATTCTGCTGGTAGGTATTGTGTTTATTATAGTGTTAAAAAGTGCGCTGAGCCTGGTTTGGGGAGTTATAGGCATTGTATTGTTTTCGGTTATTTTAATGATGGCCATACGTTTATATAAAAAATTGAGAGAGAAGAAATGAGAGTAACATTCGTATTGTATATAGTTTTATTGACAATGGCCTCTGCCTGCAATCTGCAGCCGAAGGAGGAGAAATTGAAAATTTATGGCAGGTCAGAAGTTAGTGATGCCGGTGATACCATCTATCATAAGATTGCTGATTACAAATTTGTAGATCAAGATAGTGCCTGGGTTACTCCGGAAACTTTTGAGGGTAAAGTTTATGTAGCTGATTTCTTTTTCACCTCATGCCCGACTATTTGTCCAATAATGAAAACCCAAATGTTGAGGGTTTATGATAAGTACAAGGCCAACCCCGAGGTGATGATTTTGTCGCACTCTATTGACCCAAAACATGATACTGTAGCCGTGCTTAAAGAATTTGCTGAACGATTGGGGGTAAAATCTGATAAGTGGCATTTCATAACTGGTAAAAAGGATGATATCTTTAAACTTGGCCAGACCAGCTATATGGTTGCTGCTACAGAAGATGGCTCAGAGCCCGGTGGTTATGTCCACAGCGGGGCATTTATTTTGGTAGATAAAGAACGCAGAATCCGTGGGTTTTATGACGGCACGGTAGCCGAGCAGGTGGATAAACTAATGATTGACATTGATAAATTGTTGAAGGAATATGAAAAGTAAACTGATATTTATACTGGTGCTGGCATGTGCCTGCACAGGAAAAACGAATAATAGTGACAATGGTGAGGAATCCACACACTCCGAAGATGTGAAAATGGAGCAGTACCTTGTAGAGGGACAAAAACTTTATGGCATCCATTGTGCCAACTGCCACCAGGTAAAAGGTGAGGGGTTAGCTCAGCTGTTTCCACCGTTGGCAAAGTCTGACTATTTATTACAAAATGTAGATGCTTCTATCTGTGGTGTAAAGAATGGTATGTCTGGTGAGATTACGGTGAATGGCACCACTTACAACCAGCCTATGCCGGGCATTCCACAGTTGACAAACCTTGAGCTGGCAGAAATCTTTACTTACGTTACTAATAGCTGGGGCAATAATAATGGCATGATTACCACTGAAAGGGTAGAGGCTACGCTGAAGGAGTGTGCGCAGTAAATAGTTAAAAAATGTAATGTGGATATGTGCCATTGTGTATATCTGCATGTTAGCATCAACATATTAGTACAAAATGATTAGAAAAACACTTATTATTGTAACTCTATTAACTATTGCAAATTTATCTTACGCACAACATTTCGGTTTGAAAGCAGGCCCCAATTATTCAAATGTTGTTCCTGACAATGGTCTAGAATATGGAAACTATAAAGCAGGTTTTCATGGAGGCGTTTATGGCACTTTGAAAATCATCGAATTAATATCAATAAGATCTGAAATACTATTTTCACAGAAAGGTTATGTCCTGAAATTACCTCCTGGCGGATTTACTAATGAAATAAAAAGAACGATAAATTACCTTTCTGTTCCGTTGATTATCGAAGTAAAACCAATTGAAAGGATTAGATTTCACACTGGAGCTGAATTTAATTATCAACTATCAGTAAAAGAATCTCCCAGCTCTTCGTTATCTGGAGACTCTAATGACCTGTTCAACAAATCAGATATAGGTATTTTATTAGGATTTGGGGTAAAAATAACTGATAAGATACAAAGTGATATAAGATACGTTCATGGCTTATCTTCATTAAACAAGTCTTCCATTGGTTCTGGAGATTTGCAAAACAGACTATTTCAATTGTCTATTGGATACCAGTTGTTTTGAAAAAGATGCTAACAAACGCTAAAAATGAATATGCGAACTGCGCACTTTGAAAGAATTATGCAATTTGGAAGCCTCTGTGCTTCTAGCATCTGGGGCGCATACTCATTTTAGCTTAGCGTTACCGGCAACGATTACTACATGAAACAATTTGAACTTTGGTTAGAATTCGAACAGACTTCGCCATGGGAAGACTTGACAAATGATTTTGCCAATATTCACGTATTTATGCCGGACGGTAGAAAGTACGTCTTAAATGTCTGGACATTTAAATACTTAGAGAGCGCTAACCAGACTAATGTTACAGAAGGAAGAAATGGCAAAGGTCTCTATCAAATTTCACCTGACTTATTTGTAAAAGAGTTGACTAGAGAATGTGTCGAACAAACAATTACTGAACTATTAGAAGAAGGTAATTTAGAAGACGTACTCAACGACTCGATTTTTGACTTGGAATTTAAAGATCCATGGTGGGATGCTTTTGAAATCAAAGACCATGGACAGGCCTTAGAAGATCAGCTTCACACGGAAATTGGACAAGGACACCCGCTTTTTGGTCGCTCATTTGACTTCTTAGCCAAAAGACAAGATACTGACGATGTCCTGATTGAGCTTGAAGACAAAACATTGGCTATGGTTCATTTGACGTGGAGTGAATCAACACTTCAAGGAGGACTTCCACAGACAAAAATCTTTAAAAACAAAAAGGACTTTTGGCAGAAGCAACTGAGACAAGACATACTTGACTATGAAAATTAAAACTGCCGGTAACATGGTGTAGAAAAACATATGCTAAAGCACCTTGTAGCTTCTGGCTGTGCGGCTTGCACCGCATTTTCTGCTTGCATTCCATAGCAGGACGACCAACCAGAACGCAGTAGTAACTTGAAATAGAAAGGCTTTTATTGGCTTGTGTAGGTTGAGAAAGTTAGCAGAAAATGCTACGTTTAGTTTTTTATAGCCTCGTGTGGCATACGTTTTCTTCCCCTTGGTCTGTGACTCACAGACCATTTCCGTAAGCTTGTTCTGTGTGCCACAGAACCTAGTAGTGGGTTCAATAATATAAAACTAAAAATAAAGTTATCAGTATGCAGCTCTTAATAAATGAATTCCTTGAGTATGAGACATAAAATATCTGTTAAGACTATTCTCTTCTTAGTTGTTATTTTTCTAATTCAGTGTTCTAATAAAAAGGATGAATGGATGCGTAGGGAATTGGTAGCAAAAAACATCTCTGGTGTTTGGGTTAATACTGAGAATGCAGATACGGTATTATATTATTTTGAAGAGTTAGAAAATTCGAATGAATTAATAGGTTTCAGTAGTAGAGATTTTACAATAACAAATGGTGGTTTTACAATACCTCATCCTAGTCATGATGGGATGAAAATAGTAAGAACGAATGGGGAATTATTTCTGTGTTCAATCCAATTTGTAGATGAAATTCACGAGGAGCAAATTGTTTTTTTAAGTGAAGAAAAGGTGAGATTTGAGGATAGGGAAATGAGAAAAATTATGGAAATCATTTTCACATCTTCAGAGTTACCTAAAAGAGATCAGCCTAAATAGATTCCTGACTTACGCATTGCTTCATCAGGAATGACAAACTTAAACATAGAATCGTCACCTCGACATTTAAGATATAATGGACAAAAATGGTTGGTAAAATCCTTGTAACTCACAGATAATCAATAGGATATGTATGGTTCATTGAAAATCGTTTCAATGAGCTTTTTTTTGTATATGAAAAGTGCAAAAAAAGATGTTGGGCTTGTGGC
>NZ_JAVJQL010000010.1:0-305072 GCF_040218215.1 Fulvivirga sp.
TGGCAACTACCACAAGATCAAAGGGAAATATTTGCAATTGTACCTCAATGAGTTTGTCTATAAGCTTAACAGAAGGCATTTCGGTGAAAACCTGTTTGATAGGCTCGTAATTGCAAATATCATAGGATTATGAGACTTTACGAATATTCAAAAAAATTGTTTATTTTAATACATATGTAATATTTAGTAGAAATATGTCATGAAATTTCCTATTAAGCAGTTGTCGGTTAAATTTTTTATTAATTCGAAAAATCCGTAGAGTGGAGTAAGGATAGGGCAGATAAGACATAATATAACTTTTAAAGTTTCTAACAATAAAAAATGATTGTATAGCGATGATTAGTCCAATGAATTAAACAGCTTCTCATTATATCCATCCAGCACCTCATTACCAAAGCTATTTAAATAAGTCTGCGTCATTTCCTCGGTTTTATGGCCCAACCCCTCTTGGATAGCCGCAGCTGGTGTACCGTTGCGCTTTAAAGATGTGGCATATGTGTGTCTTGCTGTATAAATTGTGAAGTCATCTATTTTCAATTCTTCAGCAATCTTCTTTAATGCCTTATTTACCTTTTTACGCTTGTTTTTCATTCTTTGTACTGCAATTAAATCAGGTTCATGATTCAAAATAGGAAGAACATAGTCTCGCCTCTCTATTTCATTAATTTTACTACCACGTAAGTTTTCAATAATATCCTTAGCCTGAGGAAAAAGTTTGATACTAAACCTTTTACCTGTTTTGTGTCGTATGTAAGTAATTCTTTCAAAATCTGAACTTATATTATCGCCCTGAAGCAAGCACATATCCATCCAATTCATCCCTTGAAAAAAGAAGCTCAGCAAGTAATAGTTTTTGGCATCCTGCAAGACCTTGCTATCGAATGGACTATTTATGAGTTTTTTAAATTCTATCGGACTCAAAGCGTTACGTTTTGCTTCTGATTTTCTTATGGTGTATTGTTTAAATGGGTAATCATCAAGCTTAGCAATACCGCTCTTGATTGCCTTATTATAAACGGCTCGAAGTGTTCGCATATATACACCCAGTGATCCAAGGTTAGAACCTTTATTCAAGTGCACTTTTTCCAAATCATTTAAAAACTTATAATCTATCTCATGGAATTTAAGATTGAGGTTGCCATTAGTGAAGTTCTTAATCTTGTTATATAGTCCTTTATATGAATCAGCTGTGCCTATTCTCCTTGCCAATTTAAGATCTTGAATCTGCTCATTTAAGAATGGAAAAAAGCTGGAATTTAAATTATTAGATTTCTTGTCGGCCTTCTCTTTTAACTCAGAGGCCGATAAGTCTTTAAACCCTTTAGAAATCAGATCAAAAATAGCTTCATTAAATTCTGCCTTCTTCTTTATCAGCTCATTGTTAAATCGAGTAGTATTTTCGACCCGCTTCGAACTAGGTTTGAGCATCTCTTTTTTATTGTCCCATTCATTTGGGGATAGATAAAATCCAGTTGAAACATGGGCACTCGTGCGATTATATATAAGTCGTAGCTTTAAGGGTCTATCACCATTGGGCTTAATCGTCCTAGAATCTAATATATATTTTAATGTCATAATTACTTGCAAACAATTTGCAAACAAATATAGGTTTATTATGAAATTAACAAACTTAAAAAGGTTATTTAAATGCACTTAAATGCACTTTTATTTCATATAAATCCAGTTTGAATGTGACTCATAATCAGGTGGTCCCTGGTTCGAGTCCAGGTGGGCCCACGTTGATAATCAAGCACTTACGATGTAAAAATTGTAAGTGCTTTTTTATTTGCGTGCGGTTTACATACAGAATTAGTCATTTATTTACTTAATTCAGCTGATTATTATATCTATGAGAAAACAGTTGAACCCAGACAGACTTAATTTGGAATTTGATGCAGAATGCACTGCATGATGAAGTATGGGCACTAGCCTTTAATGAAGTTAGATTTGCAATATTCATTACCTAAACTTATCTGATAGATGATACTGTTTAGGTAGTTTTGCAATCAATTATGAGCAACATGCACGAGCAAATAGAATTAGAGAAAATCAATCAGGTAATTGCTGATTACTTTGATAACATTACCAAGGAGAATTGGGTGGCGGTTAAAGAATTAATGCCTTATTTTATCAAGGCAGGCATATTCAATGCCGATGTCAAAAAGGGGCTTCCTATCAGGAAGGTATTGCGGTCACTAGACGCGGATAATGCGCTGGCTAAAATTCCGTTTGTTCATGCTGAAAGAAAGGATAAAGATACCTATTGGTATTTTGTAAGACCTGGCAGTAGCTATGTTTCCAAAGCTATTAACGATACTGGTGTTACCAAAAAACAAAAAGCAAAGATTATAAAGGCAGGAAGTGATGAAAACTATGTGATAGACCTGTGTGATGAATTGCTACAACAACGTGCGTCAAGACAGCATAAGTTTGGATTTCTACTGGGTGACTATCACAAAAATGGTAAGACAAGAACTGCCCTGCCAGTAGATGCTTATTATGCGGCTTTAAACCTTGCCATTGAGTTTATAGAAAAGCAAAATTCAGGTTCGGTGAGTTTTTTCGATAAAGTAGAGCGGAGGACTGTTAGTGGTGTGAGCCGTCCTGAGCAAAGGAAAATATATGATGAAAGAAAAAAGAAAAGCCTAAGGGCTAATAATATTCAACTAATAGAGATTGGTAATTCAAACTTTGATTGTGATAATGAGAATAAACTTGTTCGCAATGAAGCACAGGATAAAAAAGTATTGGAGAAACTATTGAAGGAATTTATTTAGAAGAGGAATTCGGAGGCTTCCTGTTCCAATCTCGAACCTACAGTTAGTTATAGCCAACTACCGGATGCTATCTTATTCGACTATGACTTCTTTCAAATTCCTTTCAACAACTTATTGATTTTAGATTTACCCATTAGGTCGTCAAGCTCGTTGAGAACATTGTCAGCTTCCAATAGAGGCTTCTTACCCTCACCCGCTTCTGCCTTACCATGCCCTTCAAATTTTGCCAACACGTACTGCACCGAGATCAAATCTGTATCTACAGCCGGCTGAAAAGCTTCTGCATCATCACGGCTGGTCAATGAAAGCACGTTACATTTTATCAGCACGTCCAAAACCTCATACAAGAGTTGCACAGGCACCTTCACTTTCTCATTCACATCTTGAATAGTTAAGGGAGCCTTACCTGCCCTAAAATTTTCAACGATGACCATACAAGCTGCCAGGGCAATTTTTTTCTTAAAGCGTAAGCTAAAACCTTCGGCTTTTATGTTGCTCTCATAGTTGTCTATATTTTGAATGGAATAGGCTATCTCCGATCCAAAAAGTACGATCATCCAACTTGTCTGCAACCAAAACAGAAAGAGTGGCAAAGCAGCAAAGCTACCGTATATAGCATTGTATTGTGAAACGCCAATTCCCGCTTTAAACAAAAGTATTTCAAAAAACTGAAAGAATGTTCCCGCTACTACGCCTGCAATAACTGCCGCCCTAAGGCTTACCTTGGTGTTAGGCATAATAATGTAAAGCAATGTAAAAAGCAGCCAAATCAATGCAAATGGCAAAATTCGCAAAGTGGGAAGTATGAGGCCTTTAAATGTTCCTAGTAAGGCAATTCTTTCGGTAAGCTCAGTAATTTGTGTGGCCAAGTAGGTGGTTATACCATTGGCCACTATGATTAGGATAAAGCCAAAAATCATTACTGTAATATAATCCGTCAGTTTACGAGTAAGGTCACGGGCCTTATGAACATACCAAATATCGTTAAATGACTCTTCAATATTACTGAGCAGCTTCATTACTGAATAAAAGAGAAAGACTACGCCAATACCGGCCACAAGCCCTCCACTGGTAGAATCCAGCAGATTGTGGGCGAAAGAAAGGCTCTTATTTAAGACCTCTTCTTGCCCCTGAAAATTCTCAGAAAGTTGCTTTTCAAGTACTTTATCTAGTCCGAAACCTTTGGCCAATGCAAAGGCAATGGCTAAAACAGGCACAAATGAAAGTAAAGAAAAATAAGTAAGTGCTGAAGCACGCAATGCGATTTTATCTTCCTGTACGCCTTTGGCTGCCAGGATGATTACTTTAATGACTTTATAAAAAAACCGATGATAACCCGATATACTTTTTAGGTCAATCTCCCAAATACCTTCTTTAAAGAAGTGAATCATTTTTTTTATAATGCCATCTTTCATATTCTTAGTGCCAATAAGCAAATTTTGCAAAGTAAACCTCTATGAAGCTAACCAACCTCATTTCTACAACATGAATCTAAAAGAAAAAACCTTCTGAAATAAGATAAAATAATAATGATTTTAATTTCGCCCCGGCAAAAGACAGAAGTGATAAACACTTTTGATAATCAAAAAATATGTCCTAAAAATAAAAGAGGCTGTCTTCTATGTTGAAAACAAGCCTCTTTAATCAATGATATCTATTGACTACAAACCTATTGGCACGCGCACCATGGTGTCATCCCAAGCGATAATCATATGGGCTCCTGGCTCTGCTTCTTCAAACATTATACTCAGGTTCTCCACAGTACTTTCAGTTTTTTGTTTCGGTACTTTTATGGTTGCTACCATGCTGTCTTCCGGCTTATAGGCATAATGGCCCCATCCATCTGTATCAGTGCTGAAGTGGATAGTCCAATCTTCTTCACCAAGCAGTGCATACATGGTATATCTTCCTGCTGCTACCTTTTTGCCGTCAATGGTCACATCCTGAAAAAACATGACCTCTGTTGACTCATTAGCACCAACTCTCCAGATATTTCCTGGCTTTTCAAGTTCAGTAAACACCTTTCTGCCTTTGGCCTGTGGTCTTGAATAAGTAACACGAATAACTGGTTTTGCATTTTTTTCTTCATCTGTCTTTCCAAATGCTCTAAAAGCCACTCTTGATGGGTAATAAGCCATATCCATGGGGCTACCGTCCAATTTTGGAAATTCCTGAGCACTGACATCAGGATTTGCCATTAAGCAGGTAAGCACAACTAATGATGATAATAAGATTTTTTTCATTTTGATAAGTTTAAATGTTACAACACTATAAATGTAATTAATCGAAAAAGGTTTAGAATGTCGGCTAATAGCTAAAACTAATTTTTTATGGATGACGCCTCAAAAACTGAAGGGAATAATTCTGCAAACTGCTTTGCCTAATTTCATCCATCAAAAAAATCTCCCCATTACCTCGTAAAATCTATGGCTGTAAATTGAGTTTAAAGATTTAAGATATTTTGATATTTACCGAATTATCGTGGCTGTCGGTGCCCTGGAGTACTAGTAGTATATTAATCTACTATCATATAATCCAATGAGAAATATCATCACCACTTAAAAAAAAAGAGGCTGACTTAAGCTAAGTCAGCCTCCATTCATTTTAAAATCACCTAAACTAAATCTTCTCCAATCTAATAGTAGTTTGAGCAGGAGGACCACAATCTCCGGTCACATCCTCTGTTAAGGTAATTTCCAGCACACTGTCATCAGCAGGATCAAATGAGCTAGGCACATTAGCAGAGCCGAAGCTTATGCCCGACACACACTGCAACCCTGAATTCTGGTTATCAGCAAACAACACTCGCTGGCATTCCAGTCTAAACTGAAATGTTTGTGCTTGATTGCCTATACCAAATGATGGAAGGTACGTAGCCTCAAAAGATCGTACAAAAGTGCTTACTTCCTCTAACTCAATTGGCCCTTCACCAAACAAAGTTGCCCCTCCACCGGCTGAGCTGCCAGTAATGTCAACAATCTTGTACTCACCAGTAAAATCAGCGCTAAGTGGACATGAGAAAATCATCTGGGAAGTTCTCGGAGTATTCAGTACACTGCTGGATGTTGGGCTTGCACCTGTTACATTAAGTAGGTAAGTAAAAGACCATGAATCCCCTGGATCCAAATCATCTTCAGTCAGAACATTTCCATTAACTGGCACATCTGCAAACAACTCGGCTAATGTCTGTGAAAAGCTGTCACCTGTAACTGTATAAGTTACGGGGCTGGATTTAACCGCATCTGATGTCTCAGGATCATCATCAAAGTCTGCAATATTCAGAACTTTAGTCACCTCTACAGATGCTATGGATGTGGCATTCTGTTCTGACTTATCAAAATTTATTGTAATATCAGAAGTCTGACCATATAAAAAATTCACAGTGGCCGGGGGATTTATATTTGCATAAATATCTCCTCCATCAGCTACGTCAAAAGGTTCATCGCCACATGAAACCGATGTAATAATCAGGAATATGCAGCACATACTTATATTTATAATTCTTTTCATCTTATCTCGATTTTATATTGTAGAATAATTTTATTTAAACGCCCAAAGTGGTACATCTAAATTGTTATTTTGCCCCTGATTAGCCACTGCTGCCGCTAAACTTTCAGCGTTAGTTGTTCGCTCATTTTGAGGGTAAGTTATTCTTCTAGGAATAACGCCACTTGGATTGTTCCCTTTCACACCATTTGGATTGGGTGTAAGCGCTGGAAATCCAGTTCTTCGGTAATTAACCCATACTTCCAATTCTGCCTGACCGTATAATGCAACGTAGCTTTCGTTCATAATGGCTTCAACTGCGGCAGTTGGTGATAAAGTACTAATATCAGGCAGGTTACCAATGTATGTTGCAGCATCTGCCGCTGCTACTCCCATATAATCCATGCTAGACTGAACTGCTGCTACAAAAGCAGTTTGTGCAGCAGCGGCTGAACCGGTTCTTACCAGTGCTTCAGCTTCAATAAATTTCAACTCAGTGTATGAAATTAATGGGCTTGGTGCAGTGTTTACTGTCCAAAAAAATCCACCATCTCCGATAGTTGCCCCACCATAAAATGCATCACCATCAGTAATCAAATCTTCACGAGGATCACCTGAAAGTTTACCAACAAAGCCCTGATTGATTACCAAAGTATTTGGACGTCCCCTTCCAAAAAGCGCATAGGGGTTAGAAAAAGCCGATGCTGCATCCCAAGTAAAGTCAGGCTGATTAGCTGAGCTGGTAAATGCACTGGCTATCTCAGTCAAGGCACTTGAAGCATTGCTGTTATTCACTTTTTGAAGGTGCATAAAATACCTGGCCTTAAGAGCATGTGCTGTTGCAATCCATTTTGCAGCGTCACCATCGAAAATCAAGTCTGAACCTGCCGCTGGCCCACCGCCAACAGCTGGTTTACTTAACTCTGTAATAGCTTCTGATAAAAGTGTCTGGATTGAATTATAAATAGACTCTTGTGAATCGTAACCAGGTTTCAGGTTCTCGGTACCCAAGAAGGCCTCAGTATAAGGCATATCTCCAAATATTGAAGTGCCCGTACCTAATGCATTGGCCATTAATATTTTAGCAATGCCCACATAGTAAGGCTGCTCTTCTTCGATTCCTTTTTCTATCATCACTACGGCATCTTTCATTACACCTCCATACAAACCGAAGTTCCAGAAGTTATTCAAGGCATTTTCATCGATTACATAGTTTTCTAAATCATTTTGCTGGGCATCAAATCCAGAAAAATGTTGCATCAAAATGCCCGATAACCGGGCAGCTGCTCCAGACTGGTTGTAGGCAGTTTGGGTAAGTGCCGCTGGCAATATCAAATTCAATTGAACGTCCGCCTGTCTTGTTGGGTCAATGTTCTCGTCACCATACTCGCAACTGGAGAGTGACACTGTAAAACCCAAGGTAAGTAATAGTATATATTTTAAATTTTTCATAATTAATATTTTTTACCGTCTACTAATTAAAATGTCACGTTTAGCGTAGCTCCATAGCTCTTGGTATTTGGCATATTGAAATAATCCAGTCCAATACCATTATCAGCTCCTGTTAAGTTCGTTTCCGGATCTATGCCTGTATATTCAGTTTTTAACCAAAGGTTTCTACCTTGTACAGAAAAAGAGGCCCTTGAAATCTTAAGTTTCTCAAGGATAGATGAAGGTATTTGATATGACAAAGTCAACTGTCTTAACCTTATCCATGAGCCGTCTTCCATATTCTCCTCTACCAATCCTCCAAATCCATACCTGTTCCATTTGTTCCCCGCTATTCCATCAGCAGGGTTGGCAAAATCAACAGGGATATTGTTAACTGTCTCAGTTGGGTTTCCATCACCATCTGCTAAGACACCATCAAACACATAACCTCTTATTTCCCTCTCATCACCAGATTTTTTTGAGGTTCCAAAAGTGTGCATAATACCTCCTGTACCATTCCAAACGGCACCACCTTGTCTGATATCAAGCAAAGCGGATAAACTAAACCCTTTGAATGAGAAGGTATTTCTGATACCTGCAATCCAATCTGGGTTAGGGTCACCTAAGTACCTGTCACCAGCAGGGTCTACATTTGGCCAGCCGTTAGGGCCAATCACTAACCTGCCTTCATCATCTCTTTGGAATGCATTACCATAAATAGCACCATAGGGCTTACCAGCAATAACATTGGAAGAAGCTGATGTAAAACCGGCTAAGAAAATCCTGTCGGTTCCGGGAGCCAGCTCTTTCACAAGGGACTCGTATTGTGTAAAGTTAACCTCAACATCCCAGGAGAAATCACCCACTTTTACAGGGGTACCTGTTATCAAAAGTTCATGCCCTTTATTCTCAATAGTTCCTGCATTGGCAATGGATCCACCAAAACCAGTAGTGTTGGAAATATTGATATTAATGATCTGATCCACTGTCTCACTATTGTAGTAAGTGTAATCGAAACCAAACCTTCCATTGAAGAATTTAAAATCTCCACCAAATTCATAAGTAGTGGTTAACTCAGCTTTTAATTTATCATTACCCAGTACATTACTTCTTTCAAAAGCGTTAGTTCCGAAGGCAGGAAAACCAACCGCAGCAATAAAACCATCACCAGTAGCAGTGGCTGAATTAAAATAATTACTCGTTACATAAAGAGGAGCATCATTTCCTACCTGGCCCCAAGAACCTCTTAATTTACCATAAGATAAAACTGGTCCATTAGCTAAACCAAAAGCCTCGGTAAAATCAAACCCTAAGGCTACCGCTGGGTAGAAGAAGGAATTGTTATCTTCCGGAAGTGTAGAAGACCAATCATTACGTCCGGTAACATTCAAGAACAGAAAATTCTTATATTCTAATTTGATGTCTCCCATCACACCATTAATTTGCTTTCTATCCCACTCTTCGAAGGTTACAACAGTAGCAGCATTTGAGATATTACTAAAACCCGGAGAACCAAAGTCTGTTCCTATATCCTCGCTCAGGTATGAATCGAACGTGTAGTAGTTGTGCCCAAATACAGCGCTTACATTCAAATCTTCATTGATGTCCTTATTAATAATAAAAAGTAAATCAGAGTTGATGTCAGTTCTATTTCTATCAAGATTGACTATGGTTCCTGTAGGAAACGCTGCCCCACCAAAGTCTGCAAAACCCTTGGTCCTATCTGTGTAATGGTCTAAGCCTACCCTATAAGTAGCCTTCAACCATGGAGTGATGTCATAAGCCAGATTTACATTACCAATAATCCTGTTTACATTATCATCAAACTGGTTTTTGGCAACTGTCCAGTAAGGACTATCATATACACCTGCTCTGTAGCTTCTTTGAGAACCATCTGGCAACTGGTAAGTTGTTGGATCATCGGCTGCTTCTTGCCCTGTTTTTCCATTTCCAGCATCAAATGTTGTAGTATTTCTATACAAACCAAGCGCTACACCAGAGATGTTAGAACCTCTTTGTAACCTGCTGCCTCCAGTATTCGAGAAGGTGGCAGACATGCCAGCAGTAAGCTTATCGGTAATCTTGGTATCTGTGGTAATTTTAGTTGTAGTTCTCTCCCATTCTGAATTGGGTACGATACCTGATGTTGTTAAATTACCGAATGACAAATAGTATGTAGACTTTTCATTGCCACCGGATACGGAAATGTTTTTATCCCAGGTTAACCCGGTGATGAAAAAATTCTCTGTATTGTCATAGGCTCTTGCAGGAGTACCATTTCCTGTGCCTTTGGGCACCAATCTGCCATTAACATCATATGGGTAATCTGACCCATCAAACTCTAAATCGGCAATGGCAGGGCCATAAGTATTTCCTTCCAGGGTCTCTGGTCCTCTCCAAACATTGACACCACCAACAGGTCTTCCCTGAGCATATTTTTTCTGGAATTCTGGTAGCTTATTGACCTGGTCAAAAGTCAATGAAGTGTTGAAGTTCACCTTCGCCTTGCCTGACTTACCTTTTTTGGTAGTAATGATAATGGCACCATTGGCCGCCCTGATACCATAAAGCACTGTTGCTGATGCTCCCTTAAGCACCGTCAATGACTCGATGTCATTTGAGTTAATGTCAATTGCCCTGTTAGAGTTGTCAACCCCGCCTGTTCCATTGCCCTGGCCACCGGTGGAGTTATCAATAGGCACACCATCAATAACGAAAAGTGGGGAATTTGAGCCGTTAATAGAGGTATTTCCCCTAATCCTGATGTTAGAAGAGGCACCAGGTGAACCGGAGGAACTTACTACACTTACCCCTGCCACTTTTGAATTAAGTGCATTGACAAGGTTGGTCTCACGGGCATT
Organism: Fulvivirga sp.; assembly: GCF_040218215.1. Classification (NCBI taxonomy): domain Bacteria; kingdom Pseudomonadati; phylum Bacteroidota; class Cytophagia; order Cytophagales; family Fulvivirgaceae; genus Fulvivirga; species Fulvivirga sp. The sequence goes on from NZ_JAVJQL010000010.1 coordinate 10,556, forward strand.
TACGATGTCATCAGCTGCAACATTCTGCACAGAATAGCCCAGTGCCCTTTTGTTTTGTTCAATACCAACAGCTGTGACTACAACCTCTGAAAGTTGCTGAACATCTGGTGACATTTGAATGTCAATAACAGATCTTGCGCCTACGGCTATTTCTTCAGTAGCAAGTCCAATAAATGAAAACACCAATGTACCGCCATCGGATGGGACAGATAATCGGTAATTTCCATCAACATCGGTAACTGTACCTGTAGTTGTACCTTTTAGCACAACATTAACGCCCGGAAGCGATGTCCCATCTTCTATGGATGTGACCTTACCCGAAACGGTGCGTTCTTGAGCCCACGATTCACTAAAAGTGAATGCGAACATCAACATGAAACTCAATTGTAAAAACTTCTTCATATTGTTTTGTTAGGTTGATAAATATGCTGCGCACTTTACGCAACTCAACAAAACTATTCTTACCATCACATAGTCATTTGGCTCGAAAATGGGGATTTTTACTATAACGCTCAATTATATAATAAACTGATTATCAATTATTTATATAGAATAAATTTTTAAGTGTTAGGATAATCGTCAAAATAAAAGGCAAAACATCCCCCAATTTGCAGAAGGTCTATGGAACTAAATTTTCCTGTCATGAGAAAATGAAAAAAGCCACTTTTTCAAGTGGCTTCATCGGTCAATCAAATGCTCAAATTGTTTGAATCTAAACAACTTAAACCAATATGATCAAAAACCTGAGCACCTACATTATACCAATGTTTCTTGCTTTCTCAACAGCATTGAATCTGCTCTTGACTTCGAGCTTCGAGTATATATTTTCGAGATGTGTTTTAACTGTCTCTTTACTTATAAACAACTTATTGGCAATCTGGTCATAGGACAAACTTCGCCCGAGTTCTTTCAAAACTTCAAGTTCCCGCAGCGTAAGGTCTGAATCAATAGCAAAGGTGACATGGTTAGTTTTATTAACAAGATGTTTAAAAACCTGATTTGAGCTGGGAAAAGTAAGCATATCCAAAACATCCTTATAGGCATATTTATTTTCGTGATAAGATATTATCCCAAACTCCAAATAATCATCTAAGAACCCAGCGTTTCCTCCAACGCCTATGATATTGTTATGCCCTGCCTGTAGGTATCTGTATAAAGATTTATGGTTAACAGTATCCAAATCGACAATGATTGCATCACTATTTTCAAAAACAATATTCATCCAATCAGGTTGGTTCATATTTGCCGAGCCTTGATATGAATAACCGTTACAAACATTTAAAATGAGCCTGAGATCATTAGCATAACGCTGATCCTCAGAAATCAATCCTATTTTCATAATACTGTACATAGTGTTTCCATTAAGCATATGCTATTTTAATTATATAATGAACTTTCATTGACCTACACTTATATGAAGAGGCACAAAAACGAAATGAAATAACACCAGTAAGGAATTAATAAAACGCTGTTGGCCAGAAATAAGGCTCAATAGCTCATGACTATTTATTTCACCTTTACACCTTTTATGTGAACTTTTAGTTTGCATTAATATTTATCAAATTGCCTAATACCTTAACATTAAGGCATGAAGACATTATTATTAATTATCGCCATTGGTATATCAGGACAAGTTCTAGCGCAGGACAGCCTCATGTATTATTATAACAAAAGCACCGAAGCCTATAAGGTTAAGGACTACCCTTCCTTTATGACTGCACTTGAAAAAGCCAATGGTCTCAGGCCAAATCACCCTACGCTTGTTTATAATTTAGCTGCGGCATATTCATTAAATAACAATCAGGAAAAGGCCATAGAAACGCTTAAGCAACTCATACTCATGAATTCAAAAACAAGTATTGAGGGTGATAGCGATTTTATTAGTCTTACCAATAATCCCAACCTGGCAGATTTAATCCAGCTCAGGAAAAGTCTGGAAGAGCCTGTTCAAAATAGTAAGTTGTACATAGAAATTGAAACTCAGGACATCCATCCTGAAGGTATGGCCTATGATAGCCGAACCGAAGACTTTTATTTTGGGGGTGTAAACAAGAGAAATGTTGTTAAATATTCTCAAGATGGAAGTATTACAGAATTAATCAGTTTCAAAACCGATGCTGATATTTTCTCTGTAATGGGCATTGAATATGATGAGAAAAACAAGATTTTGTGGGCTTGTACTGGCTCGCTTCCTGAAATGATGGATTATAACGATTCCCTTAAAGGCCGCTCATCTATACTCGCCTTAGATAAAGATGGCAATATCTTAAAGAAGCATGTTTTTAAAGGGAACCATATGTTTGGCGATCTTAAAATACTTGTTGATGGCACCGTGCTGATCTCTGATACTGGAGAGAATAAAATATACAAGACAACGCTAAACACCGAACCTGAACTCTGGTTTGATCTTAGTGAAAAAGTATGGAACCTTCAGGGGCTTGCCATGTCTGAACAGGAAGAATATCTATACCTATCTGACTACATATCAGGACTTTACCGAATAGACTTAAAAACCAAGGAAGTAGAGAAAGTCAAACTTCCGAAAACTATGTCTGATAAAGGATTTGATGGAATTTATTTTTACAATAATCAATTGATTGGCATTCAAAATGGAGTGTCACCAAACAAAACATGGGCTTTGCAATTGGACCAATCGGGCCTTGATGTGGTTAATGCCAGGGTAATAGATCAGGCGTTGGATATACTGGATGAACCTACTCAGGGAATATTACTTGCCAACAGGTTTCTCTATATTGCCAATAGCCCTTGGGCACATTATAAAGAAGGCCAATTTGATAATTCTAACCTTGCTAAAACTGCCATTTTAGAATATACAATTGACTGAAACCTGACTTGTCCCACATACTTCAAACATCCTAAATGTATTTTTAGCCAGTAAAAGTGACACTTGGTCATCAGCAGGTTCATTTTGACCCTAAACAGTTCTACTCTCACACATAAATTTCATTTATAATCTTAATGAGGGTAATCTGTTATTGGCTTTTTGTGATCCTAAGTTGCACCATTGCCTATGGTCAGAACTGCGACAGCATGGTGAAGTACCATTCCGTTTATGACCTCTATGATTTAGATGTCTATACTCCCAAGGGTTATGATCCTAACAAATCTTATCCTGTCATATACTTTAATGATGGTGAGACAATATTTGCAAGTCAGGGTTGGAACATGAAGTCTATACTCGATAGCTTGATAACTTATGGAACTATCAATGATGTTATTGTTGTGGCAATACATTCAGGCAATGAGCGAAACAAAAGATATATCCCGTACCTGGCCAGCCATCCTGTAAAGAATAACGCAGAAGAATACGCCACTAAAATTAATGAGCTCATCGTTCCTTATGTTGAATCAAGGTATTCTGTAGATGATTGCAAGCGAGGAATTGCCGGAGCATCTTTTGGGGGATTGTTCAGCACATGGGCAGGCCTTTCTTCCAATACCTTTTCTTTTGTGGCATCATTTTCGCCCAGTTATTGGGTAAGGGATTACGAAATTATTAGAAAACCTCCTCAAAAAAGGGATACACCTTTGACCCATTGGTTTGATTTAGGTACTGCAGAATGGAACTATTACATTCCCTTTATTGCAAAGCTGGACAGTATGGAAGCGATAAAATCTGGTGCCTCATATTATTATGAAGTGCCTGATGGCACACATACCTATAATTCATGGGCAGACAGGCTCGGTTATGCACTTCAAATTTTTACCGGAACCTTTGACAGCACTATTAAGGATATTGACCTTGTCAATGAATGTATTCCAAGTCAATCTATGCCTGGAAGGATTTTTCAAAGGGTAAACGCAATTGTAACCACAAATTCAGGCACCAGGTATTCATTATCAACAAAAGCTGATTATAGAATTAGCAAAGGAAAAGGCACAATAGAAAAAGATGGCAGGTATTTCTTGGAGTCAAAAACAGCCGAAATAACTGTCACTTATGGCAATTATGTAAGAAAAATCTCCCTTACTAACTGCATTAATTAGTAATTTACCAAAGATGAAATCATACAATTCATTCAAAATAAGAATTCTACTGGCTGGGTTAATATCGCTCCCTGCTTACCCGGTTTTAATCCTAATTCAAAACTCCAACCTATTTGATGTTGCCCTATATGCCTATGTAGAATATACTTTTGCAGTATTCGTTTCTCTCGTTATCCTGCTTGAGTTTCAGAACTGGAAAAGTAATTTGCTGGAACGAAGACTATCATGGAAAGACAGTTTCACCAAAAGACTTATCAGTGAGTTGACTATTACATTTATTGTAACTCCTTCACTAATCACCGCTTCCTACTATTCCTTTTACAACTTTTACTGGGACATGAACATCTATTTCCCATCGGCTATTTTTTACAACTCGATAGGTATTTTTATCTCCCTGTTTTTTCTGGCATTTGTTAATGCCGGCTATTTCCTCAGCAACTGGAAAAATGCCTCTATTAGAGCTGAGGTGCTGGAAAAAGAGAATATTAAATCGCAACTCATTGCTTTACAAAACCAGCTCAGTCCACACTTTCTTTTTAACAATTTCAACATTCTGAGCGCTTTAATGGACGAAGATCTGGATACCGCAAAGCGATACCTTCACAATCTTTCAGAGGTATTCCGCTACATACTTCAAAACAAGTACAACGAAGTTGTGAGCCTGGAAGATGAACTTAAATTTATTACCAATTATTCATTCCTTTTGCAGACAAGGTTTAAAAAGAAGTTTAACCTCCGCATTGAGGTAGAAGAACAATACAAAAAACTGAAAATACCGCCCGTATCATTGCAGGTAGTGTTAGAAAATGCCTTGCAACATAATGAGGTATCTGAAAAATATCCATTGCAAGTAGATATAACCAGTGACGGTCAGGAAATAGTAGTCACTAATAAGATTAAACCTAAAAAAGGAAAAATAAACAGCACTAAAACCGGGCTGGACAATATAGCCAGAAGGTATGAATTTATCACTTACAAAAAGCTAAGGATAAATAACGATAATGAGATGTTTACAATAGCCCTGCCTTTGATTGAATAACCATGAAGATTGCAATAATAGAAGATGAGCCACTGGCTGCCAGCAACCTGAAGAAGCTTGTTAAGAACTACGACAGCACCTTCACAATTCTGCCTATTGCTGATACAGTTGATCAGGCAGTTGCACTTTTGAGTGAGGTTGAACCCGATCTTATCTTTTTGGATATAGAACTTGCAGACGGCTCCAGTTTTGAGATATTTAAACAAATAAAAATTAATGTACCAATAATATTTACCACTGCGTACGATCACTACTCAATTAAGGCCTTTGAGGTGAATAGCATTGCATACCTGCTTAAGCCAATTAATGCTGAGAAACTGGAAGATGCCTTCTCACATTTTGATAGCATGAAAAAGGCATTTGATCCTAAAAAGCTCAACCTCGCACTGTCAGAATTGAATCAAACCTCATACAAAAGCAATTTTTTAGTTAAAAGGGGCAACAAGCTTTTACCAATTGAAGTTGACCAAATTGCCTATTTTGTGGCATCAGACAAGTGGGTATACCTGGTTACACACGACAACGAGCAGTTTATTGTCAACTATAACCTAAGCGAGCTTTCAGAACTCATCAACCCTAAGAATTTCTTTAGGGTAAACAGGCAATACCTGGTTTCCAAAAAATCAATCGGTTGGTTGGAGCCTTATTTCAAAGGCCAGGTATGTGTGTCACTAAAACCAGAAACTGAAGTTCAGGTGGTTAGCAGAAAAGTGACCCCTGAATTGAAGGAGTGGTTAACTAATTAATAAAGGCAGGATGATAATTCGCAAATACACTTCTTCTGACTGGAATCAAGTTAAAACCTTATTTGAACTCAATACTCCTAAGTATTTTGCTCCTGAGGAAATTGATGATTTGAATGATTACCTGGAAACCTATGCAGACACCTACTTTGTAATAGAGCATAACAAGCAAATTTTAGGTGCAGGTGGCTATCATATTATCGGCAATAAACTGGGAAGATTGTCATGGTACTTCTTCAATCCAGAAAGTAAAGGTCAGGGTTATGGCACTAAAATAGTACAGCACTCTATAGATGAGATGGTCTCAAAAAACGATTTAGAAAGCATAGAAGTTTGGACCTCTCAATATGCCGAAAAATTTTTCAGAAAGTTCGATTTAAAAACTGTGAAAATTGAAAATAATTTTTGGGCGAAAGGTATACATCTTTATTTAATGAGAAGGTCATTATAAATTGGTAAAAGTTCACTCCCCTACCGAAATGTGACACTTCATTCCCTGAGCCTATGATTGAAGTCGTCTTTAAGAGACCTTTAATCAAATGATTAAAAAAAGAATGAAGCACATTCTGTCCTTACTTTCTATTCTGACTCTATTTGGTTGTGCCAATTCACCAGAGCCAATTGAACTCAATTCGGAAGAAAACAGTCCTGAATCTCAGTTTAAAACATACAGTTCCATTGCTAAAGTTAAAGTGATGGTTGTTGGCACCTATCATTTTGCTCAGGAGAAAGACAGGAATGAGTTGTCACAAGAAAATCAGAAACAGATTAATAAGATAATAGATGCTTTATCTGAATTTAAACCTACAAAGGTCATCATTGAAATGCGGCCAGAATTTAAAAAACGGTATAGTCAAATGTATAGCAAATACAAAGCCAGCCAGCTCTCAATAGACACCCTTGCTAACGAGATCTTTCAACTGGGTTTTAAAACAGCCCACAAAATGAATCATGACTCCATCTATTTCTTCGACAATCAACCTGATTTTATAGGATCGCTGGAAGGTTTTACTTTCGAAGGTTTCGCCCAGTACGCAGATAGTGCTGATGCAGGCTTTTATGACATTTATAAAACCCTTATTATAGAGAATTTTGAGTACAACGAGAAACTTCTCAAAAGCCAATCCCTTTATGACGAGATAAAACTCAGAAACTCCCCTCAAATGCAGACATTCAATATTGAGCGGATGCATGCCTATGAAGTAAGGGCAGGAATTAACGACAACTGGATTGGCGCTGACTGGCTAGGAAGGTGGTACCAGCGAAATATCAGAATGATGGCTCACCTGCTGAAAATATATGAACCTGATGACAGGTTACTGATAGTTGTAGGCGACAATCATAAATGGGTACTTGAGCAATTAATGAACAATACACCAGACTTTGAAGTCGTATCAAGCTTTGAATACTTAAATAAATAATAACCAGAAATTAATTCTCACAATAACACATATGAGGAAAATAATACTGTGCCTGATGATCTTTTGGCACCCGGCAGTTAATGCTCAAAATGAGGTTGAATACACAACCGCTGAAGTCAAACTCCAATCAAAAGTTCTTGATGAAGAAAGGGAATTAACAATATACAAGCCTGTAAACCTTGATTCCAAAACCCCTATTACCACCATCTATCTACTCGATGGTGAGTGGAATTTTAGCTATTTAAAAGGTCTGATCGATCTACTGATCCGCTGGGAGCGTATTCCTAACGTTGCATTAGTTTCCATCAAAAATATAAACAGAACAAGAGACTTCACCCCTAGTGAGGATGAAGCAAGATTTCCGGGCAGTGGTGGAGCGGGACAATTTCTGAGCTTTATGCAATCCGAATTAATTCCACATATTGAGGAAAACCATTTTAAAAGTTCAAACAGGCTTATTATTGGTCATAGTTTTGGTGGACTATTTGCCCTTTATACGCTCTTTGAAAATCCTGAATTATTTAATGGTTATATAGCCATTAGCCCGAGCACATGGTGGAAAGATAAATTTCTTTTCAAACCCGAATACCAGAACGCACAAATAAAGAATCACCCTATGCTTTACATGTCTACAGGTGAATTTGATCGTGGAAATGTGGCTTCTAATCTGGAGTATTATGAATGGTTGAGGTCAAACAATCTGGATGATCAAATGACGCTGATTTATGATTCAAACAATGGAGAAAGTCATTTTTCAAATGTAAGTATCAGCATCCATAAAGGTCTTAGCCACTATTTTCCCGGACCAGAATTAAAGAATATAATAGCTGATACCTATGCAGCAGATGGACTGGAGATACTAAAGGACTGGTACACCGAATTGGACAAAAAAATGAATGGGCGTTTGATTCCTCCTATAGAAAGTATTCTTGAAATTGCTGCTGAACTTAACAGAACATCTAAAAAAAAGGAAGCTCTAGACCTGCTTCAATGGTTTCAGCATATTGATCCTGATAATGGCAATATTCATTATTATGTTGGGGCAATAGCAGCAGATCACGGACAACTCGACCTGGCAATGACACATTACAATAAAGCACTGGAGCTAAATATGCCTGAGAGGATGAAAACTGTGATTAGAAAAAATATAGAAAAACTTAAAACTGACAATAATGATTAAAACCGCATTTATTTCATTGATGCTAACCTGTGTTGTTCATAATGTCTCTAAGGCACAAGTTAGTTTTGAACGACTGTCTGATAACGTTTTTCATATCAATGCCGATGGTAATAAAACTTCAGTTAAGTCTTTATTAATCGTTAAAAATAATAAAGGACTGCTTGTTGATGCCATGTATGGTGAATTTGGAAAATCAATAAAGACATACCTGAATGAGAATGATATCAAGCTTGAATATATCATCAACACGCATTACCATGGGGACCATACGCATGGCAATTCAAATTTTGACAATACTACTATTATAGCACACCAAAATACCTTGAGCAACATAGAAAAAAAAGCTCAATATGGTCCTGAAGAACCTTTTGATAAGAAATACTGGCCTAATCTATTGTTTACAGATTCACTATTACTTTCATTTGAAGGAATTGAAATCAATATCTTCCACCTAGGTAAAGGGCACACAAATGGTGATGCTATCTTACATATTCCAGCATTCAATTTAGTTGATTTAGGAGATATGATTCTTGCTCCACAAGCACTGCCTTATGCATCAGATCCAAAAAACTTGATTAGTGTACTATCCACCATTTCAGAAAGCATCAATACTGAAACAATAGTAGTAACAGGTCATGGCACTTTAGCAAATAAAGATGCCCTTGATGCCCTAATAAGGATTATGAAAGAGACCATCGGTTATGTAGAAGATGGTAAAGATGTTTCCAAATTTCCTGCTGAATGGAATAGCTGGAACAGTCAGTTCATGGATATGGCCACTTGGCTTGGGATGCTTACTAAGTACTACAAGTCATAAGACCCTTAAAAAAATCAAGACACCATCACCTCTAGATTTTATAAATAATGATATTCATTAAAGTGTCCCTTTCTCCTAATGTAATGAACCAGAGAGGATTCATATTCTATTAGGCCTTTCAACTCAGAGATATTAAAAAAAAGTTGACAATCAACTTTTTTAGCTCTGAAGTTTATTCCATCCTCGCAGTCTACTGAGTAGGAATGAGATATAATTTTCTTGCTACGTTCATTGAACAAACCAATCCTAAAAAAATTGGTCTCCATACCCTTAAGCATAATAACATATCCCTGTCGAATACTTTGTGATAAGGACGGAAGCGAATTAATTAAAAATTCCGCCTGCCGTATTAATAATCCGTTCTCCGTATTTGATCCACAAAGAGAGCTTCTGTATATCTTTAATTCCAATCTATCTCCGTTCATTAACCCCAGGTACTCGGCTTCTCCTACTTGAATATCCAGCGTAGATCTCATGTCTTTAATTTACATTTAAATTGAAATATCTATATTGTAATATTACTTTATATATCATTATAGGTTATTTCATTTATGTAAGTGGAGTAATATTTAGCTAAAAGGTTGTAGATAAACTGAAAAAACAATGAAATGGCTGCAATTGGGTAATTATAGCCCTAATCAAAACCTAAAAATATCTCCTAGATAAACTCAAACTTAATACGAGATATTATATTGTAATATTACTTGCTTGAATAAAAAATGATAAAACAATTATTTAGGCGGCTTATTATACCTGTAAACTGAAAGAACTGTTCCAATTAAAAGGCATTGAATATGACATTTTAGAGAGAGTTACCAATATCTAAAAATACAGCTATTACATTCTATAAATTATAGGACTTTACACCTATTTAGGTTATAATTAAAGCTTTAATAGAAGTATCATATAACGCGCTATGTGGGATAAGAAGTTTAAACAGTCTGATCGAAAAAAATTTCTTCATCTAATTCAATACATTGTCGATGCAATAGATAGTGGTAAACTCAAATCTGGAGAAGTGCTTCCAACCCAAAGGCAGCTATCCAAGAAACTCAATCTATCAATAGGCACAATAACAAAAGCCTTCAAGGAGCTTGAGCGAATGGGCTATTTAAGCGGAGAAATAGGCAGAGGCACCTTTGTTAGTGACATTACCACTGAGTATAAGAATTTCCTCTACACTGAAAGCAAAACCCCTTATAAGTACAATCTGGGGCATTTTAGAACGAGTGAATTGTTTAACCACACCATTCAACTCAACCTTCTATCTGGTATTAAAGAAATAGCTGGCACTCCTGACTTCTTTTACAAACTTAACGACTTTAATAACTGCGGTACCGAAGCACAAAAAGAGTCTTTCATCAACTGGATAAAACCGCTCGGATTTGAAAGTATAGACACCACTGATACGACTTTATTAATGTCAGAAGTCTCAGCAATTAATACCATCATAAATGCTTTAACAGAAGTAGGCGATAAAATTTTGGTAGAGCAAATTGGTGACAGAATTACTAAAGATCAGATTGCACAGAGCAGCAGAGAAGCTACACCAGTCAAGTTAGATGCTCATGGTATTGACACCTCGGATTTGGAAGAAAGAATAAAACTTCACCAGCCCAAATTACTTATAACACAGCCTACCTTTCAGATGCCCACCACTATTACGTCTCCTAAATCAAGAAAGGAAGAAATAATGAAGATCTGTGAGAAATATGGGGTGATCATACTTGAAGATGCTAAAACTGACAAGTTTTATGATGCTGCAGTGAACCCATATTATGAAATGAATCCTAATATTGGGCTTTACGTTACAGGTACATATTTCACCCTTAACCCTGCCCTGGCAAGCTCAGTTGTTGTTGGTAACAGCAACCAAATTAAAAAGATTGAAAATCAATTTAAGCTTTACAATTGGACCCATTCCCAGATACTTTTAGAGATGTGTTCTAATTTAATTAACACAGGTAAGGCTGATAAAATAGTTGATGAAAGAAAGAAAATACTCGAAAGCAGAAACATCTGTTTTGACGAAGTATTTGATATACCACCAAACACATCCCACAAATACAGCCCATTCAGATGGTTGAAAATACCAGATACCTGGTCAAATGCTCAATTTGCTCAAGTAGCCTATGAAAATGGCATTTTGGTTCGGAATAGTGACATTTTCTTAAATGATAAACTTCCACCAATGCCTTATTTGAGAATTAGCAACGGCTCAATTCATAAAGATGAAGATTATAAGACCGCGCTTGTTCAACTAACGGAGCTATTTAAAGAACAGGATTTTAGTTTTTAGCCTTGCTTTTCAGCCTAGTTTTCACAACTACTCTGTCCTAATAGATTTAACCGGATTAGCAATGGCCGATTTTATTGATTGATAGCCAGTGGTAAGCAAAACCAATATCAGTGACAACACACCTGCCATCAGGAAAATATCAAAAGAAATGGTGACATCATATGGGTATTGTTGCAGCCAGTCATTCAATACGTAATAGGCAATAGGCCAGGCTAACAGATTAGCAATAACAAGTAGTTTCACAAACTCTTTTGACATCAAGAATACGAGACTGTTTACAGAAGCACCCAGCACTTTTCTAATGCCAATTTCTCTTGTTTTTTGAATAGCAAAGAATGATGACAGGCCTATAAGACCAATGAGTGCTATGAAGATAGCAATAACGGCAAAGGTTAAAAATATATCTCCAAATTGGGTTTCTGACCTATAAAGCTCATCATATTCCTGATTTAGAAATGAGTAATCAATCTGCTCGTCAGTCACCCGTTCCTCCCAGAGTTTAGTAATATCAGCTATGGTCTTTTGAATATCAATACCTGGTTCAAATTGAACTGTAATTACCGGAGGCGTAATATTCCTGTTAGTCAGATTTTCAAGATCGACACCAAACATTATCAATGGTCTTATTCGTTCGTGCAATGAGTTGAAATGAAAGTCTTTTATAACGCCTATTATTTCAACCTCTCCTGCAGTGGTAGGCCTTATCTTCTGGCCGATTGGATTCTCCCAGCCTATTTCATTAGCTGCTGTTTCATTAATAATCACATTTAATGAATCATTTCTCTGCTCTTCAAAACCTCTTCCTACAACAATCTCAAGCCCATAGGTATTGATAAAATTCTTATCCCCGGTAATTTGCCCACACTGGTACCGTTCTGTAGATGGCCGTCCTATCGCCTCAAAAGTAAGACCTGAAACCTGTCTGCCTGGAACGTGAAATGAAGCTGAAACCTCATTGACTCCGGACATTTGCTCGATGCTATTTTTAAATGACAAGAAAGAGCTTCCAAGAAGATTCGTATCGTTAATCGTTAAAAGCTGCTCCTTCTTAAAACCCAGCTTTTTATTAATTAAAAAGTCAACTTGCTTATTTACTATTAGCGTACCAATAATCAGAAATATTGAAATACTGAATTGAAGAATGATCAAGGTATTTCTTAAGATATTATTGCTCTTACCTTGTGTAACCTGACCTTTGAGTATTTTCACCACATTGAAAGAGGATATAAAAAGGGCAGGATAAGAACCTGAAAACAGGCTCACCAGCAATATAATCACAATAAATACTGGTCCATAAATCAACCAATCGATCTGATCTATAGACAGCTCTTTGCCTGCCAAAGTATTAAACTGTGGTAGCAGTAAACTAAAGAGGATAAAACCAATAATACCTGATACTGTGCATAATATCGTAGACTCGGTAAAAAACTGAACAAATAGGCCTTGCTTCGTAGAGCCCAACGTTTTTCTGATCCCTACTTCTTTGGCTCTTCTGATAGATCTGGCAGTTGAAAGATTGGTAAAATTAATGGACGCTATCGCCAGAATAAAAAGCCCAATTATTGAAAATAGAATCACATACTGCATGTCTCCAGTGGGTTTCATTTCAAACTGAAGATTGCTATTTAAATGAATACTACTTAAAGGCTGCAAATAGAAATTATGAATGTTTCCAGCAGCCTCATATTCTTCAATGGTTTTTCCCAGGTAAGCTTCTACAGGTGGCCCCACATATTTGACAACAACAGTATGAAATAGCTTTTCAAACTCCCTTGGATCAACTCCGTCATTGAGCTTTATGTAGTTATAGGTGTTGTAAGACACCCATTCAAATGCACTAAACTGATCAAATGAAAACGACTCCCATGAAAGCAAAAAATCAAACTCCAGATGTGATTTTCTTGACACATCTTCAACCACTGCAGTAATAGTATATTCCGCAGTGTCATTAACCAGCATCTTTTGCCCCAGTACTTGATCTGTCCCAAAATATTTGATTGCCATTTCTTCGGTTACGGCCATATTAAACGGCTCTTCAAGCGCTGTTAACTCGCCGGCCTTAATTGGTATCGACAACATTTCTAAAAAGTTAGAATCGACCGCAAGTACATCCTCTTCCAGAAATGAAATATCCTTCCCCTCATTTTCAAAACGGAAATTCGATATTGGCAAAGCCCTACTGGATTGCTGTACTTCTGAAAATTCCCTTTGCATGGTATAGCCCAGCGGCTGCGGTGTGGTAGCATAACTCGTTTGGGTATTCGGAAAAAACCTCTCCAGCACTATCCTGTAAACATTGTCCTGATGATAATTATCAAATGAAAGCTCATCATTTACAAAAAGTGCAATAAAGTAAATACAAGCGATAGCTGTACTCAACCCTAGCAAGTTGATAATGGTAAACAGCTTATCTTTTTTGAAAAATCTAAAGGCAAGAAGTAAATTGATTCCTTTCATAACAACGGCTTGATGATTTACTATTACAAAAAAAATTATTAGTATCGAACCAATTGATACCGTTTATGTAATATTACAATTATTTGCCTTAATTTTAATTGAATACGTATATTTAGATTAAATCCTGTATATGCATAATATTGTACTTGGATAATTCATTCTATTTAATCGCACCTACTTTGATTAGTATGTATTGTAATTATCTCTCATTGCATCTGATTTAGCAATACCGTTATCTCTTTAATGCCGAAGTATCTGCTAACGGTTATTAGGGTTCAGGATGCATAGCTTCTCTGCTTTTAGAGCTTTCTAATTCATTAAATCCAATTAGGCTTTATAACTTCCACCTATTATATTGATGTTTTATGATCATATGAAACACTAAATCAATATAATCATGACACTCACCCAAGAGCAAAAAAAACATCTTGAGACACTGTTGATAGCTGGTGAAGAGCTGGAGGCCGTTCGTTATCTACAAGATACATTGGGACTTTCTGCCGAAGAAGCCCTCCAACTCACGGAAAAGTTGGACAAAACTGTTGAGCAATCACCTGCCGCTACCATGTTCAAAACCATGAAACATGGCTCAAAACACATGATGAAAGATTCCAAAGTAGGTAAGTGGGTTGGTGGTATATTCATGTTTTTCGGACTGGTAATGTTGGGGGTGTGCACTTATATTTTTTACACCAATTATACCTTTGCCCAAAATGCTGTTATAGTAAAAGGGGAAGTAACTGGTTTTGATACCCATTATAGTTCAGATGACGATGGTGGTTCCACATTGATGTATAGCAGTATTTTTAAATATGAATATCAGGGTCAGGAATATGAACACACCAGCGATGTGAGCTCATCAAGTCCTGATTATGATGAAGGTGATGAAGTTGAAATATTAATCGACCCAAATAAACCCTCAAAAGCATTGGTCAATGAATTCTGGGACCGCTGGTTTGTCATTGTTATCTTAGGATTTATGGGAACGATGTTTACAGGCTTAGGGTATATGGCCTTTAGGTTGTTTTAACTTGAAGGAAAATTGTAATTTAAGCCCATAAAAAAAGTGCCTGAACAATGAGAAAAAAGATAATGATAAGTCTGGCCGTTATTTTGATACTGGCCATAGCAGGTGGTTTCTATTTTTACAAAAAGGAAGTGCCTAAAATGGCGGCCAAAGCAATTGTAAAGGGCGAATACTCCCCTTTGGTGCCAAAAAAAATACAAACTAAGGTAAATGCAGCCAGGCAGGAAGTAAATGAAAAGGTGGAAAAAACGCTTATAGTGTCAATGTCCAATGACATTACAATCGAACAACTTTTTGCGGCTATAGATCAGGTTGAAAAACAGGAGGTTGAAAAAGTATATGACTTAATAAAAGAAAAGAATATTACTGACCCTCAGGAAGCCTTTAAAGTGGCTTATGACAATATTAAGATCGAAGCTTTCGATCCGCTTGTTCTAAAACCTGCTTATGACGATATCATAAAAAAACATCATGTGCTCATGGGATTAAATTTGATTGAGAAATACAATCTCTTTGAAACATTGGATGTAGCTATGGCTCGAAGTATAGCGAAGCAAATTTTACTTCAAAAAAAGGAGGAAATTGAAAGTCGAACTGATGCACTTAATTTTAAGTGAGTTTTTATCTAACCTTTTGAAGGTTGCCTAATCCCCGCCCATAAAATTACTCTCATAATTCACCTCCTTTTTAGTTAATATTATTCCGTATTAATATCTCCTATATCTTTATGAAGCATTTATCTCTTCCATTATTGCTATCAGTTTTTATTATCAGTTGCTCAACTGACCCTAAAGAAAAAACGGCTGAAACACCAACTTCAGGAAACCCATTATTTGAAGGTTGGTATGCTGATCCAGAAGGGGCTGTATTGGACAATCAGTATTGGATCTTCCCAACTTATTCATCCGAATATAAACAGCAGGTATTTTTTGATGCCTTTTCCTCTCCTGACTTGGTATCTTGGAAAAAGCACGAGCATGTACTGGACACATCCATTATTAAATGGGCTCGACAGGCCATGTGGGCACCATCTATTATCGCAAAAGATTCTTCTTACTACCTATTCTTTTCAGCCAATGACGTGCAGCAACCTGGCGGCCCTTACTGGGATGAAAAAGATACAATCAACCACTATGGAGGTATAGGCATCGCACAGGCCTCATCTCCCTCTGGGCCATATAATGACTACTTAGGCAAACCTTTGATATCAGTATTTCAGAATGGAGCTCAACCTATAGATCAGTTTGTATTTAAAGATGTTGATGGCACCTATTACATTTTCTATGGTGGTTGGAAACACTGCAATATGGGCATACTAAATGATGACTTTACTGGATTTACCCCTTGGGAAGATGGCTCATTGTTCAAAGAGATAACGCCAGAAGGATATGTTGAAGGTCCTTTCATGTTTATTAGAAACGAAAAATACTACCTCATGTGGTCGGAAGGTGGCTGGACCAATGGCAGCTATAAAGTGGCCTATGCCATGGCTGATAAAGTCACCGGCCCATTTGAGCGAATAGGCACCATTCTGGAAAGTGATACCACCATTGCCACAGGAGCAGGGCATCATTCTATCATCAACACTCCCAATACCGATACCTGGTACATTGTGTATCATAGAAGGCCTATTCCGAATGAAGGCCGTGACCACAGAGTGACTTGCATCGATAGTCTGTATTTTAATCCTGATGGCACCATCAAGCCAGTGAAAATGACTTTTGAAGGTGTTGCTAAAAATGAATTCCAACAGAATTGACCTAACTTAACATTCAGTCATAAGAATATTTATTCAATCCCATGAAATACATCTTCTCGTTACTTTCCGTTGCAGTCCTATTTGGATCCTGCGCTAAAAATGACTTACAAACCGTACCCTCTGATTCCAGCATAGAACTGGTCGATTATGTGAACCCATTAATGGGTACCGATTCGGAAATCTTATTGTCCAATGGCAACACCTACCCTGCTATTGGTGTACCCTGGGGAATGAACATGTGGACGCCACAGACCGGAGTTATGGGTCACGGTTGGGCTTACACTTATGATGCAACAAAAATCAGAGGTTTCAAGCAAACTCATCAACCTTCTCCATGGATGAATGATTATGGTCAGTTTGCCATCATGCCGGTAACTGGGGGTATGAAGTTTAATCAGGATGATCGTGCCAGCTGGTTTTCACATAAAGCTGAGGTTTCTAAACCTCACTATTATAGCGTTTACCTTGCCGACCATGATGTAACCACTGAAATAACCCCAACAGAAAGAGCTGCTCAATTCCGATTTACATTCCCAAAGTCTGACAGTGCTTTTATTGTGGTAGATGCGTTCGATAGAGGTACTTACGTCAAGATTATTCCCGAAGAAAACAAAATTATTGGCTACACGGTAAGATATCACCGTGGCGAATACAAGAACTTCAAAAACTATTTTGTTATCCAATTTGATCAGCCATTTGATAATATCAATACCTGGAGTGGCAATGACCTGGCTAAAGGGCAAGCCGAAATGGAGGCCAATCATGCAGGAGCAATTGTTGGTTTCAAAACCACAAAAGGTCAGGTTATTAACGCTAAGGTGGCGTCATCCTTCATCAGTTTTGAACAGGCAGAATTCAACTTAACTAACGAGTTGGGGCAGGATGATTTTGAAACAACAAAACAAAAGGCTGCTGACCTGTGGAATGATAAACTTGGAAGAATAAAAGTTGAAGGTGGGTCAATTGATCAGATGCGTACATTCTACTCTTGTCTTTACAGAACGCTCTTCTTCCCAAATAAACTTTATGAGATTACTGAGTCAGGTGAAATTATGCACTGGAGCCCTTACACCGGAGAAATTTTACCTGGGTATATGTTTGGTGGCACTGGTTTCTGGGACACTTTCAGAGCACTCTATCCCTTTCTTAATTTAGTTTATCCGGGTATCAATAAAGAAATGCAGGAAGGCCTGATCAATGATTATAAAGAAGGTGGCTGGCTGCCTGAATGGTCTAGTCCCGGTTATGCCAATATCATGGTCGGGAACAATTCAGCGTCTGTAGTGGCTGAAGCTTATATCAAAGGATTGAGAGGCTATGACATTGAAACTCTTTATGAGGCATTGGTCCATGGTGCAAATAACGAAGGGCCTATGACAGCAGTTGGCAGAGCGGGAGTTAAATACTATAATGAATTGGGCTATGTTCCCTATGATGTAGAGATTAACGAAAATGCTGCCCGTACCCTTGAGTATGCTTATGATGATTTTTCTATCTATCAACTGGCAAAAGCTCTAAACAAGCCTCAGGAAGAAATTGATTTATATGCTAAGAGAAGTCAGAATTACAAAAACCTGTTCGATCCATCTTCAGGATTAATGCGTGGAAAAAACAAAGATGGTAGCTTTCAGTCACGATTTAATCCTTTCAAATGGGGTGATGCCTTTACCGAAGGTAATAGTTGGCATTATAGCTGGTCTGTATTTCATGATGTTCAAGGCCTGATTGATCTTATGGGTGGCGAAGATAATTTTGTAGCCAAACTGGATTCCGTTTTTGAGCTTCCCCCAATATTTGATGATAGCTACTATGGTGGTGTGATCCATGAGATTCGTGAGATGCAAATAGCCAACATGGGGCAATATGCTCATGGCAACCAACCTATTCAGCATATGATCTATCTCTATAACTATGCCGGGGCTCCCTGGAAAACCCAATACTGGGCGCGTGAAACGATGAACAGAATGTATCAGCCAACTCCTGATGGCTATTGCGGTGATGAAGATAATGGGCAGACCTCTGCATGGTACATCTTCTCTGCCCTAGGGTTCTACCCTGTATGTCCATCAGTTAATGAGTATGTGCTTGGCGCTCCTCTATTTGAGAAGGCAACAATACAATTGGAAAATGGAAACACCATTGAAATCACTGCGCCAAACAATAGTGATAACAATCGCTATGTCCAAAAATTAATGATCGATGGTCAGGAGTATTCCAAAAACTATCTGATTCATGAGGAACTGATGAATGGCGCAAAATTAGATTTTGAAATGACGAATACTCCAAACAAAACCAGAGGCACTAATAAAGAAAGCTTTCCTTATTCCTTCTCCAATCAAAAATAATAGGTCAACAATATGTTCAAGAAAATAATAGGTTTCAGTTTAATCAATTTATCAATCTGCATTTCTGGTTTCGCTCAGGATACATCATCGCAAAACCTGGTGAAATATGTAGACCCAATGATTGGCACTGCCCGAATGGGACATACCTACCCTGGTGCAACGGCTCCTTTCGGCATGGTACAGCTCAGTCCTGATACTGATACTATCCCTTATGCAGTTAATGGCAAGTATAACCCCGATGTTTATAAATATTGTGCAGGCTATCAATATGATGATCCAACCATAGTAGGGTTTAGTCATACGCATTTCAGCGGTACTGGCCACTCAGACCTTGGTGATTTTCTAGTAATGCCTACTACAGGAAAACTTCAAATGAATCCGGGTACGGCAGATAAGCCAAAAAGCGGTTTTCGCTCTGCCTATTCTCATGACAATGAAAAAGCCGAGGCAGGGTATTATAAAGTAAAACTGGATGACCACAACATCACTGCTGAATTGACTGCTACTACCCGAGTGGGCATGCATCAATATACATTCCCAGAATCAAAAGATGCTCATATCATTCTGGATCTGATGCATGGCATTTATAACTATGATGAGAAAAATACCTGGACTTTTGTTCGGGTTGAAAATGACACTTTAATTACTGGCTACAGGCAATCAAACGGCTGGGCACGAACAAGAACGGTATATTTTGCCATGGCTTTTAGTAAGCCCTTTAAATCCTATGGACTTCAAAGTAATGAGAAGCATGTTTATAAAGGTTTTTGGAGACGTTTTGATCAGGAAAACAACTTCCCCGAGGCTGCCAATGAGAAAATAAGAGCTCATTTTGATTTTGATACAGCAGAGGAAGAAAAGATCAAAATTAAGTTCTCGTTGTCTTCAGTAAGTACCGAAGGCGCTCTAAAGAACATGTATGCTGAAACTCCAAATTGGGATTTTGAAGCAGTGAAAAAACAAACACAAAACCAATGGAATAAAGAGCTGAGCAAAGCGATTGTTGATGCAGGCAGTGAGGGTGAAATGACGAACTTCTATACTGCGATGTACCACTCCTTTTTAGGACCTACCGTTTACATGGATGTTGATGGTCAATACAAAGGTTTGGATCAGAACATTCATAAAGCTGATGGTTTCACCAATTATACCAGCTTTTCGCTGTGGGATACTTACCGGGCACTACACCCGCTTTTCAATATTTTTCAGCCCAAGCGGAATCAGGAGATGATTGAGTCCATGCTTGCTCATTATGACCAAAGTGTGCATAAAATGCTGCCCATCTGGTCACACTATGCCAACGAAAACTGGTGCATGATCGGGTATCACAGTGTTCCTGTTATTGCTGATGCTGTGATAAAAGGCAATGCTGATTTTGATGTGAAAAGAGCACTGGATGCATGTGTACAAACTGCCAACACCAGGTACTTCGATGGTTTGGGGTATTATATTGACAAAGGCTATGTACCAGAAGACAAAAGTGGCGCTTCGGTTTCTAAAACACTGGAGTTCGCCTACGATGACTGGTGTATTGCTCAAATGGCGAAAAAACTTGGTGAAGAGGGTATTTATAACACTTTCATAAAGCGATCAGAACATTACAAAAATGTTTATGATGCCAAAACGGGCTTTATGCGTCCTAAGCTAGATGATGGCTCATGGAAGGCGGATTTTGATCCATTGAATACGCACGGACAAGGGTTTATTGAAGGCAACTCATGGAACTACAGTCTGTATGTGCCTCATGATCCTGCCACCATGATTGACATGATGGGTGGAAAAAGCCAATTTACTCAGCACCTTGATTCTCTGTTCTCCATGGAGCTGCCAGACAAGTATTTTGCTGATACAGAAGACATCTCCAGAGACGGTATTATAGGTAACTATGTTCATGGCAATGAGCCATCACACCATGTAGTGTATTTGTACAACTGGACGGATGCACCATGGAAATCTCAGGACAAAGTGAGGATGATTTTGAAAGCAATGTACAAACCTGCTTCTAACGGACTAGGAGGAAATGACGATTTTGGTCAAATGAGTGCTTGGTATTTGTTCAGCGCTATGGGCTTCTATCCTGTGGCTCCAGGCTCTGATAAATACTACTTCGGTAGCCCAGCTATAAAAAGTGCGTCTTTACGTTTAGAAAATGGAAAGACCTTTGAAATTGAAGCGAAAGGCCAAAGTGATAAAAATGTTTTTGTAAAGAAAATAGAACTCAATGGCAAAGAGCTGAACAGCAGATACATTACTCACGATCAGTTTATGAATGGAGGTAAGCTAACTTACTATATGAGTAACAAGCCTTCTAAATAGATTGAAAGTCTTCAAGTACAAGAATGTGCCTATCCATTCTTATGCTTGCTCTTCCCAATCCACCCCAGATGGGTGTGATCAAAACTGTCGAAATACTTAAGGCCATAGCCCAGTACCCTGTCAAAAAAGGAGTGAGCCATAAAGACAATTCCGCACATGAGTACTATATCATTTTTTAACAGGTACCCAGTGATGATTACCAGAGCCATTACGCCTCTGTGATGCATAAAATTATACGCCACAGTGGCTACTCTCTTATTAATTACGATGGCAATAAACGCTAAATCTGGCACGAAGAACAGCGCCAAAAACCATCCCCACCCCAAGTCCAATTGTGTGAAATAATATCCTGTTGATAGCAGAAGCAAACCAACCTCCTCAAGCTTAAGTGTATTTTTCATTTTAATAAATCGGTATATTTCTACTAAAAATATCAGTTTCTGATGGCATTTTTTTGCCCATTTTTCGTTTAAGAATATATACCTGAACAAAAACCTGTCTAAGGTCTTTGCTCTATTTATAATTTTCACACTTAAATTGATAAATATGGGCTTCTTAAAAGATAATGTAATTCCCGGTAACCATGGTAAAGTTTTCGGAACTAATGCTAAAAAAGATGAAGATTTAGCGTACATAAAGTCATCAATATTAAAAATCAAAGGGGTAGAAGATGTGGTTATTGACCGGAGTATTTTCCCCATAGAATTCACTGTTTACACATCAGCCCTGGTAAAAGTAGATGATGTGGAAAAAGTGGTTCAAAAGAGCGGTTTTCATGCCATTCCGCAGGAGCTGTTTTCATTATAAAACCGCTATTCAGCGAAAGAAGAGTTGATTTAACCGATTTATAACATTGGGTACTTAAACTCATGACAGAAGGGTTGTATATTACAATACAATTAAAACCTGATGCTATAATCTTATGAAATCACTCTACACTTTCTTCTTTTTATTATCCGCACATCTGGCAGTAAGCCAGTCTAGGCAGGAGATTCATTGCAAACATTTTTTCTACGGCTATCCATATGGCACTCCGGCAACCAATGACCTGATTATTAGGGATATTTATGCGCTTTCAAATAATGACGACACAAAATTTGCCGATTGGGTGGCATACCGACTATCCATGCATGAAGTTGATGGCGACTTAACCGTTGAAAGAAACTGGAAAGCCGATCCATGGCTTGCTGAAGAAGAAACGCTGGAGCCAAGCCCAAGTTCTCATGATGATTATAAAGATGCATCTCGTGATTTAGACTCAGACCGGGGCCATCAGGCGCCTTTGGCCTCGTTTAAAGGATCAAGACATGCTTCGCATACTAACTTCCTAAGTAATATTACTCCTCAGAAGGCTGACCTTAACCAAGGTCCTTGGCAGCTTTTAGAAGCCAGAGTTAGAGAGCTGGTAAAAGCCACAGGTGAAGTATATGTGATGACAGGTCCGGTCTATCAAAGAACCATGCCTCCTCTTCCGAATGCCGATGAAACTCACAAAGTGCCCAGTGGTTACTGGAAAATTATTTGTATTCAGGAAGGCAGCAATATTAGTGCTGCGGCCTTTTTCTTTGATCAGGATACACCCAGAAGTGATAAGATAAAGGACCACAAAAAGACCATTGATGAAATAGAGCAGCTAACAGGCCTGGATTTTTTATGGGAGTTGCCGGATAATCAGGAAGATCACATTGAGAGCAGTTTAAACAATGCTTTTATTAATATGTATTTTGGGGATTAGAGAGTCATCCCGGAAATTTTATTCCAAAATTCCCTTCATGGAATAAAATTTCCGGGATCCTTATAAAGTGTTTCGCTTAATGAAATGCCTTAGTTATTCAGCGTTACCGATTCCATCCCCACCATCTCCCTTGCCCAATTAACCACCAACTCCAGTATTTTCGGATCCCATTGGCCGGGCTTTCCGAAATAAGAATTCTCTGGTGATTCATGGATAGTATTCCAATGATCGAGGCCGGGATAACGAACAAGCTTGTGATCTTTATGACCTACTTTATCCAAAACATCAATGATCATGGTATTGTCAACATCAGACATGATCCAGTCATTTTCACCTCTCAGTATTCTTACAGGCACTTTGATATTCTGCCAGGCGCTGGCCAGATCAAAGTCCTGCAACTGCTGATAATAACTCAGTGGCCTTCCATACATATGATTCATGGGGTGATAAACTTCCTTTGCAATTGCTGGATAGTCATTAATAATCTCCTCATAGCTTCTTTTTTTAATTAACATCTCATAATAAAGCGGTATAAACACCTCATTCATTTTCCTGGCCACTGTTGCCTCATCATCACCTTCCATCTGCCTTAACCTTCGTTCTATTTCCAGCATATGTTCAAACCAAGTCTTGAAAAACACCCCATCAGAAATAACCCCAGCCAGATTAAACTCATTTACTAAAACCGGAGCCAAAGCACTGCCCATGCTTGCTCCATAAATCACAATCTTGGTGGTATCAACATATTCCTTACCCTTCAATGCTCGCAAAGCTGCTCTATAGCCTTCCAGTTCAGTAATAAAATCAGTAGAAGCACAGTCACCTTCACTGTCCCCTACGCCTGGTTTTTCTACCCGCATCATTACCATTCCTGATTCTTCTACCAGCCCATTGATCATTTTGGGGTAGTTTCCCTGTCGGCCCTCATAATTTTCTATTGATGAACAGCTCAAACCCTGAACCATAAATATGGCCGGGTACTTGTCCCCCTTCTTCGTGGGGATTGTGATGATAGTTCTTTGAGCAATATCATAGTCACTGGTCACGACCTCATACCGAATATCCAAATCAGTATGTTTCTCCTTTCCGACTTCATTTAGTTGCACAGTTTTTTCAAACACCTCACTATCTCTTCTCACTAGCAGCTTAGTATCTTGCTTTGCTCTTATACCATAATAAATACTTGTCCATGACTCACCTGAATCGGCTATAATGCCATTCACTTTTAAAATAACATCGCCAGCCTGAAGCCCGGCTTTCTGCAGTGGACTGTTTGCTTCTATTGACTGAATAGTAGCGCCAGGCTTACCTGAAGGATAACTAATACTAGCCTGCCAGGTTGCCCTTCTAGGCAGCTCCTGAGCATATACATTAAATAAGACGCCTAGCTGGAACAGATAGGTAAAAATTGTAATATGGGTGAATTTTTGTCGCATGTCGAGTTTAAGTTTTAGCCAATTATAGTGGCTAGAATTGAATAAAAACTGGTATTTATGCCATCGACATCTATATTTATGCGTATGACAGGTATTATTCTACATCCATTTTAAACACATGTCTCAAAAACCCTCCGCAAAAAATATCGGCATCATTTATCATGTTATTTTCTGGATTGCCTACTATGTGCTTTTCAGTTTTGTTTGGGCGAAGGATGGCAGATACTATGAGTCTTTTGGGTTAGAATTCATTTTGATGCCCATCATAATATCTGCATCATACCTTTCTATGCACTACCTGATGCCCCGGTACCTTTTGAAAGAAAAACTGTTGAATTTTATTGGCTTATACCTACTTCTCATTCTGGGAGCGGGGCTGCTTCAAAGGATATTCATTTACTATTACTATGATCTTATTTTTAGTGAAATCACTACTGAGCTTTTCTCTGCCTGGGATACAATCAGAGCCATAATTTTGGTCAATTCAACAGTCTTGTTTCTTTCCGCTTTGAAGATGTACGATTATTGGAAAATTGAAAAGGCCTCTAATCAAATGGAAGAACAAAGCCTTGTTGAAATAAGAGCTGACAAGCGAACGTACAGAGTTCCGGTAGATAGCATTACCTATGTAGAGGGACTCGGCAATTATGTGACCTATTACTTCACTGACCGGAAGCCATTGATAAGCTACAGCTCGCTGAAAGACATAGAAGAAAACCTGTCAAAGGATTTTACACGCATACATAAGTCTTTTGTGATCAACCGGAAGCATATTGATTCCTATACGAATGAGAATGTGCAAATCAACGACAGAATTATACCTATTGGAAAGTCTATGAGCCTTGAGCTTTAGGAGCTGTTTTAAAATATTAAAAAGCTTCCTATTCATATCCAGTTCTGTCTAAGGCGTGGTTCCAACAACGATGCTACTCAATCATTAATATCATTCCAGGCATCTGCATAGATTTTCCACTCTCCTTCAACCTTTTTCCAAACAATCAAATATTTACCCTTCCACTCCACTACAGAGCCATCTTTTCTTTGGGTTTTACCATTATAGTAACCAAGATCATATGCAATATTATTTACTATGGTAATTTCTGTTGGGTTTACCTTATGGAGCAATATTTTTATTCCCTCTGGCAGTGTCCATCTTTTTTTAATTGCAGCATAACCTACTATAATATCTGCTCCAGGAGGAAGAATTTTAGCATCAGGAGTATAAGCACGAGCAATTGCCTCGTAATCAGCATTCATATAGCTGCTAGAAAACTTCTTGATGTTTTTCAAAATGCTTTCTATCTCTTGCTTGTCACCAACAAATGTCTGTGCTCTACCATTAAATGAATTAGCCAGCATTAGAATAATTAAGACAATGTATATTTTGTTTTTATGTTTCATCTATTGTTATACCCAATTCAAAAAATTTTGTTCGCCTCTAATTTCATTTTCCAGCTTGCAAAACAAAATGTATCTAACCATACTTATCTTTTCAAGTCCTTATATTTACCCTATGACTAAAACCATCAATTTCAAAGACCTTCCTGCCCCAAAAGGGAAACCAATATTTGGCAATCTCAAAGAATTTGCCGCTAACGAAAAGCATACCGTGCTTGAAAAGTGGGTGAATGAAGTTGGATCTGTATTGAGAATTAGTCTGGCAGGGAAAAAGTTTATGGTATCAGGTAATGCTGACCTAAATAATGAAATCCTAAAAAGTCGCCCCGATAAGTTTCGAAGGTTTTATAAGATCAATGAGATCCTGGAAGAAGTGGGCATTATTGGCGTTTTCAATGCTGAAGGTGATCAATGGAAGCATCACAGAAAGCTTACCTCAGAGGCGCTTAACTTAAAAAATGTTCAGGGTTTTCTGCCTACACTGCATAAAGTAACTGAGCGATTGATGCAGCGATGGGCGAATAAGAATGGAGAAATAGTAGATATCCAAAAAGAGATGATGCGTTACACGGTGGACATCACCACCAATATCGCCTTTGGCTATGACATCAACACATTGGAAAAAGATGGGGACGTAATCCAGAATCATCTGGAAAAAATCTTTCCGATGATCAACAAAAGGATCACCAGCCCTATACCCTTGTGGCGTTTGATCAAGTCAAAGGATGATAAGGAATTTGAAAATGCATTAGTTGAAATTGAAGCCTTTGTGCAGCGATTTATTGATGAAGCTAAAGAGCGTCCTACCAACCATCCGGAGCTTAAGCAAAACCCCACCAACTTTCTTGAAGCGCTTTTAGTAGAACAAGAAAAAGAAGGCGGATTGTCAGATAAGGAAGTATTTGGCAATGTTTTTACCATTCTCCTTGCAGGTGAAGATACCACTTCCAATTCCATTTCATGGATAATCTACTACTTGTGCCAAAATGAAAAGGTTGTAGAAAAGCTTAGAAAAGAAATTCAGGAAGTGCTTGGTGAAGATTCTCTTCCTTCTACTAATGAACAATTGACGGCTTTAAAATATACCGAAGCCGTTGCCATGGAAGTAATGAGGTTGAAACCCGTAACCCCGAACCTGTATTTGCAGGCGTTGGAAGATGTGACCATCCAAAACTATGAGATCAAAAAAGGCATGACCGTGATGATGCAAAACAAAGTGCCACAAACTCATAATGAGCATTTTTCAGAGCCGGATGCCTTTATTCCTGATCGCTGGATTCCCAATGGCTGTCCACATTTACAGAACCATAGTCCCCAAACCATCAAAGTATTTGGTGCTGGCCCGCGGTTTTGTCCGGGTCGTAATCTGGCATTTCACGAAATGAAGATGGCTATTGCCATGCTTCTCAAAAACTTCGATTTCACCTTAGAAGTTGATCCTAAAGATGTAAAAGAGGTATTCGCCTTTACAATGTATCCGGACAACCTAAAGGTGAGCATAAAAAAGAGAGACTGAAAATTAATTGCATTGAAAGAGTTCTCTGTGCCCCTCTGTGATCTCAGCGGTTTTTAGTTAACCACGGGGATCACAGAGTAAGCCACAGAGAAATTGAATGTCACAAGAATAACATCGACTTCATTATTTACTTACCAACTTTTAAGTCAAGTTTTTTTTAGTTTTAAAATCTTATTCCGATCTCAATGAATTGACTGGATTAGCCACCGAAGCAGCTATCGATTGGTAACTTACAGTAAGCAAACCGATGCCAATAGCCAGCGCTCCCGCTAGGAAGAACACCACAATTGAAGAAATAGACAATAAATCAATTTTATACTGAAAGTCACTCATCCACTCTGTTACTGCAAGGTATGATATTGGGAAGGCCAAAACAGTAGCAATTATGATAAGCACCACAAACTCCTTTGACAGCAACATAACGGCCTGCTGCACGCTCGACCCCAATACTTTTCTAATTCCAATTTCCTTTTTACGTTGCTCTGCCACATAAGCTGAAAGGCCAAATAGACCCAGGCAGGCAATTAAAATGGCCAACCAGGTAAAGCCCATAACAAGACTTGAGAAACGATCATCTGCCTCAAACATCTGGGCAAATTCCTGATCGAAAAATTCATATTCAAATGGATAATCTGGGTACATCTCTGCCCAAACGGATTCAATATAACTTACCGTTTCATTGACATTACCTTTGATTTTCACAGAAAGGTTTCCGTTGGCATTTGGATTATAAAACATTACCAACGGCTCAATAGCATGACGCATAGAAGCAAAATGAAAGTCCTTCACCACCCCAATAATGGTGCGCTCCTGATCATTGCCCATGGTCAATTTTTTACCAATGCCACTCTCCCAGCCTACCTGTTTAATGAAAGCTTCATTGACTATTATTCCTTCCTGCTGATCAGTACCATATTCTGGTGAATAATTCCTTCCTTCTGATACCTCAATACCCATAGCATCCAGAAAATGCTCGTCAAAGGATAAAGCACTTACAATCCAGTTCTCCTCATCTTCAGGGCGGCCTTCCGGGGTCACCCCTGTCCTGCCAAAAGTTCTGCCAGGCATGTTAGAGGTCACGGCTGCATTTGAAATGTTATCATACTGCAACAGTCGATCGCGTAGAGTAACCATTTTTTCACGCAATGTCTGATCATTCATACTCATGGTCAGCACTTGTTCCTGAGAAAAGCCCAAGTTTTTATTCTTAAGAAAATCGAGCTGCCTGTTTACAAGAAGTGTGGCTATAATCAATGTGATAGAAGCCACAAACTGGCTTACTACCAATATCTTTCTCAACCAAACACCGCTCTTGCTGGTTTGGAACTGCCCTCTGAGAATAGTTGTTGAATTAAATTTTGAAAGTACAAATGCCGGATATAAACCTGCCAACAAACCAATTACTATAGTTATACCAAATAGTTCAGCCAGAATTAAAGGATGGTTAATAAGGTAAGTAAATACATTTCCATCAACACCTAAGGGCACATAAATGGAAATAATGCCAATCAGGGCCAGCGATATAATAAAGGATAAAATACAAATGAGCACTGATTCACTTAAATGCTGTGTAACCAGCGATCCCTTGAGCGCCCCCATCGCCTTTCTAACTCCCACTTCTTTGGCCCTGGATGATGATTTTGCGGTAGACAAATTCATAAAGTTGAAGGCAGCTATGAGAATGACAAACAGTGCTATGGCTGAAAGTGAGTAGACATAAATGATATCTCCTTTATTGGCATTATTACCATCAAACAGGATATTGGCTGACAAAAGGTGCGTGTCCTTCAAAGGCTGAAGTTTTGTGATCCAAAAGTCCGGCACCTCATTGCTATGGGCCAGATCATTCATTTGGGCTTCTACAGAGTTGGCATTTTCGGTATCATTAAGTTTCACATAACCAACCATTCCCAATCCTTGCCACGAATCTAAATACTGCGCAAAATTCGAGTCTGCCTGAGTAAGGTACATGGACAAAATCAAATCCATCTCTAAATGTGTATTGAGATCGGTGTCTTTTAACACCCCAACTACTTCCCAGTCTTCATCGTCAATATTAAGCAGCTTGCCAAAAGGTTTTTCAGTCTTAAAAGTACGCTGGGCAAACTCTTCGGTTAGAAATAGCTTCCTTGGAGCATTAAACTTGGCTGTATCACTGCCTTCCACCATAGGGAAGTTAAACATGTGAAAAAATGACGGCTCAACATATTTGGCATTTTCGGCAAATACCACATCATCACCATTTTCCACGCGCTGTCTGCCTTGCCCTGAAATACGGGTTGAAAGCACCACATCCGCCAATTCACGTTCAGCAGCTTTTGGCATTATAGGGTTGGTAATGCCTACATTATTGCTGGAAACACCCAGTGCCTGATCTATAGTGGTGACACGATAAATCTTCTCATAGTCATTATGAAAAGTGTCATAACTGAGTTCATTTTGCACATAAACGAAAATCAGGGCAAAACAGGCCAGGCCTATAGAAAGGCCTATGACATTAATTAAGGTCGCAGATAAATTCTTGGTAAATCCGCGAAAAGCGATTTTGATGTAATTCTTGAGCATGTTGTTGTTGTTTTGAGATTGTTGACCTTTTTATAATCAAATCTATACGAAATGATTCTTACCTATGAATTTAACATGTTAAAGAATGTTAACAATGAAGATTTACACGAATGGGGGATATTATCATACAACTTGTACAAGAAAATGGGTGAACGCTTCACATTGTTATAGATATGTTAAACCCATCGATCTGATGAATAAAAATATTAAATGCAACATTGTTGCAATAAGCTATAGAGATGATATATTTGCATCAATGCAATAATGTTGCACTCACAAAACAATCCTGATAATGAAAGAGACTCATTTCGAAGTAATAATAATAGGTGGAAGTTATGCAGGACTCTCTGCAGCTATGGCACTTGGCCGATCGTTGCGTAAAGTGCTGATTATAGATAGTGGCATGCCTTGCAACAAACAAACACCTCACTCACACAACTTCATCACTCAGGACGGAGAAAAACCCACAGTTATTGCATTAAAAGCAAAGGAACAAGTGATGAAATATAACACCGTTCAATTTCTAAATGATCTGGCTATTAGTGGACAAAAGACGGATAATGGCTTTACCATTGCTACAAAAACAGGCAATCACCTCTCAGCGAAGAAACTAATATTCGCCACGGGTATTCGTGATATTATGCCTAACGTAAAAGGTTTTGCTGACTGCTGGGGAATTTCTGTTGTTCATTGCCCTTATTGCCATGGCTATGAAATTCGAAAGCAAAAGACCGGTATTATGGCAAATGGTGAAAAGGCATTGCATTATGCCGGATTGGTTAACAACCTCACAGATGATCTGACTATATTAACTTCAGGTAAAGCAGAATTTGACACTGAGCAATTTGCCAAACTGGAGAAGAATAAAATTTCTATAATTGAGAAAGAGGTTGCCGCAATAGAGCATGAAAATGGCTATATAAGCAAAGTGATTTTCAATGATGGCAGCGCAGAAAAATTTAATGCAATATATGCCGGTCTACCTTTTGAGCAGCACTCTCAAATTCCTGCCGATTTGGGTTGTGAAATTACTGAAGCCGGCTTTATTAAAGTAGATATGATGCAAAAAACTACCGTAGAAGGCGTTTATGCTTGTGGTGATAACAGTTCAGGTATGCGCTCTGTTGCTAATGCCGTAGCAGCTGGAAATGTTGCTGGCGCGGTAGTAAATAAAGAGTTGGTGGATGAAAAATTTTAGTCTTGGATCTGTTATCAGATTGCCGTCTAATGTCTGTGCCTCGCAGACCTAGAACAGTCCGTCATTCCGGTTTTCGAGGAACGAGAAAGACCGGAATCTGTATATTAAAGAAGATTCCTGACTCGCTGCGCTCTCAGGAAGGACGTTCTAATATAATCTGTCTGAAACCCTACAGTTTTACGTCACTGCGAGGACGCAGGACGCGGCAGTCTCCCTATACTTTCTAATCAAGACCTTACAATTAAACTATTTAAGTATTTTTATTACTTTTTAAAGGTAAATAGCGATATTTAATACAATGTACAGAAACTAAGTTGAGAGTCTTAAATCTAATTTTAACAGCTTAATGAAATTAAGTCAATTAATAAATCGTGATAGAAAGTTCAAATAAGCTTCAATTTCATTACTTATTCAAAGATGACAGTCATTCCATTGATGCGTCTTTGAGAAATGAATGTGAAAAAGAACTACTTCATTTATTTAAAGATGTAGCCGAAAGTTTAAGGCTGGATATTCGACTGGAAACTCTTCCTTCTCAGGAAGGAGGGTTTAAAGATGTTTGGAAATTTCTTGGAAAAAACTCTGTTCAAATTACCTTAATAATTAGTATTACTACGATTGTACTTTCTAGATTTCCTGCCGAAAACGAAGAGCTCACGAAACTTCAGATAGAAAATCTAAAGTTAGACAATGAATTAAAACGAAAAGAATTAGATAAATTAAACCTTGAATTTCTTCAAGAAGATAAAGATTTAGATGATGACAAATTAAAAGACTCAGTAGAACTAGTAAATACTAATTATAAAATCTCTTGGCGTAAATCAAATCTTTATAAAAAGTTGCAGAACTATCGTAAAGTAGAAGCAATTGAAATTCAAAGATTCAATAATGAAATTCCAATTAACCCTCCGAGGCACATTCCAAGAAAAGGCTTTCATAATTTTATTTTAAAGTCTGATGACCTACCTGATCTTATAATTACTAAAGCAGAAATAGACGTAATTTCACCTACAATTAAACCTGGCAAATTTAGATGGAAAGGTTTCTACAATACAGAAATAATAACTTTTGAAATGAATGACTTTGCTTTTAAAAATCAAGTTTTACATGGCGATATTCATTTTTCTAATACATTTTCCATTGAGGTCGAAATGACGCAAAAGAGAAAAATTGATCAGGATGGGAGCGTCAAGGTCACCAATACTTATGTTAATAGAGTCATTGCTACAATTGAATATGGAAAAAGAACTGAGTTTAACTATTAATGGCTCATCAATAATACAACATAACAAATATCCATATTTCATATTCTAATCTTCTGCAATTATTAAGCTGCATTAACAGTCCAAATATCTTCTTCAATAAGAATATTTGATTGAAAGTTTAATAAAAATTTACGTCCTTAATTTGCGTAGCTAAATAGCTACATATATATTTGTAGTCAAATGGCTACATAATAAAAACCATTAGCACAATGAAACTACGAAGAGACCCCTTCCAGGCTATAGCCGACCCTACACGCAGGGCAATACTTGTTCTGCTTACTGCGCAAACCATGTCGGCCGGGGCTATTGCCAGCAACTTTGATGTGGCGCGCCCTACCATCTCCAAGCACCTGACCGTGCTCAGCGAGTGCGACCTGATCCAGTCGAACCAGCAGGGTCGAGAGATTTTCTACGAACTAAAAGTAGACAACATGAAAAAGATAGATCAGTGGCTGGAGCAGTTTCGCAAGATTTGGGAGGATCGTTTCGATAACCTGGATAACTACTTAGCACAACTTCAAAACAAAAAAACCAATGGATAATACAGAAAACAGAACGATGAGAATTGAGCGCACCTTCAATGCGCCTATCGAGCTGGTCTGGACAGTCTGGACAGAGCCTGATCATATTAAAAACTGGTGGGGACCGACCGGATTTACCAACACCATCAAAACCATGGATGTAAAAGAAGGTGGAGAATGGCTATTTACGATGCACGGGCCAGATGGTACTGATTACGCCAACCGAAGCGTGTACAAAGAGATTATCCCGCACAAAAAAATAGTCTTTGAGCACTTTAATCCGCACTTCATTACCACTGTTCTTTTTGAAGCAGATGGTGACAAAACCCACATAAAATGGAGCGTAATGTTCGATTCTTCAGAAATTATGAAAGCCATAATAAAAGCACACAATGCTGCAGAAGGTTTGACACAGAACTGTGAGAAACTTGAAAAATACCTATCAACCAAAATATCATTATCATGAAACCAACCTTATTATTCGACTTTACTGTAGATAAAGAAAATAGCACGGTAAATGTAAAAAGAGAATTTGCCGCTGAGCATTCGTTAGTCTGGGATGCCTGGACAAAACCTGAAATGCTTGATAAATGGTGGGCACCAAAGCCTTATGTAACCAAAACCAAATCAATGAATTTCACAAATGGTGGCCGCTGGTTATATGCCATGGAAGGCCCTACAGGTGATAAACACTGGTGCCTTGCTGATTATTCGGAAATTGATACCAAAAACAGTTTCAAGCACTTAGACGCCTTTTGCGATCTTGAGGGCAATATCAGTGATGCCATGCCGCGTTCAGCCTGGAGCACAAAATTTACTAATCAGGGTGAGACTACGCTAGTGAATGTTTCCATTAAACATGATACGTTGGAAGATCTGGAAAAAATCATCGAAATGGGCTTTAAAGAAGGCTTTACCATGGCAATGGGCAACTTAGACGAACTATTTAGTAACTTAAAATAAACCATCATGACTAAACTATTCTTCGACTTTATAGTCGACAAAAAAAACAACACGCTGACCATAAAAAGAGAATTTGCTGCTAACCGGCAGTTGGTATGGGACTGCTACACTAAACAGGAGCACCTCGACAAATGGTTTGCACCAAAACCATTAGGCACAAAAACTAAATCAATGGACTTCTCTGAAGGTGGCCACTGGCACTATGCTATGGTAGAGCCCGAAGGCAATGAGTACTGGGGCTGGACAGACTACACAAAAATTCAGCCTATTGACTTTTACGAAACAACGGATGCCTTTTCTGATAGTGAAGGAAAAACCAATAGTGATTTACCAACTGCTACCTGGCATGTACACTTCACTGATAAAGGATCAAACACATTGGTAGAAACTACCGTGCAATATGCTTCCTTAAATGATCTGGAAACAGTAATCAACATGGGTATGGAGGAAGGTATGATGTCCACACTTGAAAGGCTGGATGAATTACTATTAACTTTAGCTAAATAACTTACTATCTTAATGAAAAAGAAAATCCTATTTGTTGTCTATTTATTGTTTAGCTTGATGTTTATCAATGCAGGGCTTAACAAGCTTTTTAATTATATTCCTATTCCTGATGATTTGCCTGAGAAAGTGCAGAAAATGAATGCGGCTTTCGAAGAAATTTTCTGGATAATGCCCTTGGTTGGAGTGATAGAAGCCCTGGGCGGAATTCTTTTTATCTTACCAAGAACAAGGGCACTTGGAGCAATTATGCTCTTCCCTATTATGATAGGAATTATGATCGTGCATTTAACGGTAGCACCTTCCGATTTAGTTTTGGCCAGCGTATTCTTTATTGTTAACCTCTGGGCCATTTATGAAAACAGAGAAAAGTTTATGCCACTAATCAATAATTAAATTTCCTTCGTTCTATTAAACCTCCTAGGTTAATCTGTTTGATGGAAGTTAAACCTAGGAGGTTTGACCCCCAACAAAGATTATCCCTCTTAAGTCTATCTGCGCAGTACAAGTAAAACTTAGGAGGGTTATTATTTTTTATAAATTTGACATAATTTTATTAAATTCCATTTCCCAATCAGAAATAGCAAAATGAAAAAGTTAAAATATCAAATAGATGTTAATGCCACTGCCGAGACTGCATACAGAGCAATGCTTGGCCTTGATGATAAAAAGACTTATGAACAATGGACAGCAGAATTTAACCCTACATCTACTTATGAAGGAAGCTGGGATAAGGGGTCTAAAATCCTATTTGTAGGCACCGATAAAGATGGGAAGCGAGGTGGAATGATTGCAGAAATTGCAGAAAACATTCCAAACAAGTTTGTCTCTATTCGTCATTATGGAATGTTAGATGGCGACAAAGAGATTACTGAAGGCCCTGAAGTTGAAAAATGGGCTGGTGGGTTAGAAAATTACTCTTTTGAGGAAAATAATGGGATAACGACAGTTACCGTAGAAGTAGATGCTGATAATGAATTTGCCGATTACTTTGATACTACCTGGCCAAAAGCATTTGAAAAGCTAAGGGAGATTGTAGAGAAATAATCCCTAAGGCATAGAAGTGATAATTTAAAATATCAGATAAATGGAGAAGGCGGCTTGGACATAAATTCAAGCCGTTTTTTATGACATATCATAAAAGTTCAATTAATTTATTATCTTAATATCAGATCGTTAAATTTTAATAGTTGATAAGTTCAATTAATATTTTCAATCACTAACCAGATTATTTTGAAAAAAATATCACTATTAATCGGCCTGCTTTTATTAGTTGCATCTGGTTATTCTCAAAATATCAATTCAAAAGTTGAAGAAATGCTTCAAAAAGCTTTTGAAGCCCAAAACCCTGAGGACGGATTAGTTTATTTAAACAAAATCAGCGAACAGATATCAACTGCTAATGATTCTGTCAGGCTTGAGTATTTAATTGCCAAAAGTGTGGCTCATGGTCAGCTAGGTAATGCTGATTCATCATTGATTTTTTTAGACCAGGCAGAAAAAGTTAGTCAACAATTGGGCGATGATTTACGGCTGATTAAAATCTACAATACGAAGGGCTTAGTACTCATGGGGCTAAGCAAATATGAAAAGGCACTGGATGTCTTTCAAAAAGGACTTGCAATTGGAGAAAATAAAAAAGACATAATCTACCTTGAGGCGATACGTAAAATATTGGGTAACTCTGGCGGCATATTTTATGAATTGGGCGACTACCAAGGTGCATTAAGACATACCTCACGCGCATTGGATATCTCCAAACAATTGAATGACTCCTCTGGGTTAGCCTATAACAATCTAAGGTTAGCCCTCACCTACCAAGCGATGGACAGTCTTGAAAATAGTATCAAACATTTGACGCTATCTCAACAGGTACTCTACAATCTACATGATACCTCAACCCTACTCTATGTAGAAAATACGCTCGGCTTGGTTTATGGTAAAAAAGACCAGTTCAAAAAATCACTTACGCATTATCAAGCCGCTTTAAAATTAGCGCAGCAAATTAGAAATGAAGAAGAAATCATTCATACTAAGGTATTTCTTGGGCAAACCCATTTTTCCTTAGGAGATTTGACAATGGCCAAAAAAATTGCTTCTGAAATTATAAAACAAACCAATGAGAATGGGATGGCTAATCACAAGCAGTCGGGGTATGAACTGCTGTATGACATAGCCTATAAGAAGAACAATTGGCAAGAGGCACTTGCCTACAAAAACAAGGGCCTTGAAATAAAAGATTCTATAGATAACGTGGAGATAAAATCAAGAATAGCAGAGTTGGAAACTAAATATGAGACAGAAAAGAAAGAGGCGGAAATTGTAAAAATTTCATTAGAAAATGATCTTAATGCTGCCAATCTTGCCTCCTCCCGAAATGCCAATATTGCCATGGCTATTAGTGGCTCACTAACAGTTATACTTCTCATCGTATTTTTCACACTGAGGCACAAAAAACAATTGGTTGAAAAAGAAGCACAGGAATTACAAATAGACGCCTTAAAAAAACGATTTATGGAATTGCACGCCAGTCCTGCTGAATTGGCTGTAGCACTTGAGTTTAATGAACTCAATAGCAAACTAAATACACAACTGACCGAAAGGGAATTTGAAGCCTTGAAACTAAGCCTAGAAGGCAAAACGAATACCGAAATAGCCGACATATTATTCATTTCTGTTTCAACAGTGAAGTTTCATTTACGAAATACCTACTCCAAAATGGGTGTTGGCAATAGAAAAGAGGCCTTTCAGCTGATGCTTAAAACAAGCTGATTATCAATAACTTACAAAGTTATTTTTAAAAACTAACCCATAGGGTCAGGTAAAAAAAGCGCTCTTTTATTGAGCTTCATGACATTATTCACAAATCAAAAATGTCATGAAAAAAATTACACACACACTTTTTACATTGGCATTACTATGGCTCGGTATGAGCAGTAGTTTTGCCCAACTGCCGGAGATTTTATCTGATATTGACAGCAGACCACGACCGAGTGATCCAAGAGAATTAACGGTCATTGATGGTAAAATTTATTTTGCCTCCAATATTTACAATAGAGGATTTCAGTTATCTGTTTATGATGGCAATAGCACTGAAAATATTTTATTTAGAGAAGGCAATACAGGTAGTTCTTTTTATCCAAATGAGTTTGTATCAATAGGCACTGATATCTTTTTTCCCTCACGTACAGATGAGTATGGTAGGGAAATTTATAAATACGATGGTAATGAAGTAACTGTTATTGACGCGAATCCAGGCAGCAACGATTCCAGCCCAACGAACTTAATCGTTTATAATTCCAAATTATATTTTAATGCAACAGATGGTGTAAATGGTTTTGAATTATGGGAATATGATGGAACTGATGTTACTATGGTGGAGGACATACAACTAGGAGCAGGTACCAGCAATCCATCAAAGTTATTTGTTTATAATAATGAATTACTATTCAGCGCAAATGATGGTACCAGTGGCTATGAACTTTGGACCTATGACGGAACAAATGTTACTATGGTGGAGGATATCAATCCCGGAGCAGGCCATTCAAATCCTGACCACTTTACCATTTATAACGACAAGCTTTATTTCGCTGCTGCAAATGTAGCTTGGGTATATGATGGTAGCATATTGCAAAGTCTAGCGGATGTTACTGGTCAAACTGTTGGAACAGACCCAAGGTATTTTACCGTATATAACGATGAATTATATTTTAATTCTTTACTGGCAGCGTCCGGTGCTGAATTGTGGAAATATGATGGTACAGGTGTCGGGATGGTCGCGAATATTAATGCAGGTTCTGCTAGCAGCTTTCCAAGATTTTTGACCGTTGGCGCTGGAAACTTGTTTTTTGATGCTGAAACAGATAATGGTCGTGAACTGTGGAAGTTTGATGGCACAACAGCAACTGAATATGACCTTAATGCTGGGACACCACACTCCTACCCATCAAATTTTACAGCAGTAGGTGATAAAATTTACTTTCGCGCTACTACGGTAAATGACGGTCAGGAATTATGGATGCATGATGGTACTTCAGCGACTTTAATTGATATAAACGAAGGTTCAGGAAATTCTACACCAAATTATTTAGTAGCCTTTGATAATGAAGTATTATTTAGTGCCAACAATGGGGATGGTGTTTTTTTATGGTCATATGATGGAACAAACTTGAACAGAATACTAACCAACACTAATACCTATGGAAGTACAGCTGATTCACCAATCGTTTTCAATGGCAAACTATATTTTCAAGCAGAAACGAACGAACTGGGTCGAGAACTATACGATTATGATGGTTCTGTTTTAAATGTGACTGAGATTAATCCAGGCGAAGGGGCTGGTGATCCTAGCAATTTTTTTATTCATGGTGATAAATTATATTTCTCAGCCTATGATGGATCAAATGGCTATGAAATGTTTGTATCAGATGGCACTGAAATGACTATGATTGATATTAATCCAGGCTCTGGGAGTTCATTTCCTCAACAATTTACCGCTTTCAATGGTGATATTTATTTCAGAGCTACAGATGGTACTAATGGAGTCGAGTTATGGAAATATGATGGTATATCTGCCACCATGGTTCATGACATTAATCCAGGTGGAGATTCATCCCCTCAAGGATTAATTGTTTATAATTCCAAATTATATTTCTCAGCAAATGATGGCATAAATGATTATGAACTTTGGGTTTACAATGGTACCAATACAACTATGGTGGAAGACATTAATATAACTGGTGGCTC
Organism: Fulvivirga sp.; assembly: GCF_040218215.1. Classification (NCBI taxonomy): domain Bacteria; kingdom Pseudomonadati; phylum Bacteroidota; class Cytophagia; order Cytophagales; family Fulvivirgaceae; genus Fulvivirga; species Fulvivirga sp. The sequence goes on from NZ_JAVJQL010000010.1 coordinate 49,814, forward strand.
CAACCCAGATAATTTCATTATTGTTAATGACAAACTCTATTTCACCGCTGATGATGGTGGAGTAACCTATGGTAGAGAAAATTGGAAATTTGATGGTACCAATTTGGTAGCAATAGATATTTATGCTGGCACACCGAGCTCTTTCCCAAGTCAATTAACAAACTATAATGACGAATTATATTTTACTGCATATGATGATACAAATGGTGAAGAATTAAGAAAGTACGATGGTACTACTGTAACAACAATTGACATTTATGCAGGTTCCGCCTCCTCCTATGCATACGCCTTTACTATTCATAACGAACTTCTATATTTTAGTGCTTACGAAGATATTAACGGTAACGAATTAAGAAGTTACGATGGCACTAACCTCAATTTAGTCGTTGATTATAGTGATAATGACGACACTTCGCTCGATTTTATATTTTCATATGGTCCAATGTTATACCTAAACTATTACGACTATAGTGATCAAACATATAAACTAACTTCTTACAATGGCACCGAAATAACTTACCTAAAACAAATGGCTCTGCAAGAGTTTGATGACTATGGTACTCCTACTGAATATGGAAATTATATGTACTTCTCAGCAGATTCTGAAGAATATGGTGATGTGGAAATGTGGCGCATTAGAAAAATCAGTGAAGAAACAGATATCTTAACCTTTGAACTATCTGAGCAATTAGCTGAAGCCACTATTAATGCTACTAATCATACCGTAGTAATTGAAACGGTTTTTGGTACTGATATTTCAAGTCTATCACCTACTATAACTGTTTCAGATTACGCGAGTATTAATCCTGTAAGTGGTGCAACGGTAGATTTTAGTTCACCAGTGGTATTCACTGTTACTTCAGAATTTGGTAACACCCAAGACTGGACAATAAGTGTGAGTGCAGAGACCAATGACGCGCCCACCGACCTGAGTTTAAGTGCAAATACCATAGATGAATTAAATGAAGTGGATGACATTATTGGGTCATTTTCAACAACCGATCCAAACATAAGTGATTTCCATACTTACTCATTAGTAGCAGGTACAGGAGATACTGATAATGCTTCATTCGATATTTCAGGAAGTAATTTGATCGCTTTGGAAGCATTTGATTTCGAAACTAAATCAAGTTATTCGGTTAGAGTTCAAACAAACGATGGTCGTGGAGGCATTTTTGAAAATGAATTCGCTATTTCGGTGAACGACTTAAGCAGCTTAGAACAAACAATCACATTCAATTCACTGACGGACAAGACATTTGGCGATGATTCATTTGAGCTTACTGCTTCGGCTTCATCAGGCTTAAATATTGAATTTACTTCATCAGATGATAATATTGTATCAATTTCTGGAAGCTTAGTAACTATTGTTGGTGCAGGCACAGTAAACATTACCACATCTCAATCTGGTGATACTGATTTTGCGGCTGCAACAGGTGTAGTTCAATCACTAACTGTAAACAAAGCAGACCAAACAGTTACTTTAGATGCGATTTCAAATAAAGATGTATCTGATGCTCCATTTGAGGCAGTAACTTCTGCAACATCTGGATTAAGTGTTAACTTATCTGTTAGTGGGCCAGCTTCTATCACCGGAACCACTATCACATTAGATGGAACAGAGGGCATCGTAACGGTAACTGCTTCTCAATCTGGAGATGACAATTACAATTCGGCATCGGATGTTGAAGTTAGCTTTGAAGTAACCAGCTCAGCAGTTGCACAAACCATCACTTTCAATGCTATTGAAAATCAATTCTTTGAAGCGGGTTCTTTAACGCTATCAGCTACAGCCTCTTCAGGACTAGAGGTAAGTTATGAATTAGTAAGTGGTCCTGCTACAGTATCTGGAAATGTGGTTTCATTCTCTGATTTAGGAACTGTAGTAGTAAGCGCCAATCAGGCAGGTAATGATTCATTCTTGGCAGCTACCTCTGTAGAGCAATCTTTTGATATTATTACCGTAACAGGAGTTGATAATGTAACCTCTGCCCTGCTCATCTATCCAAATCCGGTTACTGATGTTTTGACCATTCAAACGCAGCAGGAGGATATTTCCATTCAGCTGTTAAACATGAATGGTACACAAGTGATGAGTATCAGAGCAAATGCTCCTAATAGTATCTCTCACCTGAGTGATGGAATCTATTTCTTAAGAATCTCAGCAGGCGAGAACTACACTACTCACAAAATCATCAAAAACTAAACCTTAGAAATCATGACTATATTAAAATATATATCCCTTTCAGTATTACTCATTGGTCTGTTAACTATTGCTAGCTGCAAAGATGATTCTGACCCAGCACCTAGCGCAATTGAAGAGCAGCTTACTGCTCTGCTGAATGGTGGCAGCAATTGGGTACTCAGTAATGATGGTGTCACAAAAGATGGATTTGATGTGACAGGCCAGTTCACTGGTTTTAAATTAACCATAGGCAACAAAACCTACACTACTGAAAATGGTCTAAGCCCGGTATGGGAAACCTCGGGTATCTGGGATTTTCAAAATGATAACCCCAACCTGGTTTTACGTGATGGTGACACCTCCATTACCCTAAGTCTGTCTGGTGGTAATCTAACTATGACCTTCATGGCAGATGGTGCTTCTACAGGTGGTAGAACCAAATCCATCTCCGGTGAATATGAATTTCATTTAGTTGGCGAATAGTTTAATAAATGTGTGTGTAAGTCAGTCCCTGCCCCGCGTTGGGGTGGGGCTGACTATATACTTTAGTAACTATTAAACCTTTCTACTCAGGCAAATCCAAAGCTGGGTTTTGATCAAAATAATCAAATGGCCTGATCTCAAAAGAGTGCCATAATACAGGCATCACTGGCCAATCTTCTGCCCTTACCATATGGTGCATCCCGATAGTATACCACAAAACAATATCCTTTTTGTCAATGGATCGGTTGGCACTGGTCCACTCAGGAAGTCCCATACCGGGAGCACTTAGCGTTGGGAAATCTCCCGCGGCATACAGTTCTTTTGGACTATATGGTGTTGCCCACAGGTGATGGTTGATGAAGCCCACACGCATCCGTGGATAATCATCTTCTGAAAGTAAAGTGTTGGCTGTTTTGCCAGGCATCAGTTGGTAACTGGTAGGGTATCCCACCTTATTCTTTTTGGTAGTGCTTAATACCCGCCATAAGGTTGGTTTATTTAAGTCAATATTCAATTTTACATCAGCCTCACGCTCCGCTATTTTAGGATTGTTTACCCAAATGCTTCTTCTTGGATGGCCTTCCGGTAGCATCTTGCGCTGCAACCTGCTCAGTTCCAGCTGATTTACAGGGCCATCAACATCCAAATCAATTCTATAACTGAAATAATGATCGTGATTGACCGCCACTATATTTGGATCTACAAACCTGCCATATTTATCATCCGGGTCATTTGATGCCTCAGTCGCATCCTTTTGTTTCACTACCTTGGCCTCTGCTATGCCAGTGGCTCCTGCCAATACTTTGATTGAGCCGTCTTGCTGAAATACCCAGTCGAAGATATAGTCATAGTTGCCTAAAACCGCAGCTACCCTAACCACCAAGTCCCGCTTCACCCTGCTTTCTTGTCCGGCATTACCATTATGCCTCCAAGATGGGTCTCCAGATTCGCGTTCAAAAATGGCTACGAGATCAGAAACAGGTAAAGGCCTTCCTTTATCATTTGAAAATGTTCCATCCATGTAATGTGCATAATGAGGAGCATCCTGACCGGGAAACAATGGCTTTATCAGACCACCGGCAGTATATTCTCCTGCATCGATAAAATTTCTGGCCATCCAACCAAAACTCTCATCCATATAAGGCACAAAAATCTCTGATAGGCTACCCTGATACATCACGGGACGGACTTGATCGCCATCATTATAAGTTACCATTGAAATAATCAGGCCAACACGATGATCGGGCCTTACATGAAATTTCCACTTCTGCCATTCGATAACATATCCGTCTATAGTAAACCCAGGGCCATTAGGCTGAGAAACCATAAAAGGGCCGGGCACTTTGCGTAAACTTTCCGCAGGTAAATTGTCATAATCTGCATTAACTGTTGCCATTGGCACAGCACCCTCATCAACCACCGTGAGCACCTCCCCAGTGTTCAAATCAATAAGCGCATCAAGGCCTTCTATACCTCTCACCCAATTGTTCTTGACATATCGGGAATCTGTACATGAGCAAATTCCTACACGCTTTCCTTTATATTGCTCTTCTCCAAAATTAGCCCTTGGCCCAATAAAACAATCCAGATAGGTAAAGTCATCATATCCTCTTGCTTTTAACCCCTTAACAAAATCAGGATGCTTTAGTACTTTATCTATCATTGATGAAAATTCACTACCCAACCAAGTAGCCTGAATGCCCTTCAATTCGATAAATGCCAATTCCTTTTCATTAGTCAAGTCAACCTCCGCTCTATAGAATTTACCATTGTGATGCACGGTGGCATAAGCCTGTCTCGGTAGCTTCTCGCCAGCTTTCCAGTTCCATACTTTATATTTATCCGGCTCTATCAGATTGATCATCGAAAAACCAGTGGAGTCATTTAAATGACCTGCTTTACGCAAGGTTTCCAATACTTTCCAATACTCCTTATAAGTTAAAGGATCTAAAGGGTGTAAGGACTGGGCACTAATAATTGGCGCTATACCAATTAATAGCAACAATACTGTAGCTTTAATAAAGTTCTTCATGATGTTTAGGTAAGGTTATAGAATAATACAAGGTACATAAATAATATTATGAAAATCATAATTTATTTTTTTATGTTAAAACCTTAATATGCAGCCACTTAAAACTATTTGAGATGTCTTTTTGAAACTAAAGTCGCATCCGCGTTTCAAATAGATATTCTCATTTTATAAGTGATGAAATCCACTCAGCGGATTAGTCAACCACTCCTCATTTAATCCACAGATTTAATTAATATTGGTCGTCTAAAAGCCGAACCTAAACTAATACTATGAACAAATTACAAAAACTTGGTGGAGCAGCTGCTATTACTGAAGCTGCCATTTACGTATTTGCCTTTATTATTTTCGGAGCGGTCATCAACAACCCTGCAGCTGAAGTCGATCCCTCAGAAATATTGGTGCATTTGACCAATAACCAACTGTTAATAACTATTACCAATCTGATCATTTATGTCTTGTTCGGTATTGTGCTTTCAGTTCTTGTGCTGGCCATTTATGAAAGCACCAAAGCTCAACATATCACCAGCAGGCTAGCCGCAGTCTTTGGGTTTATATGGGTAACAATAATTATAGCCACTGGCATGACTGCCAATATTGGACTTAGTACGGTAATAACCACTGGAGCAGAAAATCCCGATCAAGCCATGACGTTATGGAAAATGGTTAATGTAATGGTGGAAGCTCTGGGTGGTGGCAATGAAATAGTAGGGGCACTTTGGGTGATGCTTCTGAGTATAGCCGGGTTAAAGTCTAACTTCTGGTCCAAGGCGCTCTCCTATTTCGGAATTCTGGTTGGTGCATTTGGATTGTGTACCATTTTCCCAACTGATACTTTTGCCATGCTCTTTGGTGTAACACAAATTGTATGGTTTATGTGGGTAGGAATAGCCATGATACGATCAAATGATAACCGCTAATCCATAATTTTGAATCTCTTCTCCTAAGCATGTTCTTACTAGACATTAACGATTTGAACTGCTATATTTAGGAGAGTACTTTTTATCCATTAAAACCAATTTAAAGATGGCCTCACCTAAAAACCCCGAGATTAACCAAGAAGTTTTCAAGCTGTACGATGCTTATGCCCATAATAAAATGAGCAAAAGGGAATTCATTAAAAAGCTTTCTGCCTACGCAGTGGGTGGATTGACCGTCAGTTCTTTAATGAGCTTTGTAATGCCTAACTATAAAGACACTATCCAAATACATGAAGATGACCCAAAGCTAAAAACAGAGTTTATCGATTATAATTCTCCAAAAGGTGGTGGTTCCATCAAGGCTCAGCTTTCAAGGCCGGCAAATGCCTCAGGAAAATTGCCTGGTATTGTTGTAGTTCATGAAAACAGGGGACTCAACCCTTACATAGCCGATGTAGGCAGGCGTGCAGCTGTGGCAGGCTTTATCTCTATAGCGCCAGATGCCCTTACACCTCTAGGAGGATACCCGGGAAATGATGATGATGGAAGGGAAATGCAACGCAAGCGTGACCGGGATGAAATGTTGGAAGATTTTATTGCGGCTTTTGATTATTTGAAAAACCAACCTGAATGCACTGGTAATATTGGTGTTGTAGGGTTCTGCTTTGGCGGCTGGATATCTAACATGATGGCCGTAAAAGTGCCTGACTTAAAAGCAGCAGTTCCTTTTTATGGTAGTCAGCCATCTGCGGAGGAAGTTCCTAACATTAATGCTCCACTACAACTTCATTTTGGTGGTTTAGATGAACGGGTAAATGCAGGCTGGCCCGCTTATGAAGAAGCTCTGAAAGCCAATAATAAGGAGTATGAAGCTTATATTTATGAAGGTGCTAACCATGGATTTCATAACGACTCAACAGGCCGTTATGATCCTGAAGATGCCAAACTGGCATGGAGCAGGACTATTGAGTTCTTTAAGAAGAACTTGAGTTAAAGATATCAGCTGGGGTTAGCAAGACAATGGGGGTATTAAATGTTATATAATTGCTCCAACCCAGCAACCTTCTCAAAACACAAAAAAACAAACCCAGATCCGATCGGCTCTGGGTTTGTTTTTATTTCAGATTTATGATCACAATCAAGGCACCTTAACAGCTCCTACTCCAGCTTCCCAAAGTTTTTTGTTATAAGCAGGAATATCCGTTTCCATTAATTCCTTAGCCCTTTTGTTCAACCCTTCCCATTCTTCCATAAGTTCTGCAAACCTGGCTTTGTTTGGCTCATTGACTCGTGGTAAGGCACTATCAGTCTGGTTAATCAAGAATATTAGTTCAGCTGTAAATTTGTTGGGATAATTCTCAACATCATCATATGCTTTAGACTTACGCTGCACCATATCCTCATCCCAGGCCTTTAGTTTCTTCAATAGCCCCTCACCTTCAGTTTTTAATTCTGTGGCATCTTCTGGCAATAACTCCATGGCATCATTCAACTGACCTTGTACTTTCACTAATGCGTTCACTTTAGTGTGCATGTCATTAAAAGTAGCTTGTGCTTTTTTCATAAAAGCATCGTATTCAGCATACTCAGCAGGTGTGGTGGTATATAATGGATTTGGTAATATTTTGGCTGACGTTTCCATCTTCTGATCACCCACCATCACAGCAATCTTATAATCACCAGGCACAGCTTTATGCCCTCTAAAACCACCTTCAATATAAGCTGTTGGTGCCCCTACCATTGTTGGATAGCGCATATCCCATACTATACGGTTCAGGCCCTCATTTTTAGATAAAGTAGGATTGGCTGATGGCCCTCCGTCATAAGATTTGAAGTCCTTATCCTTTTTAGAGGTATAGGTTCTTACCACATTGCCCTGTGCATCAGAAATCTGTAATTTAACCTCAGCAGCATCATCCAGCTTAGGCAGATTATAATAAATGACTACACCATTGGCAGGGTTAACGCCTTCGAAAGCATTTGACCCAGTAAAGCTTTCAGAATTTCCATTCAACTGGCTACCCCAGTTACCAATAATGGCATCCTCAGGTTGATAAAGAACAAGGCCTGTACTTGGTTTATGCTGCCTGATCAGACCCATATCATCCAAAATCCAAAAAGAACGACCCATTGTAGCAACAATCAGATCATCCTTATGAATCCTAAGGTCAGTTATAGGCACTATAGGTAAATTCAGCTGAAATGGCTTCCATGACTTACCTCCATCCTTGGAGATATACATCCCAAGCTCAGTACCAGCAAACAGTAAATCCTTAACCTTATCATCTTCTCTTACCACACGGGTAAATGCTCCATAAGGAATATTGCCACTTATGTTTGTCCATGACTTACCATAATTGGTTGACTTATAAATGGAAGGGGTCTTATCATTAAACTTGTACCTTGTGGTGGCTATGTAAACCGTAGCAGGATCGTGTGGAGAAACCTCAATGGCATTTACCAAACATTCTGTTAACCCTTTAGGAGTAACATTCGTCCAGGTGGCACCATTGTCTTTCGTAACATGCACCAAACCATCATTGCTACCTGTATATATCACTCCTTTTTCGCTTGGTGATTCCAGAACATAACTTAACACTCCATAATTCTCGGCTCCAACTGCCTCCACAGTGTAAGGGCCTCCACCTTTAATCTGCTTTGCCTTTTCATTTTTAGTCAAATCAGGAGAAACTTCTTCCCAGGATTTACCCATATCCCTGGTTCTTAAAAGTACCTGAGCACCATGATAAAAAGTACCCGGCTCATGCTTAGACCAGATGATGGGTGCATTCCAGTCGAAACGGTATTTCATGTCACTGGCCGCTCTCGATAAGTATTGAATTGGCGCAGCCATTACATTGGTAGTCGCACTCGACTTTGTATCAAAAACTTCGATGGTTCCTAAGTAGCTACCTCCCATTACAAACCTTGGATTATCAGGATCAAAAGCTAAAAAAGCACTTTCACCACCCGCAGATGCACTCCAGTGCCTGGTGTTGATGCTCCAGTCATCATGGGCCAGGCTCGCTATTTTTACCGTAGAGTTATCTTGCTGACCAGCATAAATGTTGTATGGAAAAAGGTTGTCTACATTTATTCTATAAAACTGAGCTGTGGGCATGTTGTCTTCAGAAGACCAGTATTCTCCATAATTGTAAGACACCGCTACCCCACCGTCATTAACAATGGCCATGTTTTTATTATTATCAGGATTGATCCATAAATCATGATAATCACCATGAGTACCACTTAAACTTTCCCAGCTTTTACCACCATCTATTGATCTCAATGCTGGCGCATTCATAACATAAACAGTCTCTTCATCTTGAGGATCAACAAACACCTCGATATAATACCAAGCACGCTGAATCAGTTCATGATTATCGCTAACCCTTGACCAGCTGGCTCCGGCATTATTTGACACAAACAACCCTCCTAACTCTTTATCAGAATCACTTTCTATCAATGCATAGACTTTATCAGAATTTGAACGTGCAACGGCAATTGCCATTTTACCTTTCTCTTCAGGTAAGCCTTTGTGAATCTTATTCCATGTTACACCGCCATCAGTTGATTTATACAGTCCGCTTCCAGGGCCTCCGCTGATCACCTGCCATGGCAACCTTTGATGCTCCCACATAGCAGCATATAAAACCATCGGGTTGTTATAATCCATTGACAACTCAGCGCACCCTGTCATGCCATTAACAAAAAGCACATTGCTCCAAGATTTACCACCGTCTGTGGATTTGTAGATTCCCCTCTCAGCATTATTGCCATGCAAAGCACCCTGTGCCGCCACAAAAACGATGTCTGGATTTTTAGGGTGAATTACGACTCTGGCTATATGCTGGGTCTTCTCAAGCCCAAGGTGTGTCCATGTTTTTCCGGCATCGGTAGACTTGTAAACACCATCACCATAGGAGGTCATCACCCCTCTTGGCGCATGCTCACCCATACCTACATAAACTACATTGGGATCACTTTCAGAAACAGCAATAGCTCCTACAGATCCGGTCTTAAAAAAGCCATCCGAGATATTGAACCAACGCTGACCACCATTTTCGGTTTTCCAAACCCCACCACCTGTGGTGCCCATATAATAGGTCATTGGGTCGCCTACCACACCAGCACCGGCTACTGCTCTTCCTCCACGAAAGGGACCTATGTTTCTGTATTTTACTGGTTTTAATAATTCGTCATAATCCTGACCAAAGGTGAATACACTAATGGTCATTAATAATAATGAGATGGCTAATTTCTTCATGATTGGTTTAAGTTCTGATTAAGAAATATGATTCACCAATTAAGCAATGTTTTCTCAGATTCGCTATCCGCTCATCAAAAAAATCTAGAGGGAGGTTTATAGAGAAGAATGAAAAATAGTAATTTGTAACTTTACTAAAAGCCTACCCATGAGCCAAAGATTTTTTATCAATCCGGACATTACAAAAGCAGAAACGTTACCTGCAGATTTCTACAGAGATCCAGAAAACTTTGACTTGATAAGAGAGAAGGTCTTTAACCGCACCTGGCAGTGGATCGGTGGCAAAGACCTTTTACCACAGAATGAAGGTGTTTATCCCTTAACACTTTTGGATGGGTTTATGAAAGAGCCTTTGCTTTTGACTAAAGACAGCCAGGAAGAGATCAGATGCCTTTCTAATGTCTGTACGCATAGGGCCAATATTTTGGCGCATCAGCCAGCAAAGTCTAAATCAATAATATGTGCTTACCATGGAAGGCGGTTTGACCTTGAAGGCAATTTTGTGTCCATGCCTGAGTTTGATGAGGCTCAGGACTTTCCCAGACCATGCGACAGCTTACACACCTATCCGCTTAAAGACTGGCGATACTTTCTTTTTGTTAGTCCGAACCCAGCCTTTGATATAAAAGAAGTAACGGATCTCATGGAAAAGCATGTTGGTTTCATGCCGATAGAAGATTTTAAATACGAACCAACGCTAAGCAAAGACTATCTGGTGAATGCACACTGGGCTTTGTATTGTGACAACTACCTGGAAGGATTTCACATTCCATTCGTGCACAAAGACCTAAACAATGTGCTGGATTATGGCAGCTATACTTCTATCCTTTATGATCATTGCAATGTGCAAGTTGGGTATTCCAAAGGTGGTGAAGAGGTATTTGACTTACCAGAAGGCCATGTAGATTACGGCAAGCAGGTAGGTGCGTATTATTACTGGGTGTTCCCCAATATGATGTTCAACTTCTACCCATGGGGGCTGAGCATCAACATTGTAAAGCCCATAACCAAAGACAAAACAAAGGTTTCCTTCCTCACTTATGTCTATGATGAAACTAAAATTGGCAGCGGTGCTGGCGCATTGTTAGACAAAGTAGAGCGTGAAGATGAATTTGTGGTTGAGGGTGTGCATCAGGGACTAATGTCATCTGCTTATACTACCGGTAGGTTCTCACCTAAAAGAGAAAAAGGGGTACATCATTTTCACAGGTTGCTGGCTAAGTATATTGGTTAAAATCTGATTCAAATAAAGCCCCTTCATTATCAAACACAGTAATCATGTTTTAGAGTTAACAACTAACTTTTTGTTATCAACCTTCTCTATTTCATTAAAGTATTCTTCAAATTCCTGGAACTGGTCTTTAGTAAAATCACCTTTGTTAAAGATAACCTTTCTATTAATAATAAGATAGTTAGACTCATGACTCAAATCCAAAGAATAACTACCGAATTTACTTTCGACATTTACGGCTTCAGGTAGATTGTAAATCCAGCGATCTTTTGGTAATTTGATTTTGACACTGTCTACAACAGTAAATGCTCTAGTAATTGATGCATATTTCATTGCAGAATTAACATCAATTAATTCATCCAATGGAGTCATCATGTTGACTGGTAAAATCATCCGGTCTCCAACAATTTTCCCTAAACCATTGATCGAAACATCAAAAAATGAAGTGAAGCATATTGAATCTCTTGTAAATTGCTTATACTCAAAGCCATCAATTGAAAAATCTTTATGATGGAATTTCGCTTGATTTACCTTTTTTATATAATCTTGTTGAGCTGAGTTATAGACCATAATTTCATCATAAAAAATCCCTTCATTAGTAGTCTTAACATTCATCTTAGCATTTCCATCAGAATTCAGTTCAATTTCTGCAGTATTGACTTTAAGGTTTTCAGACTCATCATAAATAGTAGATCGAATAATTTTACTTCTATCCTTTTCAATCCAGAGTACATATCTATCATCCGTAAATTTACCGGTGTAAAAGGCAGGAGTACTTTGGCTTGTACATTCTAAAAATACAGTATCACTTAATAAGGGAATACCCAGGTAAACATGATTAAATTGATTACTCGGGAAGTCCTTGTCAATATCAGGTGTATCTGAACCTGCTTTTACAAGAATATAATTAGAATTAATACCAGTATAACTAAGCATATTTTTCATGTATGTCGTCAAGGCTTTACAATCTCCAAAACCATAAGAGTCCACCTCAGATGTTGGCAAGGATTTAAACCCTCCAATGCCCAATTGGATGGAAATATACCTTGTCTTATCCTGCATATAGTGATAGATATTCTTTATTAATTCTTTCTTGTCAGATCGGTCTAGACTCGACAAATAAACTTTTGTTTCAGTTGATAATTCAAATGGGTTATTGTTTAAATTATAAAACCAATTACCAAATGTTTTCCAAGATGCGAAACTACCTTCAACACCTTCCAGGCTGAAATTTTCGGGCGAGACCAATACTTTTGGTTGCTCATCATAAAAATCTTTATATCTTTTATTTTTTGCCTGTGCATCTAATTTGGAAACTTCATACCATCTAGTCTGCATACCTTTAAGGCTAGTCAGACTATACTCATCATTGGGTGTTTTATTAAGTATCTTTATTTTCATGTTCTCAGGGTGAATCACCTTGAGGGTAGACTTGTCGACAGCCACATTAAACCTTGACCTTGGTACCCAAGGCTGCAAGGATATAAAACCAGTTAGCTCAATTTCTGATTCTATTTCAGCAGTGTAGGGGTAATTTTGATAATCTGGCTTTAAAACAAATAACTTGCTATCATCTATCTCAAATGAGGAACTGAAGCCATATTCTGTTCCCTCCATCTTACTGACTTTTTTAATCTTTCTACCCGCTGCATCAATTATGGTAATTGTTACTTTTTTAATTTTCCTAAACTTGTCGGTATAATCAATAAACCAACTTAAGTATTCAGCTTCTTTAGAATTTATAGTAACTTTTAAATATTCTGAAATTTCTACATCAGCAGAATTATTAATCTGATATGTAGTCACATGTGAGTTAATTCTAGCATATTCCTGACTATTGGAAGTAATATTTATAGTAACTAAGAGAAGTGTTAATAAAGATATAAACTTCATATTTTCTGCAGTTCAATAGGTTGATTGAGGAGTTTGCTTACCAGCATAAAAAATTGTCTCATTTCAGGGTATTCATTTTCTGCATATACTTCCTTTTGAATAGAAATATTCAACTTAAATTGGATGGTGCCACTAGTTGAGTTTGTTAGTAATGTGACAAATGCACTTCCGCCTTGAAGTGTATACTTGGTGGATTCTGGAATTTCCTTAGGCACATAATTCTCTGGCAGTTTAACAATAATTGTACTGGTATAATCTCTAGGGTACCTAAGATCAACAGGATATTTCCTTGATTCTGAATTAAAGGGATTAATGGCAAATTCTTGCATTAAAAAAGGGTTGAAAATAATGCCATCTCCCACATCAATAATTCGTTCGCTCAAATCAATGTTAAGCTTTTCCACACCAGATAAGGTAGTATTATTATCTCTAGCAATTTGAATATTCTTAATATTCAAATCATCGAAAGTACCTTCTAGTTCGTTCGAATAGACGTTATCGTCCATTCCCGTTTCCTTTCTTTTTTGCACCCAGTTATAATACTCATATTCACTATGATCACGACTAATATTCGCTTCTCCAGTAGCATCTTCATTGATTGTTATCATAGTGAAGTCGTTCGTTTTGGCCTTGTAAGTTGAATTTAGATCAACCCATAGTTCGGAACCTTCATTGATTATAAGTCCATAATAGTTTAAACAGCGTTCAGGCAAAATTCCTGGTACTAAGTTGTCAGATGTAGCATCTAATAACATTTCAACATTACCTTCCTTTACATAAGCCACAACATAATTCAGCTTACTCGCCATTGCTTTATGTTTTACCAACATCCCATTACTTCTAGTACTTAATACTACTGGATATGCTCTTACTCCTACTTTGTTTAACATTGCAACCAATAAGAGATTAACGTCTGCGACATTTCCACTATGATCAGTTGTAAAACATTTACGCACATTACTTGAACTATAAATTGTATAGTTACCATTCCACTTAATATTATCCTTTATAACTTGATGAGCCCTGGATATTTTCTCATCTAAGGGCAAATCAGCTCCATTTATAAGTTTAGCATAGTCATTTAGAAAAGAAGCCGAATTGACAACATCACCAAAATATGGGGAAATAAGCAACCTGTTGATAACATTAGACCAAGTCGAGCTATACTCTAAATATCTAAAACCTGGTTTACCAAGTGAAACCAATTGAAATTCGAATTTTGTAATGTAGTTCTTATAAGTATTTATATAAGGCTCATTCTCAAAAGCAGCCATGTTCTCCATGACCCACTTATTATCATCAACCTGATTTAGAGGTTCAAAACCAAATTTGGTCTTTGAATACTTTATGTAATTAGATTCTTCCAACTCGAGTTCGTTGTACCTAATAGGTATAATGTCCTGAAACCTCCATTCTCTTGGAACACCTAAGTGACTAAATTCAATATCAATAATGCTTCCTACTTTAACGCCAGGGGCGAAGACTTTATAAACAGAATATTCATCCACTACCTCCTCTTTATAGATCGTATTGTTGTCAGCTCTTGTTTTAACAACCTCGCCATTTTCAAGATTAAACACCAGAACTTTAAAGGCGCTTCTTGATGGCGCATCAAAAGTCCAGTTTCCCCAGTCCAAGCCAGCTTTACTCAGCACCTTAATTCGAAGGTGCCTAGTAAAGGTTATGTCATCGGATTCAAATTTACCAATATCTGATAGGATGACAGCAGGGGCCATTGAATCTCCCGGATAAACCTTCATTTCAAGATCTTCCAATTCAACCTTTCCGAATTTTATGCGGCTTTTTTGACAATGACCCGTTACCTGATATGATAGGTTTAACAACGCAATTAGACACCCAATTACAATGTATTTTTTACTCACAACTTAATATTTAGTTAAAATCAAACATCAATAATAACATAAAGTATTAAAAAAGTAATATGGATATTTCAGTTTAAGAATTAGTAATTCATAAACCGCTATTTATCAGTACATTAATTTTAAAATACCTAAAACAGAAATAGTAGTCTGAAGAAGAGTAGCGCTAGCTATTAGGTTATTTTAATATTCAGACCTCAAAACCAATTAAAGATCATGAGGTCTGATAACATTTGTAGATACCAGAAGTTAAAAAAATATTCTTATTCATACTTCAAAGTCTCTGCTGGACTTAAATAGGCAGACTTAACGGCATGATAACTCACCGTTACCAGTGCAATCAAAAGTCCCAAACCCATACTTATGGCAAAAATAGGCCAGCTTATTTCAATACCATATTCAAAGTCCTCCAGCCACATATTCATGGCATACCATGACAATGGAGAAGCTATAACAAAAGCTATCATCGCCAGCCAAATGTACTGACGGTTAAGCAATACAAAAATGTTCATGACCTCTGCACCAAATACTTTTCGTATTCCCATTTCTTTTGTTCTGTTGATGGCATTAATGCCTGCTAGCCCAAATAGGCCGAGACATGAAATCAAAATGGCAAAAAGTGTAGCCAGCCCCATGATACTCATCCAGCGTTCATAAGAAGCATACTGGCGGGCTATATCCTCATCCATAAACGTATAATCAAACGGCTTGTCTGGCGATAGTTCATTCCAAACAGCTTGAAGTTTATCCACTGCATTGGGCAGCTCGCCAGGCTTAATTTTTATCAGCATCTGTTGAAGGTACCCCACTTGTTCTTTATCCATAGACAGGAACATTGGCTCGATGGTTCTTTCTAATGAAAGGAAGTGATAATCTTTAACCACGCCAACAATTTTTGAGCCCAGAGAGGCTGAGTCTTCACGCCAGTTTAAATGTTCTTCCAAGGGGTTTTCCCAACCCATGTCTGCTACCAAGGCCTCATTCACTATTATATCTGTTGAGTCATTCACACCATCGGTCAAGAAGTTTCTGCCTTCGGCCATTTCAATATCCAAAACCTCTATGTATTGAGGATCTACAGCAAAAACATAGGCAGACCTATACTCATTATCAATTTCATAACCATATCTGGAATAACCCTGATTGAAAGATAAACTGGTGCCAGCCACACCACTTACAAATGATTCCTGTGCAAGTCGGGTGCGCATCCTTTCTACCGCTTTGTTAGACTCTTCATTCCAGCCCATTTGAGTAGGAACAACAACTACCTGCTCCTGATCATACCCCAAATCTTTGGTAGTAACATACTCCATTTGTTGATACATAATCACGGAGCTAATAATCAAAAAAGCCGACAGAGCAAATTGCAAAACAACCAATGGTTTGGTGAAGCCTGCTTTCATTTTGGTGGTAAATCCTCCTTTTAATACTTGAGATGGTTTAGCAGCTGATAAATAAAAAGCAGGGTAAAAACCCGAGATTAGACCTACCACAACAGCTAATCCTATTCCAATACCAAACACTTGCATTATTGTGATGGCGTCAAATGATAATTCCTTATTGGTAAACTCATTGAAAGCAGGTAGAAAAATAAACATCAAAATGATGCCTATGACCATAGAAAGAAAAGCCAAAATCACTGACTCAAAAGCAAATTGGTTGATTAATTGTCCCCTTTGTGCTCCAACGGACTTCCTGACCCCTACTTCTGTTTGTCTTGCGGCTGAAGCGGTTAAGGACAGAGAAATATAATTGATACAAGCTATCAACAATATAAGGAAAGCAATGCCACCGAGTATCATAGCGTATTTCGGATCACTGGATTTGGTCCATGTTATCTGAGTATCTAAATGAATGTCCTGAAAGCCTGTTAACTGATATTCAAAAGGCTTTATGCCTTCTGGGATACTGTATTCCTTAACATTTCTTGCTAAGACATCCCCCATATATTTGTCTACGATCTTCGCCAGGCTTTCATTCACGGCCACCACATCCGCATTATCAACCAATTGAATAAAAGTAGGAGTATTAAAATTTTGCCAACTCTCCACGTTCTTATCATAATAAGGTCGTACTGTTTGAGAAACCAGCATATCAAATTGCAGGCTTGAATTGGCAGGTGGAGAGGTAATAATACCTACAACCGCGAATTCATTTTCACCCTGAATATCAATCTTCAAGGTTTTGCCCAGCACATCCTGACTATCAAAATACTTTTCTGCTATCTTGGGTGTAAGTACCACCTGATACTTTTCAGAAAGAAACTGATCCACATTACCTGCTAAAGTTTCGAATGAAAACATCTTGAAAAAATCCGGGTCTATATAGGCTAATTGCTCAGTAAAAACCTTCTCACCATTGGCTACAATGGCATTTCCTCCCCCATTGAACCGAGTTGCAAATTGCACTTGCGGCACTTCTTCTTTCAAAACTGGCCCTAACCCCGTTTGTATGTACGCTGAATAATTGTAAGGCTTATCCGGTTCTGGATCCCAAAAATCATAAGCCTTCTCTTCCACCCTATAAATCTTATGACTGTTTGCATGGAATTTGTCGAAACTCTTTTCATCCTTGATGTAAAGAAATATGAGGATGCAGAATGCTATACCAATGCTTAGACCGAAAGCATTGATAAATGAGAACATCTTTCTTTTGGCCATGTTGCGGCCTGCTGTTTTAATGTAATTGCTGATCATAATTGTGTTGATTATTGAGAAATTTGAGTTGTTGCGTAATAAAATTTCCGGCCTGACAAACCGAAGGGTGTTCCACCAATACCTTCTTTTGGCCTTTTTTTCGCCTAAAGTTTCTAAGTCATCGTAAAACTGCTCTTCCAAATCACCGATGATACCCTCGAAAAGATATTCCGGGCATATGTTTTCTAAAAACCTTGTGATTCTTTGAGGCGGTCTCACGTCCTTCATATACCTGCCATTTTTAATTCAGGGAGCATTTTCCAAAGCTTAAGGCGCTGCTCTTGCAAACTTTGTAGCACACTAATCCCAGCACTGGTCAACTCGAAATATCGCTTCCTTCTGCCTCCACGCTCCTGCGTTGCCCCTCCCATAAACGACTTCACCAGTCCCTTATCTTCCAATCGGTATAATGTGACGTGCACAGCACTTAAATTGAGACTTCGGTCCAGTTGATCTTGCACTTCCTTTACTATAGCATTGCCGTAGGCCTCTTCTTTCAGTATGCCTACCATGGTTAGCATTAGCTCTTCAAATTCTCCCAGGTATGTCTTATTCATTAGTATATAAAATGTTAAACTAATAGCAAGATACAATTTTTCTCTATTTCTATAATAATTGTTGTACAAATAAAGATTATCAAAACCTCCTAGGTTTATTTGCTCTGAGAAGATAAACCTAGGAGGTTTTCTCGTTACTCATATTTCAAAGTTTCCGCAGGTTGCTTCATCGATACCTTAATAGCGTTATATGATATCGTAATCAACGCAATAACCAAGGTTAATCCACCAGTCAGGGCGAAAACCCCTACACCAACATCTACGCGATAAGCAAATGATGCCAGCCATTGGTCAATGACATACAAAGTCAGTGGTATACTTATGACCATTGAAATCAGGATTAATATGATATACTCTTTTGAAAGCATGGTCAGGATCAAACCCTGAGATGCGCCAAGCACTTTTCTTATGCTCACCTCTTTGGTTCTATTTTCCATATTTAATGATGCCAATGCAAACAAACCCATGCAACCAATGACGATGGCCAATATCGAAGCTATTGATACTATTTTAGATAAGTTCTGCTCAGAGCTGTACTGGGTGGCCAGCGTTTGATCAATAAAATCATATTGAAATTCTTCACCATTGGTCACTTTGTCCCAAACCATTTTCATACTTGCTATCCCCTCTTGTAGTTTGTTGGCCTCCAGACGGACAAAAACTTTTGGAAATGGATTACTTCCTATACCCACATTTTCGATACCCGGAAAAATAATGCCGGGGTTCATTACCATAAGTAAAGGCTCTACCTCTGCGTGTAAACTATTGTAATTAAAATCTTCAACAACACCGATAATTTCATGGTCTTCGAAATTTTTTCCTGGCAGTTGTTTGCCAATAGGGTCATCAAACCCAAATGCACTGGCAAAAGCCTGATTGATAATAATGGCCCTGCGTCCATCAGAAAGATTGTTTTTATCAAAGGCCCGGCCTTCTACCACTTTCATTTTCATAGACGGGATAAATTGAGCATCGGCAACCAACATATCAAAAGTCCTGTAGTTATCCTGGGTATCTGTAAAACCTACATTCGTCCAGCCACCAGAGCCAAACGTATGATTAGCGACCCCTGCTGTCATTACCCCTTCTTTGCCATCAAGTTCATTAAGCATCAATTGGGCTGTTTCCATTCCTTTATTCACTCTATCAACCAGCCCACCACCGGGCTCCACATTTAACTGGGTAACAATTACCTGCTCTTTATCAAAACCAAGGTTTTTGCTTTGCAGAAAGCTTAACTGGTCCTGCATTAAGAGCGTTGTGCTAATCAAGAAAATGGTTAAAACAAACTGTGTGGCCACAAGGGCTTTGCGCAGACCTTGTTTATTGCCTACATTGGATTTACTTCCTTTTAATATGGAAACAGGCTTGAGCCCCGATAGTAACAATGCCGGATAACTCCCTGATATTATACCTATAACCACCAGTAGCAGAACCACGCTCAATGCCATAACCGCATCGAACTCAAACAACAATTGCTTGCCTGATAATTCGTTAAAAAGATTGAGACTGATCTTGGCCAATAACATACCTATGCCTATTGATATAAATGCCGTAACTACCGCTTCACTGAGGAATTGGGCCATCAACTGATTTTTACGGGCACCGACTACCTTTCTCACTCCTACCTCTCTTGCCCTGTTGATGGATTTGCTTACTGAAAGGGTCACGAAATTGATACAGCCCAATAACAATATAAGACCTGCAATGGCCACAAGGATATAGGCATATTTAGGGTCACTTACAGGGGCTATGCCAACAGGCATTTCATTGTTTAAATGAATATCCAATAAAGGCTGTAATCCAATTTGATATTGACCCTCCACATAATCTTCACCCAAAGCATTTTTCAACAATGCAGAGGTCTTGGCTATTATATCTTCAGCCTTTGCTGTTTCATTAAGTAAAAAATAGGTCTCCGGATTTACATTATACCAACCATTCATCGCCCTTTCTCCAACCATTACATCATTGTTCAGATCTGAAATCATGATATCAAAGGAAATACTTGTATTGGTAGGCATATTCTCTACTACCGACTTAACAGTGAAAAGACGCTGGCCGTCACCAATATCCATGGCAATGTCTTCACCAATAGGGTTATCAAGGCCAAAAAGCTTTTGGGCAGTTTTTTGAGTTATAATGGCAGCATTTTTATCATCAAGCGCCAGGTCTGGCTTACCGTACAAAGCTTCAAAATCAAACAAGTCGAAGAAAGGCTGTCCAGCCACTGTTATCTGTTCGTTGAAGGAATCCTCCCCCACCTTAATTTCCAGGTTCAGGTTGTTTATTCTGACATACTCTTCAACTTCACTGTAGTTGTCCTTCAATGCAGGGCCTAGCGGATATGGAGTTACGGTATTGAAGAAGGTCTCATTTTCTCCGTAATTCTCATAAGTCCAACCTCGGTAAATCCTGTCCGCTTTGGAATGAAAATCATCAAAGGTCCATTCGTCTTTTACAAACAGGATAATCAGCAGACAGCAGGCTATACCTGTAGATAAACCGGCAAATGTGATAAATGAGTGTAGTTTGGCTTTCCAAATGTTACGAAAAGCAATTTTGATGTAATTGGTGAGCATGGCGTTGTGTTTTGAGTTGTTTGAGTTTTTTAAGTTTTGAATGTGTAATTACGTTAGAAACGAAACATAAACTCAAGTTAAAACTGTTAAAAAATGTGAACAGCACCCTATGAGATAACATGAACCATAGTATAACTGTACTGAACTTTAGAATTACTTCACCAAAATGCCAGCATAGTTGGAAGAAAATCATGTGAATTTCTTCAATGATAAACGGTACGGGTTTATAATAGCTATTTACCAATCATATAGCCACTTTTTCCATTCAACACAAGTTTAAAAATGATATGAACAAATGGATCAACAGTGCGTTCATTTGCAGATATAAAATTAATTTAATGAAGAATATTTTTACATTTTTATTAGTGTTGGCTGCTTCAAGCAGCATTTTTGCACAAAGGCCTGGAGGATTTAGTGGTGGAGCAAGCTCCCAAATAATGGGAAAGATCACCGGCCAAATTATTGACAGTCAAACCAAGGAGCCCATATCTTACGCTTCTATTGTAGTTAAGAAAGGCGACAAGCAAATTAATGGTACCATCTCTGAAAATGATGGCACTTTTAAGATACAGGATTTGCCTGTAGACAAATACACTGTGTTAGTATCATTTGTAGGTTATGAAACATCAACTTATGAAGCAGAACTAACGCCTAAAAATCCAGACTTTAATATTGGATCAATCAGTATGAGTGGGTCATTTCAGCAATTGGAAGAGGTGGTGATTGAAGGTGAAAAAGAGCTTATAGAAAACAGGGTAGATAAGATTGTTTACAATGCTGAGAATGATGTGGCCAATAAAGGTGGCGATGCATCAGATGTGTTAAGAAGAGCGCCATTGTTAAATGTGGATGTGGAAGGCAATGTTTCTCTCAGAGGTAGCCAGAATGTAACCATTCTTGTGAATGGTAAACCGTCATCAATGTTTGCGAGTAACCCTGGAGATGCGCTTAAGTCTATACCTGCCGATAATATCAAGAATGTAGAGGTGATCACTTCTCCATCCGCTAAATATGATGGTGAAGGAACTGCCGGTATTATTAATATTATTACCAAAAAAAGTACTCCTGAAGGTTTCGCTGGAAGCATAGATGCTTCAGTGGGTAACCTATCAAACAGAGGCGTATTGAACATCAATGCTGGCCGTGGCCGATTTGGATTCAATACCAGTGCCAGTGCTTTTTATTCTCCTACCAGAGAAGGCGATTTCAAGTTTTACAGAGAGGATATCATCAATAACCAAAGCAGGATATTGCAGGAGTCAGGCCCGAATGAGTCTAACCGTTTAGGCTTTTTTGGTACTGCCAGTGCATTCTATGATTTTAATGCATTTCATAGCTTCTCAACTTCATTTCGTTTGAGAGGCTTCTCATCCGACAGGGATAATTTGGTCAATGGCTCTTTTGTAGATCCTGCCAATAGCATCAACCAGCAGTACCTAAGAAATACTGAATCGGAGAATTTGTTCAGCGGGTACGAATGGTCACTGGATTACATCTACAAATTCCCTGAAAAGAAAGGTCAGGAATTATCCCTCTCTTATAAAATAGATGGCAATGTTCAGGATCAGGAGTTTGTGATCACCCAGCAAGACCAGGTGGGCAGCGATCAAACATTATTTCAGGACGAAAGAAATGTGAATGATGGAAATAATACAGAAAATACGATTCAGGCAGACTATGTACATCCTGTTAATGACAAAGTAAAAATAGAGATGGGAGCCAAAACCATCCTTAGGGATGTGGAGAGTGATTTCGAATTTGAGTCTTTAAACACTGCCACCGGAAATTACGAGACAGACCCTAACAGAACCGATGTATTCTATTACGAGCAGGATGTTGTAGCAGGATATTTATCATCCACTGCCCAATTAACCGATAAATATGGTCTGATTGCAGGTGTAAGGTATGAGTACACTGAAATTACAGGTGACTTTGATGTGACAGATGCTCCATTCTCAAATGACTATGCCAACTGGTTGCCTTCTATTACGGTAAGCAGAAAAATTGGAAAGTTCAATACATTAAAAGCCAGCTATTCAAGAAGAATTCAAAGGCCTAGCTTAAGGGTAATTAACCCATATATTCAAATCAATGGTAACAGAAACCAGAGCGCTGGTAACCCGGAACTTGATCCGGAACTTACCGACCAGTATGAAGTGAGCTATGGCATGTTTATCAAAGGCTTTGCCATCAATACGTCATTGTTCTACAGAAAAACAACGGACATCATTGAGAGCTATCTTGATATTGATGATTCCGGACTTTCTTCAACCACATTTAGAAATATTGGTGAAAGCGAATCTTACGGAGTCAATTTCTTTTCTTCCGTAACCATCAAGAAGAACATTACCCTTAGAGGTGGGCTTAATGTCTATACCTACATTGGTAGCGGTACTGTAGATGGTGTGGCACTATCAAGAGAAGCCGTAATTTGGGATGGAAACCTTAACGGAAGTATTAAAATGGGCCGTGGCTGGAGAACTGACCTATTCGGATTTTACAGGCCGCCAAGACAAACATTGCAAGGTACAAACCCATCATTCTCACTATTTACCATGGGCGTGAACAAAGAAATCAATGATAAGGTGAGCCTTGGGCTGCGTTTGGTGGAACCATTCTTTGCTAACAAAAACTTCGGCAGTGAGCTTAAAGGCGCTAATTTCATCCAGACGACAGATACCAATATTCCATTCAGGTCCTTTGGTCTGAACCTTACTTACAAATTTGGCAAGCTGGATTTCAAACAGCGCCAGCGCAGAACCAAGATCAATAACCAGGATCAGGAGGGTGATGATGGCTCAAGTCAGCAGTTTTAAATTGCAACTATAATCTCATTTAGTTAGTCACTTCGAAGGAGGTACGACTGAGAAGTCTCCTAAATACCCAGGAGACTTCTTTGTTTTTTGCGTTTCGTATCGAGCTGACTCATCTATTCTTATATTAGTAAATAAATATAATGCGGATAAACGCATTGTTGATATCCGGTTCTTGCAATCAATTTTATTGGTGAAGTACATAATTATAGTATATATCGCGTTTGGATTTGTCTTGTCTTCTGTCTTAGGGATAGAATATCCTTGTAGCGGACAGGATATGTTTCCAGAATATACCGGGAGTCCATTTATTTTCCGACAGAAATCATTTGGTAGTTCTATGACACATTACTATAGTGTCACTGGGTTAGTTATAAATACTGGCATTTGGACTGTAGTTCTTCTGCTCATTAGACGGTCAATTTTAAATTTGATTGAGCGAAGTGGGAATAACAAAGGATTTAAGAGTATTCACAGAGGAATGGTTGGATTCTTGATTCTGTTCACAACTTTGAATATTGGCATTGGATACATAATGTTGGGGAATGGGTTTCAAGAAGGTCTGAATTATTGGTATTTCAATTTAGACCAAGAAGCTAAAGAATGGGGAGTGGATTGCGAAGGACGAATTGGAGTATTCCTATATCCAAAATAAAACCAGACATGCCCAGTTTGTAATCTAAAATCTCTATCACAGAATCTGTGATCCTCTAAGTGTAAAACCTGTTATTGCCCGCCTGTCTGCCGACAGGCGAACTTGATCCGCAATCTTTTAGATGCTGAATTAAATTCAGCAGGATATTTCCTTAGTGAAAAAGAGACTATGGTTTGTGTATGTGCCGCAGTTTACATCCATTATGACTAAAGTTTCTGTTTCATTATATTTACGAAATGACTATTGAACAACGAAAATTGGAGCTAATCACTTGGATAACCGCTATCCAAAATGAAGATGTGCTTAAACGCCTTGAAGATTTTCGTAATAATCCAGAACCAAAAATCCCTAACACTATACTTGAACTTCTGCATGAATCTAGTTCAGCCAAATTGGAAGATTGCATTGAACATACGAGTGCTCGTGAACTTTTGGGTCGTAAATGAGAACGGTTTGGACACCTCTCGGTCTTAAGTCCCTGGAAAAAACCACTAATTTCATTGAGGAACAATGGAATGGAAAAGTAGCAGACGCATTTCTTGAGCAGCTTGATAATCGTATTGAACAGCTGGAAGCAAATCCACATATTGGACCAACGTATGAAAAATCCGAATATCGACAACTATTGATTCATCCACTGGTTACGCTCTATTACCAACTAAAAGCTGATTATATAAGTCTTGTTCTGGTCTGGGCTAACAAACAAGATCCAGAAGAACTGCGAGAAGAATTAAAACGGGTTTGAAGATATGGGATGGTAAAATACCACCCAGTTATCCAAGATTTATAATCTGCAATCTCTATCTCAAGACCTGTGATCCTCAACACGTAAAACATGTCATTGGCTGCCTATTCGGTAGGCAGGTGGGCTTGATCCGCAATCTTTTAGATGTTGAATTTAATTCAGCATGACCTTTCCTTTGTAAAAAGGAGACTTCTCACTCCCCTGCGTTTCGTATCGAAGTAACGATTTTATTGCATTTCAATCAAACTGGCTTATTTTAGGTTGATGAAAAAGTTATCAACCTTACTCCTAGTCATAATATTTATTTCCTGTCAAAAAAAACATGTAGAAGAGGTAGACCTTCTCCTTCTGCATGTTAATGTTATTGATGTTGCTTCAGGCACTATTACAGAAGACCAGCTGGTGGCCATAAAAGGCGATACCATTACGGCTGTTATGTCCTCTGACAATGCTGATGCCTACACCGCCAAAGAAACCATAGATGCCATAGACCAATTTGTAATGCCCGGCTTGTGGGACAATCATGTTCACTTCAGGGGTGGTGACTCACTGATTTCAGAAAATGAAGTCTACTTAAAAATGTTCCTAGACTTTGGCATTACCACAGTGCGCGATGCTGGTGGTGATATCACTCCGGCTGTAATGGAATGGCGCAAGCAAATTGCCGCAGGCACAATGGCCGGGCCCACCATCTTCACTTCAGGGCCTAAGCTTGATGGCTCAAAACCCGCCTGGGCAGGCTCCATAAAAATAGATTCTGTAGATGACATCGGCCCTGCATTGGACTCATTGCAAAGTATTGGTACTGACTATGTGAAGCTCTACGATGGCAACCTCACCAAAGCGATGTTTTATGAGATCATAAAGGCTGCTGAAAGTCGTGGGCTTAAAACCGCCGGCCACATGCCCATGTCTGGTGATATCAATACGGCTATTGACCTTGGCCTTGATGGCTCAGAGCATTTATATTACATATTAAAAGCCTGCTCACCTTTGGCCGATAGCCTTACAGAGCTTGGGCTGGGTTATGGCATGATGAACACGATATTGGATACTTATGACCCAGAGTTGGCAGAGACTCTTTTCAAAAAACTGGCTGATAATAAGGTAACGGTAACGCCTACCCTCTACATTATGAAGGTACTGGCCGAGCTGGCAGATACTGACCATAGCTCAGACTCACTATTATCAAAAATAGGTGATGGTATTATAGCCACTTACCAAAGGAGGATTGAAGGTGCTAGAAAAGCCAAAGCCAGCGGCAACACCAGCCGCTATGAAATGCGTGAGCTGGTAAAAACCATCATGCGACCGATGTACGATGCAGGTGTTAATATAGTCGCTGGCTCAGACTGTGGAGCTTCCAACTCCTACGTTTATCCGGGTGAGTCGTTGATAGGCGAACTGCAGCAAATGGTAGTTATGGGATTAACCCCACAGGAAGCCCTGACCACCTCGGTAGTCAATGGCCCAAAATTCTTTGAGTTAGAAAAGAAATATGGCGGTGTTGAAAAAGGAAAAGTGGCCGACTTGCTGATTTTAAAAGCTAACCCATTAGAGGATATTGATCATGTGCTGACGAAGGTTTTTGTAGTGAAGGGTGGGAAGTTGGTGCAATGAGACTAAGGCTTATCCCACTTCTTGAAGGCTAAATAAACTAAAAATTATTATAAATTAGTCTTAAGCATTTAGGTATTGTAAAAGTTATAATATCTCTTTGCTATCACTAACTTGACTTCAGTAATCAAAAGAAAACATGAGAATATTATTGCCGCTATTCATATTCATATCCTTCAATCTAAATGCACAACAGGTATCAGAGCAAGAATTAATTGGTGAATGGAAACCTGTAAAACTAGTCGAAATAAAAGGTGAAATACCGAATGAGATGAAGGAGCAAATCAATGTGATGCAAAATGCCTTTCTGAAAACAATATTTGTTTTTCGGAATGAAAATAAGTTTACGTTTGATTTCCCCTTTGAAGAAATGAGATTGACCAATGGATACTGGAAATTAGATAGTCAAACTGGAAATATTAGTATTTATGAAGAGGAAAATGAAAAGTCTTACTTCATGGGAATAACAGCTTCAAAAAAGGATGGCAAAATGATCTTCATGATGGAAGAAACATATTTTGCATTTGAAGTCAAAAAGGAATAAGGCTTGCAGTAAGTACCCAGCTTGCGCTCGTTTCAAAAACGAGTGCATTGACCTAAAGGCTTGCAAAGCGTATTTGAATCAGATACTTTTATAGATATCGGAAAAGTTCAGCTTATGCATAATCGTTGTGCGGCAGTAAAAACAAGATAATGACACCTAAAGAGAATTTAGACAAACTCGGATATAAACTTCCTGACATATCAACTCCTGGCGGAAGCTACCTTTCTGTAAATGTTCGGGGAAGCATTGCATATATAGCAATACAATTTCCCATTCTAAACGAAGAATATCTTTACCTAGGACGTTTAGGCGAAGACCTTACCACTGATGAAGGCTATAAAGCAATGGAACTTTGCGCTTTGAATGTTTTAGCACAAATAGATAATAAAGTTGGCTTTGAAAAAATTGAAGGGTTAAATCATATAGATGCCTACTTTCAATCGGGAGCAAATTGGGACGATTCACCAAAAGTAGTCAATGGAGCATCTGACTTATTCGTAAAAATCTTGGAAGATAAAGGTCAACATTCCAGGGCTATTTTTGGTGTAGATAAGCTTCCTCGAAACTTTAGTGTTGGCTTAACGGCATCGTTTACCATTAAAAACGAATAATTCTTTTAGAAAGAAAGTAATACCCTATGCTGATTCAAGAATATGAGCTTCAATGGGATCAAGATTTCCGAAAGATAAAGCTGGAAATAGAGAAAGGATTAATTGGGCTTAACATTAGCATCGAACATATTGGAAGTACATCAATTCCAAACTTAGCAGCTAAATCAATAATTGACATTGATCTAATCTATGGAACTGACACTGATTTTAACAAAGTTAAATCGGGATTATCTCAAATTGGATACTTACATAATGGCAATCAAGGCATTCTAAATCGAGAAGTTTTTAAACGTAATGCTGGACTGTCTAAGAATGAAATCTTAGATAATATAAAACACCACCTTTACGTTTGCCCTATTGACAGTGAAGAGTTAAACCGACATCTTCTGTTTCGCAATTATTTAAGAACAAACGAATGGGCCAGATTAAAATATCAGGAGTTGAAATATGAACTGGCCGAAAAAGCCGGTCAGAACAAACAACGTTATGCAGAGCTTAAAGAATTAAATGCCAAGGAGTTTATAAATTCTATAGTTGAAAAGTCCAAAATCAGCTCATCGTAGAGAAAATGAAAGCATTTCAATACTTCACCAAATGAGGCCAGGCAACCGTTGCTGCAACTAAGTTCAACATAATGTTAGCAATCATTATATTTCGATTGTATCTAAAAATTGATCACCTTTAGAAATAAACATTAACCAACACATTTAAGACCGAATTATGAAGCTCTCTTCTATCTATTATTTGGTAGTAATACTTTTCCTATTCAGTTATTCTTTATGAAAAAATTGATTAAAGTATTCGTTCTGTTTTTAATGATAATAAACTCCACATCCAGCTATTCTCAAGAGCTTGCTATGAATAAAGAAGTACAAGAAGTTATGCAACTCGGGAAAGACTCTATTGTACAGTTGGCCCTGGAGTTACTTGATGAAAAAGCCAGCGTTCAAAATTTTGGCAAAATCAAAGTCATGACCGATGGTAATGATGTGTATGTATCCTTTAGAAATCCGATAAAATATCTACCTCTAGAATCTGCCTTTTATTTTGACGCTCTGGTTCATGTTATTGAAAAAACCACCGGTAAAAGTCCCGTTTTTAATAGAATTGAACCCAATGAAGAGCCTATTACATTCTACAAACCAACTGAAGATACAGAGGTGAATATCCAATTTGTCACTGAAGCAATTAATAAAAGTGACGCAGTTGGCCAATTTGACGCAGCTAATTTTGATGATGATATGATAATCTATGAAAAGGAGAAATACTATGCTGTAAGTGTAGTTTCTGAAGGTCAAGAGTCATCTTACAAGATAGAAAAAGTATCAGGTAAGGTTTATGACGCAGAGCATGCCCACCTTGCCCCGCCTCCAATGGAAAGCGGAAACAAGGCGGTGTTCAAAGAGATTCATTAGTTGCCGACAATCAAACCTCAATGGTTCAAGAATAGCTATTATAGCGAAAAACTCATATACTAATTTGCCTTTAACAACGTTGAAGGAAGAAACCTAAGTAAGATGAAGTTTCTCTATCTGGTCACCATACTATTTGCCGTAATCACATTATCCTCATGTTCAAAAGAAGAAGTATCCCCACAGCAGTTAGCCAGTGAGTTTACTAATCTGGAAGTTGGTAACTACTGGGTTTATGAATGGTACGAAATATATCCTGACGGAACCGAAAGTAAATATAATGTAAGGGATAGTGTCTATATATCTACTGATACATTAATTGATGGTAGATCATTTATCGTTAGGCGCGGAACATTTTTAAAAAATAAAAGAACCGAAATCCTCCTTGACTCAGCGAATTCTCTTTACAAGTTTCCTTCAGAAGTATTACTATTTACACTTGATAAAACCAATGAAACAACCATTACCATTAAAGCAGGCGAAAACCCAATTGCAACAGTTAAATATATATTAAAAAGCAATTCAATAGTGGCAAATGTTCCGGCTGGAGAATTTGAATGCCTTAATTATGAAGGCATAGTTGAATCTCTTGATCCTGATTATCAATACGGAACCAGAATTAACTCAGATTTATATGCCAAGAATTTTGGACTTGTAATGAAACGTTGCCATTTGTATAACTCTCCAAACAATCTTGAAATGAGGTTAGTGAAATTTGGAAAGAATTAATGAATCTAAAAATCTCATATCAATCTAATGCTACTCACTTCTTAATGTATCTGCGGGGTTTAGCAAAGCCGCCTGTATAGACTTGAAGCTCATAGTAAAAAGTGCAATTCCTAAAGTCACTATGACGGACAACAGGATAACATCCAGCCCAATCGTTGTTTTGTACTCAAAACTTTGTAGCCACATATCCATGATAAAATAGGCCGCTGTAATACCTATAACTAACGAAACAACTATCTGTCTGGAGAAACCTTTGGAGAGAATGAGAATAATATTCCCTACAGATGCTCCCAACACCTTTCTAATACCAATTTCTTTAGATCGCTGGTAAGCAGTGTATGAAACAAGTCCGAAAAGCCCGAGACAGCCAATAAATATTGCCAGTATGGAAAATACACTGATCAACTCACTGAGATGTGCTTCTTTCTCATAAGAGCTATCAAGCTTATCAGCCAAAAAGGCATATTCAAATGGTTTGTGCGTTACGGTTTTAGACCAAATATCTTCTATAGACTTTAGTGTAGCGGTGAAATCGTCTGATACTATTCTCAGCATCATGTTGTTTCTTCCAAACCCTTCCCCTTCAACATTATATAGCACCAAGGGCTTTATCTTTTCATGAAGTGATGAGAAATGAAAATCCTTAACCACGCCTACTACATTGCCCCACTCTGAATTCCAAATTTTGATCCGCTGACCAATGGCATCTTCCGGAGTCCAGCCAAAAAACTTAGCGGCAGATTCATTGATAAGAAACTCATAGGCTTCCGTATTAGTAGTGCTCATTTCTCCTCCTGATATAGTTTCTAAGCCCAGGGTTTCTACATAATCATTATCTATATAACTGATTCTCATCAATTGCCTGTTCTCTTCGCCTTCTTTGATGGCCAATGTTGACTCATAGGAAATTTGCGATGGCAACTGACCAGTCACACTAGTCGCTTGCACATCGGCAAGTTTCTCAAATTGCTGTTTTAAAAGCTCAATCTGAGGTCTCGATTGAGGGTCTAATGGCAGGGAGATAATAAGATCTTTGTCATAGCCAAGGGTTTTGTTATTGACAAAAGATAGCTGCTTATATATCACAATGGTAGAAACAATAAGCACCACCGAAATGGAAAATTGAAAAACCACCAAAACCCTCCTCAACATACTGCCGGCTGATGAGTTTTTAAACCTTCCTCTAAGTACTCCAATAACTGAAAACCCGGAAAGGGCAAATGCAGGATATACCCCGGCAAGGAATGAAACACTTAACCAAATGATAACAAGAAATAAAGGTAACTGTGTGTCTGATAACAGATTTAAGTCAAGTTCTTTTGCCGCCAGGTTATTAAAAAGTGGTAAGAAGGAATATAAAAGTGCCAATGCCATCAGCACCGAAACGAAAGTGATAATAACAGACTCACCTAGAAATTGCCCTATTAGCTGAGTACGTGCAGCACCCATTACTTTTCTAACCCCAACTTCTTTTGCCCGCTCTACAGATCTGGCGGTAGCCAAATTCATATAATTAATGCAGGCAATGATAATAATGAGTAAACCAATACCTCCAAAAATATAAACGGTGGTAATATCACTAATAGGCCCAACTCCTGTTGACATACCATATTCAAGGTATATTTCATTGAAAGGCTTTAGCCCAATTTCAATTGGCAATTCCCCATTAAATCCTTTTTTCAAATCCTCCGTTATTTGACTTCTTAGTTGATCTATATTAGCACCGGGAACCAGCTCAACATAAGTGAGGTAGGCACTATTATCAAAACCAGAAATGTTGGCCATCTCTGGAAAAGTAGAGAAGCTCGCCAAAAAGTCAAATTGAATATGTGAGTTGCTAGGAGGGTTTTTAGCAATGCCTGTTATTTTAAATTCATCCTCTGCTCCTATTTGTAAAGTCGTACCCAATAAACTGTTTCTATTCCAATCAGTCCCAAAATATTTAGCGGCCATTTTTTCTGTTAGTATAACAGATTTAGGTTCTACCAAAGCAGATTTAGGATTCCCTTCAATAAGTTCAAATGAAAGCATGTCAAAGAAAGTGCTATCAGTGAAAACAAAGGAATTTTCCTCGGCCACCACATCACCATTTTTTACAACTCTTGACATAGGTGTTAACCTGACAAAACGCTGTACTTCAGGGTAGTTTTGCTCTAGCAAAGGGCCAACATTGGATGTAGCGCGGGCTGTAGGTAAAGTGGTATCACCAAAATGCCATGTAAAAGGCGTGGTATAGAGATTTTCTTTTTTTGCGTGGAATTGGTCAAAGCTGAGCTCGTGACTAACATAAAGATAAATGAAAGTAAAACAGACAATCCCCATTGTTAAGCCAGAGATATTAATCATTGAATAGCTAAACTGTCTGGTTAACCTACGAAAAGCAAGCAATAAGAATTTCCAAATCATGTCTTTTGTGTTTTTATTATGGTGTTCGTAGTGGCTTTTATAATTATAGGCATAGGGTTTAAGGCACTTGAGCACATTCCACAAATAAGCTCGTTTGGCAAATGCGCTTCCCTTTTCATTCTGGTCATGACAATATAGTTCATGTAAGTCTCCCTGCAATTCTTCAAAACGCTGAGCACTACAGTAAAGGGCCAATAACTTGTCCATCCATCGGGGCGGTTGTGGATGCATATCTTTACGCATTTGAGAGTCTTGGAATTTGTTGATACATGGAATAGCGTAATGCTTTGAGTCGAGCCAAAGCCTCCTCACCTGCTGAAGTAGGCATGAAATAGCGCTTTCTTCTACCCCCTCTTTCTGCAGTAGCACCCTCCATTTTAGAAGTTAAAAAATTCTTATCCTCCAACCGATAAAGTGCTGTATGAATGGCACTGATATTAATACTCTTCTTCAGCCGCTCTTCCAAATCCATTTTTATGCTGACAGCATAGGCCTCAACATCCAAAATACAAACAGACATTAATACTAACTCTTCGAAATCTCCCAGACTGGTTGCCTTCATTCTATTACCATCATAAATGTAAATATAATAGGTATACCGAATTGAAAACAAAAGGTTACAATCAGAATGAATTTTACTTAAAAGCCAGGTATTGAGATAATCCGTTACGAGAGTTAGTGGAAGCTAAATTAAGTTGACCTTTTTATTTTTAATTCCTTCTTATAATGGTTTGAATACTTCAATAAAATGCCAAAGCTTACAACTGAGAATAGCTCAATGGTTTTAGAAAAACACGGGTTATCTCGTTCATGGCATTAGCGTACTCCTCTAAGTCAACAATTCTTTTCCATTCGGGGTGGTTAACAAACTTAGCCCATTCCTCATCACGTTCATTCATATCACCAAAGGCCAGCAAATAAGTAAGACAAGGCATTTTATTACCCGCGATGTTAGCTCCAAAAAACACCATAGACATGTCTACTTCTGCAAAAATGTCAAACTCGCTATCATTAAACATTTTCACCTTCCTTCTCAGCGCATCTTCATTGTGGCTGTCATAAATCCTTAGCTCAAAAAGGTTTGCCTCATCAGCAGGTTTCATAAGTTCTGAAAACCCCGAAGTGGACCTGATAAGATCAACGCTTATCCTGTCATAAGGCATAGTCTCCTGAGCAGCGGTAAGATAAGATTTTGCTTCATTCTGATACTGAGTGTCATTCAACAATGCATCACCAGCAGACTGAAAGGCCGTGATATTTTCATATGGAATGAGTAAGTAGATCTTTCTGGGCAATGCCCCGCTGGTTTCTTCAAAGGCGCCTACATTCTTAATCCCCTGCCTGTTCAACGCTGGTATCAGTGCCTGCTCAAAATAATTGTGTAGCACTGCTGCAGGTTTAAAGTATTCCAATTTATAAGTTCTCAATTCATAAACCTGGTCTTGCGCAGTTGAAGTAAGAACACAGCAAAGTAGTATTAAAACAAAGAGTATCTGTTTTATCATGACATTAAAGGTTGGTGTGGTTCCAATATAGTTATTAACAATCTAATTTTCTAAAACATCATTTATTCAAGATTCTGGTTTTTGGAAAATCTATTTTTAGAAAATTTTTCGCAGATTTATAAGTGCATTATTAATAAATCTTCAGCTATGGAAACGCTACCCAATTATGTCGGCCTGGTATTTATTGCCATCACCACAGTCACCATTGCGCTCTTCTTCAAGGCTACCAACAAAAACAAAGTTGCACTTCTGTACATATTAGCTATGACTGTACTTGTAGCTGTTCTCAATGCTCAGGATTTTTTTCTGGATAATGACAGTATTCCACCCAGGTTCATACTATTCATTGCTCCAAGTATTGTGGTGGCAGCCATCACCTTTCTAACCAAAAAAGGCCGCGCTTTTATTGACAGTATTGACCTGGAAACATATGGGTATCTCCATACTGTGAGGGTAGCTGTAGAAATTGTCTTGTTATGGCTTTCTATCCATGCAGTGTTACCAGAGTCAATGACTTTTGAAGGAAGAAATTTTGATATCCTTTCAGGACTTAGCGCTCCATTGATTGCTTACTTCGGTTACAGACAAAAACGACTCCCCAATGGTGTTTTGCTGGCCTGGAATATTATCTGCCTTGCGCTGGTCTTACAAGTAGTGATAACAGGCATTTTATCAGTTCCATCACCCATTCAACAATTATCCTTCGATCAGCCCAACGTTGCCATACTTTACTTCCCATTTTCATGGCTGCCTTCCATTGTTGTTCCGGTGGTGATCTTTGGCCATTTGGTAGCTATTCGGAGAGCCCTACCGAAAATTTAATAAGATATAGTTGATATATCAATTATTAATATTATAATTGTAGTATCAATAATTGATATTGCAATGACAGGCGGTAAAATTGAAGATGTAATTCTTTTCCAGATTGAGAAGACCAGCAAAATTTCAAAGGTATATTCCCAAAGAGATTTTGATCGTCTTGGTCTGGGCATCACCATTGAGCAGTGGATTCTTCTTAAAATCATTGAAGAATTTGACCAAATGTCGCAGAAAGAACTGGCCGAAAAATCCCTACGGGATCCTGCTTCCATTACACGTACATTGGATTTACTTTCAAAGAAAGGACTTATCGAAAGACAGGCCATTGAGAACAATAGAAGGCAGTATAACATAAAACTAAGCTCGGCAGGAAAGACATTTGTTAAGAACAATATTGGGATAGTACAGAAACACCGCAGTAAGAGTGTAGAAGGATTTACTGCTGAAGAACTAAAAACGCTGGAAGGAATGCTGAAAAGAATTCAAAACAACATGTCATAAAAAAATTTATCCCTTTAATTGATATATCAACTATTGCATTATCACTAAATAAATTTTAAACTAAAAATTAAACACAAATGGACAAATCAATTTTAATCGGGCTTATAGGTATGCTGCTAAGCGCATGTGCTACTGCCCAACAATCAGAAACAGAAGCTATAAAAGCCACGATCAAAAACTTCTCAAATGCCGGAGATTTTAATGATGCCAAGACACTGGATAAATATCTCGATGAAAACTATCGAGTGGTTATGAATCAACTGTTTGGGAGTACGGAAGTTGTGATTATGCCGCGTTCAGTCTACCTGGAAAAGATAGCTTCAAAGGAATTTGGTGGTGACAGCCGTGACATAACCATTGAAAAGGTGCTTGTCAATGGAAATACAGCCAGTGCAAAAGTCACATTCAAAGGAACCAAAATGACATTTGTTTCTATCGTAACACTGGTAAAACATCAGAACGGAGAATGGAAAATGTTAAGTGATGTTCCGGTAGTCATTTAATTAAAATTTCCTAACTGCATTAATTTTTGAAATGAGGAGCGCAAGCTCCTTATTTTTTTACCTTTAAACTCCAATAAGCAATGTATTACTGCAGATAATAACAAAATCATACTAAAGTATTAGGCGGATAAAATCTAAAAACTGCTATTTAGATTTATATAATTAAACTGTCCAAAATACTATATAGAATATGAAACTAGGAACATTTTCACTTAGCCTTTCCGTTAAGGACATAACAGTCAGCCTCAACTTTTATACAAAACTAGGATTTGAAGTTATTGATGGCGGTCATATCCACGAGGGATTTAAAGACACCGATAAAATGAAATGGCGAATCATTAAAAATGAATCCGTTAAACTGGGCTTATTTCAGGGTATGTTCGGTGATAACATACTCACTTTTAATCCGGAAGATGTATTGTCCATCCAAAATGACCTTAAATCAAAAGGCCTAACACTAATTAAAGAAACCTCGGCAACCGAAGTAATGAAGTCAATCATGCTTGCCGACCCCGATGGAAATCAAATAATGATGGATCAACATTAGATTGACCCAAATCATAAGAAAAAGAATTTAAAAGGAGGCAGCAATCGTTTTCGATAAATAACATCTTCACTTTTTTATTATTTATTGTTGGATACAAAAAATTAAATAGCATATTTACCGAAGTAATGAACACGACAAGTACTTATACAACATATTTTAGCTTTTACTTTTTTTACTTTAAGTAATTAAAGGAGGCACCGTTGTATATATAAAAATAGCATGAGGCCTCCAATTTGGAGGCCTTTTTTTATGTCTTGTTTGTAACGTCATTTCGAACGAATGAGCCATCAGCGAATGAGTGAGAAATCTCCTTAAGTTGAACGGAGATTTCTCTCCCGGCAAACCGGGGATCGAAATGAGGATAACTAATAAAGTACAGATGAACGAAAACGTAGAGACATTGACAGCACACAAAATTGCCATTCAGGGGTATGAAGGCAGTTTTCATCAGATAGCTGCTGAAGGTTATTTTCATGAGTCAATTGACATTATCCCGTGCCCTTCGTTTTCGGATCTTGCCTACAAATGCAGCGATGCCTCGATAACAGATGGCGGGGTTATGGCTATTGAAAACTCCATTGCAGGAAGTATTCTGTCAAACTATCAACTGCTTCAGGGCGCTGATCTTTTCATCAAAGGTGAAATCTACTTGCAGATCAGTCAGCATTTAATGGCGCTGCCAGGTCAAACGGTCAATGATATTGTGGAAGTGCGCTCCCACCCTATGGCCATTTACCAGTGCCGACAGTACCTGAAGAATTACCCGAATATGAAACTGGTAGAGGCCGAAGATACGGCCTTGAGTGCCAAACAGGTGCGAGATAACAATTTGGTAGGTGTAGCGGCTATTGCTAGTAAAAGGGCTTCCGAACTTTACGATCTGGAAATTATTGCGCCTAACATAGAGACGGTTCATAACAACTACACTCGGTTCCTTATTCTCGGGCGTCAAGCCAATGATGTAGATGAGTCTGCTAATAAAGCTTCTTTATACTTTGGAGTTAATCATGAACCTGGAAGTTTGGCCAAGGCATTGACAGCTCTAGCGGAAATCAATGTTAATGTTTCTAAAATTCAGTCCTTCCCAGTCATCAAAAAAGAGTGGGAATACTATTTCCATCTTGATGTTGAGTTTGAAAACCTTGAGCAATATGAGCAGGGACTTGAGGCATTGAAAAAATACAGCAATAAGCTGAGAGTATTAGGGCTTTACAAAAAAGGGATAACGCTATGATAACTATTGCGGATAGAATATCGGGCGTTGAAGAATACTACTTCTCTAAAAAATTGAGAGAGATAGCTCAGCTTAGAGCTGAAGGAAAAGATATTATCAATCTCGGTATTGGTAGTCCTGACCTTAAACCGGCTGATTCGGTTATTGATAAACTAAAAAATACTGCCGAGAAGGACAATGTACATGGTTACCAGAGCTATAAGGGTACTCCGGCTTTAAGAAATGCTTTTGCCGCATGGTATAAGAAATACTATCAGGTGGATTTGAATCCTGAAACTGAGATTTTACCACTGATCGGATCTAAGGAAGGTATCATACACATTTCCATGACCTACCTAAATCCTGGTGATGAAGTGCTTGTACCTAACCCAGGCTACCCGGCTTATGCCGCATCGGCAAGGCTTACAGGTGCCACTTGCAGGTATTACACCCTTAGTGATGAACAAGGCTGGCTTCCTGATTTGAAGGCATTGGAAAATACTGATCTGAGCAAGGTCAAAATGATGTGGGTGAATTACCCCAATATGCCAACGGGTAC
This sequence comes from Fulvivirga sp., assembly GCF_040218215.1. Taxonomy (NCBI): domain Bacteria; kingdom Pseudomonadati; phylum Bacteroidota; class Cytophagia; order Cytophagales; family Fulvivirgaceae; genus Fulvivirga; species Fulvivirga sp. The sequence goes on from NZ_JAVJQL010000010.1 coordinate 87,716, forward strand.
AAGTGCCAGTGTTGCTCTTTTTGAGCAATTAAAAGCCTTTGGAGAGCGCTATGAGATTTTAATCTGCAACGACAATCCGTACAGCTTCATACTCAATGATCAACCTTTGAGTATGCTATCCGCAGGACTTTCAGATTATGTATTGGAGCTCAACTCATTGAGCAAATCGCACAACATGGCAGGCTGGAGAGTGGGAATGATTGCAGCCAGTGAGCAGCACATCAACAACATCCTGACCTTCAAAAGCAATATGGACTCAGGTATGTTTTTAGGCATTCAGGAAGCAGCTGTTGAAGCACTTAACCTCGGTGATGACTGGTATGCCTCAGTTAACAAAACTTATAAAGAACGTAGAGCTGTAGTTTGGCAGATCATGGATACACTTGATTGTAGCTATCATAAAGATCAGGTGGGCATGTTTGTCTGGGCCAAAATCCCGGAAAGTATTGCTGATGTAGATGTCATGATCAATGAGATCTTATATCAGGCCGATGTGTTTATTACCCCGGGATTTATTTTTGGGGATAATGGCAAACGATACATACGCATCTCGCTCTGCGCACCAGTTGAGACATTTAAAAAAGCATTAGAAAGAATTGAACATATAAAGAACAAATAATGATAGTAACAGTAATTGGAACAGGATTAATAGGCGGCTCGATGGCGCTAGATTTGAAAAAGAGGCGATTGGCCACTACCGTTTTAGGTGTTGATAAAAACAGCATCCATCTGGCCAAAGCGCTGGAAGTAGGCATTATTGATGAAGCAAAATCATTGGAGGAAGCAGTGCCTTCTTCTGATCTTGTCATATTGGCGATACCAGTGGATCATGCACCTGAGGTATTAACAGCAGTGCTTGACAACATCAAGCCAGAAGCCACCGTGATAGACGTTGGTTCTATTAAGCAAAACATCTGCTCTGCCGTAGCAAATCACAAAAACAGAAGCCAGTTTGTGGCTTGTCACCCAATAGCAGGTACTGAGTTCTCAGGCCCTGACGCTGCCCATTATTATTTGTTCGATGGAAAAGTAAATATCATTTGCGATGCTGATCATAGTAGTGCATCATCTTTGGCAACAGCCGAGAAAGTGTTTGAAACCTTGAAGATGAAAATTATAAAAATGGATGCGGCTGAGCATGACAGACACATTGCCTATGTTTCGCATTTGTCTCATATCACCTCTTTCACATTAGGGCTTACTGTACTTGATATAGAGAAAGATGAGAAGAGTATCTTTAACATGGCGGGTAGTGGTTTTGCCTCCACGGTACGTTTGGCCAACAGTTCAGCCAATATGTGGGCACCTATCTTCCATGAAAACAAGGAAAACCTGGTAACCGCAATTGATGCTTATGTTGGTAAACTTAACGCTCTGAAGCAAATGATTCAACAGGATGAGTTGCACAAAACACATGAGCACATTGCTTCAGCAAACGAGATAAAAAGAATTTTGGATGGTATAGAACTAAAAGGTCAGGAGGCCGCTTTAAATAACTAATTATGGAAGCTTTACAGAAATTACCCGCAATAACAGAGTGGTTCCCGGGAGTGGAAAGACCTATTGTAATCAGTGGACCTTGTAGTGCTGAAACTGAAGAACAAGTACTAGAAACCTGCATGCGCTTAAAAGCTACAGGCAAAGTGGATATGCTAAGAGCTGGGATTTGGAAACCGAGAACCAGACCCGGCAACTTTGAGGGTATTGGCTCTATCGGATTAAAGTGGTTACAAAAGGCCAAAGTAGCTACCGGTTTGCCTATCACTGTTGAGGTGGCCACTGCAGCGCATGTACAGGAAGCTTTAAAGCATGGTGTTGATGTGCTTTGGATTGGAGCCAGAACTACTGTAAATCCATTTTCTGTTCAGGAGATTGCTGATGCGCTAAAAGGTGTTGACATTCCCGTATTAATCAAAAATCCTCTTAATGCTGACCTTGAATTATGGATTGGGGCTATAGAGCGTATTCAACAGGCAGGCATCACACAGATTGGTGCGATCCATAGAGGTTTTGCCAAGTATGGTGAAAAGCAATATCGTAATGCACCACAATGGCAGCTTCCCATTGAGTTGAAAAGACGATTCCCTAACCTACCCATGATCTGCGATCCTAGTCATATCTGTGGAAATAGACACATGCTATTTGAAGTGTCTCAGGAGGCATTAGACCTGAACTTTGATGGTGTGATGATCGAGTCGCATATCGATCCTGATAATGCATGGAGTGATGCAAAACAGCAGGTGGTGCCAGAGAGAGTGGGCGAAATGATAAGTGATCTTGTTTTAAGAAATACAGCTCCTCAGAATGGTAGTCTTTCAGGACTTTCAGCTTTCAGAAGCCAGATTGACAAGTATGACGATGAGATCATAGCACTTTTTGCTCAACGAATGGAAGTAGCTCAAAAAATCGGTCAGTATAAAAAGGAGAATAACATCTCCATTTTACAAACCAAAAGATGGGAAGAGATTTTAGAGAAAGCTTTCACTAAAGGCAGAAAAGTTGGACTGAGTGATGAGTTTATTGAAAAATACCTGAAGGCAGTTCACCAGGAATCTATAGATCAGCAAAACCAGATCATGAATAAGTAAAAGAGGCTTATGCCTTTAACTTTGAAAGCCATTCTCATTATCGTAGATGGCTTTTTTTATCGTCTTTTCGAACCGAGGCACGAGGGAGAAATCTCCTTAGTAAGCACGCCTCCTCGAATCCCTTTAGGGTGAGAAATCTCCTTAGCCCATCGTCACCTCGAAGCCTTTTTAGGTGAGAGGTCTCCCTATTAGAATCAGGAGACTTCTCATTCCCCTGCGCTGCATGTCGAAGTGACGTTACTATTTTAGTTTATCACTTTTAGGACGCAACAATATTTTGAAATTAATAGCGCGAGATCAATTTAATAATGATAAGTTTCTATTTTTAGGATCACTGTTTTTTTTAAACGATCATAATGAAACACTTAATAATGGCATTGTTTTTAAGCTCTTGTGCTCTTTTATCAAAGTATGATGGCCAAGAAAAAATATTACTATCGACAATTTCTAACTCTGAAAAGAAAGAAATAGAATCAAAAGGAAATATCATCAAGCAAATTGATTTGGTAAATCCCTATACTCACCAAATTGAAACATGCACTTTTAGAATAGCTAAGAATTCAAGTAAGGATAAATATGAATTTGTTCGAATTGGTGAATTTGTAAAACATGGATTATACGTATTTAAAAAATCATTACTTGATACAAAATATCAATATATCGATTCACTAGTTGTTGATAGCCTTGGCAACTTTACATCTCGAGTATTTTATGTCGCAGATAAAACAGGTACTTTTTATTTAAAAGAAAAATGGCTAAGTGAATGGAAAAAAGGCAATCTCTATCAGGAGTTTGTTGTATACTCAAATGGAAAAACCTCTATGACGGGGAGTTTATTAGTTGAAAATCACCATCTTATTATGAATGATATTGATAAGAATAAAATAAGTGTAGGTGAGGCCTACTGGTACAATTCTGATGGAGAAAAAACTCGATTTGAATTATATGATAGTTTAGGAAATCTATTAAAAAAAGAAAAGTATGTCAATTAGTCATATGATGCATTTTAACAAACGAAGATATTCATTTTAGACCAGCAACATGTCAACTAAAAAAAGTCAGGAAGTAAAAGCAAGGTTACACCCTCGAAACAAAAACCGGGAAAGGTATGATCTTAAAGCATTAATCATCTCCAATCCTGAATTAAAGACCTTTGTGAAGCCCAATAAATATGGTGATGATTCGGTGGACTTTGCCAATCCTGCGGCTGTAAAAATTTTAAATAAAGCCTTACTTAATCATTATTATGGCATAAAACATTGGGAGTTTCCCGAAGAGAATTTATGTCCGCCCATTCCCGGCAGGGCTGATTATCTTCACTATATAGCTGACTTGCTTGGCTCAAGCAACTTTGGCAATATACCTAAAGGCAGTAAGGTTATCGGTTATGATATTGGTGTTGGCGCCAATTGCATCTATCCCATCATAGGAGCAGTCGAATATGACTGGAATTTTATCGGTTCAGACATTGATGCAAAGTCAGTTAAATCAGCACAAGACATTGTTGATTCAAACCCACCACTTAAAGGCAAAATAGACTGTAGGCTCCAGGAAAATACTAAAGACTTCTTTTATGGCATCATTGACAAGGAAGATAAAATTGACTTTTCAATCTGTAATCCACCGTTCCACGCATCGGCAGAAGAGGCTCAACAAGGCACGGCTAGAAAAGTGAAAAACTTAACTGGAAAAGAAGCTAAAAATCCTGCACTCAACTTTGCGGGCATCAGCAACGAGCTGATTTGCGATGGTGGCGAATACAAGTTTGTTAACAACATGATCAGGGAAAGCAAGAAGTTCTCAACCAACTGCTTTTGGTTCTCTTCACTGGTGTCAAAACAGTCTAACCTAAAAAGTATATATCAGTCACTGGACAAATTTGAGGCTGTAGAGGTAAAGACTATTCCTACTGGCACGGGCAATAAGTCTAGCAGAATTGTTGCCTGGACATTCCTGACCAAGGAAGAACAGAAAGCCTGGCGAGAGACCCGATGGAAGTAGTAGAATCCACGCATCAGCAAAACGTACCCTCTATTTTTAAAACGATAAGTAAGAATTCACGTAAGCCTTTGAATAAAATTAAACTTATGCGCCTTACATTTTTACTAACCCTTCTAACATTCGCTTCTTCTCAATTGATAGCACAAAACTTTGAAAAGATTATTTTCGATCAAAACAATACTGACAGCGGCTACTATCTGGCTGTAGTACCGGAGGACAAAAAGATCAAGGGTGTACTTGTACTTATGCCAGGCTTTGGCCAAAAAGCTGAGAGTATCTTTCCAGAAACCAAAATTCATAATGTAGCCTACCTTCATGGAATTCTAACTATAGCCGTAGCTGGAGAAAGAAAGCTTTACGCTGATCAATCTGTAATTAACAGGTTGAATATGGCGCTACAACATGTTAAAAACAAATATGCAGTTGCTTCAGATCAATTTGTAATTGGCGGATTTTCAGCCGGAGGAACAATAAGCATGAGGTATGCTGAATATTGTGTAGAAAAAAGTAGTGAAGGCCCTATACAACCGCAAGCCGTATTTAGTGTTGACTCCCCTATCGATTTATTCGGGATATGGGATTACTTTCAGCGAGAAATCAAAAAGAACTATTCGGATGCAGGTGTAGGTGAAGCTCAGTTCGTTTCTGAAATCATGACTCGGGAAATCGGCACTCCAACCACTAACAAAGCTAACTATGACAGATTAACACCATTTGATGCTGACCTCGATAAACCCGGAAATGAACAATTTCTGAAAAATATAGGCGTTCGTGTTTATCATGATGTTGACATAGTCTGGCAGTTGGAAAATAGAAGGAGAAGTCTATTTGACTCTAATGCGCTAGCAGCTTCTGAGTTAATTAACAGGCTATTACTTCTCGACAACGAAAAGGCGGAATTTATGCCTGCAAAACAGCCTGGTTACAGAAGTTCAGGCTTCAGACATCCACATTCATGGTCCATAGTGGACGAGGTTGAACTTATTCAATGGGTAAACAAAAATCTAAATAAATAGAAGTATAGATGATAACGCTATAAAGAGCCATTTTAACAGAATAAAGTTAAAGTGGCCCTTTCTTTTTATAGCATTAGGGTTAACTACTTTTTCTTCTTTTTAGAATCCTTTTTGGCTTTCGATTTTTTAGCCTCTTTTTCCTTTTTGGCCTTTTCTTTCGCTTTGGCTTTAGCCTTTTTCACCTTTTCCTTTTCTTTCTCTTTTTTTGCTTTCAATTTAGCCCTCTTGGCTTTCTTCTTCTCCTTTTCTTTGGCAGCCTTAGCTTTCTCCTTTTCCTTCTTTGACTTTTTGTCTCCTTTAGCTGTCTTTTTTTCTGCCTCTTCTTTTGATTCAGTCTTGATTTCCGGAACAACACTTTCGGCTACAATTGTTTCAGCATTTGGTGCAGCAGCAGGTGTAACTTTAGCCTTAGTTGCGGTAGCTGTTCTTTTTTTAGGGGCAGGTTTTGATTTAGGGGCAGGATCAGCATTTGAAGACTTAGTTTCAGACTTAACTTCTTCATTTTTTACATTATCCTGATCATCAACAGCAGGTTTTTCATTCGTAGGGATCATATTACTTTCTAATGTGAATTAATTGTTATCTATAATAAAATAAAGATAACCATCTTAAGAGATTTCCAATGTTAAGTTTTTAGCGCTGAATGTGAATCCAATGTTAAGCCAGGCAACAGCGCAAGATTCGGGTGTTAGTACACTTCCAGCCTCTCTAGATTTGCGCTATATTTAACAAATCAAGAGATGACAACTACACAACAACAGATCAATTTTGATAGGATAGCCGAGGCCATTGTCTACTTAAAAGACAATTTTAAGCAGCAACCCAACCTCGATGAGGTTGCTGAAAAGGTGCACCTCAGCCCCTATCACTTTCAGCGCATGTTTACTGATTGGGCCGGAGTAAGCCCTAAGAAGTTTTTGCAATACCTCAGCATTGAGCACGCCAAAAAATTGCTTTCCGAAAATCAGGCCACCTTGGCTGCGGCATCTTATGACACAGGCTTGTCAGGTGCGGCCAGGCTCCACGACCTTTTTATCAATATAGAAGGAATGACCCCTGCGGAGTACAAGAATGGAGGCGTAAAGCTGGACATCAACTATAGCTTTGCTGAAAGCCCTTTTGGCAATGTTCTAATTGCCTCTACAGCCAAAGGCATTTGCCATATTGCCTTTGTTGATAATAGTGAGACTGCATTAAAAGAGCTTTATCAAAAGTTTCCAAATGCCCATTATGAGCAAAAGATGGACATGCGCCAGCAAAATGCATTGTTTATTTTTACCCATGACTGGTCTAAGCTTCATGAAGTTAAATTACACCTCAAGGGCACAGACTTTCAGCTTAAAGTCTGGGAAACCTTGATCAAAATACCTCAAGGTCAGCTGAGCACCTATGGAAACATTGCACAACATATCAAGCATCCCAAAGCATCGCGCGCTGTCGGCACGGCCATTGGCAGCAATCCAGTGGCTTTTCTTATTCCCTGCCACCGGGTGATCCAATCAACAGGCCACTTTGGCCAATACCGATGGGGCTGTGACAGAAAAACGGCCATTATAGGTTGGGAATCGGCACAGGCGGCTACTAAGTAATCCATATTTCATTTATTAAAATCATTCCCCGATGAAAGACAAAATTCAATCATTGAACTGGGATAGTATTGCCCAGAACTTAAATACTAAAGGTTATACCACCATACCTTCACTGCTCTCGCACGAGCAATGCGAGTCCCTTAGAGCACTCTATCAAAAAAAGACGGGGTATAGAAAAACTGTAGTTATGGAGCGGCACAGGTTTGGACTGGGTGAATACAAATATTTTGACTACCCTTTGCCTCCACTCATTCAGGCCCTGAGAACCAATGTCTATAAACATTTGGCCCCAATTGCCAACTTATGGATGAAAGCACTAAAAACGGGACTAGCCTACCCGGAAACTCATACAGAATTGCTTGAATTATGCAAAGCAAAGCTTCAAACAAAACCTACAGCCTTGATATTAAAATATGAGGAAGGCGGGTATAACACTCTACATCAGGATTTGTATGGAGAAGTGTACTTTCCCATTCAGATGGTAATTTTTCTCAGTGAATATGGTGAAGACTATGAAGGCGGTGAGTTTGTTATAACTGAGCAGGTGCCAAGGGCCCAGTCCAAGGCCATAGTGTTGAAACCAAAATTGGGTGACGTTGTACTTTTTGCAACCAATTTCAGGCCTATTAAAGGTAAAAATGGCTATTATAGAGCAAATATGAAGCACGGGGTAAGCGAACTTAGTAAAGGCCATAGAATGACCGCTGGCATAATATTTCATGATGCTCTAAGCTAAGTGTCATTGCGCAAATTTTCTTTTTACATTTTACATAAAAAGAAAATTATCCGTAATCTATGATTAGAAGAACCAGATGCCGGATAAATAAAGGTTTTAAAAATATAAACCTTTATTTTCAGTTGTTCGGAGGGCAGGCATGACATACGTTTTATTAATTGGATTCAGGCTTTATGATTGAACACAACACCTTGAGTGAATCAAATATTATGAAACTTGTGAGAAATGGTTCCATTTCACATGCCGGAAATGCCCAACTAAAAATATTTGGCAAGCTAAATTGCAAGTCCGGTAAAAGAATGAAAAAAGAAAATCGAGTGTTTTTTAAGAACCGGGATGAGGCCTTTAGTCTGGGTTTCAGGCCTTGTGGGCATTGCCTTAATTCGGAATACAAAAATTGGAAGAATGGAATTATTTGAGAATAAAGCTGATCCTTCAAAAAACATTTTACCAGCTGATGGAATAGCCAATTACTATGGTAAAATACTATCGCATAAAGACGCTAACCATTACTATGAAATGCTTCGCAATACTGTAGAATGGCAAAATGATGAGGCTATTATTTTTGGCAAGAAAATAATCACGAAACGCAAGGTAGCCTGGTACGGAGATAAGCCCTTTTCCTACACCTATTCTAAGGTGACTAAAAATGCCCTGCCATGGACTCCTGAGCTTGTCGAATTAAAATCACTCATTGAAAAGAAGTCTAAAGAAACGTACAACTCATGCCTGCTCAATTTATATCATAACGGAAGTGAAGGCATGGCATGGCATAGTGATGGTGAAAAAGATTTAAAAAAAGACGGGGCCATAGCTTCTGTAACTTTAGGGGTTGAGCGTAAGTTTGGTTTTAAACATAAGCAAAGCAAAGAAGTAGTATCCCTCATTTTAGAGCATGGCAGTCTGCTGGTAATGCGGGGCACCACACAAAGCCATTGGCTGCACCGACTTCCACCAACAAAGAAAGTGGCTGGAGCTAGGGTCAACCTCACCTTCAGGACAATCGAAAACCAAGTTTAATTAGCCAGAAAAGAACTTAGCAAATCAAGAGCTACTGACTTTAGGTCTTTATTTTCCAGCGGAATGGAACAGGTCAGGGATTGAAATTCCACAGAATCAAATTCTGTATTGGTGTGCACATGGTTTATGCAGTCTTTTAAAGTCATGCTTACCTTATTTTGCGAATAGTCAACCAGGGTTTGTTGAGCCACTGTTATATATTGATTATACCATAGGCTTTTCGAAGACAAGTGCATCAATCGTAAAAAGTATTGCTCCAACGTCTGTTGCCTATTGGTGGTTCTGAAAAACTTTTCTACCTGACCGGGGTAAAACTCCTTCCCCACTTCCCTGCACAGAAGTTTTATAATGTTCTTATTTTGATCTATTTCAGAAAAATAGAGGATGTCGGTGCGGAATTTTGAGCTGATAAGTAAAAATTGATAGCCTATGACATTTCTTAAAATGCCGTTAAAATTTGACTGCTCGCTGGCATCCAAATAAAAGCCACGGGCCAATGGCCCTTGTATGCTTACCATTAACATATCACTGCAACATTGCCATTATTTCCATATTTCCCTGCCTTTTGGCTTGTTCGTAAGCTGTATTTCCTTTTGCATCCGTCATTGTCAAATCAGCACCATTCCCGATAAGTAGTTTAACCATATTGTGTTGACCAAAATTTATGGCATAGAACAAAGCGGTAGCACCATTGGCACTTTGCAAATTAACATCCGCGCCATTATCTATCAGGTATTTAGCTATCTCATCATGCCCCTTAAAACATACCCCCATTAAGGCTGTATTTCCATTCACATCCTGCTCGTTAACGTTTGCACCATTTTTTAATAAAAACTTAGTGACCTCCAGGTTTCCCATATACGTTGCGAATACCAATGGTGTAAATCCCTTCTGATCTTTCTCATTAACAAGATTTGAATTTCCTTTTATTAAAGCCTTCAATTGGTTCAAATCACCTTCCCTAATTGCATCAAATACTAACATTGCATTATTCATAAAAAAATGGTCGTTTCGACAACTCTTAATTTACACAGAGAATGTGAAACATCCATTGGGTTAATAAATGTTTTAACTTATACCATTAACCATTTCGGTTATATGCTCAATATTAGTATTAACATTATTAATTACATTTGCAGTCTCATTAGTATAACTTATGACCCTACAACAACTTCAATACGCCTTAGCACTACAGCGATACAAGAGTTTCAGAATTGCTGCCCAGAAAATGAACCTTTCGCAGCCGGGCCTAAGTTTGCAAATAGGCAAGCTGGAAAAGGAAATAGGGTTGCTTTTATTTGACAGGTCGAAAAGCCCTATAAACCCTACACCAGAAGGCTCCAAATTTCTGGCCAAGGCTCATGAGATTATTGTGAGCACCGATGAATTGCAGGAATTTGCCAGCAACATGTCAGACACATTGTCGGGAAAAATTTCTTTAGGTATTATCCCTACCCTGGCACCATTTCTCGTTCCCCTTTTTGCCGACTCCTTTCAGCAAACCCATTCTGACATAGCTTTAGACATCAATGAAATGACTACGGATTTGGTAGTCAAGGGCGTTTTGAATGGCGATCTGGATGCGGGGATAATTTCAACACCTATCCAGGCTTTTGGTCTGCTAAGTCAGCCACTGTTTTATGAAAAATTTTACTTCTATAAGTCTGGGGATGTTGAAAACAACAAGATTTCCTTATCCAGTATCGATTACAGCAAACTTTGGTTGCTGAATGAAGGCAATTGCTTTAGAGATCAAATCAACAACTTTTGTGACCTTAGCGAAATAAGAAAAAACAAGAAATTTATTTATAGAAGTAATTCGATTGATGCTCTTATACGAATTGTTGACGTAAAGGGCGGCATGACTATTTTGCCTGAGCTTACAACCTTAAGCCTCAATGAACATCAGGAAGAAAACATATGCCAGATCGATTCGAAAAATCCAAAAGCCCGGGAAATAGGTCTAATCACCAGGACCAGAAATAATAAAGAGAATATGCTCAATGAGCTCTGCAGCCATATTAAAGGCAATATTCCTAAACAGATGCTATCTAGTGATGGACTGGATGTTGTTGACCCTAACATCCAGAAGGAATAACCTGTTCACCACTAATTAGTTAGGTTTTGATTTATTCTCATTACCGAAATTTCAAACGTTTGCCCTTTGATTTATGAGCGATTTTTACTAATTTTTATATACGTTTCACTCTAATCAATCAGCATCATGAAGAAGTCAATTTTTATTTTAATATTCTGTCTGTTCTGTAATTTGTCGATAGCTCAGAATACCTGGGTAATTGACCCCTCACATTCTACCGTTGAGTTTGAAGTTTCACATTTAACAGTATCATCAGTTACTGGCTATTTTACCTCTTTCAATGGAATACTTACCACAGAAAAAAAGAATGATTTTGAAGGAGCTACCGTTACTGCCAATATTCAGGCAGCAAGTATAACTACCAATAACCTTGAGCGTGACAAGCATCTTAAAGAAGATGATTTCTTTAATGCTAAGGCTTTTCCAGAGATAAAATTTAAGAGTACCGCTTTTAAGAAGTATGAAGATGGTAGCTATTCGCTTTCTGGTATTCTTACCATTCGTGATATCAGCAAGCCCATAGATTTAGATATTGAGTTTGGCGGTATTGTTTCCATTGAAAATATGAAACGGGCGGGTTTTACTGCCAAAGGATCAATAAACAGGTTTGATTATGGCCTGAAGTGGGATGATGCCTTAGATAGCGGTGGACTTATAGTTGGAGAAAAGGTTGATATAATCCTAAAAGTTGAAGCTGTTAAGCAGTAGTAGCTTAATCAAGCATGGAGGCTATCTCACTAAGCTTTTGGTCTGTTAGTGGCTTTGAAATATAGGTAAGTACATCTGCATTGGCGGCCACTTTTTCTTTGTCATTCGAGTTATCAGAACTGGTAAGAACAACTATCTTGATTTTGGCTCTCACCTCATCAGACAACAGGGAAAATTCATATAGAAACCGGAAGCCATCCATAATTGGCATATTCAAATCCAAAAAGATTAAATTAGGAATATCCTCTATTTTAGACGATTTAAGCTGGTCGATGGCGTTCTGTGCAGCTTGTATGTTTATGATTTCACTGGCAAAATTATTGAACTCAAGAACTTTCTGATTAATGAAGATATCTATCTCATTATCATCAATAATCATCACTTTTTTCTTACCCTCCTTAGTCTTAGTTGCTACTTCCATGTCTTAGCATAATACCTTCAATCTAGTGATGTTAATATTTAGAACGTTTTTAAACAACTTCCATTTAAAAAAAAATCATCAATCTTTCTATAATCCTATTTATTGAAATAATGAAAATATTAAAAAGCTACGGTGGAAAAAATGTTTAAACATTCATATTAAAAATGGAGTGAGTAGCCCCGGATAAAATATTGTCCGTTTATGTTTTATTCGCAAAAAAAATATATTAAAATTGGACATTAATAAAAGACTAATCAAAAAGCTATGAACTACAAAAAACTGGGACTTTTGTCTTTCGCAATTATTCTAACAATAGGGCTATACTCGTGTGGATCAGAAAAAAAAGAAGATCAGAGTGCAAATTCTGAAGAATTTGATCAGGCAGAGTCTGATTTGAAAGAACAAATTCAGGAAGTAGTTTATGAAATTCCTTCACCTTCAGAAATTCCTTTTTTACTTGAAGCAACAGGAGCTGAATACAACGGATCACTAATTAATGATAATGCCAAGGCTACCGGCTACATGTCAATCAATGATAAAGCTGCATTAAACCTTGGAGTTTATGCCACTGACATTGGCTATCTGGTATCTTACGATAAAGTGCAAGAGTCTTTAACTTACTTGGGTACCGCTAAAAAATTGGCTGATGACCTAGGTATCACAGGTTCTTTTGATGTTAGTTTGGTGAAGAGATTTGAAGAAAATCTTTCGAGAAAAGATTCTTTGGCTTTCTTACTCAACTCAACTATTCAAGATACAGAAGCTTACCTTAAAGATGATAACAGAAACAGACTTGCCGGACTTGTGGTGGCAGGTAGTTTTATCGAAGGCCTTTATATCTCTACACAATTAATTAAGAGCTATCCAAAAGATATCCTTCCTGAAGACAGCAGAAACCTTGTTCTTACTCCTTTAATCAGAGTAGTATTGGAGCAACAGAAAGCTTGCACAGATTTGACAGCTATGCTTGAAGGGCTGGATTCTTCTAATCCGGTAGATCAGCTTTTGGCCAATCTAAACTTATTGAACAAAAGTTATGCTGCTTTAAACATTGAAGAGCAAATCAAAAATAATAGAGCAGACCTGATATTGTCAGACAAAACTTTAGCTGATATTACTTCAACAGTAGAAGAAATGAGAAAAGGCCTGGTTGAATAAAAATTGCCAGAACGCAAATTCTTAAAGAAGGGGTTGAATTTAATTCAATCCCTTTTTTTATAAATTCAAAGAATTATATTAGTGATTCTATTCCAAAACCGGACAGCTCATGAGTGAACCCTTACTTAAAGCAATAATTCAATTGTTCGCCATTGTGGCAAAAGAAGATGAGGTTACTAAGCAGGAAAGAGAACAAATTGAAGCATTTCTCCTTGAGCACTTAAATAAAAATGCGGTTGCCAGATACCTAAAGGAATTTGATACTTATTGCGACACTATCACCGTGTCATCTACATTTAGTGCTGATGAAGAGCATAAAAGAATCTCTGATATATGCAGCCACATTAATGCTGAATTAACTCAAAAACAAAAAGTTGTTATCATTTTGGAATTAATGGGCATCATATTAGCAGATGGCCACATATCCAATCGTGAAGAAGAGCTTGTAAAATATATAGGTGAAGCTTTTAATGTAACAGACAATGAAATAAAGGCGATCAATACTTTTGTAACAGGCAAGGAGGTTCAAGAACTACAGCATGAGCGCATTCTGATTATAGATGATGCAGACTATCAAAAATCTACTTTTAAGCATATTAAAAGATCAGGACTTAAAGGGTTCGTAGCTATACTTCATGTAGAGATTGCTGATACTTACTTTATTAAATACTTAGGGCCTGCAGACATATTTTTAAATGGTGTGCCTCTTAAGTCGGGTAAAAGAGCGGTATTAGCCATAGGGTCAACTATACGAACAGAAAAGATTAGTCCCGTATATTATGGTGATGTTATAGGCCCATTTATGAAGTCGGGTAATGAAAAGAAGATTTCGTTTGAAGCAAAGGACATTTCCTACAAATTTAAGGGTGGTAAATTGGGCCTGCGCAATATCAATATTTTTGAGGAGTCAGGTAAATTAATTGGGCTTATGGGTGCCAGCGGAGCTGGTAAGTCTACACTATTGAATGTACTCAACAGCAATGAAGTGCCGTCTGAAGGGCATGTGCTAATAAATGGGATTGATATCCATAGAGACAAGGAGAAGATAAAGGGAGTTATTGGCTTTGTGCCTCAGGATGACCTGCTAATAGAGGAACTTACCGTTTATCAAAATCTATATTATGCTGCCAAGCTTTGTTTTGACAATTTAAGTCATGATGAGGTGGAAGCTCTGGTACTTAAAACACTCGATAACCTGGGACTTTCTGAAACCGCTGATTTAAAAGTTGGTTCGCCTCTTGACAAGACTATTAGCGGTGGTCAGAGAAAGAGATTAAATATTGGCCTTGAATTATTGAGGGAACCAGCCGTCCTTTTTGTAGATGAACCTACTTCAGGTTTGTCCTCAAGGGATTCTGAGAACATTATGGACCTGCTTAAAGAACTTACGCTTAAAGGCAAGTTGATCTTTGTCGTCATACACCAGCCATCATCAGACATATTTAAAATGTTTGATAAACTGGTTATCCTTGATACAGGAGGTTATCAGATTTATTATGGAAACCCTGTTGAGGCAGTAGTATATTTTAAAGACACCATTAATCTTATTAACAGTGATGAGGGTGAGTGCCATGAGTGCGGTAATGTAAACCCCGAGCAAATCTTCAATATCATTGAAACAAGGATTATCAATGAATACGGGAACTTTACCAATGAAAGAAAGATATCACCCGAACAATGGAACCAACAATACCTCGAAAAAACAAAGCTAAAGGGTATAAAGTCAGTTGAAGAAGCTCCTGAATCCACATTAAACATTCCTAATAAAATTAAGCAGTTTAGTCTGTTTACCACCCGTGACTTCCTTTCTAAACTTAGCAATAAGCAGTATTTACTTATCAACCTCTTGGAGGCTCCTGTGCTCGCTTTTGTTTTGGCTTATATTGTCAGGTATCATAACACTAACAACTCACTCAATCTTGGTTATGTGTTCAGTCAAAACCTGAATGTGCCAGCTTACCTGTTTATGAGTGTAATTGTAGCCTTGTTTATGGGCCTTACTGTAAGTGCCGAGGAAATTATCAGAGATAGAAAAATACTCAAGCGGGAGTCATTCCTCAACCTTAGCAGAAGCAGCTATCTGCTATCAAAAGTGTTTATCCTTTTTTCGTTATCCGCTATTCAGACTTTTACATTTGTTTTGATAGGAAATACAATTCTGGAGATACATGGAATGCTTATCACCCACTGGATGATCCTTTTCTCCACTTCATGCCTGGCAAATATGATGGGCTTAAACATTTCCTCGGGATTTAATTCTGCAGTGACCATTTATATCATCATCCCTATTTTGCTTATTCCTCAACTGGTCTTAAGCGGAGTGGTAGTAAAATTTGATAAGCTCAACCCTGATTTAAGCAGTGCCGGAAAAGTGCCTTTAGTCGGTGATTTTATGGCATCAAGATGGGCCTTTGAAGCTGCCATGGTCGCTCAGTTCAGGGATAATGATTTCGAACAAATATTCTACCCCTATGAAAAGGTCTTAGCCGAATGTGACTACAAAAAGATTTATTACATTCCAAGCCTGGAAACTAAGCTAGAATACAGTCTCAATAACTTCAAAGACAAAGATAAACCTGAAGTAGCAGAGAAATTGAAGGCAAGCCTTGCACTCTTACGTTTTGAAATTGACAGGGAACTGCAAACTGTTGGTGATCAACATTTTGAGCATCTGGATAAGCTGAATATTAATGATTTTGATTCTGCAGTTTACAATTATACTTACGAGTTTCTTGAAATAGTAAGGAAATTCTATGCTATCAGGTACAACAAGGCAGATGCCGCTCGTGAAAAAATCATACTCGATATGACAAGCTCGCCTGAGAAAAGAGCGGAGTTTGATAAGCTGAAAGAGCTTTATCGCAATGAGACTATTGTTGAAATTGTCAAAAACCAAAATGAGCCTCATAGAATTATAGAAGAGGATGGGCGACTGGTTCAAAAGATCTATCCTATTTATAATGATCCTGACCCTGATCATCTGCTTGATTATAGAGCACAGTTCTATGTGCCAAATAAGCAATTCTTGGGCATTACCCTAGATACACTACACTTCAACCTGTATGTAATCTGGTTCATGTCGATCTTCATGGGTGTAACCCTTTATTTCGACCTGCTCAGAAAGTTTATCAATGCAATTGAGAATACATTAAGGAGGTTTAAAAAGTAATGAAAGTCCACAAGGACATTATTGCCATAGGCATTTTTCTCGTCACCCTTGTCGTGCTTTGGTTAGTACTTGGCCTTTAGCTTAAGCCAGTGATCTTTCCATTATTATCGATATCCATACCTTCGGCAGCTGGTACGGCTGGCAAGCCTGGCATTCTCAGCATATTACCGGTTATTGGAACACAAAAACCGGCTCCGGCGGCAATTTCAATTTCACGAACTGTTAGTGTAAACTTCTCAGGCTTGCCTAATGCTTTAGGGTCATCGCTGAAAGAGTATTGAGTTTTAGCAATGCATATGGGCTTATCATTCAAGCCTATGCGTTCGATCTTTCTAAGGTTTTGCTTTGCCTTTGGCAAAAACTCTACATCCTGCGCTCCATAAACTTTCCGGGCTACAGCTTCTATCTTCTCTTTTACAGATAGTTTCCAGTCATAAGTTGGTTTATAGGGTTTATCACTAGATTCTACAGCTTCTACTACCTTTTGAGCAAGGGCAGTACAACCATCACCTCCAAACTCCCAACCTTCACCAATAGCTACTTTAACTCCGAGCTCTTCGCAGCGTTTTATCACAATATCAATTTCTTCTTTCGAATCGGTAACAAATTTGTTAACACTCACCACTCCCGGCAACCCATAAGTTTTGATATTTTCAATATGCTTTTCGAGGTTAGCGAGTCCTTTGACCAAAGCAACGGTATTTGGCGACTTTAATTCCTCCAGAGGTTGGCCACCATGATACTTTAGCGCTCTAATAGTCGCAACTATTACAATAGCCTTAGGACTCAATCCAGAATAGCCGCACTTAATATTTAGAAACTTCTCCGCTCCCAAATCTGCGCCAAAACCTGCTTCCGTTACCACATAGTCAGACAAGGACATACCCATTTTAGTAGCAATTGCAGAGTTGGTGCCCTGCGCTATATTAGCAAAAGGTCCTCCATGAATGATGGCAGGATTTCCCTCTAAAGTTTGGACCAGATTAGGTTTAATGGCATCTTTAAGCAATGTTGCCATGGCACCATTTGCCTTCAAATCCCTGGCAAATATCGCTTCGCCAGCATAAGTATCCCCAACATAAATATTACCCATCTTCTCTTTCAGGTCATCCATATCCTTTGCCAGGCACAAAATGGCCATTATTTCAGAAGCCGCTGTAATATTGAAACCTGTCTCGCGCATCATACCTCCGGGCTTACCTCCCATTCCAGTAACAATCTCCCTTAAAGACCTGTCATTCATGTCCATCACTCGCTTCCACTCCACCGTTCGGGGGTCAATTCCCAAATTATTTTTAGTAGACTGAATGTTATTATCAATTAATGCCGCCAGTAAATTGTTAGCCTTTTCAATTGCGGCAAAATCTCCAGTGAAATGTAGATTAATATCTTCCATGGGTACCACTTGGCTATAACCGCCACCGGCAGCTCCGCCCTTCATGCCAAACACAGGCCCCAATGAAGGTTCTCGAAGAACAACACATGTCTTCTTACCTATTTTATTAAGCCCCTCGGCCAAACCTATAGATGTAGTGGTTTTACCTTCACCGGCAGGCGTTGGTGTCATGGCGGTTACCAAAACCAAATTGCTTTTTGATACTGCCTTTTCATCAATCAGGTTCAACGGTAATTTAGCTTTGTACTTACCATACATTTCTAAATCTGACTCTTCAACACCTACACCATTTGCAATTTCCTTAATGTGCTTCAAGGTTGCAGACTGGGCTATTTCCAAATCAGATTTATATTGCTTATTTGACATAACTAGAGGACTTTAATCTATATATTTATTCTTGAGTATTGCTGGCTAAATTAAAGAAATAAGATGAATGCCAATAACTTCCGCAAACGTTTTAAATTCAAGCAATTTGAACTAGCTCATCATAACAGCACCATAAGGGTGGGGACCGATGGTGTGCTGTTAGGCGCATGGGCTGATGTACATAAAAACAACAGGGTTTTAGATGTGGGCACAGGTTGCGGACTTATTGCTTTGATGGCTGCCCAAAGAAACAGCATTGGAATAATTGATGCTATAGACATTGATGGCGCCTCTATTGAAGAAGCAAAGTCAAACTTTGATATATCTCCCTGGGCGACCAGATTGAATGCAATTCAAACATCAATTCAGGATTTTCATCCTGAGAAGAAATATGATCATATTTTAAGCAATCCGCCTTTCTTTGAACATGGAACCTCAAGTCCAATAAGCCAAAGACATAAAGCCAGGCATACTGTCACATTACCAACCAGTGACTTGGTAGTTCATGCAAGTAGGTTACTTACTGATAATGGTATGCTATCGGTCATTGTTCCTTGCGATATAGAACCACTACTAGTAAATAATGGGGAGGAGAATGGCTTCTTTTTAGTAAGAAAAACGCTTTTTTACTCAAAGCAAGGAAATAAACCAGAACGTTCATTATTATGTCTAGGTAAAACCAAAAACAATATGGAGTCAAGCAGCCTTGTTCATTATAATGATGATGGCAGCTGGACTGAAGGTTATAAAGTTTTAACAAGAGATTATCATATAAAATTATAACATGGAAGTACAACACCAGGAAACCGAAAATAAAGGAAAGTTTTACATTAATGATGGCAATGAAGCAATTGCTGAGATGACCTACTCAAAAGCTGGCGAGCAAAAAATTATTATAGATCACACCGAGGTAAATGACCAATACAGAGGTCAGAATCTGGGACTTAAACTCGTGACTGCAGCAGTAGAAATGGCCCGTAAAAACAATATAAAAATTATGCCACTATGCCCATTTGCTAAACGGGTTTTTGAAAAAACGGCTAAATTTAGTGATGTGTTATGGTAATGTAAACATTCTTTGAATATTAGCTTTAATCAATCCCATAGATTATATTTGGTAAGCTTTATGAGTTGATTAGGGCGAAGATTGATTATTGTATGACTTGTTTTCATAGATTTCAAACCTCCTACTCCACTATAAGTTATATTTTAAACAATCTTATTTTACAATGAACATTTTCGTAGCAAAATTAAATTTTAGAACCACCAGCGAGCAATTACAAAAACATTTTGAAACGTATGGTGAGGTATCATCGGCCAAAGTTATTTTTGATAAAGTAACTCAAAGGTCTAAAGGTTTTGGCTTTGTTGAAATGCCTGACGACAGTGCAGCTCAAGAAGCTATTGCAGGACTTAATGAAACTGAGTTCGATGGGCGAACTATAGTGGTTAAAAAGGCAAATCCTAGAAACGACTAATAAGAATTAACTTAAGTTATATATAGCAGAGAATGATCTCTGCTATTTTTTTATAATTTTTTTTCAACGACACAACATTAATGTTTAAACATCGTTTATATTTGCATTATATAAAAAAGACACTCTTATGAAAAAACTAATTTTATCAATCGGACTTTTAGTAGGTGCAACATTTACTTATGGTCAAACAGAATGGACAGTTGACAAATCCCACTCTTCAGTAGGGTTTACAGTTACTCACCTTGTAATATCAGAAGTTGAAGGGCAATTCACTGACTTTGATGCCAAGGTAGTAAGCACAAGCGATGACTTTGCTGGTTCTACAGTTGAATTTACTGCCAAAGCAGCTTCAATTGACACAGACAATGAGCAAAGAGACAATCATTTAAAATCGGATGATTTCTTTAATGCCGAGAAATTTCCTGAAGTAAAATTTAATGGTAAAATCGTAAAAAATGGCGCTAAATATCAATTAGTAGGTAAATTTACGATGAGAGATGTGACTAAAGATGTTACATTTGATGTTAAGTACAACGGTACTATTAAAGACCCATGGGGAAACATTAAATCTGGTTTTAAAGTAACTGGTGCCGTAAACAGAAAAGAATACGGCCTGAAGTGGGGAGCTTTAACTGAAGCTGGTGGAGCCGTTGTTAGTGACGAGGTTGAAATAACAGCTAATGTAGAGCTACAGAAAAAAGGATAATAAATAAATGGGGTTGAGATTACTCAACCCCTATTTTAGCATATGCGAATAGAAGAAGAGATACATCAAAAGAAATTTCGTAGCGAATTACAAAAAGCTACTATCAACCTATTATTTACTTCCAATTGGCTTACCAACAGGCACAAAGACTTTTTTAAACTGTATGGTCTTACACCTCAACAATTCAATGTGCTAAGAATCTTAAGAGGTCAGTACCCAGGTTCTATTTCTACATCAGAAATCAAGGCCAGAATGCTTGATAAAAATTCTGATGCATCTAGAATTGTGGACCGTCTCACACTAAAGGGATGGGTAACCAAAAAAGAATGCCCTGCTGACAGAAGGTTAGTTGATGTCACCATTAATGACGATGGTCTTAACTTGCTTACCCGCATGGATGCAGACACCAATGCCCTTGACGAATCTCTCGGACTAAGCGAATCTGATGCCAAGCAGCTTAGTTTGCTGCTTGATAAAATGCGTTCATAAAGTAAGTTTAATGGCTTTTTAGGGCTATAGATCCTCAAGTTCTGCCTTCACAAAAGTCATCAATTCCTTAATATAGGATTGACTAAAGTCAAACTTGATATTTGCAGCGGCATATACTTCCGGTATTGATTTGGTGTAACCCAATTTCAAAGCATTCATATAGCCCTCCAGCCCCTTCTGTGCATTTTCCTTGTAGTTTTTCCAAACTGCTACAGCACCAAGTTGCGCCATACCATACTCTATGTAGTAAAAAGGCACCTCGTACAAATGAAGCTGCTTTTGCCACATGTACTTCTTATTTTCTTCCAACCCACTCCAGTCAGTAATATTATCAGAAAACTCTTCAAATATTCTTAGCCACGCTGCGTGTCGTTCTTCCAAAGTATGATTAGCATTTTCATAAAGCCAATGCTGAAATTTGTCAATAGTTGCTACCCAAGGCAGTGTTTCTATAATTTGCTCAAGGTGCTCTACCTTGGCTCTTTTCAAGTCTTCCTCATTATCAAAGAAAAGATCCCAATGATCCATAGAAATCAATTCCATACTCATAGAAGCCAATTCAGCTACTTCAGACGGAGTGTTTTTAAAATCGCTGATCTCTAAATCCCTGGTCAAGAACGAATGCACCGCATGGCCACCTTCATGCAGTATGGTAATCATGTCGCGATGAGTAGAAGTAGCGTTCATAAATATAAAGGGCACTCCAATTTCTGCCAGCGGGTAGTTATATCCGCCCGGTGCTTTACCTTTTCTAGACTCAAGATCAAGGTGGCCCATTTCATTCATTATAGCAAGGCACTGACCCAGGAATGGGTCAAGTCGCTTAAAGCACTCTATAGTTTTAGCAGTAAGGTCCTTTCCATCTTTAAATGGCTTCAATGCTTCTCTATTTTCAGGATCTACGGCCTTATCCCATGGTCTTAGCTGATCAACTTTCAGTTTCTCCTTTCTATCCTTTGCTAAAGTATTAAGCATTGGTGCCACTTCATGGGCTACGGCATTATGAAATTCAAAGCAGTCAGCTGGCGTATAATCAAACCTTCCCATGGCCTTAAACATATAGTCACGGAAATTATTAAATCCTGTATTTTTTGCCACCTTATCACGAAGACCAATCAATTTTGTGAATAGGTCATCAAAGGTCTGCTTGTCTTCTAATCTGCGGTCAGCTATTTTATGATAAATCTCCTCTCTTAGCTTTCTGTTAGTTGATTGAAGGTTTACCGCTGCTTGTTGCAAGGTCAGTTCCTTGCCGTCATACTCAACAGTCATGGCACCACTAATCTGGCCGTACTTCTGCGTTTCTGTTTGTATTTCAGTATTGATTGGGATGTTTTCTTCCCTGAATATCTCGATATCCTTCTTCATCTCACGGATCATGATATCAAAACCAGTTTCCTTCTCTAAGTCAGATAAATATTCTGAGGCCACGGCCTTCTTATTTAGCTGATCACTGATTGGTGCGATCTTCGGGGATATTTCAGTTACAAAATATTGATATGCCTTGCTGTACTCTTCATTATCAGTGTAGCAAGTCATTTTGATGTAGCGCCATCCAGCATCTTCAGATATGATGGACTCCAGCTCACTACGATCTTTAAACCATTGTCTTAGAGCATCATCACTTTCAATTGCTCTGTTTTTTAGCTCATCAAAATAGGGAGCCAGACCTTCCCAAGTTTCTACTTTAAAATCCTCAGGAATAAAAGTTCTCTGAGGTCTTGACGGTATATCAATCATATTAATATCTAACTAATCTTAATATTTATTTTAAACTCACAAAAGGGCACAGGATTACCCTATTTCTATCACCACGTCATCAGTCAAAGGATGCCCAACACATGTCAGCACAAATCCTTCACTAAGTTCAGATTCAGATAGTCCTTCTTCCTCATCAAGCTTTACCTTGCCGGATATGCATTTACCTCTGCAGGCTGTACAAAGCCCACTTTGACATGAATAAGGTAAATCAATACCTAAATCAAGTGCTGTTTCAAGAATAGAATTACCTGGCTCCACAGTAAACTTGTGCTCATCACCATCATAGATTACGGTCACTTCTCTCGTTACTATTTCACCAGACTCAGCAGACGCTTCCTTTTCAGCTTTATCGATTGTTCCGGCTACGAAACTTTCTTTAAAGATGGTGTCTTTTGGAATGCTCTGTTCTGCAAGTAGATTCTCAACATTCTTCATCATGCCTTCCGGCCCACACATTAGGTAAGTGGTATTCTCTTTACCCCAAGAAGGAATGCGCTCAAATATTTTAACGAGCATATCGTGATTTAGCAAACCACTATGACCCTGCCAGTTCATAGGAGCGTCATCCAAAATATGGATGACATGAAGCCTTCCTTCGAAATCGGTTTGAAGTCGGTCAAATTGCTCTTTAAATATTATACTATCAATATCCCTGTTACAGTAAATTAGCGAGGCTATGCTATTAGGCTCTTGATCAAGCATGGTTTTGATAATTGACATCATAGGTGTGATACCGCTTCCACCAGCAAACATTACCAAATGTCTCTTATTACCTGCATCATAATCGGTAGTGAATACACCCATAGGCTCCATGATTTTCATGGTATCACCGACATTCAGATTATCAGGCAGCCAGTTCGACATCAGACCACCATCCACTCTCTTAACTGTAACTGCCAAATCTTCATCTACAAATGGGGAAGAACATAAAGAATACGCTCTTCGCACTTCCTTGCCATCGATAGTATTGATCAGCGTCAAAAATTGACCCGACTTATAGTTAACCTTCTCAGCGGGCTGATCGAACACAATGGTAATTGCGTCTTTGGTTTCTTTAATGATATTTTTAACGGTAAGATTCAAGTATTTACTGCCCCCAGAAGCAGGTTTCTTATCACTATCCTTATTCTTTTTGAAAAAACTAAATGCCATTTTTTAATTTTTAAATATCCAATTTATGTGCGGTAAAGTTAACAAGTAAAAGCCTATTTGGTTGTAGATATCCATCCAAAGTTCTAGATACTCAGTTGAATAACCTTAAATGATATTAATCTTTGATGCATGAACCGGCAACTAGGAATATTTCATTAATTTTGCACGCTTCAAATAAAGACTAAAATGAAGCTGAACAATCTCACTGCCCTCTCCCCAATTGACGGAAGATACAGAAAAGTAACAGAAGGACTTGCCCCATATCTTTCAGAATTTGGACTTATAAAATACAGGGTGCAGGTGGAGATTGAATACTTCATAGCACTTTGCGAATTACCATTACCTCAGCTTAAAGGTGTTGAGAACAATTTATTTGATTCATTACGCGCTATCTATCAAAATTTTTCTGAAGAGGATGCCCTGAAAATCAAAGAAATAGAGAAGGTAACTAACCATGATGTAAAGGCCGTTGAGTACCTAATCAAAGAGAAATTTGATGAGATGGGTTTGAGTGACTTTAAAGAATTTATCCACTTTGGTCTTACCTCTCAGGATATCAATAATACATCAATTCCGCTTTCGCTGAAAGAGTCAATTAGCGCTCAACTTTTACCTTTATTGAATGAGGTGAATGCACTTATTGATGCATTTGCTGAGGAATGGAAAGACATTGCCATGCTGGCTAAAACGCATGGGCAACCTGCCTCTCCTACCCGTTTGGGTAAAGAGTTTAAGGTTTTCAATGAAAGGGTAAATAAGCAATTAGAATTACTTGCCACTATTCCCTACTCAGCGAAGTTTGGTGGCGCTACGGGAAACTTTAATGCGCATCATGTGGCCTACCCTGAATTTGACTGGGTAGATTTCGGGAATAATTTTGTTAAGAACTATCTAGGTTTGGAAAGAAGTCACCCTACAACTCAAATCGAGCATTATGATAACCTGGCTGCTCTTTTTGATAACATTAAAAGAATCAATACTATTCTTATTGACTTGAGCAGGGACATCTGGCAATATGTGGCCAGCAACTACTTTAAGCAAAAAATTAAAGCCGGAGAAATAGGATCATCGGCCATGCCACATAAGGTTAATCCTATTGACTTTGAAAATGCAGAAGGTAATTTAGGTATTGCCAATGCAATATTTGAGCACCTTTCAGCAAAACTTCCAATCTCGAGACTACAGCGAGACCTTACAGATTCAACAGTATTGAGAAACGTGAGTGTGCCATTGGCTCACACGATCATAGCGCTTCAATCACTCAAAAAGGGATTAAACAAACTTGAACTTAACCGGGCTGCACTTGATGCTGACTTGGAAGAGAACTGGGCAGTAGTAGCCGAAGCCATTCAAACAGTACTAAGAAGAGAAGGCTACCCTAAACCTTACGAAGCACTGAAAGAGCTAACGCGTAAGAACGAGAAAATCACAAAAGGCAGCATCCACAACTTCATTGAAACTTTAAATGTAAGTGATGCGATCAAAAGTGAGTTGAAAGTGATCACTCCTTTTAACTACACTGGAGTATAATAACATTAGGTTTTGAGAGGTTTCTCCATAAAGTACTCAAACTCATCTTCATCAACAATTTGAAATCCAAACCGCTCATAGAGTCGTTTGGCAGGGTTTGCTTTTAGTACTTTTAGAGATAGGCCTTTTCCTGCGTTTTGGGCCTGAGCTTCAATTACGTTTAATACTTGCTTCCCAAACCCTTTGCCTTGATGCTCTGGCGATATCTGAAATTGTATGATATCCAGAGACTTTGGGTGCTCCTTGTATTTGATAAAGCCTACAACAGTTTTATCTGACCATATTATATGCCCGCAGTCGAAGTGCTTCATCACTCGTTTCGTGTGCTCTTCTTCAGACATAGACCAACCAACTTCTTCCAGATGCTGAGACATTGTAGCAATTCTCAATGCCAGCACCTCAGGCAAGTTATCCTTGGTAGCTTTAACTAGTTTTATTTCACTCATTTTATTCTATCACCAAAGGAAAGTCCTGACCGCGCGAAAAGGTATGAGGAAACTGCATAGCACCTTTATATTTCTTTGAATACTCTGGCACCTGATCATCCAGATATGACTTCAGTTCATAGATAGTAATCTTACCATCTTTGGGAGCACCGTCAGCTTTACCAGAAAGTGCCTCTAAAAGTACGTGTGTAAAAAGACCATGGCCTAGCTCGCTGAACTCAGTAGCAAATTGTTCACTGCCTGCAGCAGCTAATATATGAATGCCGGTACTACGTGATAGTTGTGCCAGCGCCTTCTCCTCACCTGCCCCTCTTTGCGCCAGCATTTCCACTCCACCCCCTGACTGGCAAGCATCTATAAATACAACTTGTTTTAATGCTGCAATATTGGTCAACTGTGCCTGCATTTCGGTTGCCGTAATGCCGTTCTTGCTTAACTTATCTTCACTGTAAAGCTTTACATTATCTGTAGGTACAAAGTAAAACTCATTGTCAACCATACTGCCATGACCAGCATAATAAAAGAACAAAACATCATTAGGTTTTATGATTTTGGAGAGGTTGGTCAACTTATTAATAATATTATCCTTGGTAGCTTCGTAGTCATAGAGTGTTACCAGCTCAATCTTATCATAAAGCTTCTCAGAACTAGACATGATCAGCTCCTTAAAACCTTTGGCATCCGCTGCCGCATAATTCAGGTTTAGCGCCTCATTTTCATATTGATTGATTCCAATCACCACCAAATAAAGTGTTGATTTCATCTTCTCGCCAAAATCTACCCGCACGCGATACTTTTTAGATTCAATATTGCCTTTGCTTTTGGCTGTAGCTTCTATATAATTGGTACCAGGCACCAACTGAACAACTTCATTTAAAACAATGGATTTACCCGACTTCACATCAACAGGTTTATCCATAATGATTTTACCATTGTGAATCAGCCTGGCAGAACTTACTCCTCCACCAGCGTCCGAAACTTTTACAAAGACATCAATTTTATCAGTCTTGCTTGTCTCATTGTTTGGAGGTGAAATGAATTCAATGGTTGGCGGGGGTGACTTCTCAATTTTCTCTATCATGTTCAGCTGATCGCCACCCCGATTATTAAATGTCTTCTTCAATAAATCAGGTTTATAAAATTCATCAAAAAACTGATCTACACTAAAGCTTTGCATGCCCTGTACGAAAGAGATATTTTGCATCGCCCCTTCAGTAGCATTGAAATAACCGTTGGCATTTATAGCCATCCAGTCTTTCTGATTTAGAATTATGTAGGACACCAATTCCTTGCCACTGGTCACATCCCACACTTTGACCATGCCATCTTCACTGGCACTGACCAGCATTGCATTATCACTGCTAAACTCCAAGGATGTAACGGAAGCCACATGACCTACCAGCTTCTTTTCAACAGTGCCATTGACTGCATTCCTGATCCTGATGTCTCTGTCCAAACCAGCTGTAGCTACCTGCATACCATCATGGCTAAAAGCTGTTGCATAAACAGGGCCTTCATGGTCTGACATCCGGGCAGCTTGGAGGCCATTACTTATATCCCAAAATTTTACTTTACCATCCCAACTTGCAGAGGCCACCATCTTATTATCTGGAGCAATATCAAAGTCATGAATAATATCTGTATGACCTAAAAAGTTACGCACTTCAGTTTTGCTATCAATCTCCCATAGTTTTAAGGTCTTATCGAGCCCGGCAATTAATAAGTAGATGTCATTATTATAAAACTTCAACTTATAGGGGGCGCTTTGTTCAAATAGTAGTGTTTGTTTTAACTCTCCGGATTGTAGATCCCAAACTTTAGCAGTGCCATCCCAGCTGCCGGTGGCTATACTTTTTTGATCAGTACTAAAAGTAACATTAAAAATTACATCACGGTGGCCGACAAACTCCCTGATCAGTTTGCCGGTAGCAACATCCCACAGGATGGCCTTTCCATCTGCGCCTGCTGTCAGTAAGTACTTACCGTCATAAGAGAATTCTGTGCTAAGCACCGCTTTTTCATGGCCAATGAATTCCCGGGTTATCTTCCCGGAAGCCACTTCCCACATTCTGACTATACTACCAATCTTGCCCTTCACAAGGTATTGGCCATCAGGACTTATTCTGACATCATTTTTAAGGCTTGTGTATTTTCTGATGTAATAATCCCAGCTTGATTTATCGTATTCAATACCAGCTTTATCAGTCAGGTTTAAGAAACCCTGATATGTTCTGATCAGCGCTCCGGTTGACGCATCATAAAGTCTAACCAATGTATCATCACAAGAAATAGCTATTGTTTTGCCATCCGGGCTAAACCTGGCATCAGTCACTTCTTTTTCCAATTCTAGATTTTTAGCCATCAAAAGCTTTTTCGATTTTGCACTGTAGATTTTTAATGAGTCCTCAGTAGTTATCAACAGCTTATCTTCAAAGAAATCCAGAGAGGTGAATTCTGAAGGGTTAGTATAATAAATTTCCAAAGTTTTACCGCCACTGGTTGACCATAATTTAAGATCACCTTTATTGCTTGCTGAGAATATTTGCTGATCAGATTTAAAAGATATGAATGTGGCACAACCACCACAAAATCCCTTCTCAGGTTTATATTCTTCCAGTTGCTCTCCAGAAGCAACATCATAAATCATCACACTTCGGTTATCACCTCCGAAGGCCACTTTCTTATCATCAGGACTAAAGGAAGCACTTATTCCATAGCCTAACCCTTTATCAGGGTTCACCTTAAAAGTTTTAAGCATTTCACCTGAAGCTACATCCCAGAGCTTAGCCTCCCAATCAAAACCAGCGGTGATCAGCAATTTATTATTATTACTTAAGGCAACAGAAGTCAAATAGTCAGTATGCCCGCCAAATGTCTTTAGCAATTCCCCGGTACTTATATTCCACATCTTTGCGGTTTTATCAGCACTGCTGCTTATAAAGAACTTGCCATCAGTACTGACTGCGATATCATTTACGGTTGACTGATGACCAAGAAATGATCTCAACTCACGTCCAGTATTCACCTCCCACAGCTTAATGGATTTATCGCGGCTACCTGTTAGCAGGTATTTGCCATCAGGAGTAAAAGCAACGGTCTTTACCGCTTCATAATGACCTCTCTGAACAACAGTTTCAAGTTTTTGCGCCAGACCCAGGGAACTTACAAAGAGTGCGGTTAGCGTGAAAAGAATAATGTTCCTTACCATAACATGAAATTATAAGTTCTTTTGGTGAATTACATTGACATGAAAATAAAATATCCAGTTTGCTTTACTTCGGTCAATTCGAAATCGGACAATAAATCATTGATGTAATAAATCTCAACAATAACCACGTCATTTAAACTTCCTATCTACTAGCTTGACTTTCGTTGTAATGACAATCAACCTAAACCAAATAATTATGTTTAATTTCAATTCAAAATTGAAGTCAGTTTTTCTATTGACTTTAATATTACCTTTCGCGTTCTCATGTAATGAAACAGAAGTCATTAAAAGTAATGAGCTGGTCATTACAGATGAAGTCAGGTCCCAATTCTCTTCTTTGGGATTTGATGTTTCTGATTTAACCACCACCAATAGTAGAGACTTACTAAACCCGGCTGTAGAAGGCAACAAATTCTTGCTTGAAGGCGACCTGGTAGTAAGTTCGGCAGACCTTCAAAACATGCTCAGCGGTGAGTTTGTAAAAGGTCAACCGATAGTGGAGCAATACAGGACCAACAACCTGGTAAGTCAGGGTAGAACCATTAATGTGATTGGCTACACGGGAAATAATTCCAACGGATTAGATTCCAAAATGCGTACCGCACTGCAATGGGCTGTTGATAATTTTAATGCTATCAATATCAATTTAAACTTCACCCTGACTTTTGGCACCAATTACACCCCATATGACATTGTAGTCTACAGAGTAAGTGGTGGTGGTGGCGGTTCTGCTGGTTTCCCTAGCGGTGGTGCTCCTTATAAATTTGTGCAAATACAGTCTGGTACCAGTAACTTTGATACCAATGTTGTAGAGCACGTAATAACGCACGAAATAGGACATAGTGTGGGCCTTAGGCACACCGATTATTTTAACCGTTCTATCTCATGTGGCTCTGGTGGCAATGAAGGTAGTGGCGGAGTTGGAGCAATCCACATTCCGGGCACACCAACATCTGCGGATTTAAATTCTATCATGCTCGCTTGTTTTAGTTCAAGCGAAAATGGGGAATTTGGCTCTTTTGATGTCGTAGCCCTCGAGTATCTATATTAATAAATTCATTATTTTAATTGTCATTACACGCTTAAAAAGGCCATGTTTCCATGGCCTTTTTTCTATTGTCATAAATCAACTTTTTATTGTGATTATCATCTCCAGATTTCCTAAATCAGGATATAAAGTAGTATAGAGCCGCTTAAAATTGCGCTAACTCAAATAAATAAACACAATGAAAAAATCACTATTAATGATGCTGCTTGTGGCAGCCACTGTTGAAGTAAGCGCACAATTTCACACTTTAAAAATTCCACAGCCGAGTAATCACGTAACAGAAACACAAACACTTGCCGTTACTGATATTACCATTGACTATTCTGGTCCTTCTGCAAACGGCAGGGATGTCTGGAATGATACCAACGTAATCCCCAAAAATGGAAATCCTATTGCATGGCGAGCCGGTGCGAATATGAATACTACCATTGAATTTAGTACTGATGTAACCATAGAAGGGGAACCTTTAAAAGCGGGAAAATATGGCTTTCATATCATACCAAAGGACGATAGCTATCAACTTCTTTTCGCTCATAATAATGACCAGTGGGGAAGTTATTATCTGGATGTTGACAAGGATGTTACTTTACAGGTAGAAGTACAAAGTGAAGAATCTCCGGCTTCAGAAAAGTTAGATTATGAATTTATCAACTGGACAGAATCTACAGTTCAAATTGCGCTGGAATGGGCCAATAGAAGAATACCATTTACCGTTGGTGTTGATCTTAACAACACTGTAGTTGAAAGCTTTAGAAGCGAGCTACGTGGTATCAACACCTACCACTGGCAAGCATGGAATGACGCTGCAACATGGTGTTTAAGACACGATACCAATTTGGAAGAAGCACTAACCTGGGCTGACCGATCAATCAACGGAGGTTATGGCGGTTTTGCTGCTGATAAGAATGTGACTAACATGACCACCAAAGCGAGAATATTAAAAGCACTTAACAAAAGCGAAGCATTGACAGCGACAATTAATGAGCTAAAATCAATGTCTTTAAGTCCTTATGAAGCCAATGGTTTGGGCATTTTCTTATTGCAAACCAATAAAGCTAAAGACGCACTTGAAATCACTGAGAGAATATTAAAAGACAATCCAGATGTGTGGTTTTTAAAGCTTAACAAAGGAATCTGCCAGTATTATTTAGGTAACAAAAAAGCCGCCATTAAAGCATTGGGTGAGGTAGAAAAGGTAGCTCCTGAAGGTTTTAAACCACGTTTGGGCCAAATAAAAACTGAGATTCAAAACGACACTTATAAAGTACCTGGGAGTTGAGTTTTCGGGTTTTGACCAGACGGCATGTTAGCAATAGCATGCCGTTTTTTTATGCGGTTTTCAATGCCATGGTTTGCTGATAGGCCTTTGGGCTCATCCCTGTTTGTTTCTTAAAAGCAGCATAAAAAGCCGATGGCGTTTTAAACCCAACATCATAAGCCAGCGCCTCTACTTTTACATGATCATCCATAAGCAGCAGACTTTGAACTTCACTAATTCTGAAATGATTAATGGCTTCTGGAAAGGTCATTTTATACAATTCTCTAACACAGTGGGTAATTAGATAAGCCGGAACCTGAAGTTGTTCTGAGAGTTGATTGATTGTGATTCCAGGTATTTTATAAATATCCTCTTCTTCAAATGCAGATTTAACTTTTTTAACATGCAAAGGAGAAACCTCTACCTTCATAGTTTGCTGGAATACAACCGGTGAGCGAAGTGCATTAATAAACACAAAATAAATACCCAATGCCGCTATGGCAGCTCCTATGGCATAATCCATCATGGTATTGGTCAGATGCTGATAAACAAAGGCTATCCAAACCAGTGAAACAGCAATCAATATTTGCCTGTTCCAGGAAGCCATTCGCTCATGTTCATAGGTGCTAACGGCATTTACCTTCCATGCTTTGACAAGGTAGAACAGCATAATCACTGTTGTGATCTGATAAAACCATGTAAACCCTTCTTCTTTTACTACCGTGAAGCAAAGAACCGTCCCGACAAGCGGATACAAAAAGTGAATGGCATAATAATACCACGGAATAGATTTTCTGCCAGCAACATAGGCGGTATAGAATAGTACCAAGGGCCCTATTAAAGAAAGCCCTAAAAAGCCTGTTGCCACCCCTTCATCTGCCACAGTGGGCAAAAGAAAATATGCAATAGACTTACCCACCCTCAGCGAAATGGCTATAAAAAGGGCTCCCAAAAAATAGTTGCCCACCTTATCATCTTTTCTTATCAAAACAAGGTAAGCTGCCAGAAACAACCCGGTAGTAACGGCAACACCAGCAAAAAGCCCTAAAATTCCGTATAGATTCATCAAAACTTATTTCCATGTCTCATGAGAACGGTTCATGAGATACAATGCTAAAGTTACGTTGAGCTTACCACAATAGTTGCGAAAGTAAAAGCCTCGCTCCTGCTAAGGTCTTTTATGCTGTTGAGTGGTTCAGGAAACACTAAAATCAATCAGGCTCGGCAATGGAAATATTCATGGGTATCTCGGTTCTTATCTTTTTATAGGCCACAGCCTGATCTAAAGACAGCTTATTGTCTCTAATGTCCTTTGGTTTTAACTGTAGCAGGTCAGCATAGATTTGATAATAGGCAGCCTTGGCCTGATCCAGCACATGCAGATACATATCCTGCGTAGTGCCGCGGTTTGCCTTGATGGACACTATGGCATCTTTTGGCGTATCGCTCAAATTTGAGGCCTTGCCTCTATTAAGCACAAAAGTCATAATATCTGCTTTCAGGTGTTTATAATCTTCCCTGGTTTCATTTTCTACCAACAGTTTATCTTCAGAATTGATCAGAATCTTAAAAAGATTGCGTTCATTGATATTGGTGGTATTGACATCTTCCAACAAGGACGGAAGTACAAGATCAAGGCCTTTGTCATTAACAATGCTGGTGGTAACCATAAAGAAGATGAGCAACAAAAAGGCAATATCCGCCATACTGGCGGCATTGGTGGCTACGGATTTATCTCTTAACTTTTTCATAGGATTTTTGATTTCATAACCCGCTGAAAAGGTAAAGTCACCTTCATTATAAAAGGAGAATATCATCTATACATTTGGTGAATTTATAATGCAGCAAGTTTGAACATCAGTTCATATAGGGCTGATGCTGGACAAGGACATACTTTTCAGCACCATTTTCATTTAATGCCAGAAAACCATATTCGTAACAAAACAGATACACCTGTCCTTTATCGTTTTTCCAGTAGTGTGTGAAATATTTAGGGTTAAAGCCATCGGCCAGTAGCACTGCTTTTCTTACAGTTGCCTTACCAGCTCTGTTGTATGCCTTTAGAATACGCCTGTTTTGTTTTAGTGCTTTGTCAATGGTCACATATAAATTATTGGCTTTTTCTTTATTCTGTATATAGTGGAATGATGTTTTGCAGTAAGGACTACAAAATTTCTTATCAACACGTCCGGTAAATTCCTTTCCACATGAGGGGCATCGTCTCATAACCGTTTATTTATACGTCTAAAAAACGTTTAATTATACGATTAAATTTGGACTTAACCATTATTTCAATGAGGTTACAGTATGAATCCTACATCCAGACGAATTTCTCTTAGTCATTTGATCATTAATGACCAGCGTCAAATAGGCATTAAATTCTATCCTGATAAGGTTATACAATCATTAATAAAAAGTATAAAGGGAATAAAATGGAGCAATAAATACGGTTTAGCCTACCTACCCAATACTAGTACCAACTTAAATCATATTTATTCCATATTTAAGGGCGTAGCCACCATAGATGGTAGATATTTTTACATTAACAAACCGATGCATAATCCCGTAAAAGAGCATCAGCAATATAAGTTTACTGGTGCTAGGCAAGCATACACAGCAGGATACAAAACCATTCCAATAGAATACTTACAAAAGCTAGAGCTCAAAAAATACAGTAAAAGCACTGCCAAAACTTATACCGGCTTATTTGAAGGTTTTATAAATCATTTTCCTGATAAATCATTAGTTGAACTTGGTGAAGATGAGATCAGATCATATCTCTCCTATCAGGTGAAATTAGGCAGGTCAGATTCCATGCTCAATCAAATAATTAATAGTATCAAATTTTACTATGAAATAGTATTAGGAATGCCCAATAGGTTTTATGAGATTGAAAGGCCTATAAAAAGAGAAAAACTACCAGAAGTATTATCGAAGGAAGAAGTACTAAGGCTTTTGAAAAATACCAGAAACCTGAAGCACAAGTGCATTTTAAGCACCATTTACTCTGGCGGACTCCGAATTGGCGAGGTCATTAATTTAAAAGTAAAAGACATTGACAGCGGCCGCATGATGCTTCGTATAGAGGGAGCGAAAGGTGGTAAAGACAGATATACTTTGTTAAGTAAAAATTTATTGGAGGATCTTAGAACTTATTACAAACTGTACAAACCCAAAACATTTCTTTTTGAAGGGGTTGGCGGTGGACAATATGCACCTACTTCGATAAGAAAAGTGCTTAAAAGATCATGTATAAAGGCAGGAATTAGAAAAAATGTGAAGCCACATTCATTAAGACACTCCTTTGCTACACACTTATTAGAACAAGGTACTGATTTAAGGAGTATTCAAACATTATTAGGACATAACAGCTTAAAAACAACCGAGATATACACCCATGTAGCCAATACAGCTATGAACACTATAAAAAATCCCTTAGATTCGTCCGAACAATAAAATATAACGACACCTTTTGTCCCGTTACACGGGTGTTGGCAGCCATTTTTCAGGACAAAGTAGAGCAATGAAGAAAATGCAATTTTTTATCTTTTTGGTATCGTTGACAGTGACGACATATGGAATTGACCTAACTCATTTTAAAGAAGTTGATAAGTTTAAAATTGATAAGACGGACATCAAAGTTTATTTTAACGACCCAATGATACAGTTGGCGAGAATGTATTCCGACTTTGACACAAAGACATCGACTGAGAAATTTGGAATTTTATCTGATTACCTTCATAATAACCCTCTTTATGTTTTTGTTGCCACAAATAAGAAAGCCAAGATCAATAGGATTTATGTTTTAAGGGGTAATCCAAGAAAACAAAGAACCAAGAATTATTTTCAAATTGATATTCTGAATGAAAGGAGTTCAAATCTTTTTGATAGAACGGACTATGAGAAAGATATTCTTAAAACAATCGACAAGGTAAATGTTGGTGGCTCTTTATTTGAACACATGGCAGTTTTTCAAACGCCAGAGGGAAAGAAAGTAATAGGAAAAGGAATAAAATTTTGGGATTATTTCACAACAGTCGAGCCGTATTCAGAAATTAAATCCGCAGTGCAGACGTTGATTGAAATGGATTTGACAAACTCCATTCCATCTGACTACTTGCTGACGAAGACGGAACCGATCAAGCCTCTATTTGAGTATGAGGAATGCGCTATTACAAAAGTAAAGGAGCGCGAGATTAAAACCACTGTATACTCCTATGACTCTTTAGGGAAAGTAAAAAACGAATACCCAAGAACGGAGACGGACTATGACTTGTATTATTCTTCGACATCTCAAGAGTTAACTGGAGTGACAACATTTCCATTTTTCAGTTCGACTGATACAAAGGAGGAGTTTGAGGACGGAACAAGAATTAAAATTGAGAGCAAGCAACCTTATCTAAATCATTACCTAAAGGACATTGTTATTATTAAAAATCCTGAGTCAGGAGAAATTGCACGAATTGAAGGAAAATTAATAATTCATGCATATTCAGCTGCTGGACACAGTACATCTGATGAGTTGTATATAGCCGAATTCCAAAAAGTGGGTGATTGTAATTTACCTGTTAAGATTAGATTTCATTCCTTAACTGACGTTGACTTAAAAAGACCACGAATTGTGAAACAGATAAAATATGTGTTGAAGTAAAAACGGCTGCCAACAATAGCTATGGCAAATGGCGGGCGAAAGTGTTAACGAAAATATTTATCCTGCTATTACGTTCAGTTACGGTGGACAGAAAAGATTTCAAAAACCGCCACTTGCCATAGCCGAGCGTTGGCAACAATAACCATCTTTGCAATTGATTCGTATTTGGTGTATATTTACATCAAATATAAAATTATGGCACGTCAAAGTATATCACTTACGGAACCTAATGACCAGTGGTTAAAATCTCAAATCGACAGTCAAGAATATTCAAGTAAGAGTGAATTAGTTAACGACTTAATCCGACAAGCAAGAAACCAACAAAAGCAAATCGATTGGATAAGGGCA
Source organism: Fulvivirga sp. (assembly GCF_040218215.1). Classification (NCBI taxonomy): domain Bacteria; kingdom Pseudomonadati; phylum Bacteroidota; class Cytophagia; order Cytophagales; family Fulvivirgaceae; genus Fulvivirga; species Fulvivirga sp. The sequence goes on from NZ_JAVJQL010000010.1 coordinate 124,057, forward strand.
AAACTGGAGAAAGCTGAGAAAAGTGGTTTTACAAATGCTACTAAAGAGCAGATTTTAGCGCAATCTAAGTCTGATCTGAATGGCTGATTACAGACTTAGTAACGAAGCCAAAAATGACCTAATCAGAATACACCAATACGGAGTAAAAAAGTTTGGAGAAGTACAAGCCGACTACTACTTCAATACTTTTTTCGATTACTTTGACATGATTGTCGAGAGACCATTTTCATACGAATCAGTTGACTACATTAAAGAAGGATATAGACGTTGTGTTTGCGGGGTTGACGGTATCTATTTTAGAGTAAAGGACGAGGTTGTTGAGATTATGGCTATCATTGGACGACAAGATGTTACTGGCATACTAAAATAAAGTTGCCAATTGAGTAGACCGCCTCACCAGTTTTAATTGACGAGATGCGCCTCTTGCCATAGACATCCCTTTGGGACACACCACTCAGCGCGTTCGGGGCTTCCCGCCTGAACGAATTCATTCGGGCAGGTCACCCTTTGGAACGCTCAACTTCATGAGCTATATTCACTATTCAAGGCACACACAAAATGTAGAGTGCATAGCACCCTTTGGGACGCTACGACACTATACACAGGCGTTAGCAGACATTACAAAAAAACAACAACCAGAGACAAATAGTAAAATAATCAATTTGACAATGGAGCAAAAGAACAATCAACTAAAAGCAAATGGACAGGGGGCAACACCTTTTGCACAAACCTATTTTCACGGAACAAAAGCAGACCTGAAAGTTGGTGACCTAATTGAAGTTGGTTTTAATTCAAATTATGGTAAACAAAAAAATGCGAAATACATTTTTTTAACTTCAACTCTCGATGCAGCAATTTGGGGTGCTGAACTTGCTTTTGGTGAAGGAAAAGAAAGAATTTATTTGGTTGAACCAACAGGTAAAATAGAAAACGACCCGGATTTGACCGACCAAAGATTCCCGGGAAATCCGTCAATGTCTTTTCGGTCATTAGAGCCATTTAGAGTAGTTGGCGAAGTTACTGTTTGGAAAGGACACCCAAGTGACCAGGTAAAAGCAATGAAAGAAGGTATTAAAAGACTTAATGAACAAGGAATTAAGTCCCTTAATGACTAAAATATGGGAAAAAGCAGGTTAATTGAAATGAACAACGTTGGTATCGTTGTAGAAAACCTTGATGATGCAATATCTTTCTTTTCAGAAATAGGACTGACACTTGAAGGACGAGGTATGGTTGAAGGTGAGTGGGCTGGACAAGTAACTGGACTTGGTAATCAATCCGTAGAAGTTGCGATGATGGTTACACCCGATGGACACAGCCGGCTTGAACTTTCACGATTTCTAATGCCAACTACTATTTCAGACCATCGGACGGCTCCTGTTAATTCTCTTGGATATCTAAGAGTTATGTTCAGAGTTGACAATATTGAGGAGTTGGTGTCCAGACTTACAAAGCAAGGTGCTGAACTTGTAGGCGAAGTGGTTCAGTATGAAAACATATATCGGCTTTGCTACATTCGAGGGGTTGAAGGACTTCTAGTTGGATTGGCAGAACAACTAAATGAAAAATAGGTGTATAGCGAAAACACTGAACCGCCAACCTCCATTCATATCATGCTTTGCATGGCAACAACTGGCGACAACTGGGGGAATAATTTAGCAAGCCAATCCTCCTGATTGCCTAATTAATAAACTAAAGCTCTTGAGCATTTAAAATCGCCACGCTTCATACAGTAGGGTTACCTCACATTTGAAAATGTAACATAAATAGAAGTTAATCGTCTGAGAAGGGAACTTAACCGGTAAGATCAAATGACGAAAAAAAACCAAAAAACGATTAGCAAAACAAAGACAATCCTTATTTTCATTTTTACTATCATCATTGGCTATGCCCTATTCATTATTCCAGATATATTCTTTGGAGTTACCAAAATCAATGGTGGCAAGATTGGCATTAACTTATTCTACATAGCCATATTTCAATTTTTCACAATTATAGCCTTACTCTCTGCTTCTCTAAAAATCTTAAAAAAGGATTTTAGTTATATCGGACTGCGGTTTGTGAATATCAAAAAAGACATTCTATTAGGTCTTATTTTCGGTCTTTTATAGACTATTCTTCAATTTGTACTTATTATACCCAACACTGGCGGAATAAACCGTACTGATATCAATGGAATGTTGGGGATGTATGATGGAAGTTTAATTGGAACAATTTCATTTATTGCTTTGGGAGTAATAGGAGGTGGAATAACAGAAGAGCTCTTTAACAGAGGTTATTTCATTAATGTTCTTAAAGATGTCTTTAAAAACCCAAAAACAGGATTATGGTTTTCTGCAATTTCGTCTATTATTATATTCTCATTCGGTCATATGCCAGTTACTGCATTAGATTGGTTTGATATTCTTATTCCGACTATTATGTACACTTTACTATTCATAACAACCACACGATTGACAGCTCCAATAATAGCTCACGGAATTTACAATATGACAGCCATACTATTAACTTATTGGCTCTACTATAATTAAAAACAGGATGGTATCAATGTATATGATAAATAGTTGAATTAGTAATAACGTCAAGGTTTTTGGCTTATGCTCAACTTTCTGTTATATCAAAAGTTTTGAGCATCAAAATCGCCTATTTATTTTTCTAAACTAACGATTATAAACCCACTAAACCCATTCCCTCCTCCCATTTCATGCCATAAATCAATTTCTATACTGACACCTGTCAAAAGTTAATTGCTTAAAAAGCAGCTATTTGAGATATGGGTGAGCATAGTATATCAATTGTTCAAAAAAAGGAGGAAAGAGCAAGGTTTATCAAGCATCTTCTCAATGACATCAGTGCGCTGGAGCTGATGCTCAAGAACAATCAAATAGAAAATAATGTCTACAGAATAGGCGCTGAGCAGGAATTTTGCCTTATCACCCCAAACTGGCGACCTGCTAAAAATGGTGAGGTGCTGCTTGAAAAAATCGGTGACCCGCATTTCACTACAGAGCTTGCCCGGTATAACCTGGAACTTAACCTGGATCCTCAGCTACTAGGCAATGATTGCTTTGAATTAGTCGAAAAGCAGATAAGGACGCTACTGAAAAAAGCAGAAAAGGTAGCCGTTGAAAACAATACCAAAATTATTCTAACGGGCATTCTCCCTACCATCAGCAAAAACGAACTGGGGCTCGACTTCATGACCCCCAACCCAAGATATTGGGCGCTAAATGAAATGACCAAAGCTATGCGTGGTGATGATTTTGACCTAAATATAAGAGGGGTCGATCAGTTATCGATCAGGCATGATTCTGTATTATTTGAAGCCTGCAACACGAGCTTTCAGATACACCTGCAAGTGCCACCTGGTGATTTTGTATCCAGTTATAACTGGGCTCAGGCCATATCGGGTCCTGTATTAGGCATTTGCACCAACTCACCATTATTATTGGGCAGGGAACTATGGAGTGAAACGCGCATTGCCTTGTTTCAGCAGAGTATAGATACCCGTACCTCTTCTTATGCACTTAAAGATCAGCAGTCGCGAGTGTCTTTTGGACTTCAATGGGCAAAGGGTTCTATTGCCGAAATCTATAAAAACGACATTGTCAGGCACAAGGCCCTTTTTACTAAAGATGATATTGAAGATTCCATGGAGGTTTTGGCCAATGGTGGTATTCCTAAACTATCTGCGCTTAACCTGCACAATGGGTCAATTTACAGGTGGAACAGGCCGTGCTTTGGTGCCCATAACGGTATCGCTCACGTAAGAATAGAAAATAGGTACATACCATCAGGCCCAAGTGTAGCAGATGAAATGGCAAATTTCGCTTTTTGGGTAGGCCTTATGATTGGCAGGCCTACCACTTATGATAGCATGGAACAAGTAATGGATTTTAAGGATGCCAAAGGCAATTTTATAAAAGCTGCCCGCTCTGGTAAGGAATCCATACTCATATGGAATGGTAAGGCTGTATCAGTAAAGAAACTGGTGATCAACGATCTGTTGCCCATTGCTTATGCAGGGCTTAAAAATGCCGGTATTCAGGACAAAGACATCAACAGGTACCTTGAGATTATAGAAAAGCGGACCAAAGGACAGACAGGTGCTGAGTGGATGACAAAAAACTACCGAAGGCTGCGCAAAGGCATGAATCAGGATGATGCTTTGATCTCCCTCACCAAGTCAATCCACAAAAACCAGCATACGTCCAAGCCTGTACATGAGTGGCCACCACTTGAGCCGAAACCCAGAATTCATGAGACCGCCCATTTGGTAAGCCATATTATGTCTACCCAATTGTTTGTGGTTAATGAAGATGACCGTGCTGAATTGGCCACCAGCATAATGCTTTGGAAAAACGTGCATCACGTGCCGGTAGAAAACGAAAAAGGCCAGCTAACAGGCCTACTCACCTGGACCCACATGAAGCGCTTCAAAGAAAAAGATGCTGAAGATCAGGACCAGACAGTGGCAGAAATAATGACCAAAAAAGTATTGACCGTTGAGCCCTACACAGAGATTAAGGATGCCATTGCCCTGATGAAGAAAAATGAATACGGGTGCTTGCCTGTAGTTCAGGATCAGCACCTGGTGGGCATTATTACCATAAAAGATTTAACAGGTTTAAATTATGGTTAAGATCCACAGCAAACCATTAGGACAGGCCATAGAAATCAGCCGAATAATTGGTCAAATAAATGGAGGCCTCCCTGGGCCAACTGTAATCTTTACGGCAGGCATTCATGGGAATGAACCTTCAGGCATTTTTGCACTAAAACGGGTATTGGAAGAGCTGGGGCCAAAACAGAAAATAATTAGAGGTAATATTTTTGCAATCAGCGGTAACCTTACCGCACTATCAAAAGGTATCAGGTTTAATCAGGAGGACCTCAACAGGTTGTGGACTTCCGATAGAATGGACATTGTAAATAATGCCACGCTAACTGATACTAATGAAGATGAGGATGAACTGGTAGACATTAATAAAGAGTTGAAGCAACTCCTTAATGATTACCCTCCACCCTATTATTTCATGGATTTGCATACTACCTCCAGCGAGTCGATACCCTTTTTAACAGTTAATGACAGTTCGCTTAACCGAGACTTTGTAAGCCAATATCCGTTGCCAATTATTTTTGGTATAGAAGAGTTTATAGAGGGGCCGATATTAAGCTACATCAATGAGCAGGGATACGTTTCATTTGGTTTTGAGGGTGGTCAACATGATGGGTTATACTCTATTGATAATCATGTGGCCTTTATTTTTCTAACTTTGGTTTATGCCGGGGTTATCAATAAAAAAGTGGCCAATTATCATCACCACTATGAAATGCTATCTAAAAGCACGGTAGACTCGCGCGGTTTCTATGAGGTATATGACAGCCTGAAGCTAAACAATGCAGCGGTATTCAAAATGAAACCCGGCTTTGTCAATTTCCAAACTGTAAAGAAAAATCAGACATTGGCGCAGCTTAATGGCAATAAGATAACCGCTGATAAAACTGCTAAAATCTTTATGCCCCTGTATCAGGCTAAAGGTGACGATGGCTTCTATATGATCAGGAGGATTCAGCCCTTCTTTTTGAGACTTTCCAGGGTTTTAAGAAAGTTTAAACTTGACAATATGCTTACCTGGCTGCCGGGAATCCACTGGGCCAATGGCCAAAGAAACAGACTTTTGGTAAACCTCAAAATAGCCAGATTCTTTGCTAAAAAGTTCTTCCACTTATTGGGCTATAGAAGCATCCAAAAAGACAAAACCCACCTGATATTGAATAACAGGGAAGCTGCCGCCAAGACAGAAGAATACGCTGGCGCTAAATGGATGAACAGAAGTGCTTAATGGTCGCAGACTACTTTGAAATGTTCTGATAATCGAATAAATAGGGCTATTTTAACATTCAAGGATTCGCTTTAAACAGCTAAAAAAACTTGCCCGTAAAACGGGTATTGATATCTGGATATTTAACCTGCTAGAGCCCTCAAACTAATCTTGAAATGAAAGCAATTACAAAACACAAATACGGAGGCCCCGAAATTCTTAAGTTAGAAGAAGTAGATAGGCCTAAGGTTAAAGAAAAACATTTACTGATCCATGTTAAGGCAAATTCTGTAAACCCTGCAGACTGGCATATACTAAGAGGTAAACCTTTATTTGCCAGACTATCTATGGGCTTGTTTAAACCTAAAGACAATATACTCGGTGCTGACTTTGCAGGCATTGTTGAAGAAATAGGCTCAGGGGTGACCAAATTTAAAGTTGGAGACAGGGTTTTTGGTGAATTTATGGATGGCGGTGCTTTTGCAGAATATGCTTGTGTACCTGAAACTGCCTGCGGTCACATACCTGATGGAATAGATGATATCGAAATGGCCGCTGTACCTATTGCAGGATTAACAGCTTTGCAGGCATTAATCACTCAAGGAAAACTGAAAGAAGGGGAATCCGTCTTGATTAACGGTTCTTCGGGCGGAGTGGGTCATTTTACAGTACAAATTGCTAAAGCCTATGGAGCACAGGTTACTGCAGTTTGCTCCAGTAAAAATGCAGATTTTGTGAAGTCAATTGGTGCTGACAAAGTAATTGCCTACGATCAGGAAAACATTCATCAGCATGCCGGGAAATATGATTTGGTAGTAGACACCAACGGCAACCTAAATTACGCTGATTATAAACGAATGGGAAAGCGTGGTGTTATGGTAGGATTTACTACTATGGGGCACATGATGGCTGTATTGCTTAAAAATATTTTTAGTAAGTTTTCCCTTCGTGTGTTTACTGCCGCGGCCAATAATGAAGATTTAAATACCTTAGCCAAGCTAATAAAAGAAGGTAATGTAAAACCTCACATTGAAAAGACATATCCCTATTCTGAGATTCCTGAAGCTATAGCATATATAGAATCTATGAGAACCAGAGGGAAGGTTGCGATATCATGGGATTAACAATTTATCTGTAGCAATGAGTAAAAATATCATTTTTTGGTCGGGGATTGTTGGTGTTACATTATTTGTTGTCGCTGCCATATTAGGGGGCTTGCAGATCAACGACTATAGCCATATTTCACAATATATCAGTGAATCATATGCCATTGATACTCCCTATGGGAAAGCCCTAAGATTCTTAGCCTATTTCCCTTGCGGACTCCTATTGACATTCTTTGCATTTTCAGCACTTAAAAAATTTCCTAAATCAAATTTGATTAAGGTTGGTTTTTGGGGAATTGGCATTTTCTATGGTTTAGCTACAGTTATTGTTAGCGTGTTCCCGTGCGATAGCGGATGTAACAAAGAATTCATCGACCCTAGCATCTCGCAGATAATTCACAACCTAACAGGTCTTCTGACCTACATTTTTGTGCCAGCAAGCATCATTGCTATAGGGCTTGGTTTACAGAAATTAAAAGCTCACAATAGCTTAGCCAGATTTTCGGTCTTTTTTGGCCTTTTTTGCTTTATTTTTATCGGAATCTTACTGTCAAACCCTAACTCAAATTATACTGGACTGTTGCAACGAATAATTGAAGGTTCATTTATTATTTGGGTCATTAGATGTGCTTTCTTAATTCGGGGATATCAGTCAAAAAAATTAATAACAATTGACTAAAAAACAATCACAGCGAATAATCAGAATACTACTTTTCGTTGGCACTGTGGCTTCCTTGTTCTTTGTGCCCTGGCTTCTCGTAAAAGCATGGATACTCCCATTACCAGACACGGTCCAGGAGCAGTTAGATGAGGCCATTGGCCATGGATTTGAAGGAATGGTCGTTTATGTGGATCAAGCTGGAAAACCTCCTCAATACTATGCTGCCGGATGGCATGATAGGGAGGCTAAGATTCCTGCCAAACCTCAAGCGCTATTTAAAATAGCAAGTATCAGCAAGCTGTATGATGCTGTAGCAGTAACAAAATTGGTAAGCGATGGCCGTCTTTCTCTGGACAAAACCATTGCTGATTATTTGCCTGAGCTTGTAGGCAGAATAGAAAATGCCGATAAAATTACCTTGAGGTTGATGATACAGCATAGAAGTGGTATCCCAAACTTTACGGACGCTTACAATTTTTGGGCCGCTCCAACTAAGACTTATGAAGAGAGCCTGGCATTGATACTCGATAAGCCTGCCAACTTTGAACCAGGGAGCGACTATGAATATTGCAATACAAACTATCTGCTGATCAATAAGATTATGGATGATGTACTTGGCTATCCAAATTTCCAGTTCATTCAGGAAGAAATACTTACTCCACTGAATCTTAATCACACCTTCGGATCACTAAGTGATGTAAATATTGACTATGTGATGAGTGGTTATCATCAAGGACATCCCCATGACCTCAAGAAAGATGATCATGGCATGTTGGCTACAGCAGAAGATGTTGGGACTTTCCTGAGGGCTCTGAACGATGGTTCAATATTTAAAAATGGCGAGCAGGAGATATATTCTTCCGTTTACGAATATGAACATGGGGGCTGGGTTCCAGGCTACCAAAGTTTTGCTAAATACCATGAAGATATTGATGCTGTTATCATTGAGTTTTACAGCACCACTGATTCCAAACTATACCTGTGGAACTTGTCAGAAATTATAAATAGCAGGATTGTGAAGATATTGAAGAAGGAAAACTGATTAATAATAAAATGCCAACTGCTGCATTAACACAGAAATATTGGTATTGGATTTTACAATATTCCTGTAATAGCACTTTTGGAATATAATTCATACTTTTAATGTAGGAAAAAATGGGAATATGGACAGTGATATACAACTAAAGAAAAACCTGATATCCAGGATAAAGAGCTCGAAAGACTTGAATTTTCTTCGAGCACTTCAAACCATTTTTGATAGTTCTGAGCAATCCCTTTATGAATTAAATGAGCAACAAAAAAAATCCATTGATATAGGGCGTGAAGACATAAAAAATGGCGCTTCCAAAGAACATGAGCAGGTAATGACAGAAATGAAGGAATGGCTAAAAAGCAAATAATTTGGTCTTCCAGAGCTAACTCAGAACTAAAGGAGACCCTAGAATTCTACAACCAAAGAAATGGAAATACCAACTATAGCCTAAAACTCCTTGATGAAATTAACGATATATTAAATACGCTGTCTGAAAGTGAGTTTATTGGGCGACTTACTGAAAATAAGAAGACCAGGGTAGTTGTTATGAAGGTATATTTAATTTTCTATGAAATCACTAATGATCGAATTAACATTTTATCATTTTGGGACAATAGACAGGATACTGGCAAACGAATCAAAATTTAAAAAATGCCAATTGCCAACTGCTACATCAACACTAAAATACCTGCCAAAACTGATTTCAACAGTATTGTGGCGGAATGGTCTGATAAAATAGGCGCAAGCCCTAATGACGTTACCATCAATGTTTTTACCGATTTTGTCCAGTATGGAAATAAAGATGCCGTTATGGTTAACCTCTTTCTTCCCTCCCTATGGTCAAAGCAGGAGATTGAAAATATCCAAAGCTCATTATCTGGTTTGCTCGAAAAACACCTTGGTATTGAACCTGATCAAGTCTTTATCATGACTTCAATCATTCAGTCAGGGCATGTTTTCAGCGATGGTAAAACTGAAAACTGGTGATCAAACCTCCTGAAATACTGTCAGCAGACTAACATCAGACCTGTTTTTTACTGGCATTCATAAATAGTAACAAGTTTTTTACTATTATGCCCAGGCAATTAATCTGATAAGATGCTCCAACTGCTAGAAGAAATAAGAACTTGTGTTTTGTGCCCATTACCTCATGGTCATAGGCCTGTAATGGCTGCAAACCCTAAAAGCAAAATTGTAATCATAGGTCAGGCGCCAGGCAGAAAAGTACATGAAAGTGGGGTGCCTTGGGACGATAAAAGTGGAGACAACCTAAGAAAATGGCTTGGTGTTACTCACGAACAATTCTATGACCCAACTTTATTTGCCGTCCTTCCGATGGGGTTTTGTTACCCAGGCACTGGCAAAAGTGGTGACTTGCCACCCAGACCTGAATGCGCCCCGCAATGGCATTCCAAAGTCCTTGATCATTTAAAGGAAACTGAACTAACCTTGCTCATTGGCCAATATGCTCAAGAATATTATCTGCAAAAATCTGAGCAAAGCCTGACCGAAACAGTCAAAAATTATGAAGCCTATCTGCCCAATTATTTTGTCTTGCCTCACCCCTCGCCTCGCAACAACATCTGGATGAAAAAGAACCCGTGGTTTGGGGATAATGTTTTACCTGCCCTTAAAAACAGAATTGCCGCTGCCATCTCATAACAAAGCTCAATCAGGCTACCTTATAAATCTTAATCAGATCTTTTCTGCCCTTGATTTTGGTTTCTATCATCTCATCAAAGGCAAAATCATGCTTATCTAAGTGAGTGGCTACTTCCTCTGAAATTAGTAATTGAGAATGATAGATTTTATTTAGCTGCTCTATTCGCGCTGCTGTTATTACAGTATTTCCAGTAATGGAATATTGCTTCCTGATTTCAGTGCCTACATTGCCAGCTACCACCTCTCCGGCATGCAGGCCAATGCCAATCCTGGTTTTCTCGATGGTTCCAGCCTCACTTCTGGCATTCACCTCTGCCACTATTTCCATCGCGGCTAAGAAGGCATTTTTAGTATCATTGCCGTAAGATGCAGGGGCACCAAAAGTAGCCATAAAACCATCGCCCATAAACTGGTTGATAACACCATGATGTTTGGCTACAATTTCAATCATAAAGCCAAACACATCATTCTGATAGCTGATGATTTCCTGTGGTTCCCGCGCCTCGGCAAAAGGTGTGAAATCACGAATATCAAGAAACATGACACACACAAATTTACTTTTGATCTCTGCGCTTCCCTCTTCAGCTAGCAGCGCCTCAGCAATATCATCAGACACCTGCTGCCCAAGTAGTTTTTTAATTTTTTGCTCGGCCTGCACCAGTTTACCTTTGGTCATTTCTAAATTGGAAAAGGTGGTTTGCAGGTTGGTATGTGCCTTCTTTTTGGTTACAAAAAGCCAGTAAAATATAGCCAGCAATGCTGCTAAAAATATGATGCCCAGAAAAAGGCCTTTTCTGAAAGTAGAAGCCCTTTCCAGCTCTGAACTTGACTTGGAAAGCTGCAATTCGTTCAGATCGTTCTCCTGAAGTAGCAGCTGAATCTGCTGCGCCTGATTCACCATTTCCACGCTATCCAAAATCATTTTCTGCCTTTCTTCCAGTCGCCTTGAGGTTAGCTCATTATAGAGTTTGTAATACCTAAGCGACTGCGTATAGTCCTGCTTAGCCTCAAATTGCAGCGCCAGTTCCCGATAATTGTTAATGGCCTGGCCAAGACTATCATCTTCCACCACTTTAGGCATGAGCAGTTTTGGCGATTGAATGGCCTGTTTTCTATCTATTTCTTTGGTTACCTCCTTCACCTGATCAAAGACATTGCGCAAACCTTCCTTTGACTCTTCCACGGCTACCGTATCACCAAGTTTTTCGAAATAGTTTTGCGTAATTTGATAATAAGCAATGGCCTCTGTAAGGTTACTGTCCATTTGATTGAGCCTGGCTATTTTTGCATGTACATCAGCAATGGCCTTGGCATCACCCTTATTTTTCATTAGCTGGGCTGCCTTCTTGTAGTTCTCAATGGCACGTGGATAGTTGCCCTTCTTCTCATGCGAACTGGCCATACTTAAAATAGTATTGATCTTAATGTCTTGCGAAGCCGCAGTGATTTTATCACCAACACCGAGCGGTCCAATGGTGCGTTTTAAAAAGCCCTCTTCCTCCACTCCAATGGAGTCCAGCTTAGCCAGCATAACCTGTGATCGGTCAAAATTGAGATTGTCTTCTATAGCTGCTGCCAGTTCTGCACTTTTCAAAAACCGCTTTTCTGCATCATTATATTTTTCCTGTTGGTATAAAGCCACACCATGCAGATAGCAAGCTGTAGCCTGATGCACAATATCACGCTGATTGATCAACACATTGCCCTCATTAAAAATATCATCAGCTAGATTTTCTGCTTGTTTGGTGTACTTAGCTCCCTTTTTGTGCTCGTGTTTCAGATAGTACTCCCCTATTTTATTGAGCGCCTTAAGCTTGTCTAAACCGTAGAAATCCGACACACTCTTTTCAAGCGCCTTTATATCATCAGCAGTAGTTTGAGAAAATGCCGGCTGAATGAGAACCGCAAGCAAGCCAATAATTATAACACGCCAGATATGCTGCATAATGAATTTGATTCTACAACCGATACGGAAAATTAATGAATGAAGCAGATATAAACTGTATGTGGTGTATAAAGGTTCTGTCTGGCTAATAGGCAGGCTGTAAAGAAATCTTTCTTTACATGTAAATAAACCTAAAGCGTACAAACATGCTCCGTTCACACTATGCTTTGCATAGTGGAAGGCATGCATTAATGTCACCATGCAAAGTATGGCGACAACTGGGGAGTAAACCTCACGGTAGACCACCTTGTGCTTACGCTAAAGCTTCAGCGACACGCGTGCGACTTGCTAGTGCTTCGGGACACGACTCCCGCACACAAGGGACTTACAACCTCTGGAATAATTTGGTATCTTAGATACTTGATGCCCATGCTGGGCACACACAACGTATATAAAAAATTGCTATTTTAGTTCTAAACCGATGGAGGTTGCTTGTTTTGCTACTTCTGATTTTCCTGCGGAAAATCCTCGCATACAAAACCGTAACTTTCCATATACAAACCGTTGCCACAATTATGAAAAAAATCCTGCTAATATTGATAATCGGAATATTGTTTGCCAATTGTGCTAATAAGAACGATAAGCAGGATGCAACAGAAGTTACTAACTTGGAAAAGGCTAAAGCTGGAAGCCAAATTAAACTCGAATATATCGACAGGTGGAACCAAGTTGAACTTACTCAAACTGACGATGAATTCGGAGAATGGGGCGGAAACTCTGACATTATAGTAATTTACTCTGATGGAGAAAAAATTTATGCAAACTATTCGAGATATTTGGGTTCTTATGAGCCACCAAAACCACCAAATGAAAACGAAAAAACAAAAAAATGGTATGAGTATAAAGAGTTGGAAAAAACAATAGATAGTGTCGAATTGAACAGCGAACAAATTGAATTGATTGAAAGTGCAATAATTGAACTGACTAAACTAAAAATTAATTCTAAAACATATCCAGCTCACAGCGGAATAGTAAATACGGTCATTTCAAGAGATTCAAGTCTAATAATAGAAGATTACCCTTCAAAAGAGTGGCAATCGTTTCAGTACCTGAAAAAAAGCATAACGGATAAATAACTGTGGGCAATCGAGTATCCCGACCTGAGCCATAATGGCTCAGGTTGAGGCTCTAAAATAGCCAAGAAATGGTAAGTGAGGGCACTTACTATGCGTTGGAACATTAAAGTTTAAAGTGAAAATGAGTGAGAATTTAGCTAACCGACTGCGAGAAGTATTATTGAACGGAAAGTGGATTGCTAACACTAATTTAAAAGAACAGATAACAACTACACACTGGAGACATGCAATTCAACGAATAGGAAATATGAACACTATTGCTCTATTAACCTTTCATATAAACTACTATCTAAAAGGAGTATTAAATGTGTTTGAAGGTGGGAATCTTGAAATTAAAGATAAATACAGTTTTGATATGCCTGAAATTGAATCAGAGATGGATTGGAGTAGATTAGTGAATGAGTTTGTGAGCAATGCCGAAAATTTTATAAGCCACGTTGAAAAAATGGACGACAAATTATTGAATGAACCATTTGTGAAAGAAGAGTATGGAAGCTATTTACGAAATATTGAAGCTCAAATCGAGCATAGTTATTATCATTTAGGGCAAGTTACTTTGATTAAAAAATTAATAGAACAAAAACAAAATTGATTTAGAAATCTCAACAACAATCAAGATTTTTAGGGCAACAAGAATGACAACCACCAAAACCTTATACAAAAATTGCTTAATCGTAGGTGTGATTATTTTCACTTCCTTCTGGAGCATTTCAGAATCCGTTGCGCAGCAAGATGAACAAGAAATCCGGAAAATAAGAGAGGCATCCAACAATGCACTTCGGGCATATGACAATGACCTCGTACTCTCCTTCCTGACGGAAGATGTACTAACAACCACTGGAAATGGAACACTACTCGCTGGAAAGGAGGCCCTTAGAAACTACATTTTAGCAGCAGGTGAAAGCAAGATGTACTGGATAAGAACAGCACTGGAAGTTAATGTAAATGAGGCTAAAGGCCTGGCTTGGGAAACTGGCACCTGGAAAGGCTATGATCCTGAACAAGGAGAAGAGGCTATAATTGGTGGAAAATACTCTGCTCAATGGACAAAAGCCTCTGGAAAGTGGTTGATAAAATCCCAGCTTTTTGTATCACTTGAATAAGGCCTGCCGGATTTTGGAACCCTTGTAAGCTTTCTGCCCAATTAAAAAAGATAAGCCAGCCTAATACCTCTGCCTGTAGGCAAAACACTAATCCTGCTTTCTTTCCCGTCTTCTTTCAGATCGGTATAAATTCTATGCACCGCTTCGGCACAGGCTATACCCAGTGCAGAGCCTAAAATGATATCTGAAAACCAATGCGCACCATCATAAACCCTGGAAAAGCCTACTACAACAGGCACTGAATAAAAAAGCAGTTTCAAAGAAAGAGGTTCAAACTGCTTGGCTAAAATCCACGAAGTGGCAAGGGCAAGCATAGTGTGGCCCGAAGGAAATGAATGATAATCCCCACCGCTAAGTGGCCTAAATTCATAAGCACCTTGATCAGCAGCAGGCCTGGCCCTGCCGACCAACTCTTTTAGGCCAGTTTGTAGCAACCCAGAAGTGGTTACCGAGGCAAAAATCATGATGCCCGTATCTCTTATTTTTGGTGAGTTCACCAATATGCCTGTCGCCCAGGTGGCTATCATTACCGGGTAATTGTTTTCCGGCTGGCCCATAAAGTCGCCAACCGTTGATATGCGCGAAAGCGTGCGTGATTGATTTGCCTGCCAAAAATCATTGATAGGTTCATCCAGAAAAGAGGCTGCGCCAGCAATAGCCAACACTCCTCCAAACTGTAGCCATTGCTTCTTTTGCCAATGAAAAGGACGGGCATAAGTTTTAATAATGGTCGTGCCACCGTTCCAAAGGTCAGTTTTAATTTCCTTACCTATCGACCTCTTTTGAGCCGAAGCCGTTGACACGATCAGGCAAATGATTATAATGATGCTTAATTTTCTCATTTTCAAAAGGTGTGCAAAGCTATCCTTTTTTGCTAAACCTGATGAACTAAAAAGCAAGCCTTTAAAAAATTTATTGCTACTTTAAGCCTCTAAAAATCATTGAATTATTGGTATACCTATAAATGACAACTGCATCGAAATATTCTGTAATCTGGAAGTATAAAGTGAAGCCTGATTCTTTAGAACAGTTTGAGTTTGAATATGGTCCTAATGGCACATGGAACAAGCTATTTGCACAATCCGAAAATTATGGCGGCTCTTTTCTTCATAAAAGTGATGAAGAGCCTCAAACTTATATGCTTATAGACACATGGGTAAGCAAGCATGCTTATGAAGACTTTATTAATGAAAATCAGAAAGTGTATAGTGAGATCAGCGCTGGATTTGAAGACCTCTATTTAACAGAAGAGAAGGTAGGCTCTTTCAACTTGGTAGAATAAAACCCTTAAATTAAAATATTAGTTGGAAGTTCATTAACTACCATCAATAACCCTTCATTAACCAAATAATTGCTATTTTAATAGGCCAAAATCGTTTGCACGATCTTAACACGACTTAACTATCTACTTTATAAATCTAAAAACTACCTAAAATGAAAAACAATTTAAGATTACGGATTTTAACGATTGCCCTCTTTGCGTGCTTCTCGCTTAGTGCTGTTGCTCAGAAGCAATTTGGAGGGCTGGCGCTATACACCGTGCGCGATGACATGAAAAATGATCCTAAAGGCGTGCTGAAGCAAGTAGCCGATGCCGGTTACAAATATGTGGAAGATGCAGGCTATAGTGATGGCAAATTTTATGGGATGACTCCTACAGAATTTAAAAACACGCTCAGTGAGTTGGGTTTAGAACCAATAAGTTCACACCAGGGAGGCATTACTTATGAAAATGCTGACCAAACTATTGCTGATTTAAAAGCAGTAGGTTTTAAATACCTGGTAGTGCCTATACCACCCATGGGTCATTTTAAGTATTATCCAGAAACCAAATCTATGGGCATGACCGGTGGCGCTGCTAACCTGGCCGAGATACTAAATACCCTTGGTGAAAAGTGTACCAAAGCCGGCCTTAAATTATTGTATCACAACCATGACTTTGAATATAAAAAGGATGCTGATGGCATAGTCACTATTGATTACTTATTGGAAAACACTGATCCAAAACATGTGAACTTTCAGATGGACCTGTTTTGGGTGACTAAAGCAGAGGCCAGTCCGACTGCCTATTTTGAAAAATACCCAGGCCGCTTTATAGCATGGCATGTGAAAGACATGGATGAAGAAGGAAAGTTTGCGCCTGTGGGCAATGGTACTATTGATTTTACCAAAATACTAGCTGAGAAAAAAGCGTCAGGTATGAAGTATTATTTCGTAGAGCAAGACCAGACATTTAATATGAAGCCATTGGAGGCTATAAAAGTTAGTCACAAGGCACTTGAAGAAATAGGGTTTAAGTAATCTGTCTCCACAGTGATAAATAAGAAAGGGCCTGAAATGCAGGTCTTTTTTTTGTTCGAGCTCTTCAAGCTCTTCGGAATTTGTAAATTCCGAAGAGCTCATTTTTCATATAAAAGCACATTCACTAAGTAAAACCAAAAACTACAGATATGTTCATCATCAATCTTACTTACAAAACTGAACTGGAAAACATTGACAAGTATTTAACCGAGCATATTGACTTTTTGAATGAACAATATAAACAAGGGGTGTTCCTGGCCTCTGGCCGAAAAGTACCGAGAACAGGAGGAATAATTCTGGCTAAAGTTGATAGCAAATCTGAATTAATGAAAATTATTGAAAAGGATCCTTTTAAGATAAATGGTTTAGCCGATTACGAGTTGACTGAGTTCATTCCGAGCAAAACTTGTGATGAACTTAATTTTTTATTGGAGTAGGCAGCGAGCTGAAAAGTAATACAGCCTCTTTTGAATTATAAATTCCGAAGCACTATTGTAGGGTTTCCAATCCGGTTCTTTTTTCACATAATGTAAATCTTACCACCCATCTCAAGCATTATGAGATAATGTTAAATTCTGCCTATTTTAAGGTATCTAAAACCTGTAAATCAATGCTTATTAGTTGTTTATTGTTAAAGCCAACTGAAATGAAAAAGATAAAATATCCGCTAATACTTATCCTTGCCTTTACTTCTTTTAATCTTTTAGCTCAAGGGAAGAAAATCATTGTCATGAACCAATATTGGGCTAAGGAAGGAAAAATTGAAGAAGTGTACCAGCATCGTCTACATGCAAGTGAAGTAAGAAAGCAACTTGGGCTGGCCGTTGGCAGGGTATTGTTAAATACCTCCACAGATGGAGAAGGCCCTCATGTTATTTGGGAATGTGAGTATCCCTCAAAAGAAGCCCGCGAGAAGGATACGGAACTTCTTGATGAATCAGGGCAGTTTGATGCCGTAATGGAAAAAATGGGCACCCTGATAGACAAATTCCAACGGACAGTTTATGAAACTGGTGGAGAATAGGATACAGTTCTATTTCTAGCTCTTAGGAGTCACCTTAAAAGGACTCGCAGGCCCAGACCTCTGTCAAACATTACAAAAAATAATATATTATGGCTATTTTTATCAAGTATGAAATTCGAAAGCAAAAAGGACATACTGTTTAATTCGGTGATGCTTGGTACCCTGGGGCTGCTCATATGGATTATGGCTATGGTATTAACCAACGGTTTATCAGGTGAAACAAAATATATAACACTATTCTTCACCCTATGTCTGACAGGGCTAGTGCTTTGGGTTTACTTTGGCACCAGCTATAGTATTACACAGCATACTTTGAGTTACAGAAGTGGACCCATTCGTGGTAAAATCGAGATTGAAAAAATAAAGGAGATTATTAAGGGCAAAACCCTGTGGGTGGGGTTGAAACCTGCTACCTCCACAAACGGACTTATCATTAAATACGGTAAGTACGATGAGATTTACATTAGCCCTAAAACAAATGAGCTTTTTATTCAAAAATTATTAGAGCTTAAGAGCGATATAAAGGTAACGGAATAGCTAACGCGCTTAGGAATTAGTCATTCGTTTTAAAAAACTTGATCACAGCTGTACTGATAATCATCCATATAATTATCTCAATAATGTGATAATTAATGATATTTTATGGCTATTTTAAAGCAAAACAAAGCCGTGTATAAACGCTTACAAAGGTTTACTTAAAGGAAGATGTTCATATCCGGTTGTTATGTGCAAGCATAAAAGGGTGTCCGCACAATAGTAATTAACCCTAATGAGAGATTAAAAATGATTGTTAAATTTTTACAAGCAGAAAATGGTGACTCCATAGCCATCAGTTTCAGCGATAGTGAAGGTAAGCCAAGAAATATATTAATTGATGGTGGTAGAGAGTTAACTTATTTTGATAGGGTAAGAAGAAATGGTCCTTTGAAAAAGGTGATCGATAAAATAAAAGGCAGTGGAGAAAACATAGACTTACTCATTTTATCTCATATAGATAATGATCACATTGAAGGGTTTCTCAAATGGTTTGAACAAGATAAAAATGCACCGAGCATTATACGCGAAGTATGGTTCAATTCTGGTGAAGCCATTGCCAACTATTTGAAAAAACCTAAGAATGAGGACTTAAATCTATTCATTGCTGATGGTTCAAATGTTTATACTGGAGTAGATGAAGGAATCGAATTTCAAAAGTTTCTACAAAAACATAATCTTGACCGAGACGGTGTTATAATGAAAGACTTGGAATGTGAAGATTTTAATCTAAAAATCAATGTTCTCACACCAACACATAAGCAACTAGAAAATTTGTTAGAGCACTATCATGAAAAAACAGGTGATGTAAGATATACGGCTGCTGGAAACGACTGGTCTAAAAATCTTAGCGACATAATAGCCGAAGAAGCAGAACCAGCCTTTCGATTCAAACAAGATAGAAGTGAAAAGAATGGAAGCAGCATAACATCCTTAATTACTTACAAGGATAAAAGCTTTTTATTGCTTGCAGATTCACATCCCAAGGAAGTGTGCAGTGCTCTAAAAGATTTGGGCTATTCAAAAGAAAATCCAGTAAAGGTTGAATTTATGCAGGTAGCACATCACGGTAGTAAAGCAAACAACAATAAAGAGTTGTTTGAATTGGTTGATACAGAGAACTACGTTATAAGCACAAATAGTTCAGGTCATGGTCACCCACATAAATGTGTTATTGCGAGGATAGTTGCAAAAAATCCTAAAGCAGTCATATACTCAAACTACGAGAGAGTTACAGATAATCTATTAACAGAAAAGGATAAAATGGACTACCCAGATGTCCAAGTTAAACTAATTTCAGAGTTCAATATTGAAGAATGAGTGCAAACGATTTAAAAAAACATACGGCAAAAGTAGGCACTGGTAGTGGATGCGTGTTTCAGCCTATGGATGAAAATAGCACCTACATTCTAACTGCAAAACATCTTTTCCAAAATAAAAATCAAGAAACTGGGAAACATGAAGAATTCTTTGCTAATGGCAGTGAAATACCCGTTACTTTTTTAGAATACGATGGCAACAGCTGGAACAGCACTTTAGATACCTTTACCCTGGAATTTGAAGAAAATTTCTTTCCACATACAGAGGCAGATGCTGCAATATTGAAAATACCTTATCGCGAGGGTTTTGAAAGTATCCACATTAGAGAAAAACGCTTAAGTGATGAATATTTTTTATGCGGATTTCCCGGCAGACTTCAACATGAAGATGGGGCAGGAAATAATTACGCAAATTTTGCTGTAGAAAGCTTTAAGCATTCAGGTAATTATTTTGACGTTGCTAAATTAAAAGATAACATTCTTACCCTACAAGAGATCGAAGGAACTTCAGGTGGTGGTATAATGAGATATGACGGGTCATCAAATGTTTTTGTAACTGGAATACAGAGTAGAATGGCTACCGATGTCAATTTACCACTTGGAGAAATAGGCTTCGTTCCAGTAAGATACTTTGAACAAATAATTGAAAACTACAAAGTCCAGGGAAAGCTTGTAGAATTACTACCTGTATTTCTCAAATCCTTTGTTTCGCTTATTGGTGATACATTTCAATTTGCATCAGCGGGAATAAATAAGGAAGAAGCTGCCCTATCAGACTTACTAATTGCTAAGGCTCAATTTATACAGCAGAGCGATCTAACGCCACTAGAATTAAGATCCTTCTTAGGAGAACAACGCCTATTAATAAAGGACCAAGATAATGTTGAGTTAAGGCGAAAAAAAGTATGGACGTTTTGGTTAGAGTTACTAGTGATTTTAAATATCGTAAAAGATAAAGTTCATAATAAAGGAGATTTAACGGACATACTTAGTAAAATTAGATTTTTCTATTCAGATACTGATAAGCCATTCCTTAATGAGCATTTACAGGATTTATGGAAGTTAGATTATAAAGATTTAAAAGACATGGGCCTTGTCATATATGCATCTAAACAGGTCTACCCCAGTAGAGGAACAGAAGGTATTTTGAACTTAGGTGAAATAATTTTAGATATATCTTCTGCTCGAAGAGATTTTCAAAAAATGCAAAGTCAATCAATTGCTACTGGCACAATTGACATAGCCGAGGCAAGGGAATTCCCATTTGACCGATTTAAATACACAAGTCTGACGACATTCAAAGAATACGCAGCTCTAGAACTTGATGCGGGTTTTTTGGATATGAAACCAGCCGATTGCTACCCATTACTAAAAGAATTGTATGAAAGACTCTTACCATAACATTGGGGAAATATTTAAAAACGACTTCCCAGAGACGACAATTGAAAACTCAATTGTTGAATTGGAAAAAGGTAGAGCTCATTGTCTCTTTCTTAAAATACCTGATGAGAAATTTTTACATGAAAACTGGAAAGGTATCACGAATAGCATTGCATTGAATTATCAAACCCATCTAGAAACAAGTTTTGAAAAATGGAATATCTATTTGTTCTTTTTGATGTCTAAGGAACTAGAGGAATTAAACTTAAAATATACCATAGAGAACAACACATTTTCCAGCCGTAAAATCTTAGAAGATGCTTCATTGTCAGCTGAAGTGCTTATTAAAAAACATGTCAATAACGAATTAACTATTAAAGAGGATACTAATAGAAGCGGGGATACTGAATTCTCACATGACCCCTTAATTTATAGTGTGTTAAAAGATAAAAAGTTGAAGAATAAGAAAATCCTAGCTAAACCTTTAGAAGAGGCATATGATCAACTAATCACAAAAATAAAGGGAAACTCATGAAATTCAATTCAGTTGAAATATCCGGTTTTCGAATATATAATAAACCCGAGGATGCCAACTTCAATTTTATAACAGAAGATGGCGAAACTGCAGACTTTGTATCACTCTTTGCTCCCAATGGTTTTGGCAAGACGTCCTTCTATGATGCTGTCGAGTGGGCTGTAACAAATAACATTGAGCGTTTTTGGGTGAACAGCAATCACACGAAGAGTTCACTTTCAATGCTTAGACAATTGAATCCTGAACAAATTAGACTTCTCAAAAATCGAAATACAGAAAATAAAGTTTGGGTAAAAATTGTGAACTCAGAAAATAAAGAATACAAAAATCGTATTCTTAAAGTCCCTGGTCAAAAGCATTTTGATATATATGAAGATGGTTTTGGCAGAGAGAATATTGATTTTTTAAATGTCATATTGTCCCAAGAATGGATTTCGAGATTCTTAAAAGAAGCTGATGGAAAGATTCGCTACACGAAATTTATGGAAAGCAATCCAGGGCTGAGTGAAATTGATGTTTACTACCAAAATGTTATTGCGCTTTCGGGTGCTAATGATAACAAGATAGGCGCATTAGAAAAGGAGATAAAAGAATTTCAAAACCGCATTTCGGATAACTTAGAAAAAGACCTATTGTCTAAAGTGAACGAGCAAATAGCAAATGTTAATGAGTTTGAAAAGAACGACACACTGAATGAAATTGAAATTACGGCTACTCAGAAAGAAATTTCAGATTTTCAGGATGCTCTAACTGATATAATTGCTGATGATTCTGAAATTAAGAAATTAGAAAAACTACTCACAAATATAGAGTTGGCACAAAATGGTGATACTGACTTTCTCTCATGCAAGCAGTATTTTGAAGAGTTAAGAAAATTATCAGAAACCGATGGAAGGAAGAAAATAATAAATGAGAACCTACTTGATTTCAAAAAACTGGCAGCTACGACTAATGAAATAGCCAATAAGGAAAAGTCAAAAGCTGAAATCTCAACACAATTAAAAGCACTACACGAGATTGAAAAATCAATTCCTTCCTACAATGATACGCTTTCAAAAATCGCAGCAAAAAATGAGATCAAAAATCAACATCAGCAAAAATTAGAAAAGCTTCGAGCAGATATAGAAGAAAGTAATCGCAAGCTAATAGAAATTGAAGGTGCTAGCAAGAAGTTTGAAAGGCAACGACTGGAAGTTAACGAACAATTGGCGAAGATTCCCGAATTTAACAGGAACCATGAGGCACTAATAAAGTCAACAAAGTCATTAAAGGAGGAGCTCGAGTCACAGCGTGAGAAAGCTTTAAAATCACAAACTGACTATTCTAAAATCGAAGCAGAAGTCAAGGAACTAGAAAAGGTTATTGGGGAATTTGATTCAGGTTTATATTCTGAAACCAGCCTAGATAAAAATAAAGAGCAAATACAGAATCTCAAACAACTTGAAGCACTTGAATTACATCTATTAAAGTTAAAGAAAGAATTGCAGTCCATACAAGAACGTATTGACTCACAAGAATCGCTCAATAAAACTCTTAGTGAATTCATCGCTTCTGGTCTTGCCATCGTAAACAAACAGGAGGCTGACACTTGCCCTCTTTGCTCACAGACTTATGATAATCATCAAACTCTGGCGGATAGAATATTGAACAATAATGCCCTCACTGAGTCCATCAAGGTATTGCTACAAGAACGCTCAAATAAGCAAGTGGAAATAGATGAGAATGTCGCTTCGGTAAATAAACTATCTAAGGATATTAAGCAGTTTTACTTCAAAAAGTTAAATGATTTACAAAATCAACTAAAGATTGCTAAAGAACTTAAAGAAACAGAGAATAGTGTAATAGATGAACTAGCCAAGCAATTGAAAGCAGAAAATGAAAGGCTCATTGATTTAATGTCAGGTTTTCAAGAGGATTCTATTGAAGTCTATGAGAAAAGGCTCAAAGCAGATTTAGAGCATATTCAAGCGTCCAAAAAAGACGGTGATATAAAAGTTGAGATTAAGAAAGAAGCCCATGAAAAGTTAGAGTCCAACAAAAATGAACTTTCAGAAAACATTGAACTTCTGAATTCTGAAATCAAGGATTTGAGAAATAATAAAGATTATAATAAAGTTCTCCTATGGCTGAATGATTATGAACGGGGTGAAACAGCAATAGCTCAATTTGTTAAAAGCAAAATAAAAAGCACCAAGGATAAGTCCGATGAATTAGATGAGCTATTAATTAGTCTCAAAAGAGATTTAGAAGAATTCAAGGAAAAACTAAAAAAACTAAATGAAGAAAGACTAAAACAAGACTTAGAAGAAGTTGATAAAAGGATTCATGTAATGGAATCTCGTATTTCAACCTATGAAAGTCATCTAAAAAATAATCTACAAATAACTACCAATGGCCTCACTAGTGAAACGCTAAACGTTTCACTAAAAACACAGGAATCTTTAACAAAAGAGAGGTTGAAGAAAGCAGAAAATTACAAGATAGAGATAAATAAACTTAAAGGCTACTCTGAGAATATTCTTCCCTACTTACAGTCGGAACAAGCTAAGGTAGATTTAGAGAATGCAGAGGAAGAGTTGAAATTTTTAAAGGACAAGGTAAGTGTGTCTCTAAAAACAGAGATTGAGAAGACAAAAAATCATTTAGATCAAAAGATTAAAGATTTCTTTTACGAGGATTTAATTAACGACATTTATGGGAAGATTGACCCTCATCCTAGCTTTAAAAACGTGAAGTTTCTAGCAACCTTTACTGATGAAAGTCCAAGTCTTGATGTATATGTGAAGGGGGGGACAGAGGATGATGACAAGGATAGTCTCATCCCAAATTTATATTTTAGTACAGCCCAAATAAATATTCTGAGCCTCAGTATTTTTCTAGCTTCAGCCCTTAATTCGAAAACTTATGACTGCATTTTTATAGATGACCCAATCCAATCTATGGATAGCATCAATGTTCTTTCCACCATAGATCTGCTTAGAAGTATAGTGGTAAATAATAAGAAGCAAATCATTCTATCCACACACGATGAGAATTTCCATAATCTGCTAAAGATGAAGATTCCGCCTAGTTTATTTAAATCGAAGTTTTTGGAATTAGAGTATTTCGGTAAGTTGAAAAAAGGAAAGTAATTTTAGGAAAAGGCAGGTAATTCTATAAAAGAGGTCAAAATAATGAGAGGGTAGAATAACGGAGCTGAAAATAAAAACCTCCGCCTAATATGGTATATGAAGTTATAACTGTCTCTCGGCTGGCCAAGCTTCATAAACAATCCTTCACCCCACAATATCCCCAGTCTCCATACCGCACTCCTTCCTTTTCTTTTTGAGCTTAAACTTCCAGAAAGGGCCGTTTCTAAAGGTAATGGCCAGCTTGGCAAACAGGTTGTGCATCAGTCGCTGTACCTCATTTTTGTTAGGTGAGGCACCTTTGGGCTGGATCAAATACACAAAGCCCATCTCCTGCGTCACCTCCTCCATACAAGGATTGCCGATCAGCAGGTCTTTGGCCGTGTTTTTCACCCATTGTATAGGGCGCTTTTTCTTGTAGTCCCGCTTGTTGGATTTGTATTTAGGGGATTTTGTTGTGGTACCGGTGTCACCAAATTCAAGTTTGTCATTGGACTCCTGAGCCAACAGTGAAGTGCTAACTAGAAAAAATATACTGAGTAAAATACATCTGAACACGCCTAAAAATAGCAATAGTTTTGAACACCGCCTATAGTTTAAGCATGCAACCCACACTCTGCCTTAAAACTATCTACCCATCGCCCTTCACGGCCTATACCCTTAACTGTACAGTTCTCGCAACCCACTGAATGATAGCCCTCTGGCAACAGAGGATGCTCCGGCAGCTCGTTGATGTACTTATATAGCTCTACTTCTTTTTGGGTCATATCTAGTAGCACATTAAACTTCACAATATCAGGCTTCTCCTCAAAAATTTTCATCTTAGCCCTGTTAGCATTCTGATACCTCAATACACCAGAAATCCAGAGGTCATGCTTCAGCTTTAGCTCATCTACGGGCATCACCTTATTAATATGGCAGCATAGGTCCTGGTTAAACTGGTAGGTCTTATGCTCACTGGTAAATTTATGGCGGTTTTCCGGTGCTTTAATGTCAATAACATTCAGTTTTAGCTGCTCCTGCAGTTGCTCTTTATATTGAATCGTTTGTTTAAAATGATAGCCAGTGTCTATAAAATAGATCGGGTGGCCAGGGTTCACCTTACTGATCAAATGCAGCAGCACTACCGAGGAAGTACCAAAAGATGAAGTGGCCAGCACCCTCGGGCTCTCAAAATCATTAAACAACTTCTCCATCCGCATCAGCGGGGAGAGGTAGTGGTATTTATCGTTAAGACTCTTAATATCCATGATGTCAATTTATTTTATCAAACTGCTGGTCAGCTCATTTAGCTGCGATACCTTGGAAGCAAAATCTCCTTTTAACCTGTTTCTGAAATGATTAAGGTTTTTTAACAGTTCATCGGTATCCTCCGGCAGTGCTTCTTCTAATAATTCCCTGAACCTTTTAGCAAAGGTGGGCGACTGCCCATTGGTAGAAATGCCTATTTTCAGCTGTCCTTTAGTCACGGTTGACCCCAAATAGAAATCGCACAAGTCAGGGGTGTCAGCCACATTGACCAATAGCTTTTTGGCCTTGGCGGCATTTCTCACCCTCAGGTTCACTTCACGGCTATCGGTAGCGGCTATCACCACATCTATGGTGCTGTCAATGTCAGTTGGACCAAAAGGTTTTACCACCCACTGAATGTTACGGTTCTTGGCGGCCAGCTGGATCAGCGGATCTGACACCTCCCGACCCACAATTTTCACCTTTGCCTTAGGGTCATTTTTCAATAAGGCTTCAAGCTTCTCCTGCCCTACAAAGCCACCACCAACTATCAACACCTTGAGCTGGGAGAGCTTTAAGAATACCGGAAAAAGGTTGTTTCTAGGCGATTGCATAAGCTAATGGTTGATTTAAGTAATCTACTTTGATCTGGTCAAGCTCCTGTCCCACCACTTCACCGGCAACTATAATCGCTGGCGATTTAATTTGCTCCTTCTCAGCCAACTCCACAATATTGTCCATTGTAGTTTTAATCACTTGGGCATCCGGGCGTGAACCTTTGCTAATAATGGCTATAGGTAATTTATCCTTACCATGAGCTCGATATGCTTCAACTATCACTTTGAGTTTACCCAGCCCCATCAGGAATATTCCTGTAGCTGTAGACTGAGCCACCAAAGTCACATCTTTACTCAGCTCACCCTTGCAAGTAGTGGCTGTCACCACCCAAAAGCTTTCATTGGTACCGCGTAATGTCAATGGAATATCATACAACCCAGGCAGGTTTACACTTGAGATGCCTATCACACTTTCTGTTTTTATCCCAAAGGCTTTGGCTATCGCCAGCTCTTCATACCCTCTGGCAAACACAAAAGGATCTCCACCTTTCAGTCGCACTACATGACCGTGCTTTAGCGCATTGTCAACAATGAGTTTATGAATCTCATCCTGTGAGTGGCTGTGCTGACCAGCCCTTTTGCCTACATATATTTTGATGGCTTCTTTTGGTGCATACTCCAGCAGACTTTCGTCTACCAGCGCATCGTATAATACCACATCTGCTTTGGCTATCGCCTTTATTCCTTTCAGGCTTATAAGTTCAGGATCACCTGGCCCTGCACCTACTAATGTTAATTTCGGTTCCATAATTATGCTTTATAAAAGTCGGTGATCACTAATTTATCTTCACTCTTCTGAGCTGCACGGTATTGTTTTACCAGTTCGATGAAGGCGCTTGCCTCTTCATAATATTTAGAGACAAATGGCTCCTCGGGCTTATTTTTATTAATCTTCAATACAAAATCCTCAAAGCTTCCATCAATCCCAATTTTGGAGCTTGTCACAAAATACTCATCAAAATCTTTGATGATGCCTATCTGCGTGTTACAGGAGATGTCGTCATTGAGCAACAAAGCTTTTGCACCTACAATAATGGCATGATAGCTATTGTAAACTGAGTCAGTATAAGACCCATTGTCCAATGCCTCTTTGGCGTAATGCAACTTCTCTTCAGCATCCAAAATGATGGTTCCTACTACATCCAGGCTCACTCCGGCACATTCTCCTGTGCCTATCTCAGGCACAAAATCCACATTATGACCCCAGTCAACGTACTCGCTATCTTCAATAGTAGTGATATCTCCCAAAGATTTTAAAAGGCTGTAGAAGTACCGCTTTCCCTGACGAGCATAGTAGTTATTGAAATATTCATCGTCATAGGCATTGGTTTCATAATCATCAAAAATTGTTCTGAAGGCATTCAGTATTCGCTTGCTCGGGAGCTTTATAACCTTATCAGCAATAGTATGATTTCCATCGGCATCTACACCTCCACCAAGTACCAACTGCAATGCTGGCACTACCTTTTCCCCATTTTTGATGGAGCTACCGTGCAAACCAATATTGGCTATCATGTGCTGGCCGCAGGAATTCATACAGCCACTGATTTTTATGGTCAGAAAGTTCTCGGTTATCAGGTGCTCATATTCATCAGCTATTAACTTTTCAATTTCAAGCGCCACACCTGTTGAGTTAGTCACTCCCAAATTGCAGGTGTCTGTACCCGGACAGGCAGTTACGTCCAGTACCTTATCGGCTCCGGGCTCTCCCAAGTCCAACTCCTGAAGCTTAGCATACAAGTATTCAAGCGCCTCTTCTTTCACAAATTTGAAAAGCAGGTTTTGAGTGACTGTTATTCTTATATCATCGGAAGCCACCTCATTAGCCAGTTCAGCAAGTTTGTAAGCAACAGGTGCAGATATATTTCCTAAAGGGATTTTTACATAAACAGCGAAATAACCATCCTGCTTTTGCTTAATGACATTGGTGGTTTTCCAAAGTAAAAACCCGCTTTGGTTTACAGTTACTTTTGGTAGCTTTTTAGTTTTTTCAATAGCTATAACAAACTCATCTTTAGGTTGAATCTCGATCCGTTGTGCTTTTAAAGCTTTGCGCTCCTCTTGAACTAATTTCAAGAAGCCTCCAAGTCCAAGTCCTTTATCTTGAATTAAATATTTCAAACGTGCTTTGTATCGCTTCTCTCGCTCTCCATAGCGATCAAAAACCCTGAGTCCAGCTTCAATAAATGGTATCAGTTCATTGGCTGGCAAAAATTCAAAAGCCTCCTGAGCGACCATACTCTGAGCTCCCAAACCACCACCAACTACCACCCTAAAGCCACGGACATTAGCTTTAATCTTTGGAATAAAACCAAAATCATGAAGAAAGGTGAATGCCGAGTCTTTGTAGCTAGATGAGAAGGCAATTTTTATCTTCCTTCCCATTTCCTCGCACAAAGGGTTTCTCAGAAAGTAATTAAAAACAGCATCCACATAAGGCGCTACATCAAATGGCTCATCAGGGTCAATGCCGGCTATGGAAGAAGCAGTGATATTTCTTACGGTATTGCCACAAGCCTCACGAGCAGTGATACCCACTTCCTCCATTTTGTTAAGTATCTCTGGAGTATCCTCCAACTTGATATAATGAAGCTGTATATTTTGCCTGGTAGTCAGGTGTAAGTTTCCATTGGTGTAGGTCTCGGCCAATTCACCCATTCTTATCAGCTGGGTAGGTGTAATTTTTCCATAAGGAAATTTCGTCCTGAACATTTGTACACCAAACTGGCGCTGGCCATATACACCTCTGGTCAATCGAAATTGCTTGAATTTCTCTTCATCTATTTCACCACTCTTAAAGCGGTTGATTTTAGTGTCAAGTTCAATAATGTCTTTTTTGGCCGCTAGGCTTACTTTTTCAGATATTGTAATACTCATGATTATCTGGTTAATGTTTTTACTAATTGAGGTTTTGAAAGCTTTATCGCATTTTCAATGTCCTCGAGAATGTCGTTGATATTTTCCAACCCTACTGATATCCGAATCAGTCCAGGTGTTATCCCCACTCTGTCACGCTCTTCGCTGGTGAGCTTGGCATGTGTAGTGGTTGCAGGGTGCGTTACTATCGTTCTGGTGTCTCCAAGATTTGCCGTTATAGACAGCATTTTTAGGTTATCAATAAACTCAATGGCACGCTCCAATCCGCCTTTGAGCTCAATGGTGATAATCCCACCACCCATGGTCATTTGCTTTTTGGCTAGCTCATACTGAGGATGTGATTTTAGAAATGGGTATTTCACATTCACAAACTCGGGATGTCCTTCAAGATATTCGGCAATAGCTAAAGCACTATTGGAGTGTCTTTCCATTCTGATAGGCAATGTCTCAAGGCTCTTTGCTAACAGCCACGCATTAAATGGCGATAGTGAAGGCCCAGTGTGGCGGGAGAAAAACCTCACTTTCTCTATCAATTCCCTTTTACCAAGAATTGCTCCTCCAATAGTCCTGCCCTGACCGTCAATAAATTTGGTGGTTGAATGACAAACCAGATCAGCACCATAGTTGGCAGGCTTTTGCAGATATGGCGTGGCAAAGCAATTGTCAACTATCAAAGTCAGGTTATGCTCTTTGGCCAGTTTACCAAGCCATTCCAAATCCACTAGATCAAGGCCGGGATTTGAAGGAGTTTCTACAAAAATGACTTTGGTAGTTTTCTCCAAAAGACTTTCCCACTCCTCGGGTTTATCCAAATCGGCATACGTATACGAGATGCCCCACTTTGGAAATATCTGGGTAAGAATCTGATGTGTTGACCCAAATAGAGACCTTGCAGCCAGTATGTGATCTCCAGAATTTAGCAATGCGGCCATAGCTGTAAACATGGCCGCCATACCTGAAGCCGTGGCAATACCGTCCTCCGTCTCTTCAAGGTTAACCAGTTTCTGAATCAGTTCTGTAGTGTTAGGGTTGGTATATCTGGTATAAATATCACCTGGCACCTCATCAGCAAACATGGCTCTTGCCTCTTCTGAGTTATCAAAGGCAAAGCTTGAGTTCATAAAGATGGCACTGGAATGTGCTCTTTGCGAACGCTCCAACTCGGTTCTTACCGCATTGGTATCAAAATGTTTATAGTTATTACTCATTGTGTAACCAGCTTTTTTTGGCCAATAATTCTTCTTCCTCTTCCACATAATCAGGATCCGGTACGCAGCAGTCTACCGGGCAGACAGCAGCACATTGTGGTTCTTCATGGAAGCCCATACATTCGGTACATTTCGCGGAAACGATATAGTAGAATTCGTCAGAAACAGGTTCCTGCTCTTCAGAGCCGGATTGCAAACTGCCATCTTCAAGCTCAACTTCTTGTAGCGATGTGCCGCCAGCCCATGTCCATAGAGCACCACCCTCATAGATGGCTGTATTGGGGCATTCGGGTTCACAAGCCCCGCAGTTAATACATTCGTCAGTTATCATTATAGCCATGATCACTTAGTTTTTTTAAGAAATAGAAAAAAGGATTTTTTAAACAGGCTTATGGATTAAGCCTTAGCAAACGTCAATCTGGGATCTGAAATCTTATCAGATCGGCACAGGGATTAACAGCAACAACAGCAGCAGACTACAGATGAAGTCTCTGACAATCGTTGAATCGGAAAAGTAAAATGATTGGTCATTGTTATTAATTTATATTCTTCAACTGTATCAGTTGAACCAAGATTTAGCACCTTTCCATTTTGGCGGTTGCTAGTGCTTCATAGAGCTTGGTCTCTCCACACTTCTTTATAAATCAATCACTGATGTGAATGAATTCTGGGACAATTATAGAAAATAAAATTTCAGTTGCAAAAAGAAAAAACAAATTTGTCGTCTACTGACAAATTTGTTTTCCCGTATTGTCTAGTTGTTTTCTGGTGTATATAACAGCTGCTTGCTGGAAAAATCATATAGTGTAAGCCTTCTCAAATCAAAATAAGCTGACCAGAATGAGCGTAAAGAATTAATATAGCTTCGCTTGGCGTTATCCTTTTCTGTTAAGGCAATGTTCAAATTGGTAATATCAATTTTTCCTATCAAATAGCGGTTTTGAGCCACTTTATAACGCTCCTGCGCCACTTCATCAGACTTTTTGGTAATCTCCAACTGAACCCTTAAAACTTCAAACTGGCGCACCATTGTCAAGATCTCCTGCTCAAAATTTTGTTCATCCTGAGCGATCACATAATCGTTTAATCTTTGGTTGGCCAAGGCTGTCCTCATCCTTGCTTTATTTCTTCCCCAATCTATGAGCGGAATATTAAAACTCACATTAAATCTTTGCTGATTATTGGTGTTAGTGTAAAGATCATCATAATTATCACTAGCATTGTTCAATCCAAACGAGGCTGTCATATCCGTTTGGAAACGTTCTGCCCTGGCCTGTGCCACCTCGCGTTCCGCTTCAATCTTTCGTCTTTCAAAGGCTATGAAATCTGCCCGGTTATTTTGAGCATGGGTCAATGCTTCTGAATAATCCACATCAAACTCAGGGATGGATTCAGGTAATATCAGCTCAAACTCGCGCTCATCCATTAGACCTGTAAATGACCGCAATTGCAACCTGGCCGTTTCCATATCCAGCTGAGCCTGAGCTACATCCTGTTGTGATCGTAGAAGCTGAAGTTCCACTTGTAGCAATTTATCCTTCGAGGTTGTTCCAATATTATACCTTCCCTGTTCTATTTTATAAATGGTATCGTTATTGGCCAAGTTGAATTGAGCAATTTGCTGATTGATCTGTGCATCCAGAAAGGAAAAGAACCGATCTACCGCTGTTCGCGAAATAGCCTCCTTTTGCTCAACATATTCCCTTTTAGATTCTTCATAACGCAATGGCTCTGTTCTCCTGTCCCATTTCAAATCGTTGAACCCAAATAGTGGTTGGTTTAACCTAACGTTAAAGAGTGTAGAGTTATACTGATTGATATTACGCTCCAAGTCGTCAAAATAATTGAGGTTGGAGTTAATGGAAATATTGCCTCCGGTCCAGTACAATGGCTGCTCAATTCCCAAATTGGCAAATGAACTTATCTGCTCCCTGCTTTGGAAAACTATGGTACCATCGTCAATCCTGTTGCTAAAGAAATCGCGGTTATAATCCGGCAAGGTGCCATTCAAACGCAACTGCGGGCTGTAATTGGATTTGTAAAACCTATACTGCCAATACCTGTTCTCCTTTCTTGTTTCTGCCTGCTTTGCAGCAGGAGACTGGTTTATGGCCCTGTCAATGATGTCTTCTAAAGTGAATTGGCTTTTTTGTGCAAACACAATACTGCTCAGCAGCATTAGAATAATTCCTAATGTGTATTTTTTATTATTCATATCGTAAAGATGAAATAGGGTCTTGTTGAGCAGCTCTTCTGGCCGGGGCAATTCCGAAAATCAACCCCACAGTGGCAGCTACTCCAAATGATAATATAATAGATGAGACTGAAATGATAGTTGGTATTTCAGCAATTTCAGAAACTACAAAGGCCAGTGTCACACCAAGTATTATTCCAATAATACCTCCCGAAACACTGATCATAACCGCTTCAAAAACGAATTGGTAAATGATATCAGTTTTCTTTGCACCAATGGCCAACCTAAGGCCAATTTCTTTAATCCGCTCTAAAACGGAGGCCAGCATAATGTTCATGATACCGATACCACCTACTAACAGGGAAATTCCAGCTATGGCCCCCAAAACAAAATTGAAAATGTTTTTTGTCCGCTGTTGCTGTTTTAGCAAAAGCTCCGGAATAGTAATCTCATAATCAACCGTTTCAAAATGTCGCCTTTTCAATATCCTTGAAACGATTTCTGAGATACTCAGCATTTTCTCGGTATCGTTTACCTGAAGTACAAGCCTATCCAATTGATGATAGTTTACTGACTGTTTTGGTTCGCTACTCTGGTTCGCGTCATTATCCATATTGGCAGCTCTTTTTATCAAAGCTTCCGTAATCAGCGCGCGGTTCTTATACCTTATCAGTACGGTTTTCAATGGAGTATACACGTCCATGTTATAATTTCTGATCCCCAGGTTTTCAATACTTTTCTCACTTATCAGCCGCTCTTCCAAAACACCAATAACCATCAGCCAGTGTGCCCCCACTTTTATCATCTTCCCAATAGGGTCCTGCGTACTGAAGAATTTGGATTTAATACTTTGGCCGATGATACAAACCGCTTCGCCTTTTAATAGCTGCTCACTATTGAAAAACTTACCCTGGCTCAAGGTGAAGTTAGAGATATCAAAATAGTTATTTTCAACTCCTACAAGCTTGGCTGTTCTCCTGATCCCATTTTTGATAATATATGTTTCCAGCAAAATCTCAGGACTGATCTTTTCAATTCCAGGCACAACTTCCTGAATACTGCGGACATCATTGAGGGTCAGTCCAGGTGAGAAGTTTTTGTCTTCCTTATTTGATGTTGAAGATTCTACTTCTTCCTCTGTTTGCTCTACAATAGGCGTAATTACAATGTTATTGACACCCACCAGCTTGATTTGTTCGAGAATCTCCTTTTGCGCACCGTTACCAATCGCTAACATGGCAATTACCGCTGCTACACCAAATATGATACCCAGTGCGGTGAGTATGGAACGCATCTTATTAGCCAATACAGCATCAAAGGCTATATAAAAACTAGATAGTAAATTTTTGTACATAACAGAAAGACAGGTTTAGTTCTGATCAGCTAAAGACCTGTCTTCCTCTTTCAAATAGGCTATTGGAGCACTTTCCATGTCCTTTGGAATGGATAAATAGAGTTTCTCCCCTTCTTCAACCCCTTCTTTTATCAGCGCTTCGTTGGCATTGATCTGCCCTACTTTTACTTCTTTCTTCTCGAAACCAAGACCCACTTTTTTAACCACATAAGTAATGGAATCGCCCTGACTGTGCAGGCATTCCAGCGGTACGAAAACCACATCTGGAATTGTCTCAGCTATGATATTGTTTGAAGTGGTCATTGCGGGACGTAGTGTTGTATCAGACTCATTGATCAAAATGCTTACCTGAAAAACCTTAGAGTCTGAATTTGGCTTTTGCTCACCTATATTGGCCACGTTGATAACCTTGCCAGTAAGTTTTTTATCGGGATAGGCATCTAGTCCAATGTTAACTTTTTGCCCCTGGCTGATGGATCTGATGTCCACCTCATTGACATAGGTTTTAGAAATCATTGTTGTCAGATCAGGTAATGTGGCCACTACAGGGTCCCATGCACCAATGGTAGATCCTACGCCTTTTTTTGTGCCGTTCCACTCACGCTGATAAACTACCATGCCGGGTTCAGGGGCAGTAATGGTAAATTTCTTTCTTATCTCATCCAGGAAGTTGAATTTACTCTGATCATCTGCCAGCTCTGCTGCGGCCTCCTGCATTTGGGCTACAGCTTTTTGTGATTTTAGTTTATAATTTTCTTTGGCCTGCTCATACTCCCTTTTCGATTTTGCAAGGTTGATTTCCGCCTGCTTAATTGTAGCCGGGGGCTCAAATTGAGATTGCGAAAGAATAATCTCCTTCTCCTCCACACCATATTTCAAATTGATGAGTTCATCGCGGGCTGCCCTTAGTTCAAGGGCTGTATCAAGCTTGGTTTGTGTGTATTTGGATAGACTTTGCTGAAGCTCGTTTTGTCTGTTTTGGATCTTGTCAGATAACTCAGACTGATCAAGGCGTGCTATATAGCCTCCTTTTTCAACTACAGTACCTTCATCAACAATATGATCAATTTTAACCTGCCAAATTTGGGCAGCCCTTAAACCCGAAGGGCCGAGAATCTTAACTGATTTCTCAGCTTCAAGCTCGCCTGTGGTTGTAACTTCTACCTTAAATGTTCCGCGTTTAGCTTCTACAAAAACTTCACCCTGAACATCACTAACACCATCTGAGAAGAACCAGATGACTAGTAAAAGAGCAATAACTGCTCCTCCACCGATTAAGACCTTTTTTTTCATTTGTTGTTATATTATTTCTAACCAAAGTTATGTAATATGACTAAACTTTTAGTTACCAGTTGAATAAAGCTAACGCCACACATATAATTTAATTGTTTTTAATGCAGGAAGCCATTTTTTATATCTTTGCGGCATCTTGAAAAGCATCATTAGTTTCATATTAAGAAATGTGCCCCGCAAGTACATTCAGCTTGTAAGTGGCCCTACTCTGAAGGTCATCGGACTTTTTCTTAGGGGCAATAAGGTCACCTGTCCAATTATAGGTCGTAGTTATCGTAAGTTTTTGCCTTATGGCCGGGTAAATCCAAGACCAAATGCACTGTGCCCTGATTCATTATCGCTGGAAAGGCACAGGCTCCTTTGGCTATACCTAAAGCAAAAGACAAACTTCTTCAATGAACAGTTGCATTTTTTGCACATTGCCCCTGAGCAATGTTTTATGAAAGCCTTTGCAAAACAGCACAAAGATGGGTACATCACAGCGGATATTGAATCTCCATTGGCTAAGGTGAAAATGGATGTTCATAACATCCCTTTTGAAGAGAATACTTTTGATGTTGCCATGTGTAACCATGTAATGGAGCATGTAGATGATGATATAAAGGCCATGAGTGAAATCTACAGGGTGCTTAAACCCGGGGGATGGGCTATTATGCAGGTGCCATTTTTTAGCCCGGTGGGAAGTGTTACTTATGAGGATAAAAGTATTGTAGATCCTAAGGAGCGTGAAAGCGTTTATGGTCAGGACGATCATGTGAGACTTTACGGTCATGACTACCCGGATAGAATCAGACAAGCGGGATTTGAAGTTATTGAAGACCGTTTTATTGATGAATTAGGTAAAGATAAAATTAAAAAATACGCACTTCCCGCTAATGAAACTATCTTCTTTTGTAAGAAAAACTAGTTAGCACTCAATTCGGTTTATCTCAAATCCTCAGGATCAACCAATCCAGAATTAATAAGTTCGCGCATCACTATTTCGGTCATATCACTTTTAAAAGCGAACTCATTTCTTATGTCTGATACATAAGCCTTCAACCTCATTTTAAGATATGACCTGCGCTCTTTTACTTCATTAAAAAACAGAACAACTATAGGTTTATTTAAATATATAAACCGTGAAACCTGGGCAGCTTCAATAGCCACTGCTCTTACTTTTTCTGTATCTATAATAATGGGTAAGTAAATTTCAGCTACCACCTGACAGTTAGGCTCTCCTGTGTTAGAGTTTGAAACTGATGTGTTCATCACCTCTGCATTAGGAACACTTACTAATGAATCATCAGCAGTTACAATCCTGGTTGACCTAAGGCCAATCTCTACAACTTCACCATAATATTGCCCTATTTCCACCTTATCTCCCACTTGAAATGGCCTGTCAAACAAGATCATTATACCCCCAAAGATATTCTTTATAATATCCTGTGCCGCAAAACCAATGGCCAGACCAATGGAGGCCGTTACGGTAATCAGCGTTTCCATAGGTGGTTGGAATATTCCGGCTATCACTATGAAAAAGGTGAATATCCAACCTGAAATTCTGACAATAGGAATAAGACCTTTGATGGTTATTCTGTATTGAGTACTGCGCTCGGCAAACTGCTGTAAAATGGAGCTGATAAACCTAATGGCGAAGTACCCAATGGCAATAAAGACAATGGCCCAAAATATATTCCCAAAAGAAACGAGATCAATGACAGAGGGAGGTTGCAAATTCTTTGAAACCCCATCAATTATTGAATTGGAACCTTCAGCAGCTTTTGCTACTGTGTCAGCCGTGGGAATTACAGGGTTGGAAACTACAGAATCAGAAGCCTGAAAATTTTTGTTCATTGAAGATATAATGAGTTTAAGGTTTGCCATCAATGTACAATATTTTTAGACATTAGCAGATTCACACTCTGACGATAGAGAAGCGGATTTATATAAAACACATCATCTTTTTTAATAACCACACCATCCTCAAACAATGGATAAATAATGCTTCTGTTTTTCTGCACACTATAATTGGTTGCCAGAATAAACTCATCCTCAGTCATGCCGTCATTCAATAATAGCATAGTGAGTAGAAATAACTTTTGATTTGACAGAGTCTTCAAAAATGAGAAGTCCATACTGCTGATTGACCCTATCTCAATGGCATTTTCAGAGGTGTGCTTTGTGGACCTTAACCAGTAAATTAATGCTATACTTATATTGCTCTTGGCAATTTTATTGAGTTGAGTAAAAAACTCCTCTTTCAGGTACTCTTGCTTTCCCTTTTCATTCAACCCCTTGTATTTTTTATTTTTCAAATCTTCCAAGCTTGGTTCAAAGATCAGGTTATATCCACTCACCCTGTGGCGCTTCTCAATCATTTTTACTATCTCTTGAGCGGAGAGATCTTCAAGAGGAATATTGTAACTGAAGTGATCTGAAATGCTAATGGTCTTTTCAAGATAATTGTAAGCATACTGCGTGCAGCCAATAATCCAATGAACGCTGTCTCGGGTTAAAGAAATCAACTCTGTCAAAAGTTTGATATTCTTAAAACCTCCCACCTTTTTTAGATAAAGCTTTTGTAGATTCTCTATCACTATTATCCGTTTAGGCCCATTATTGAGATAGCTTACCAATTTATCAAAGTCAAACCCTTTGCTGCCTAATGACCCATCAAAAGCACCATAAAACTCTGACTCAGTACTAATATTATTTACAGAAACCATTCTTACGATTTCTTTGCTCGATCCAAGTTCTTTCAAAAATAAATTGAGCAGGCTTGTAAGACCTGAACCCTTTTCTCCGGTTATGATTGTTGCAGAAAAACGGCCTTGCATCCACTGGTTATAAGCTTTATTCAGCTTATTGATCTCTACACTTCTTCCTTCAAAAAAATTAGCATCTTCCAAAGGAGCAACCCTGAACAATCGTTGATATACAAAGGGAAGTGCGGCAATGGACTTTTCAGATTCGGCAAGAAAATCGGCTAATTCTGTAGTAATGGTCTCCTGATTGGATACAATTCCGAACCTCTTAAAGTTTGCTCTGATATAGCTTTCTGACTTACGATAGAGCTTGGTGGTCTTATCAACCACAATAGGAACGAAGTTCTTAATTGTATTTAATATCAGAATCTTGAGCTCTTTACCTTTTTCAGCAGCTTTGCCCTTAGCAATGCGCATCCTTAGCTCAAGAATATTTTCGTTGTTAGTGAATTTGACCAGGTCAGCACCAAAGGTTTTTATACCTGGCAAAAGTGTTTCGGACAACTCAGGTTCTATACCTTTCAGGTACGACTTAATTTTTTCAAACTGATCGATAGAACGCTCCAGCCCTTCAACTGCAATAGTCTTTGCTTTCTCTTCATCTTTCTCGTCTTTCAGCACTGATAGGGCAGAAGAAACATTAAAGGCTGCAACATCAACTATCTGAGCTAAAGCATCCTGCGCCTGCTGAATGAGCCCCATAATATTGAACTTTACCGCAGTGGTAACTTTAAGTAATTTTGGAGCGCACTCATAGTTAATCAGCTCATTAGGGGAAATGAAACTAACCTGGGAATTTCGGCTTGCCGTTCTAAAATCACTACCTTTTATAATGGCTCTTTTAGTGCTTACATTCTCAAGTGCATTGACAATTTTAGCTTCAATACCATTCACTATTTCAGCCAGCTCCTGATCAAGAATAAAGTCACTGGCACTTGAGGTCAAGGTATTAAGCTCCTTATTTATAGACACCAATTCCGTTTCTAAAATATTCTGAATACCCCCATTGTTACTTTTAATTGTTTCGCAGGAGGTTTCTAAAAATATTCTCACTCCTTTTAGATGATCAAAAATATTATTATTTACAGCATCGTTGATTTTTGCTTTTACCGAATGGTATTCATAAAAACCGTCAAACATCAATTGATACAATTCTAGATCAATTTCCCAGTCATCGGTAAGGCCATTGACGGTATTACTCCATCCTCTGTTGGTTGAATTATATAGTTTTAGGGTTCGCTTTAGATTTTTATTTGTCCTTCGCTTAGAGTATTTTCTTTTTGGAAATTCAATGGTTCCCGCTTTTGTATATGAGTGCTCAAAATCAGCCCAGGAATCTTCAAAAGACTTATTTACAAGTTCAGCAATTGATGTTTTGCCCTCATCAATTAGACCGGCAATTTTATCCAGGTCATTCTTCTTATCGGCAGTTGGTGCGTCCTTTTCAGCATCATGAATATGGATGGCGTAGCATTTGTCTATTTTAACATCTTCTGCCCATATAGCCAGACCCGTTGCCGTTACTGATTGGTAATATTTATCAATTACAGTTTTAAGAGATAGCAGAAATCGAGCTATTAGAAAATACCTAACCAGATCCTGAACATGTATTTCATGACTCCAGTACTGCACTGGCACTACAGGTTTCTTTCTTATTTTTCGAACCCAATTACTAATATGCTGAGGTCTCTTAGAAATCCAGTAGTTAGTTCTCTTAAATGCCTTTAAGAATTTTAACCTCCAATGATCTGCTGGCTGATTTTTAAAACGTTCTGGTAATTGCTCTTTGGTTACACACTCAGGCAAAGCGTTAATATAATTGTCAAATGCCTTATTAAAGGTTTGAAACTCAGTATTTAGATCAGGAAGAATTGACTGCGATAGCGCAGAGGTGATTTGCATCATCTCTGCTTTATAATCTGCATAGGCTTTGAGGCTCTTCTCCTCAGTGGCATTTTTGCCGTTGATACTCTTTAACTTTTTGCTGGCTAACTCTGCAAGCTCCTTTTGCTCATCAATCCTTCTATAAACCACATCAAGAAGATGCTTTTCTATTATCTTCTTAACAGCCGAATGATATGGTTTTAATTCTTCATTCATTTACTGAATAGGCCCTTCTTTACCTATATGCATAAGTGCATCTCCCATATTTACCACAGGGTAATTGTTCAATCCAATAACTACCCCATCTATCGGTGATTTTACTTTCTTTTCAAATTGACCATAGGGTCCGGTAATGGCACCTATCACCTGATTTTTTTCGACTTTGCTACCATTACGGACATGGGCAAAATGCAAACCAGCGTATTTTGCCCGCACCCAGGTCGATTCGCTAATAAATATAGGCTCCTTCTCAATCGGAGGTGCATCATCCCTCATTCCAAGATGTTTCATTACGCGCAATATACCATTAACCCCATTATCTATAGCGTTTTTTCTTAAGCGCAATGTTTCCCCACCTTCAAAAACCAACATTGGCTTTCCTGCTTTAGCGGCCGTTTTTCTTAATGACTTTTCTCTATAGGCAGACTTAATTATTAGGGGAGCTCCAAAAACCTTTGCCAGCTCCATTTCCTTTGGATGATCAAACATGGCCCTGATCTGAGGATAGTTGTTATGACTGGCTCCTCCAGTATGGAAATCCAATCCATAATCGATTTGGGGAAGAATTTCATTAGTAAAGAAGTGGGCCACTCTGCTCGCCAAAGAACCTGTTTTAGAGCCAGGAAAGGAGCGATTCAAGTCCTTACCGTCAGGCAAACCTCTTGAGTGATTAATAAACCCATAAACATTAAAAACGGGAATAGCGATAACAGCTCCTTTCTTAGGAATATAATCTTTATTGGCAATTACCCTTCTCAGCACCTCTACGCCATTAGTCTCATCACCATGCACACCCGCCATAATTAAAAGCGTAGGGCCTTTAACTTTTGATCTGGCCACAAATACCGGAATATTAATAGGCGTTCTGGTTGGCAATCTGGCTATCAGTGCATTGATCTGTAGCTTTTGCCCTGGCTCAATTTTATGGCCATCAATGATCATTTCAGTTTTGATCATGCGTTGATCTTATCTTTTTGAATTCTTTTCGTTGGCTTCTTTGTATTTGCCTCTAAAAACTCAATTATTTTACCTGCTATATCTATCCCAGTAGCATTTTCAATCCCCTCTAGCCCCGGAGATGAATTGACTTCAAGGATTAACGGCCCTCTTTTGGACTGCAACATATCTACACCAGCTACACTTAAGCCAAGTTTTTTGGCTGCCAGAATAGCCGCTGCATTTTCTGATCTTTTAAGCTTAATAATGGAAGAAGTACCGCCCCGGTGTAGATTTGATCTAAACTCACCTTCCTTGGCCTGGCGTTTCATTGCGCCCACAACCTTGCCATTAACCACAAAAGCCCTGATATCTGCACCTCCGGCTTCTTTTACAAACTCCTGCACGATAACGCGAGCCTTCAAACCATGAAAAGCCTCTATTACCGAAGCCGCTGCTTTTTGGTTTTCGGCTAACACAACACCTAAACCCTGAGTGCCTTCCAATAGCTTAATAATGACAGGCGCACCACCTACAGCATTAAGAATATCATCCGTATCTCTTGAATAATTCGTAAAAACAGTCTTAGGAAGACCTAAACCTGCTCTGGAAAGTATCTGTAAACTTCTTAGCTTATCTCTTGACCTAATCAGGGCCTGTGATTCTACTGCTGTGAAAACTTTCATCATTTCAAACTGGCGAACTACTGCTGAACCATAAAAGGTGACAGAAGCTCCAATCCTGGGAATGACTGCATCAAAGTAATCAAGTGTTCTTCCCTTATAGATTATGGATGGCCTGTTTTTTTCCATAACGATAGTACATTTCAAGTGATCTATTACCTCCACTTCATGTCCCCGTAACTCGCTCGCCTCTACCAATCTTTTAGTTGAATATAAATCTGCATTTCTCGAAAGTACTGCAATTTTCATGTTATGATTTTTTTTGTTTAAATGATACGTTTGTTCTTGATACATCTACTATGAAGCCCTTGTTCAATAGCTTCCTTCCCAATAATATAGGAAATTTTAAGTTGCCCCTGTTGCTCAATGAAAATTCAGTTCTAAATACTTTTCCAAATATTTTAACATCGGTCTCTATGATAAATCTTTCCTCACTCTGACCGAAGGAGTTTTTAATCACTCTTTTTCTAAACTTAGAAAAATAAAAACTCTTATCATTATATTCTGGATGGGTAGGGTCTAATAATGTGAAGTGCAAAACTTCCGCACCACCTTTCTCGATAATTTCTGCATGATGGTAATGAATTGCAGAAGTATACGCACCAGTATCTACCTTGGCATTAAGCCCAAATAATTCTAAAAGAGGCAAGTCCACTACATCAAACCTGCCAACTACAATTTTCTCTTTTGATTTCAATAAATAAAGTTTTAACGGACTTTAAAGTATAAAAAAAGAGGCTGTTATTTAAAACAGCCTCTTAGATATATCAAGTTAAACCTTTTTATTTAGACAAAGCAAATTTCACATTTGTATTTTCCCACTTCATTTCAACACCGCCATCAACAACTGATATGTTGAAGGTTTCAACATAATCGCTGGTTTTACCTGGTTTTACTTTTACTCTTAGTACATCTTTAGCTTCATCATAATCATATGCACCCCACTGCTTAGCCGTTTTATTGAAGATAATAACCCATTCTTTTTCTCCTGGAATGGTAAATAGGGAATATTTCCCTTTAGCAAGGGCTTTGCCTTCAACCTTAATATCTTCACTAATTTCAATGGTAGTAGCATCATTTGCTCCTGTTCGCCACACCTTTCCGTAAGGCACAAGACCATCCATAATTTTTCTTTCCCTGGCAGAAGGCTGATGATAATCAATTTTAACATCTATACCAGCTATCTTGCCTTCAGCAGTTGCAGGAGGACTTGGTTTTTGCTTGTCTTGAGAAATAGCTGTGGTAAGCGCAAAGCACACTAATAGAACACTTAGAAATGTCAGTTTAAATTTATCCATCATCATAATTTTTATTTGTTAGACTGATGGATACGTAATTGGAAGGAAATCGTTGGTATAAAAAACGAAAAGTGCTGATCACGTTAGACCAACACTTTTCATTATTTTCAACCTGTAAACCAAATAATAAAACGGTTGAGTATTTTAAAGGTTGCGATTTTTTTTGAATAAATCTAAGAAAAATCAAATACCAATACTTATGGGTGCTATTTGTAAAATCTAAAATTTTAATTATAATTATTTGATTATCAATTAATTGCATTAACAAAATAAAGTAATTGGGATCAATCGCAAACGTTTGCGTAAATAGTTAAAATTTGTTTAATCCAATTATGATGACCTTAAGAAAAAGTGGGTACGCTAAGGATGTGATTAAAATGCTTCTGCAAAAGCAAAGTAGAAGCCACTAATATTTTCGCCTATACCATAGTCAATTCTTATGTTTAAACGATCCGATTTATTGACCATAAATCTTAAGCCCGCTCCTGCTGCCCATTTAAATTCTGATGGGGAAAAATTACTCATATTATCAGCCACATCGCCTACAGCACCAAAAGCAGTAATGCCAATCCATGGCAGTATTTGTTGTCTGTATTCTGTTTGGAGGG
This sequence comes from Fulvivirga sp., assembly GCF_040218215.1. NCBI lineage: Bacteria > Pseudomonadati > Bacteroidota > Cytophagia > Cytophagales > Fulvivirgaceae > Fulvivirga > Fulvivirga sp. Next base: position 167,837 of record NZ_JAVJQL010000010.1, read on the forward strand.
CCATTTGTTGCTTATCCCTAAAACGTCCGTTATAGTAGCCACGCATAATACTTTCACCTCCTAATAATGCCATCTCCCTAAATGGTACTTCGCCATCATTAAATTCACCTAAATATTGTGCAGCAATAACAGCTTTATCAGTAATTGGCCAAAATTTTCGAATATCCAGAGTAAACCTGTTGTAATCAAAATCACTACCTATACCTGAGTGGTGTATAAAATTTGATAATTCTATAAATAAACCGTTGGTAGCATTAAGTACGTTGTCACGGTTATCATAAATAAATGATACACCAAAACCCGAATTTGCCCCGGTTTGAGACTCCAACACTGGTTTATCTTCAATTAAAAACTCGGGTTCAAAACGAAGATCATACAAATTAGTATAACGGTATTGTACACCAGCAAAAAACGAGGGTTTCAATTTTCTGAGCATTCGCTCCCTAAAAATAATTACCTGATAGCCAAGGTCTTCTTCAAAATCTGCATCGGTATCGTTGCCAATACCATAATAGAAAATAGGGAAATCATAGTAACTCAACTCTCCATTAAACGCCCATTGCTCGTCTTTTGTAAAAATTGTATTATAAGTCCTGAATATAATCTGCTTGTTAAGCGTATAGGCTCCTAAAACCTGCACATTTGAGTTTCTTGTTGTTGCCTTATCACCTAAGTTAAACACACCAGAGGTTAGCGACCCAAAACCCAATCGGGTTTCAGGTGTGTAAAAAAGGGCAGGTAAAGGTATGATTTTTAGCTTCTTTTCTCGTCTGGTGCTATCCGCAGTCTGGGAAAAAGTAATGCTGCTACTGCATACCGTGAAAAGAATAAAGACTAGCGCAATTCTAAATTTGATCATTTACCACCGGTTAAGTAATATTTTCCAGGCATTGTCCACCTCTCCTTTTTGTAAATATTCTTTTGCGAGTAAATGAATTTGTTCAACGCTTTTTGGATGCACATTCAAAGAAACTATGAATGTATCAATTTGATATTTATCAGGCAAGGATTCTACATTTCCCAACCTTCCCAAATCATTACCTGTTAGTATATGGCTATTTCTTATTTCAGCGGGAATCTGATCCACACCTATACCCAAAGTGGTCAATGGTTTTGGGATTTCAAAAATAGAATCACCCTGAACCCTGCTGTACCAATTGCCTCCAAGTCGGGCCACAGCATCTAATTTATAAGGATCTATACGTTGCTCATCATCCAGAATCTCATCTTTAATGTGAGCCAGTATAACTTCACAAATAACAAGATTTCCCGAACCAGCTTTGCCACCAATAGGTTTTACTTCTATTACCTTACACTCAAAAGCCACCGGTGCCTCGGCTACTCTCGGTGGTTTAACTTTTGTTGATGCAACTGGAGTAAAACCGGATTTTTCAAACTCATTGACACCTTTTGGATACTCGGTGCTTGCCAATGACATCTGCTCCACCATTGAGAAGTTGACAATATTGATAACCACTTCATCAACTTCAAGCACATTCTCATATGTATGCTTGGTGGTATTGTCCCTTCCCCTTCTTGCCGGAGAAAAAATAAGGATGGGTGGATTAGCTCCAAAGCAATTAAAAAAACTAAAAGGGCTTAAATTAACATTACCTTCTTTATCAATGGTGCTTGCAAAAGCTATAGGCCTTGGAGAAACAGCGCCCAGCAAATAACTGTGCATTTGTGGTACGGTAACATCCTTTGGATCAATAGTGAGCATAGTGATTTATTTAGCAGGTAGAACTTTTGTCTTTACTTCACCAAAACCAATTCTTACACCGTCTTTCTCCGCAAAACCTCGCATTATTACTGTATCCCCATCTTCAACAAATTTTCTTTCTGTTCCATCCGACAGTTTTATTGGCTTGGTGCCCTTCCATGCCAGCTCCAACATTGAACCATATGAATCTGGCGTTGATCCACTAATTGTTCCAGAACCATACATATCTCCAACCTGGATATTACAGCCATTGACCGTGTGATGCGCCAGTTGCTGATTCACATTCCAGTACATATATTTGAAATTACTCTTACAGATAAGGTTTTCTTCGCCACCCTCAGGCTGAAGTAGCACTTCTAATGAAATGTCATAGTTCTTTTTTCCTTTGAATTCCAGATATGGCAAAACTGCCGGTTCCTGCTCAGGCCCTTCAGTTCTGAATGGCTCCAATGCATCCATTGTAACAATCCAGGGTGAAATTGATGATGCGAAATTTTTAGCTAAAAATGGCCCCAATGGCACGTATTCCCAAACTTGTATATCCCTGGCTGACCAGTCGTTAAATAAAACAAATCCAAAGATAAAGTCTTCGGCATTTTTGGTTGACACACTATCGCCAAGCTCATTTTGCTTACAAGTAATGAATGCCGTTTCCAATTCAAAGTCCAATCTTTTACTTGGCCCAAAAGACGGTTTTTCAGCATCAGGTGCCTTGGTCTGCCCTTTTGGTCTATGAATGTTTATCCCACTTGGAATTATAGAAGAGGCTCTACCATGATAACCAACAGGCAGGTGCTTCCAGTTCGGAAACAATGCGTTGTCAGGATCCCTGAACATGGTACCTACGTTAGTTGCATGCTCAACACTAGAGTAAAAATCCGTGTAGTTTGGAACCTTGACAGGCATCAGCATTTCAGCTTCATCCATTGGTATAAGTGCCATTTCTGCATCGGCCTTATGGCCTTGCAATTCATCATTATTAATATCTAAAAGCTCCGAAATCCTCTCTCTTACCTCTCTCGTCACCTTCTTACCCAGGCCAATAAAATCATTAAGATATTGCTGATTAAACACACCTGATGGCAAACCCAAACCATCAAAATACCCATGTTCGTGTAGATAGGTTAGGTCTAATATGTTATTACCGATAGCCACCCCTGCTCCGGCAGTAAGATATTCTGTTGTAAAAATTCCGAATGGTAAATTTTGAATAGGAAAATCAGAGTCCCTTTCAACTTCTACCCAAGATTTTAGTGAAGGATTATTCGCTTTTATCATTCCTTGTTTTTTGCGTGCAAAGTTAACTTTTTAAGCGTACTTAAGAAACGATTGCGTAACAGTTCCAGCCATTTTGATTTGATTTTAAGTTCATCCATACTTTTAAATTATATAATTTTGCAGCCTTAAATTTTAGCAAAAAGTATATGTCATTATCAACAAAATACGATTCGTCAGCAGTAGAAGACAAGTGGTACGCCCATTGGATGGAAAAAGGCTTTTTTCATTCTACCCCAAACCCTGATAAAGAACCGTATGCCATAGTCATACCTCCACCCAATGTTACAGGGGTATTGCATATGGGACATATGCTTAATAATACCATTCAGGATGTACTAATTAGAAAGGCCAGAATGGAAGGCAAGGAAGCTTGCTGGGTGCCCGGCACTGACCATGCTTCTATCGCTACTGAAGCCAAGGTGGTACGAATGCTTCGAGAAAAAGGCATCAAGAAAAGTGATCTTACAAGAGAAGAGTTTCTGGCTCATGCGTGGGAGTGGAAAGAGAAGTATGGAGGGATAATACTAGAGCAGCTCAAGAAACTGGGTGCTTCATGCGATTGGGACAGAACCTCTTTCACAATGGATGACCATTACTACAAAGCCGTTATCAAGGTTTTTGTAGATCTATATAACAAAGGGTATTTGTACCGCGGTCTCAGAATGGTAAACTGGGATGTGGAAGCTAAAACCACGGTTTCCAATGAAGAAGTACTTTATAGAGAAGGTGGTGAAGTTTCTAAACTCTATTCGGTAAAGTATAAGTTAAAAGACAGTGATGAGTTTGTGGTTATTGCCACGCAAAGACCTGAAACGATTATGGGAGATACAGCTATTGCCGTTAACCCTACCGATGATCGTTTCAAGCACCTCATTGGCAAAAAAGCATTAGTGCCGTTTATTAACCGCGAAATTCCAATTATTGGTGATGAATATGTAGAGCTGGATTTCGGAACAGGCTGCTTAAAGGTAACGCCTGCTCACGATCCCAATGACTACGAAATTGGTCAAAGACACAACCTTGAAATCATTGACACCATCAATGACGATGGAACTTTGAACGAAAAATGTGAGATACCAAAGTACGTTGGTAGAGACAGGTTCGAAATCAGAAAACAAATTGTTAAGGACTTAAAGGCAGCGGAGCTTTTAGTTGAAGAAAAAGACTTTACCACAAGAATCGGTCGATCTGAAAGAACTGACAGTGTTGTGGAGCCGAAGCTGTCTCTACAGTGGTTTATAAAAATGAAAGACATTTCCAGAACTGCACATAAGGCAGTGATGGATGACGAAATATTATTGCACCCAGCCAAGTTCAAAAACACCTACAATCACTGGATGGAGAATGTGAAAGACTGGTGTATTTCGAGACAATTATGGTGGGGTCAGCAAATTCCTGCATACTATTATGGTGAGGGCGAGGATGATTATGTAGTAGCCGAAACTATGGAAGAAGCACTTGAGCTAGCCAAATCCAAGAGTGGCAATAACAACCTTACTATATCAGATTTAAAGCAAGATGAAGACGTTCTTGATACATGGGCATCTTCATGGCTATTTCCTTTGGAGGTTTTTAAAGGCTTTGATGATCAATATTTTAAGGATGGAAAAATAGTAGATGGCCTGAATAAAGAACTGGACTACTACTACCCAACGGCCACATTGGTGACTGCCCCTGAGATTTTATTTTTCTGGGTAGCCAGAATGATTATTGCAGGTTATGAATACAAAGGAGAAAAACCTTTCAAAGATGTTTATCTGACAGGTATAGTTAGAGATAAGCAGCGAAGAAAAATGTCTAAATCTTTAGGCAATTCTCCAGACCCGTTAGACTTAATTGCTCAGTATGGTGCAGATGCCGTGAGAACGGGTATGCTGTTCAGTTCCCCGGCAGGTAACGACCTTCTTTATGATGAAAAGCTGATAGAGCAAGGCAGAAACTTTGCCAACAAAATCTGGAATGCCTTTAGGTTAGTTCAAGGTTGGGAAGTTGACGCGAGTTTATCCGGTGATTATAATAAAGCTTCTATCGCATGGTTTGAGGCTAGATTCAACGAAACACTTACTGAAGTTGAAGATCACTTCTCTAAATTCAGAATGTCAGATGCTTTGATATCTACTTACAAGCTGATTTGGGGAGATTTCTGCTCATGGTATCTGGAAATGATCAAACCTGATTATCAAAAACCTATAGATGCGCTCACAAAAGAAGCCACAATCAAATTCTTCGAAAAGATATTGAAGCTCCTTCATCCTTTCATGCCCTTTATTACAGAAGAGCTATGGCATGAGTTAGGAGACAGAAAAGATAATGATTGTATTATAGTTAGTGAGTGGCCAAAATCTCAAACTTTTGATAGCAAAATATTGAAAGATGCAGAGCTCGCTTTTGAAGTAGTAAGTAATGTTAGAAATGTTAGAAATGCCAAACAAATTGCTCAAAAAGATGCTTTGACACTAAAAGTTAAAGGTCAGGATTTCAGTAAATTCGACACTTTCAATTTTGTAATTCAGAAGCTCGGCAACTTATCGTCATTTGAAACTACAAGTGACAAAGTGGAGAATAGTGTAAGCTTTGTACTTACTGGCGATGAATTCTTTATTCCATTGGAGGGTTCTGTTGACCTTGAAAAGGAGAAAGAAGAAATCGAGAAGGAATTGGCCTACACCAAAGGTTTTCTTCAGAGCATCGAAAAGAAATTGAGCAACGAAAGGTTCGTCAATAATGCTCCTGAACAGGTAGTTGCCATGGAGAAAAAGAAAATGGAAGATGCTCAGGCTAAAATAAAGGTGTTGGAGAATAGCCTGGCTACGCTCAACTAACCAAATTTAAACTTTACTTTTTAGTTAAAACATGAAATTCAATTCAGGCTCGTTTTTAAAGTGACGAATCCCGAATTGAATTTTCATTTAAAATTAAGCTGGTCAGTTAGACCAATTGGATCGAACAGTACGAGCGAAATCTACATAGTAATACGCTCCATAAATAGTTCTTTGCAAGATCAACTCATAAATACCACTTTCCAATTCAACAGAAGTAGAAATTGTCTCAATTTTTGGCTTTGATGCTACGTTTTGACCTTTTTTCAATAGCTCGTTGAGTACCCTTCCATTGACTGTTTCAGGCAAGGGTAAATTGTGAATAGCCAAGACAGTGGGCACTATATCCACATTGGAAGTTGGCAGGTCGCTACTGAACGATTTTTTAAAACTTGGGCCTGCCGCCAACAATGTTATATTAATTTCATACGGACTAATACCACCATGTCCGGCAACCCCCCTGGAAAAGGAAGTTCCAGCATACCCCTTCTCATTTTTATCATCATTCCAGTTGGGACTTACTAATATGTCTGCTGTTCGGTCTGGGTGGTTCCAATGAATAGTATTGAATGATAATGTACCGTCAATAATCCCCTTGGTTTTGTCCTGCTTACTTGCTTTGGTAAAAATGGCACCAATCCATTCTTCGGACTGTAACACTTTAACCACCTGTTCAATATTTGCTTCACTTTTGTCCTTAAGGTGGATGGCTCCTCCCGCTACTACCACATCATCGCTGTTTTTATCAGCTTTTAGACCATTATCAATCAATACCTGAGTCAAGTTATCCTTCCCTACATTGGTTATAAAACCATGATCGGTCGATACAATGATATTATAGTTATCCGAAAGGCCTTTTTGCTTCAAAGCCGATATTATTTTACCAAATTCTGTATCCACCGATTTGATAGAGGCCATAGCAGAAGGTGAGCCAATACCGTCAGCATGTGCTGTACCATCAGGATCAGAATACCAAATGGCACTTACCAGTGGCCCAACCATTTTTAAGCCCTTTTTTATTAGGGCATTGGTCATCCATTGATGCTGAGCGGTGTTTGGTTTGCTATGCTCTGGTATAGGCCCAAATTCCTTAAGGATCGATTCCTGCATAGATTCTGGTAGAATAATATTTGAATTCACAACCGCGCCTCCACTAATGGTGTGGTTTTGTAAGAAGGCCTGTCCTGCTGATCCGGAACTAAACACCATCATATGATGTCCATTTTCATGTAGTAATTCACCTAGGGATTTAGCCGTAAGCAGTTTGCCATCGGTAAATTCGTTGATTCTTTCCAAATCTTCAAATTCACCTGTGTTTAACGATTGGTTGGGGTCAATTCCTTCAAAGAAAACGGAGTTTCCCATAATACCATGACTTTTTGGATAGGAGCCCGTGGCATAGGATGGTGAATTGACCCTTGTGACAGTTGGGAAAACACTATGGTGATTTTTTGCAACTACTCCTCTTTTGGAAAATGCATATAAATTAGGCATGCCTTCTTTAGTAATATAATCAGGTCTCAGGCCATCAAAAAAAACAATAAGAGTTCTAACATCTTCTTGTTTTATATTTTGGCAGTATGCTTCTGATTGAAAAAACAATACAATTACCAGTATTAGGTACTTTTTCATTTGATTCTATTTTATCTTCTTTTTAATTATTTATCCCACCAAACTTTAATATCACTATTATCACCACCTATTCTGCTAACAGCTTCCTGCAAGCCTTTAGGATTTAATGACTGGAGATAGGTTGGGTATGGAACCCTCGAAGGAAAATTGCTTTCTGGTAAAATACCGGTACCACGGGGTAAAACAGGGTAGCCGGTACGCCTTTTTTCAAACCATGCCTGGTAATCAACAAATACATAGGCATAATATTTCTGCTGAATGATCTGCTCTAATTGAGCATCTTCAGAAGCGGATTCATTGAAAGCAACCCCGTCTCTTTGTAAAAAATCATTTGGCATATCAGCCTCCCACTGCACCATGGAAGCGGTAATACCAGCATCATAGTGGGCTTTTGCGGTACCACCTGTTGCAAAGCCTTTAATAGCGAGCTCCGCTTTAATAAACTCCAGCTCAGCATAAGTCATCATAATCCCTAACTTAGGATCGGTTTTCAGTTCATCACGGTAACTGGAATTAGCACCTACATTATACTCAGTAGTAACTAAATAGCCGCTTTCAATACCTCGATAAATCAATTCTCCATTTTCTTCGATAGGACGTACCCAAACCTCACGCCTGGGGTCTTCAACAGCATTCAAACTGTCAAGAAAATAGTGCGTAAAATAAGTGCCGTCCCTCCACTCAAGGGTACGGGCATTGAAGTATGGGTTGAAATATGGAAACGTGCCAGGAAACCTCAGAATCGCCTCATCGGCATTGCTTTCAAAAACAGGGTAGTTGGTTGGGCTGCTTAAAATCGCATTGATTTGCTCAGAGACAGGCACTTCCCCATCCCTTTTTGAAATCCTAAGCAATAATCTCAACCTTAAAGAATTACCAAATTTTTTCCACTTTACAATCCCTTCGTTCCTGCCCCCCGAAGCTTGGTTTGCGTCATAAAGCAAATCGCCTTGAAAAGTCAATGCCTTTGATTCATCAAAAAGACTATTGGCTAATTCAAGATTGTTTAACAAGTCAATATAAATATCCTTTTGAGTGTCAAATGAAGGACTGAAATTTCCATCAATAGCTTTGGTTGCTTCAGAATATGGGATATCTCCATACAAGTCGGTAAGGATAGAATAAGCCCAGGCCTTATAAACCAGTGCGATGGCTTTGTAATTATCTTCCTCAAGATCTTCAGCAATGGAAATTATATCTTCCAGATCATTAAAGAGCAAATAGAAAGTCTCCCACAAAGGCTCACCTGGAGTAATAATATACCTATGGACACCACCGCCATTTGTGCTGGAGCGTGGAGCATCAACTTGCATTAGGTTATGTGTAAATGACCTTGCCCGGGTAAGTGATGCGGTTAACATCCTATATTGCAGTTGTTCTAAAACCACCCCTGGGGTAATTTCCTTAGGCCTGTTTGGATCATTGTTGACTTCCTCAAAATCTTCGGTACATGCACCCAGCATAACAATAATCAGGAGGAAGGCGAAAATTCGTTTTGTTAATATTTTCATCTTTAATGATTTTAAAACATTATTTAAAATGATGTTTACAACATTGAAGGCACGAGTATCCAAATGGCCTCGGCTATTTTTTATACCGTTCATAGGTTTAGAATTTTAAAGTAATATTAGCGCCAATAGACCTTGTAGAAGGAAACTGGGTGATTTCTACGCCAGGTGTTGGTGTGCCGTTGTTCAGGTTGCCCCCTTCAGGATCAAACCCTGGAAAGTCAGAGAAAGTAAACAAATCGCGGCCATATAGTGCAACGGTAGCCATTTGAAATCCCAGCTTGCTAACCAGATTTGGGTTTACTTTGTAGGTCACCCTGATTTCCCTGATTTTAAGGAAATCAGAACTGAATATATTCGTTTCAGCATTACTGATGCCATAGTAATTATTGTAATATGAATCAGCCCCAACTGTGGTTGTGTTTTTAACAAAAGTACCATCGTTTTGCAAAACCACGCCATCACCGATTATGCCAGTTTCACGGCCTGGCAGTGTAACTTTGGTTTTACCAAGTGTGTTATTTTTATGATTGGTCATGGAATAAACACTGCCACCCATTTGACCATCCAATAAAATACTGAGGTTTATGTTTTTATAACTGAACTCATTGGTGATGCTGCCTTTCCAATCGGGAAAAGCATTGCCAAATTTTCTTGTTTCGGGATCAAGTTGGGCTGGCAAGCCATTGCTGTTATAAATAATTTCACCATCAGGGGAACGTTGAAAGCCCCTGCCATATAAGTCGCCCATTCTACCTCCAACACGTGCCTCAATAGATACATTGTTATTGAATGCATAGATGACCTGACTATTAAGTCCTTCAACCAATTCTTTTACATAGCTTCTATTGGCAGACCATACCAAACTGGTATTCCATTTAAAGCCTTCCCTTACTACGGGCTTTCCGCTCAAAACCACTTCAACCCCTCGGCTATTGATCAAGCCGGCATTGATCAATGCACTGGAATACCCTGAAACTGGATCTAATGGAATAGCGAGAATTTGATTTTTACTATCATTATCATAAACTGTAAGGTCAATGCCCAACCTGTTAAAAAAGAACCTAAAATCTATACCCGCTTCATAGCTCGTTGTGATTTCCGGCTTCAGGTCTGGGTTAAATAATGTGCCCGGATTGGTGAAGTTATTACCATAAATCTTATCATAATATTTTTCAGTTTGATATGGACGCGTGTCATTGCCTACTTGTGAATACGACAATCTCAACTTGGCAAATGAGACCTGCGATGGCAAATCTATTAATTCACTCAGTAAGAAGCTGGCGCTTGCCGATGGATAAAAAAATGAGTTATTTTCAAATGGCAAAGTGCTGGACCAATCGTTCCTTCCGGTAATGTCAAGAAATATACTTTCGTTTAAAAAAGAAAGCTGCGAAATGGCGTAAAAGCTATTGATTCTTCGCTCTGTCCTTAGTGGGTCAACAACGGCCTGATCCAGACTATTGGAGACCTGATAAATGCCAGGCTGGGCAAGCTGATCGGCATACTTACCTACAAAATTATATTTTTGAATTAGTGCATTACCACCGGCAGATACGGTAAGCCCTACCTTATCATTTATTCTATCTGTATAGGTCAACAAAAAATCGGTGTTGGATTCCAACCTAAATACATCCTGCTCACGGTACATACCCCTGGGGTACCGGGTCATGCTAAAAGGTCGCTGTTGAGACCTGAATTCATAAGACATATCCATCCCTGATCTCACCATGAAGTTCAATTTATCATTGATCTTATAGTCAGCAGAAGCATTTCCGATAAATCCGTGTTTATCTATCTTGTTGAGCATTTCATAGAGCATCAGGTAAGGGTTGTCAGGGCCGGGATTAAATGGTGATTTTTGTTGCACACCTTCTAACCCGGGCTCCCAATAAGGCTTGAACCACTCAGGCCTGATGCTAGGTGCAGTTCCAATAATCAAAAAGTACATGATGGTTTGGTTATTATAACCTGCCGAAGGGAGGTTGTCGCTTTTCTTATTGATATAGTTGGCCTTACCTGAAATTTTAAGCCTCTCCGAAACTTTTTGATTGACCGAAAGGGATGCATTGACCCTTTCAAAACCTGTATTGGGCAGTATCCATTTGTTTTTTAAATGTGTAATAGAAAATCTTGCCGAGCCGTTTTCACCACCGCCTTCAATGGCAACACTATTAGTGGCAGTAGTTCCCGTTCTAAAAAAGCCGGAAATATAATCATCATGTCCTACCCAAGGGGTTCTTTCTGTAGCTATACCATCTGGTGAATCAGGATTGTACTGAAAATATTGTTGTCCATTAAAACGAGGACCCCAGGCGCGTCCTGCTGCCACTCTTGCTGCAGTATTTACACCATCTTCGCTGTCTCCATAAGAGTAATAGGCAGAGGTTCGGCCTTCGCCATATTCGAACTGGTAGTCAGGCCAGCGGTTCACTTCTTCGAAACTGAAATTTGAGTTAACAGTGACTCCGATACCTTTACCCCTGCGGGCACCTGATTTTGTGGTGATGATCAATGCACCATTTGCAGCCCTGCTCCCATATAAAGCTGTAGCACCAGCTCCCTTTAATACTGAAATACTTTCAATATCATCGGGGTTCAGATCAGACAAAGTAGACCCAAAATCAACCGGACTGTCAGCATCAAGGTGGGAGTCGTAACCTGTTCCTACGATATTGCTATTAATAGGCACTCCATCCAAAACTATTAAGGCTTGGTTGTTTTCAAGATTCAATGAAGATTCCCCTCTAAGTGTGATACGGGATGAGCCAATTGGCCCCGCTCCTGTACCTTGTATGTTTAGTCCCGCTACCTTTCCACTCAATGAATTTACCCAGTTTGGCGAACGGGCATCCGTAACGGCATTTTCTTTAACTGTCTGTGTGGCATAGCCCAATGACTCTTCTTGCCGTGTTATGCCCAATGCTGTTACCACTACTTCATCCAGGGACTTTGTGTTTCTGTTCAATGTCACTTGAAGTGTTGATTGATTTCCAATACTTACTTCATAAGGTGCGTATCCAACAAATGAAACTATCAAGATTTCCGCATCGTCTGGAACAGAAATATTAAAATTGCCTTCAATATCAGTAATGGTGCCAATCTGGCTGCCTTTCACCTGAACAGTGGCTCCTATCAACGGTTCATTCGTCTCAGCGTCAATGACCTGCCCCTCAAGTGGCTTTGTCAAAACAAGTTCGATCTTATCAATTACTGATTCTTCCTTATCTCTCAGTACCAAAATATGATTATCTATCCGCTTAAATTTTAAGTGTGCTTTATCAGCAACTTCCAATAGCAGGGATTTCATATCCTGATTAGATGAGCGAAAAGTAAAGCGCTCAGGGCTTTTTAGTATTTTTTTGTCATAGCCAAACATAAAATCCGTTTGCTTTTCAATTTCCTTAAATAGTTGTTCAAGGCGGGCGTCATCAACTTGTATGTTCAAGCGCACTTCTTCCAATAACTGGCCTTTTGATTCACTGGCAGCTACCAGCTGCATTGCAAGTAATTGAATAATGAAAATCTGAAGGGTACGTTTCGAAACAAGCATCAATAGGTTGAGTAATGATAATTGCATAATTTTGTAGGGTTATTTAAAATTTTTTAATCGAGGTTTTAAGTATCAAAAGACCCGGTATCTGCTCCAACAGTGCCGGGTTTCATGTTTTTCATCTGATGAAACTCATGATGATTTACAAGTATCTATTTCATAGGCAATCTTTTAAAGTCATTTATTATTACAGCCATCTCCTTTGATCAATACCTGATCATTATCAATAAATTCGTATTTTGTACCGCTTACCATAGTAATTTGATCCAGAACTTGTGTTAAAGCCATATTGTCAAAACTCAAATGAAGGCTGCATTCCAATGTTTGTGGACTTTCAAATGTAATTTTGATACCGTACCATCGCTCAAGGGCGTTGGCTATTTCGTTAAGGGTGCTACCATCAAACACCAGAACACCATCCTTCCAAGCCAGGTAATTTGACAAATCAGCTTTATGGGATGTTAGTTGCTTGGATGAAATATCATAAACAGCCTGTTCTCCTGGCACTATCTTCAAGGTTTCATTAGGCGACAGCAATTCAACAGAACCTGAGACCAGACTAATCTCTATTTGTGCCGATTCATGATAATTGCGAATATTGAAAGACGTTCCAAGCACTCTCGTTCTGACCTCTCCAGAGATAACAACAAAGGGCTTTTCTTTATTTTCAACCACCTCAAAATACGCCTCTCCTTTAAGAGTCACCTCTCTTACTCGTCCAAATTGGTCAGGATAGTTTAATTCGCTGTTGGCATTCAACATTACAATAGTACCGTCTGGAAGTTGGATAGTGCGTTTTTGCCCCATTTCTGCCCGCTTTACAACTAGCTGATGATCGTACTGTTTTTGACTTGACGGGTAGTTGTAGATTAAATAAGATAAGCTTACCATTAAAATAACTGAAGCAGCTATTTTAATGAATAGAGGGACAAATTTTGACTTCGAGCGCTCTTCAACCTCAATTCTTCTTAAAATATGATTATATATCTCATCTTTGAACAGATGGTCATGCTCCTTTGACTTAAACTCAAAATCAGCATTGCCGTTTAGCCGATCTTCAAAGAATTCATGAAGTAGGGCTTTTTCAATTTCATCACAGGTTCCTGCCTCATATTTGTCCAATAAATCCTTAAGTTGGTTTTTCTTCATTAATCAAGCTTTGGTAATAAGTACCAAAACCTGGTCAAGCTACTGGTGGCATTTGCATCATTTAATATTTTAACAATATGGATAATATTCCATTAACATAAACTTATGAAAGACCACTTGCACAATCAATCAATTTAAAGCTATGGCGCCCTCATATGTTATTGATAAATTCATTAATTGCGAAGGAAATACCCACGCGGGCTATGCGAATAATGCAATCAGAAGATGGCTGCAATAAGCCAGGGAAGTCTTCAGGTGTTTTGATATTTTTAACAAATACCATTCAACTGTTCTTGTTGAAAGGCTAAACCTTTCGGCTATTTCCTTATTGCTCAAATGCTCAAATTTGCTCATCTCAAACATTTGGCGATATTTTTCCGGCAGCTCATTTAAAGAGTTTTTTATTACCAAATTCAACTCATCAAAATCAAGCTGCTCTTGTGTGTTGTTGCTGCTTAAGAAGTTTTCGAAATGTACTTCATGTATATCCAAATTATCTAATCTTCGGAGATTCTTTAATGACTGAAACCTGACAGATTGAAAAAGATAGGCTCTAATATTATCTATTTTTAGCTCTTCTCTACGCTTCCAAAAATCAAAAAAGACTTCCTGAACTACATCCTTGGCCAATTCTTCATCCTTCAAAAACTTATAGCTATGTTGATATAAAGATTGCCAGTGTTTATCATAAATATATTTCAATGTTCTATGACTTGATTCCCTTAGCAAATCACACAATTCCAAATCTGTAAATGTATCCAGTGCGATCCTTTTCATAGTTTAACTTCTTCCATCAAAGTAAAGCAGCGCATTCTAATACTTTGAAGAAAGCATGTTAAATAATATTTACCTTTTTTGGTGGTTAATGCGAAGTAGTTCGGGCGTTTTGATTTTTAATATTTATGTAAGGGTTTATAGAGAAGAAAAAAGGGAAACTAAAGACACGGGCTAGGATTAATGCGTTGGAAAAAAGCCTCGTATCTATGAAATAGGTTATCAAAGACATAATTGCTTCATTTGATGAAAAACAAAGAAGTCTTTAAACATTTACACACTTCTTTGTTATATAAAGAAATACTACTTTTAGTATTCAATCCTTAGTCAAATGAGAAAAGAATTTATAAACATCTCGATTTTAATCTTCCTTTTAATAGCAATCATATATCTGGTTTGGCCACCAGTACTATGGAGTTTGGTGATTATTTTGCCTCTTTTCCTTATTGGACTAAGAGATATCACGCAAAAGAAACAGGCTATAAAAAGAAATTTTCCTTTAGTTGGAAATTTCCGGTATATACTGGAAAGCATTCGTCCTGAAATAAGCCAATATTTTATAGAAACCAATTTTAGCGGAGTGCCCTTTTCAAGACAATCCAGATCACTGGTTTATCAAAGGGCAAAAAGACAGTTGGATACCTTGCCATTTGGAACTCAGCGTAATGTCTATGATGTGGGCTATGAATGGGTAAACCACTCCCTCAACCCAAAACACCCAGACCCAAAAAGTCTTCGTGTTACAATTGGAGGACCCGATTGCCTTCAAAAATATAGTGCCAGCATTCTGAATATTTCCGCTATGAGTTATGGTTCCTTAAGTAAGAATGCAGTTATGGCCCTCAATAAAGGTGCTCAACTTAGCGACTTTGCCCATAATACTGGTGAGGGCGGGTTGACAGAATATCATTTGAAAAATGGTGGTGATGTTATCTGGCAAATAGGTACCGGATACTTTGGTGCACGAACACTTGAGGGAAATTTTGATGAAACCCTTTTTAAAGAGAAGGCGCATCATACCAATGTTAAGATGATTGAGATAAAGCTCTCTCAAGGGGCAAAACCTGGCCATGGGGGTATACTGCCAGCTGCCAAAGTAACTGAGGAAATATCCAAAATCAGAAATGTTCCCATGGGCCGAGATGTCAACTCACCTCCTGCTCATTCTGCCTTTACCACTCCTATAGAAATGATGGATTTCATTAAGAAATTGCGGGATCTTTCTGGAGGCAAGCCTATTGGCATAAAACTATGTATTGGGAAACGCAGGGAGTTCTTGGCCATTTGCAAAGCCATGATAGAAACAGGCATCTTACCTGATTATATTGCCGTTGACGGAACAGAAGGAGGCACAGGTGCTGCCCCTGTTGAATTTTCGGACAGCATTGGCACCCCACTGAACGAATCTTTGATTTTTGTGCACAACGCTCTTGTTGGGTATAACCTGAGAGACAAAATAAAAGTAATTTGTAGTGGTAAGATAATTACGGGTTTTGATGTGGTTAAAAATATTTCCATTGGTGCTGATTTATGTTACTCGGCAAGAGGTATGATGATGGCTGTGGGCTGCATTCAAGCACTTAGGTGCAATGCCAATGTTTGCCCTACCGGTGTTGCAACTCAAAACCCGCAATTGGTAAAAGGGCTAGATGTTGAAGATAAAGCCCAGCGTGCTGCCTCTTATCATGACGGCACTGTGCATAGTGTGGCAGAAATTATTGGTTCAATGGGCTTAAGCTCTACAAAAGAGTTGCGTCCGTGGCACAGAATGAGAAGGACGGATTTCACTGAGATAAAGCATTATGGCGAAATCTATGAGTTCTTAAAGCCGGGTGCTTTGCTTGCCGAAGACTTACCTAAAGGGTGGGCCAGAGCCGTTAAGGCGGCAGCTGCCAACACTTTTAGTCATGTGTCAGACAAGAGAGAATTTGAATCAGTTGAAATCTGATTAAATCTGCTTAGTAGAATCCCTGAAGATTAATTCTGACACAAAAGGTGGCTCTATGTCTATTTTTCTGGTTTTCTTCTCTATCATTTCAAGAAGGTACCTTGCCGATCTTTCGCCTGTTTCGGACAAATAGTGACTAACAGTAGTTAACCTGGGCTCAACAATTTTAGAGATCGGGTAATTACCAAAACCAATAACAGATATTTGTTCTGGCACTTTATAACCCATTTTTTTAAGCACGATTATGGCTTCAACCCCCAGGTTATCATTTACTGCAAAAATCCCATCAACATCAGGGTGATCTTTCAATAGCTTTTCAAGTGCCTTGCCAACTACATGTCTGTCAAAATCACAATTTGCTATCAGGCTGTTACTAACCTCAAGATCGCCATCTTTCAAAGCTTCTTTGTAGCCATTAAGCCTATTTTTTGTATTGAACATTGAAGTTGGCCCTGCCAAATGTGCAATCTTTTTACAACCGGTCTTGATCAAATGTTGTGTCGCAATATAAGCAGCATTATAATCATCCGCCTCTACCTGAACAGTATCCAGAGCAGGATCTACTCTATCAAAAATAACCACCGGCATGTGGTTCATTACCTCTTTGATATGGTTTAGCCTTGTAGTCTCCTGAGAAATGGAAAGCAATATTCCATCAACTCTACCTGCAGAAAGAGACTTGAGTAACTTCTCCTCCTCTTCTTCCTTCTCATTTGATTGGCAGATCAACAACTGATAGCCACGGGCAGATGCCACTCTTTGCATTCCACTTATAATTCTTGAAAAGAAATAGATGCCAATACTTGGCACAACCACTCCTATGCAATAAGTCTTATTGATTCTTAGGCCAGCAGCTGCCTTATTGGGCACATAGTTAAGCTTTTTGGCTGTTGCTTTTACGGCCTTGATCGTTTCTTCCTTTATCTGAGGGTTATCATTTAAAGCACGGGATACAGTAGATGGCGAAATCCCTAAGGCTTTGGCAATATCCTTAATAGTTGCTGGCATAATTCAATGTTAACGTTTGTAAGACACCTAAAGGTAGAAAATCTATTGTCGAAAAATCCTTACTAAGATAAAAATTACCCCTTACTAAACTAAATTTTTATAAAAAATTAAAATATAGGGTAAAATTACAGCACCATATCTAAAATCATGTATTTAAAGCAAAATTCTGATTCATTTTACTACTCCACTTCCATAAAAATTTCTTAAATCCTAAAAGCGAGCAGCAATTAACAACCCCAGATCTTTATGTTTCATGCCAAATTTTCTACCAATATGCTCGTTGGTTAAGCTTCCTTTAAAAGTATAAACACCTTTCATGAACCAGCTATGGGCAAAAATCATATCTTCAACCCCACCTTCCTCTGCTGCCCTCAATATTGTTGGTGTAAAAATATTACTTAAAGCAGTTGTAGCAGTATGGGCAACCCTGGAGGCAATATTTGGCACGCAATAATGAATGACTCCATATTTACTGAATGTGGGTTTCTTTAAAGTTGTCAGTTCTGAAGTTTCAATACATCCACCCTGATCTATGCTTACATCAATTATTAGAGAGTCCTGTTTCATCTGAGCTACCATTTCCTCACTAACCACATGCCGGTTTCTACCCTTTTCTGCCCTTAGAGCTCCTATTACCACATCCGCATTTTTCAAAGACTCACTTAAGGTTAAAGTGTCAATGGTTGAAGTATATACCTGATGACCAAGCGTTTGCTTAATTCTTCGAAGTTTATATATGTGATTATCAAATATTTGAATCTCTGCACCCAAACCTATAGCGGCACGCCCAGCATATTCCCCAACGGTACCTGCCCCAATTATTACCACCTTGGTGGGCGGCACACCGGTAATACCCCCTAAAATAATTCCTTTGCCTCCATTGGTGCAACTCAAATACTCTGATGCTATGGACATTACAGTATTCCCCGCTATCTCGCTCATAGCCCTAATAATGGGCATGCCCGCCACCTTATCTTCTATAAACTCAAATGCCAATGCTGTAATGCTCTTTTTGTTTAGAGCTCTTATATATTCTGGTGTTTGATTACCTAACTGGATAGCCGAAATCAATATTTTACCATTTTTCATCAGGTCGATTTCTTCGATTGATGGAGGCTCGATTTTCAGGATAACATCGGCTTTATATACCTCCTCTGAGGTGTATATAATCTTAGCCCCGGCATCGCTATATTGTTTATCAGAAAATTTTGATCCTTCTCCCGCTTTGGTTTCCACCCAAATTTCATGGCCATTATTCACTAAAAGCGCTACAGCATCAGGAGTGAGTGTAATTCGTTTCTCCTGCATGGAGATTTCATTCGGAAGACCTATCAAAAAAGAATGTTTTCCCTTTTTAACTTTAAGCAGCTTTTCTTCCGGGTACAGGCTAGTTTTTGATGCTAGCTGGGCAAACCCTGATTGCGGTTTCTTAGTCATGGCGGTTTAGTTCAATGAGCCTATTATCATTGCGTGTCAAACTTATGGACACCTTTAAAAAATGTGAATCAGGCAATAATGTTGGGATTTTAGATGGCCACTCCACAAAACAATATTTCCCTGAATCAAAATATTCATCAACACCTATATCAAGGGCTTCTGATTCTTCTTTCATTCTATAAAAATCAAAATGATAAATTGGCTCGCCACCCTCAGTTTCATACTCATTAATTATCGAATATGTGGGACTAGTAACATTATCAGTAACCCCCAAACACTTACAGACAGCTTTGATGAAAGTTGTTTTTCCAGCACCCATATCACCATCAAGTATCCAAAATTTCAAATCACCTGCAAACTTAATCACCTCAGAAGCCGCTGATTCTAACTCTTCTAAACCGCATATTTCTATCTTTAGCTGCGGTAAAGCACTATTTACCATATTTCGAATTTAGCGAAATTATTGGAATAATCATCTCTTCCATAGACACCCCACCATGCTGAAATGTGTCCTTGTAGTAGTTGACATAGTAGTTGTAATTGTTTGGATAAGCGAAAAATTGATCTTCAGTAGCAAATACATAACTGGTTGATACATTGAGCTTTGGCAAATAAAAACGCTCTGGTTTTGGCGCCTCAAGTATGTTATCATTAGAGGAGTAACCCAAATTTTTACCTTGCTTGTACCTCAAATTGCTATTAGTATTTCTATCTCCAACAATTTTAAAAGGCTTCTTTACTCTGATGGTACCATGGTCTGTAGTTACTATTAATTTAGAACCACTCTCGGCTATTAGTCTTAGTGCATCTAATAAAGGAGAATGCTCGATCCATGATTTAGTGATAGACCGATAAGCTGACTCGTCTGGTGCAAGCTCTCGCACCATGGCCATATCCGTTCTGGCATGGGAAAGCATATCTACAAAATTGTATACAATTACATTCAGGTCATTATTAAGCAGATTGTTGATGTTATCAACCAGTTGTTTGCCTTCTGATGTGTGCTTTATTTTATGGTAGCTGAATTTTATGTCACTATTGATCCTTCTGATCTGGCGTTCAAGAAATTCATGCTCATGATTATTCTTACCCTCATCCTCATCTTCACCAACCCATAAGTCAGGGTGCTTTTGTTCCATCTCACTTGGTAATAGCCCAGAAAAAATTGAGTTTCTGGCATAAGCTGTGGTAGTGGGAAGGATTGAATAGTAAGTATCTTCCTCTTCTACATTAAAATATTCCGTTACTGCCGGCTCAATCATTTTCCACTGGTCACTTCTGAGGTTATCAATTACCAAAAAGAAAACACTTTTTCCTCCCTTTTTCACTTTATTAAATACTTTCTCCCGCATCAGCTGATGAGACAATAACGGCTTATCAACATTCGGATCATTTAACCACGACTCATAGTTATCTCGAATGAACCTGGTAAACTGAGTATTGGCCTCATCCTTTTGCATATTCAAAACCTCGTACATGCTTTTGTTTTCGGTGCTGTCAATTTCAAGTTCCCAGTAGATCAACTTCTTATAGATGTCGGCCCATTCTTCATGATCTAAGTCATCACCAAAAGACATGCTTATATTTCTAAATTCCTGCTGATAGTTAAGGTTTGTCTTCTCGGTGATTAGCCTTTTATTATCAAGAATCTTTTTTACTGATAATAGAATCTGACTTGGATTTAAGGGCTTTATTAGGTAATCGGCAATCTTAGCGCCAATGGCATCTTCCATTATTTGCTCTTCTTCACTTTTGGTGATCATCACTACAGGCAGGTTAGGCTTCATTGCTTTGATTAAACCCAGTGCCTCCAGCCCTGACATACCTGGCATATTCTCATCGAGAAAAACCACGTCAAAATGGGTGCCTTCACAACACTCAACAGCATCATTACCACTATTAACGGCAGTTATATCATAGCCCTTATTCTCTAAAAAAAGTATATGAGGTTTCAATAAGTCTATTTCATCATCCGCCCATAAAATATTATATCTTTGCATCGACCTGTTTTTGGTTGTATAAAATCAATTTTATTCCTTGAATAACGGAAAAAGAAAGCAATAGATTGAATAAAAAGAAAATATTTAATGATCCTGTCTATGGTTTTATCACGGTGAAAAGTGATTTAATTTTTGACATCATACAGCACCCTATTTTTCAAAGACTGAGGAGAATAAAACAGCTTGGTTTAACAGAACTTATTTATCCAGGTGCGCACCACACAAGGTTTCATCATGCCATAGGGGCTATGCACCTGATGGCTCGTGCACTGGACACACTCAAAAGTAAAAACATAGAGATCAGTGAACAGGAATACGAGCAAGCTCAAATAGCTGTTCTGTTACATGATCTTGGCCACGGGCCGTTTTCCCATGCATTGGAGTTCAGTCTGCTCAAAGGCATCCAGCATGAAAGCCTTTCATATCTACTAATGAAAAAGCTGAACAAAGACTTTGGAGGCCAACTTGATTTGGCACTTAAAATCTTCCAAAACACCTATCACAATCATTTTCTACATCAATTGGTTTCGAGCCAGCTGGATGTTGACAGGCTTGATTATTTGAAAAGAGACAGTTTTTTTACTGGTGTATCTGAAGGTAATATTGGTCTCGAAAGGATCTTATCGATGCTTAATGTTGTAAATGGTAACATAGTAATTGAGGAGAAAGGCCTATATAGCATCGAAAACTTTTTAAACGCCCGAAGGCTAATGTACTGGCAGGTGTACTTGCATAAAACCTCGGTTAGTGCAGAAAAAATGCTAATCAATATAATTTTAAGAGCCAAGGACCTTGCGCTCTCTGGACAGGAGATATTTGGAACTAAATCACTCCTTACATTTCTTTATCATGAAAAAACACTTGACGATTTTCAAGGTAATGACGAGCTAATTACGCTTTTTGGCGAACTTGACGACCATGATATCTGGGGGGCAATTAAGGTTTGGCAGCATGCTGATGATTGGATTTTAAGGGAGCTTAGCCAGAGTCTTTTAAAAAGGGAGTTGTTCAAAATCAAACTTACCAATGAACCATTGAGCAAACAGGGTATTGAAGATCTTAGAACTGCCGTTGCAGATAAATACAATATTCAACGATCTGAAGCCAGATATTTCTTCGCGTATGGCGAAGTCACAAATAAGGCCTACATACCGGACAATTCATCTATTGACATTTTAACTAAGAAAGGCAAGTTGGTAAACATCGCTGATGCTGCAGATTTGCCTAATATTAAGGCCATTAGCAAAATTGTTAAAAAATATTATCTATGCTATCCCAAAAATGTATCTTTACCAAATAACAACTAGCCCTGATTCAATCAATAAATGGAATTTACAGTTAGTCAAATAGCACTACTTCTTGGAGGTGAAATTCAGGGAGATGGAGACCGAAAAATAAGTATGCTGGCCAAAATTCAGGAGGCTAAAAATGGTGAGATTTCATTTCTTTCCAATCCAAAATATGAGCCTTATATATATGAAACCAAGGCCTCAGCGGTAATTGTAAACAAAGATTTTAAGTCAAAAAGGGATGTAAGTACAACACTTATAAAAGTTGATGACCCTTACTCCAGCTTCACTGTTCTGTTAGAAGAGTATCACAAGTTTATTAGTTTTCAGAAATCAGGCATTGAAGAACCATGTTTTATTGGGAATGGCTGTTCAGTTGGAGAAGGTATCTACCGTGGAGCCTTCTCATACATTGGACATAATGTTAAAATTGGCACAAATGTCAAAATATATCCACATACATATATAGGAGATAACGTTGAAATTGGGGATAACACCATACTAAATGCCAATGTAAAATTATACGCCCATACCAAGATAGGTTCTAATTGTGTTTTTCATTCAGGAGTGGTTATAGGAAGTGATGGCTTCGGCTTTGCTCCTCAATCTGACGGGACTTATAAAACTATACCCCAAATGGGAAATGTTGTGATTGGCAATAATGTTGATATCGGAGCCAACACTGTAATTGACTGTGCTACTTTTCATGGTGATAGCACTAAGATTGGTGATGGTGTCAAATTGGACAATTTAGTTCAAATAGGTCATAACGTAAAAATTGGAATAAACACTGTTATTGCTGCTCAAACGGGGGTGAGCGGATCAACAGAAATAGGCAAGAACTGCATTATAGGTGGACAAGTGGGAGTTGGAGGCCATATTAAGATCGCTGATAATACAGGAGTGGGTGCCCAATCGGGTGTTTCAAAATCTACAAAATCAGGTATGAAACTATGGGGGACACCTGCTATGGACGTCATCAAATACCAAAGGTCTTATGCATTGTTTAAAAATCTTCCCGATTTAAATTTCAGGTTAAAGCAACTTGAAGAAAAAATGCTAAATTTGCCGACATTTCGGGAGAGCTAATGAATATTAAGCAACATACTATTAAGAAATCCGTGACTTTATCAGGGGTTGGATTACACACAGGCGTGCAGTCCAACATGACTTTTGTTCCTGCTAAACCTGGTCATGGTATCAAATTTCAAAGAACAGATTTAGAAGGCCAGCCGATTGTTGATGCTGATGTGGACAATGTGGTTGACCTCTCAAGAGGAACTACCATTGAACAAAGCGGAGCAAGGGTTAATACTGTTGAGCATACACTGGCTGCTTTGGTGGGTCTTGAAATCGACAATGTTTTAATTCAACTGGACGGACCCGAACCTCCTATTATGGATGGTAGCTCTATTCAGTTTGTTAATATTTTAAAAGAAGCTGGAACTGAAGAACAAAATGCACTTCGGGATTTCTTCGAAGTGCCAGATGGAATCTTCTATCGTGAACCAGCCCGTGATGTGGAAATTGCGGCTTTACCTTTAGACGATTATAGATTAACCGTTATGGTTGACTATAACTCGCCTGTTCTTGGTAGCCAGCATGCTTCTTTAACTAATATCAATCAGTTTGAGAAGGAAATAGCTTCATGTAGAACTTTTTGTTTTTTGCATGAGCTTGAAATGCTTCACAAAAACAATCTTATAAAAGGTGGTGACCTGAACAATGCCATTGTTGTCGTTGACAGGGTTGTTCAAGATCATGAATTGGAAAGTTTAGCTTCTCTATTCAACAAACCTAAAGTTGAAGTTAAGAAAGAAGGTATTTTAAATAATGTAGAGCTCCGTTATAAAAACGAGCCCGCAAGACACAAACTGCTGGATGTTATAGGAGACCTTGCTTTAGCTGGCAGACCGTTAAAGGCGCAGATCCTTGCCGCCAGGCCGGGTCATGCGGCAAATGTAGCTTTTGCTAAAAAGCTTAAAAAAGCAATGCAGAGTTCTTCAAAGCATAATATCCCTAAATATAACCCATCATTACCACCGGTATTAGATATTAATCAAATAAGTAATATCTTACCTCACCGTTACCCTTTCCTTCTTATCGATAAAATCATTCACTTGGATGATGAAAGTGTATCTGGAGTAAAAAATGTTACTTTAAATGAGCATTTCTTTATGGGGCATTTTCCAGGAAACCCTGTCATGCCAGGTGTCCTTCAGGTCGAGGCAATGGCACAAATAGGTGGTATTCTGGTATTAAATACTGTTCCCGATCCAGAGAACTATTGGACCTACTTTTTAGGAATTGAAAGTTTCCGTTTTAGAAAAATGGTCTTACCTGGGGATACGCTGATAATTAAATGTGATTTGCTGGCGCCAATTAAAAGAGGAATAGCTAAAATGACAGGCAAGGCTTATGTAGGAAACACACTAGTTTGTGAAGGAACGATGACGGCCAGTATTGTAAGAAAAGACGTATGAATCAACCATTAGCATATATTGATCCTCAGGCCAAAATAGCCCGAAATGTAGTTATCGAGCCATTCTCTACTATTCATAAGAATGTAACTATTGAAGAAGGTACATGGATTGGTCCAAATGTTACAATTTTTGAGGGCGCTCATATTGGCAAAAATGTCAAGATTTATCCTGGAGCCTCTATATCGTCAGTACCTCAGGATCTTAAATATAAGGGAGAGGATACAGAAACCTATATTGGAGATAATACCGTTATCAGGGAATATGTTACTATCTCCCGAGGCACAGATGACAGATACAAAACCGTTGTGGGTAGTAATTGTCTGCTCATGGCCTATGTTCATGTAGCTCATGACTGCATAATTGGTGACAACTGCATAATTGCGAACGCTGTGCAGATTGCCGGTCATGTGACCATACAAGATCATGCTATAATTGGCGGATCCAGTGCTATTCATCAGTTTGTTAAAGTCGGTTCACACACCATGCTTTCAGGGGGGTCTTTGGTAAGAAAAGATGTTCCTCCATATACCAAAGCAGCAAGAGAACCATTAACTTATGCAGGCATCAATTCTATCGGATTGAGGAGAAGAGGTTTTACTTCTGAAAAAATCAATGAGATTCAGGAAATCTACAGATACATTTTTCTTAAAGGCCTTAATAATTCAAAAGCACTTGATTTAGTTGAACTTGAACTATCTCCTTCTAAGGAAAGGGACGAAATCATTAACTTCATCAGAAGTTCTGACCGAGGGGTAATGAAAGGCTACTCGTATTAGTAGTAAATGTTAATACAGCTCGAAAATCTAACCAAACGATTTAATCAGGAGCGTGTTTTTGAGAATATCAACTACACATTTGAATTGGGTAATCACTATGCTATTACTGGTTCGAATGGAAGTGGTAAATCTACTTTAATCCAAATTATTGCTGGGAGCTCTTTGCCATCTGCTGGTATTGTAAAATATTCAAAAGCAGCACAGGATATTCTTGTTGAAGAAATATTTGCGGAGGTATCTTTGGCTGCACCTTATATGGATATCATTCAGGAATTCACACTACTGGAATTACTTGAGTTTCATTTTAAGTTTAAAAAAATCGCTTCCGATAAAAACATCTCTGACCTTATTGAAGATGCCTACTTCTCTGGAAGTGAGAATAAGTTTATAAAGAACTTCTCTTCAGGAATGAAACAGCGGCTCAAGCTTGCTCTTGCATTCTATTCTGATACGTCAATACTCCTATTAGATGAACCTACCAGCAATTTGGATGAAAAAGCCATAAATTGGTATTCAGAAAAAATAAAAGATATTGATAACCGTTTGGTAATCATAGCATCCAATCAGCCAGAAGAATATAAAAGCTGCGAATTTGTGCTTGATATTGAGGATTTTAAATAATCAAGGCCGCTGGTTACCATCGAAAAAAAATTGATATACAGTGAGTATAGTACGTATTAAATAAAAATTATTCTTATTTTAGCCAATCGATTTAATACCAAATAATAGTTAGAAATAGCAAACGATAAAATATAATTGATGAAAAGTTTAAACTACCTTCTTAGTGCAGCAGTATTAGTTTTCTTATTGGCAAATGCAAGCTGTAAGAGTGATGACGATCCGGGTGTACCTGCAGCAGACCAGGTTGGTGCGAAATTTACTTCTACTTGGAATGCAACTAGCGTAACGTTTGGCAGTCCATCTCAAGACAGATCAGCGGACTACTCAGATTTTAAGTTAACCATTGGATACACTGCGGGGACTAATGCAGGGACTTACAGCATCACTGGTGGCCCACAAGGTTCTGGTATTGTACCTTTTGCAGGGAATGGCACTTGGTCATTTCAAAATGAAATAACAGATACAAATCCGTCATCATTCAATATTGTAAGGAATGACGGCCTGGTAATCACAGTTTCTTCATTAACCGACACTAGCCTCCAACTTTCTTTCGTATTTGATGATGGAACTCATAGTTCTTCAAGAACAGAAGCAGTAGATGGAACATGGACATTTGATTTCACTAAATAAGAATATCAGACAAGAGACTAACAAAAAAGGCCGCAACTGCGGCCTTTTTTGTTAGTCTAAAGTCAGTACGGTTATACCTGACCCACCCCGCTCAATATGCTCATCATTGGCAGCAACTATAAAGTTCATTTGTCTTACATGATTTCTCACAATCTCTCTCAATACCCCGTTGCCCTTGCCATGCAAGACCTTCACCTCATTCAATCCAAACAGTAAAGCATCATTCAAAAACTGATCAAGTTCTACTAATACCTCTTCCGCTCTTTTTCCTCTTATATCAAGTGTTGAGCTAAAATTGGCAAACTTATCTGTCATATTAAGACCATGAGAAGATTTGGCCTTTTCCTTTTGTATCGTTTTCTCCTGCCCTTTCGAAATTTTCTCTAAGCGATTAATTTTCACTTTAGACTTCAAGAGGCCAATCTGCACCTCTGCATCTTTTCCTTTTATAGCCAAAATGGTAGCCGTAACCTCATGGCCTTCTACCTTAACCAGATCACCAGGCTGCAAAGGCCCGTCCAGCGTTTCCTTCTTAATAGTTGAAACTGGTTGTTTAGGCTCATCAACTTTTTCCTTCAGATTTTGAAGCCTTTCACGAGCTTTCTTCGTTTCACTTTTTTGGGCACTATTAGCTTTTATGTGCCTGATGGTCTTTTCAATCTCCCTATTAGTATCTTTGAGCAATTTTGCTGCCTCTTCCTTTGCCTTACCAATTATTGCCTTTTTGTTATCCTCCAACTCCTGAAGAAGCTTCTTATAATTTGACTCTAACCTAGCCGTTTCAGCTTCACGGGATTTTAATTTCTCATCCCGCTCTTTAACTAATTGCTTTTGTTTTTCAAGCTTTAATAAAAGGTCATCAACATCAATATTCTTATCACCTATAACAGACTTGGCATAATCAAGAACATACCCGGGCAGTCCTGTTTTACGCGCTATTTCCAAAGAAAATGAACTCCCGGGCTTACCAGAATCAAGAATATACAAAGGCTCCAATTTCTGCATATCAAAACGCATAGCACCATTGATAAGACCTTCAGTTTGTTCAGAATAGTTCTTTATATTACTGTAATGAGTAGTGATTACACCAAAAGTATTCTTCTTCTGCAGGTCATCCAGAATTGCTTCAGCAATAGCACCACCAAACTGGGGGTCTGTTCCTGTTCCAAATTCATCAATTAGGCATAAGGTTTTGCCATTCGCATTATCAATAAAAAATTTCATTGCCTTAAGATGCGAGCTGTAGGTACTCAAATCATTCTCCAATGATTGCTCATCACCAATATCAATAAAGACATTTTCAAATATTCCTGTCGTAGATCTCTCATCCAAAGGAATTGGCAAACCACACTGAAGCATAAATTGTAATAATCCAACAGTCTTTAAACTAACTGACTTACCGCCAGCATTGGGACCGGAAATAACCATAATGCGATGTTCGTCACTCAGGTTAATCTTAAGGGGCACAACAGGTTTACCATCTT
Organism: Fulvivirga sp.; assembly: GCF_040218215.1. Lineage (NCBI taxonomy): Bacteria > Pseudomonadati > Bacteroidota > Cytophagia > Cytophagales > Fulvivirgaceae > Fulvivirga > Fulvivirga sp. The sequence continues at coordinate 195,949 of NZ_JAVJQL010000010.1, forward strand.
TAGAATGTGCTAAGAACAGTAATGGATGAACAGCATTTACCCATTCTACCAATGGTTTTTTTGAAGTTTTCGGTATTATGCCACCAATTTCCTGAGCAAACCTGGCTTTAGCCCTGATAAAGTCTATAATGCCTAAAAAATTATAACCTCGCTCCAGTTCATCAACATTTTCCCTAATAAGATCTGTAAGTTGGGTTAGTATTTTAATTACCTCCCTTTTTTCAGCATACTCAAGCTCTCTTATCTCATTGTTACCTTCAAGAACTGAAGTAGGCTCCAGGTAAACTATGCTACCTGTTGATGATTCATCATGGATAAAGCCGGGCACCCTTCTTTTATACTCAGCCAATATAGGAAGCACCATTCTTCCATCACGGATAGTAATAGATGAACCCTCTGGCACAAGCCCATCATTAATGGCATTTTTATAGATGCTCTGAATAGATTTCCTTACCTGATTATATTTTGTTCTTAGCCCATTCCTAATGTCTAAAAGGGTATTAGTGGCGTTATCTTTTACCCTGCCATCCTTATCAATTTTACCATCAATAGATGATATAATATTTTTATTGACTGTGATTCCCTGAATCAATAAATTGAGTTGAATCAGCTCTTCCTTGCGCTTTTCTATAAACTCGGCACATTGCGTAATGGTCAATAAAGATTTGCTAATATCCAGCAACTCTGTCTCTGACAAAAAAGCCCCCTCGGTCTTACTTTTTTTAAGTGATGAAGTAACATCAATAAAATTTCCAGAGGGAAATGAACTGCCTGATTGTTGAATCTGTATAAACTCCTTAGTCTGATTAAGCAGTTTTACAACAATATCATAGTCAGATGAAAACCTCATCTTGCTGACTATGTTTTTACCTAATTCAAAAGAACACTTCTGGGATATTAGCTCCCTTATCTGATCAAATCCTAACTTTTCTTCTAAATCCCGGGGGTATAACACTTTATTTGCGCTTTTTCAATGAGTCTCGTTTAGCCATTTTGGCATCTTCAATGGCTTTAAGTTTTGTTTCCCTAACAGTCAGTGTATCCAAAAGGGCTTCATAAATTAATTCCAATTCTTCAGTATGATCATAATAGTAGGTCATACTCTTCATGTATTGTTCCCTGTCAATGTTATGCTTTTCGAACAGGTAGCCTTCATAAGTCTCAAAAATGGAAACTGCAGTATCCCGCACAATTTTCAAGTTTGATAATTTTACCTCTGCCAGATAAATATCCAGCATCAACGGCACCAACTTATCTTTAGCAACAATATCTTCAGGCACCTCATTGCCTTTACTACAACCTACAAGTATCCAGCTGAGTAGAAATATTTTAAAGATTTTCATGTTCACAACTTTTACAATAATTATACCGTTGACATCTTTTGCAATCCGTTAGTTCAATCATATTTTTTCATACAACTAATATTCTACAAATTTGCGTTGCAAAAAAGCTTATTATTAGCCAATGAAGGAACTCCTAAAGAAGCTGCGAAAGTACGAAATACAAATAAGAAAGGCTATCAATAGCCAGATGCAAGGAGACTTCCATTCTATATTCAAAGGCTCTGGGTTAGAGTTCGATGATGTAAGAACTTACCAATATGGTGATGACATCAGGACCATTGACTGGAATGTGAGTGCCAAAGGGCATGGTACATTTGTAAAAACATTTAAAGAGGAGAAAGAGCAAACTATTTTCTTCATTTTAGATGTTAGTGGGTCTCAGGAAATTGGTGATACTGGCAAACAGAAAGTAGACATTGGAAAAGAGATATGCGGTGTACTTGCACTTTCAGCCGCAAAAGAAGGCAGTCAGGTGGGCATGGTCTGCTATTCTGATAAGAAAGAGCGCTATGTGAGGCCGGCAAAAGGACCAAAGCATGCTTATGAGATAATTCATAATCTGGTCAATTTAAAACCAGAATCTGCCAAGACCGATCTAAGCAAAGCCATTTTGTTTACACTCAACACCCTAAAAAGACGTAGTGTTATGATCTTTATCTCAGACTTTATTGATGAAGATTACTTCCATAACCTAAAAGGGATGGCAAGGAAGCACGATGTTGTAGCTATTAGGATTACCGATAAAAGAGAGACAGGACTACCTAAGCTCGGTATAGTACCTGTATTTGATAAAGAAAGCAAAAAGACCGTTTGGGTAAATACTTCTTTTGGTAACTTCCGCTCTCAAGTGAAACAGAACTATGAGGAAAATGAAAAAGAGCTTACACTCTTTGCAAAACGTCATCAGATAAACTTCGTTTCTATAGATACAAACGAAGACTATGTTCCAAAACTTTTGAAATTATTTAAGGTCAGAAACAAATCGTTGAAAAGTGTTTAGAAAGATCATTTTTGGCTCGCTGCTACTCATATTTATTAATCACTTTACTTACTCTCAAGAAGATGTCATACTAAAAGGCTACTTCCTTGAGGATTCTATAAAGATTGGAGTGGGAAGCCCATACGTGCTTACTGCCAGGTATCCTATTTCTGTGGATCTTATATTTCCTGATTCCTTGTATGATTTCAGCCCGTATGAATTGGATGAGAAATTATATTACCCAACCAAATCGGATTCAGAATATAGTTATGATAGTGCAGTGTACTATTTAACCTCCTTTGAGATAGATAGCATCCAGTTTTATCAGATGCCTGCATTCATTTTAAAAGGAAAAGACAGCGTGGTTTTAACCGCGCAACAAGACTCCATTTTTCTACAGCAGTTGGTTTCAGAAATACCTGATTCTGTGGCCGTAGAAGCCATGCCTTTGATTGAGAATACAACCTATAAAAAAGTCAATTTTCAATTTAACTATCCTTACCTCATTATTGGGTTAGTTCTTTTCTTTATTATCCTGATTGTTGTATTGGTATTCTTTGGAAAACCCATTAGAAAATGGTTCTTGCTCAAGAAAATGAGTAAGGCACATATGGCTTATCTTGACCAGTTAGATAAAACTATTGCATCTGACAAGAACTATGAGCATCTAATCACACTTTGGAAAAACTATCATGCTAAGTTGGAAGGAGAGCCTTACACTTCTTACACAACAAAAGAACTTTTAAAACTTGCTCCTGTCAAAAGCATTGAAACAGTGTTAAGAAATATTGATAAAGCTATTTATGGCAAGCCTATAACTTTGCCAATATCAGAGTTATATCAGCTAAAGAATTTCTCTCAAGAACGCTTTGAAGAGAAGATAAAGGAGGTGGAAAATGGATGAGCAGATAGTTGAGACATTACCTTGGTACTCGTTAGATAATTTTTCCCCATCAACACTTCAGGGCTATACCTGGGAGTTTGGTTTGGCACTGTACGCTTTAACATTAATTCCATTGTTTTTTATAGTGCGTTGGGTTTGGAAATATTATAAAAATCAAAAACTGCCCATAGCCTTTACCAAAAGTCAGGTCATTTCCAATCCGTTAAATGCAGTACGGTTACTGCCTGATATTTTGATGATCCTGATCGTTGCCTTAGTGATTGTTGCTTTGGCCAGACCACAAAAATCCAATGAGAAACAAATTCAATGGACAGAAGGTATTGATATTATGCTTGTTATCGATATTTCACAGTCGATGCAGATTGAAGATTTTGTCCCTAACAGGCTTGAAGCGGCAAAAAATGTAGCAAAGGAATTTATAGACGGACGCCTTCAGGATAGGATTGGTATTGTTATATTTTCAGGAGATGCCTATTCGCTTTCTCCTTTAACCACCGATTACGACCTTCTCAAAACATACATTGATGACATCAATTTTGAGATGATAGAAAACAGAGGTACGGCTATAGGTAGTGCCCTTGCTGTAGCCACTAACAGGATGACTGAAATGGAGTCAAAGTCTAAGGTATGTATCCTTTTGAGTGACGGGGATAATACGGCAGGTAATATTGATCCTATTACTGCTGCAAAGCTGGCTGCTGCCTACAGCATTAAAACCTATACCATTGCCATTGGAAAGGAAGGAAAAGTGCCTTTCGGAAAAGACTTCTTTGGAAGGCCAAGAATGGTTGAAAATACCATGGATGAAACCACTTTAAGGGAAATAGCTAAAATAGGTGGTGGTGAATTCTTTAGGGCTCTTGACAATGAGGCCTTAGAAAATATCTTTGGGTTAATTGATAAGTATGAAAAAGCAGAAATTCAAGAAACAAAGTACAAGGATACAACTGACTTTTACCGAAACTATCTCATGTGGGCTTTGGTATTGCTACTTCTTTGGATGTTCTTAAAGTCCACTTTTATCAGCAACGTTTTGCAGGACTAGCCTACCATGAGTAAGTGGCCATTCTGATGGCAAAAAGGATAAGGATAATACCTACAGCAATACTTAATATTTTCATTATTCTTTCATTAATAATCTTGCTTAACCGGGTAGCCAAATAACCTTTTAAAACATCGGTGCTAAAAACCACAATCAAAATAGTTGTAAAAAAGATCAGCAGATCATACCCTTTATAGCCATATTCAATGGTGGCCAAACTCATGGTTCCAATCCAGAATACCGGCACAAAAGGACTAATAGCATTTATAGCTAACCCTTTGAATATGAACCTATAAAAACCGACAATAGGCTCATCATCTGCTTTTGGAATAAACTTCTTATTGGATCTTAATATGTTGACAATACCAAACACGGCAAGAATGATAGCACCTATATAACCAATTAGCTCTTTATTTTCCTCGAACCCTATAACTTGCGATAAACCGAAATAGGTCAGGAGAATCATAACAACATCTCCCAAACTTACCCCAATGGCGACAAGTATTGATTTACCAAAACCCTTTTCTAAACTTGTCTGAAGAATAGTAAAAAATACCGGGCCAATCATCACCATAAGGGTGAACCCAAAAAGCAAACCATTGACAAAAGCCATTAACCCTTATTTATGAACGATTGCCAATCCTCTAACAATGTTCCCTTAATTACTCTTGGAAATTTATTTTGCCCTCCTACTTTACCTCTTGATTCCATCCAGTCATAGAAAGTTTTTAATGGTAAAATATCAACAACAACATCTTTAAGTGCAGCTGAACGCTCCACCGCATAATCATCATTAAGCTCTTTGAGATAAGCATCAAGTTTATCCCTGAACATGGTGGAATCAACTCCTTCTTCAGTGCCTACAAACCAATGGTGCGCAAATAATGAACCATGAGGTATGCCAGCCACCGTAAATTCAGGTACTTCAATATTCATATCATCGGCCACCATTTCTATAGCCTTGTTCATATTGTCTACCGAAAGGTGCTCACCACAAAGGCTCAAGAAATGCTTAGTTCTTCCAGTAATTACAATTTCAGCTTCTTCTCGCGAAACGATTTTCACTACATCACCAATCATATACCTCCAGGCACCTGCACAGGTAGAAATAAGCAATGCATATTCCTTGCCCTCTTCAACTTCATCAATCATGAAGGTCTGTGCATCTTCCTTTACATCGCCATTTTCATCGAAATTCTTTTCATCAAATGGTACAAACTCGTAGAATATACCATTGTTCAGAACCAAACGCATTGCCCTGTGATTCGGTTTATATTGAAATGCAATAAACCCTTCAGAGGCCAGGTAGGTCTCAATATAGAATATTTCACGCCCCAGCAATTTTGAAAAACCTTTGCGGTAAGGGTCAAATGACACCCCACCATGCACATACACACTAAGATTTGGCCAGATTTGATGGATGTTCTCCACCTGATGAAAGGCTATGATTTTCTCCATCAATATCTGAATCCAAGCCGGTACTCCAACAATGATATTGATATTCCAATTTTTTGCATTGGTGGCAATCTCATTGAGTTTTGAATCCCAATCACGGGTCTTGGCTATTTTTTTGCCCGGCTTATAAAAATGTTGAAACCAAAAGGGCAATTGTGCCGCTTGAATACCACTCAAATCCCCTTCAAAATAACTTCCTCTGTTATTGAGGTGAGTACTGCCACCAAGCATAAGTATTCCGCCCTGAAAAACTTCGGGAGGTAAATCGTATTTTGAAAGTGTAAGAATCTGCCTGACGCTGGTTTTCTGAATGGCCTTCTTCATATCCCTGGTGATAGGAAGGTATTTGGAAGCCGCCTCTGATGTTCCTGAGCTTAACGCAAAGTATTTAACCCTCCCGGGCCAACTAACATCCTTTCTCCCTTGCTTAAGCATATACCACCACTCACTATACATTTGATTGTAGTTGTGAATAGGAACATTGTTTCTAAAGTTTTCAAAAAAACGCTTTTGATCCCAGGATTTAAAACCATTTAATATTTCCTTAAACTTATAATGACGCCCAAACTCAGTGGCCTCAGCTGTCATTAAAAGATCCTTGAGCTCATTTTTTTGTAAATCCAACGGATTGGTATAATCCTGTTCGAGACTTTCTCTTATTCTAATTCCCTTCTTTAACAAAGTACCAAGAATAGGCATAACGTGTCGGTTAAAAGTTCTTAATTTGTCAAAACCCGCATACGAGATTAAAGTTATTAAATGGATATTAAAAATAATATAGCTGAAATTACCAATACCTTACATGGCAAAAATGCCAGATTGGTAGCGGTATCTAAGACAAAACCTAACGAATTGATCCTTGAAGCTTATAATGCCGGACAGCGTGTATTTGGCGAGAATAAAATTCAGGAGATGACAGATAAGAGCGAGGCCCTTCCCAAAGACATTGAGTGGCATATGATTGGCCATGTTCAAAGCAATAAGGTGAAGTATATGGCTCCTTTTGTTTCGCTCATTCATTCGGTGGATAGCTGGAAGCTTCTAAAAGAGGTAAATAAACAAGCATTAAAGAATAATAGAGTGATTGACTGTTTACTTCAGATGCATATTGCAGAAGAAGAGACAAAATTTGGCCTTTCAAAAGAAGAGCTTTTTGAAATGCTTGAATCCCAGGAATTATCCACTCTTGAAAATATCAGAATTGTTGGCCTGATGGGCATGGCTACTTTTACTGAAGACAAAGCCCAGATCAGAAAGGAATTTAAATCGCTGGCTGGCATTTTTAACGAGGTGAAGACAAAATACCATGCTGAGAATATTGAGTGGCGGGAATTGTCTATGGGTATGAGTGGTGATTATGACATTGCCATTGAGGAAGGCAGTACTTTGGTAAGGGTTGGCAGTTCTATTTTCGGGTCAAGAAACTATGACAATTGAACAGAACAATTAAATCAGCGGCTTTATTAGGTGCGTTAGCTGTAGCTATAGGTGCCTTTGGTGCACATGCACTGAAACCCATGTTAGTTGAAAACGGCAGGTTGGCAACTTTTGAAACAGCCGTTGAATATCACTTCTATCATGTATTGGCCTTGCTTTTCATTGGGTTATACCAAAAACACGCTGACGAAAAGAAATTGAGATGGGCAGCTAATGCCATGATAGCAGGCATTATTATCTTTAGTGGCAGCCTTTATATCTTATGCCTAACAAACATGTCATTTCTGGGCGCCATTACTCCAATAGGCGGTGTTTGTTTTATAGCTGGATGGATATTACTATTCCTTGCGCATAAAAAAAGCTCAACCGATATCAGTTGAGCTTCCATTTATTTTATGCTTAGTCTTATTGACTATCAGATTCTTTCTTTGGTAATACATTGGTTACAATGGTAACCTTATTAGATGGGTTAATAGCATTTGATACTATTGTCACAACTTTATTCTGCCTGCCTATTTTACCAGCACTATTAAATACCACTTTGATTTCTGCTTCCTGACCAGGTGCAACAGGATCTCGCGGCCAGTTAGGGGCAGTACATCCACATGTAGTCTGTACGTTGGTTATTATTAACGGCTCAGTGCCTACATTTTCAAAAGTAAAAATATGTTCGACTTTGTCACCTTGATATATATCACCAAAATCAAATTGGGACTCAGCAAATGCCATCTCTGGCCCGGTCTTCTGCTCCACCTGAGCTTCCTGCGCCATAGCTCCATAGATCAAGAATGAGCCGAATACAAATACAATTAATGTTTTCATCTTATTTCAAATTAATTTCTACAAATATAATCCATCCATATCACCAACCAAGAACCCTGCCTATTTTAACAAATCATTAAGAGTTAAACGAATAGTTTTTTATCAAAGTTCACCAAAAATAACTGCTCGCTTGCTCTTGTGATTGCAGTGTATAACCAACGGACATACTCTTTATCTATACTATCCTCCTTAAGGTAACCTTGGTCGACAAAAACTATTGGCCATTGCCCACCCTGAGCCTTATGACAGGTGATGGCATAGGCAAACTTTACCTGGAGGGCATTTAAATAAGGGTCTCTTTTAAGCGCTTCTCGCAATTCCTTTCTCGACATATCCCCATAATCTTCGCTAACAGCGGCATAAAGTTGCTGGTTCTGCTCACTGGTCAATGAAGGGGCTTCTGAATACAGGGTATCTAGCATCACCATAGCTTCAAAACTGTTATCAACATTAGAATCAAGCAATCGCAACTGAAGTTTAGCAAACCTGAAGCCATACATTTCATCAAATGAAATGATCTTCAATATTTCAACAAAATCGCCATTGGCAATAAAATCACCAGCCACCTCATCTGGAGAATGCACATAGTTATTTCTCACCACCATCAGATATTCACCGGCTTCAATCTCTGATTCATAGAATTGTATCGCATTTCTAATGTACTGATTGTAGCCATTGGCCGACTTGTTTGACCTGCAAATAATCATGGTATTCTCAATGCCATAATTATCATAGGCATACCTCAATCCATCCTCCAGCCTTTCTCCAGTCATTTTGAAAATATCAGGATAACGGACATTGAACTGAATCAAGGGTTTGTCCTGAGTAAGTAAATTTCTAAGGTTAGTGGCATTGAAGAGTATGCCCGATTCCTGCTCCTGACGCATTACCTCTGTGAGCATGATTTCCTCCACATCAAGTTTATAATCACTCTTAAGGTAATCGGCATTAAGAGCTGGACTCAACAATTGCCCAACCGGTGGTAGTTGAGCATTATCACCAATCAGAATTAGCTTGTTGCTGCTATCAGAAAAAATAAAACTAATAAGATCGGATAACAACCCTGACTTACCGAATCCAGCATCTTCACTTATCATCGAAGCCTCATCAACAATAAAAACTGTGTTCTTGGCATAGTTTTTCTGCTTCTTAAAAGAAAGTGCATCGCCACCCTGGGCCACTTGTTTGTATATTTTTTTGTGAATGGTAAAGGCCATTCGCTTACAGTAGGAAGACATCACCTTTGCTGCGCGGCCTGTAGGTGCCAGTAATGAAAACTTATAATTAAACAGTGGCAGCACCTGAACCAGCGTGGTAACAATGGTAGTTTTACCTGTACCTGCAAATCCTCTTACCATAAGAACTGGTAAATCTTTATTATCAATTAATTGATCTACCTTTTGAAAGAAGTCTAGCTGACCTTGTGTAGGCTCGAAAGGAAATTTTTGAAATAATATTTCGGAAGGTTTGGGCACTATCTTATGTCTTCCGGAAAAATAGTAACCATAGTAGCAGAGGCCTTTGCAATTAAAGTCTCTACCCCGTCTTTCACAGCCCAAACTTCAGACTCACAAAAATTCATTTTTCTACCCTGCTTCAAGACCCAACCCCGGGAGATTAACTGCTCACCTACCCCTGGATTTAAATAAGAGATTTTTATTTCGCCTGTTACCACCTGCTGTTCAGGAGCCACAAGCGTAACAGCAGCAAAACCCGCAGTAATATCAGCCAATGTTGCTACAAGGCCTCCATGAGCAAAACCCGCTTGTTGTTTATGAATCTCCTGCAAATCAAGCCTGCCTTCGGTCCTACCAACTTCAATAACATTCAGCTGGAAGCCGATGTGCTTCATAAAGAATTGCTTGTCCAGATGCTTTAGTACTCTCTTTTTAAAATCCGGGTTGAATGTTTTCATACAATAATACCTTTGGTCGCAAATATAGTAGAACACCGACAACCCGCTTTCAACTGAACGTATTATTCCATATTATTAACACATGAATGCAGTAAATCAAGTATTTGGCGGTAAGGTCAGGGTTAGGGTCTGTGGTATCTGTATTGAAAACAATAGTATATTACTCATAAAACATGATAACCTTGGAGAGCTTGGTGAACTGTGGTCCCCGCCTGGTGGTGGAGTTAACTTCAATGAATCTATCGAAGATGCCCTTAAAAGGGAGTTTTATGAAGAAACTGGTTTGGAAATTACCGTTAATAAATTTCTTTGTGTCAATGAATTTCATTCAGGTAACTTGCACGCCATAGAGCTCTTTTTTGAAGTTAAAAGGCAAAATGGATGCCTTAAAACTGGGATCGACCCTGAATTAAATGCTGACCAGCAGATAATTAAGGAGGTTAAATTTGTGACTTTTGAAGATTTGATGGTTATACCTGACAAAAAAAGGCATAATATCCTGCAAGGAAGCGTAAATGAAGAATATGTATTAAATATGAAAGGCCATTTTAAATTATGGCAATAATTCCATTAATTAGCGGGTATATTATTTATGTTTTACCTCTTAAAAGACTTATTATTGCATTCTAAATTTGTAAGAAATGAACGTTACTAAAATAATCTCTATTGTTCTTTTGGTTCTTAGCCTTGGGTTGGGTTATTACCTTATAAGCAGTGTTAAATCCACTATTGATGACCAAGCCATGATTGCCGAAAGGGAAAGTGCTGTTATTGAAAAATTAATGCTAATAAGAGAAGCTGAAGAAGTTTATCTGGAGGTAAATGGAAATTATACCAGCGACTGGGATAAGTTAATCGACTTTATTGAAAATGGCAAATACCCTATCATTCAGAAAAAAGAAAGGGTTGTGACATTAAGTTATGGTGCTGACAGTTCAATTATCACCTACGATACTCTTGACATAATTCCTGCTAAGGATAGGATTTTTAAAGAATTACATAACGTAAATGCTGCTAACACTGGCACTTTCGTAAGCTTTGCCGTTGAGCCCGGAGAGGAAGCCATAAAAGGAGCTCCTGCTTATACATTGGTTCAAAACGGAAAGAATGTAACTCACAAATTCAAAGAGAGTGGAAGAGTAAAAAGCAGAAAAAGATTTACACCAGGTCAGGAAATTATCAAAGGTGATTTAATGATGTCGTTGGAAGAAACCAAATACGATCAGTCAATTGATATAAGCAAACTGGCTTATGTTCCTGGATACGAATTTTCAGAAGAAGTTAAGTTCGACATTTTTGCTGCTGAAATTGAAAGAAGCAATACAATGGTTGATGTAGTTGAGGTTAAAAACCCTAAACCATTTGACCCGACTAGAAGTGAAAATAATGAAGCTAAAAACAAAAAACCTTTAAGATTCGGTTCTAAAACTGATGTAACTTTATCAGGTAACTGGGAATAATCCATTGAATACAACAACTGCAGGCTATAAGCTAATTAAGAAAATAAAGGACGCTAAGTTTGATGTAGATCAAATTCATCAATATAATCTACTTCTTCAAGTCGGTGTTCGTGACCTGCAGGTTTCCATCATAGATTCAAGTAGCAATAGAACATTGCTACTTGAAGATTATGTACTGGCAAGTGTAAAGACTTACAAAGAGCTACAATCAAATCTTGAAAGTCTGTTTGCCGACCATCATTTATTGATGGCAGGTTTCTGGAAAACAGTAAAAGTCAGCATTAAGAATAACAAGTTCTCATTAGTCCCCTCTTCTTTGTTTGTAAAAGAAGCGATGGTAGACTACCTGAGGCTGAATGCCAAGATAAATACAGAGACTGAAGAGATTCTGTACTACAAGCACATAAAGTCTGATGCCATCTGTGTTTTTGCCATGAATAAGGTTTTGCACAATTGGTTTACAAAGCTATATCCTAATGCAGAAGTTGGGTTCATTCATCAGTCAAGCTCTTTGATTGAAGGTGCCATTAACTTTGCCAAAATCAATAAGAAGGATTCTATGTACTTGTACATAGACCGTTTTAAGTTGCACATTGTAACGCTGAGAAATGGGCAGTTGGAGTATTACAATCAGTTTGGCATAAAACAGTTTAGTGAATACATCAGGTACATTATGCTGGTAATGAAGGGCCTGAACAGAAGTCAGCAGAAAAGTGATGTAGTAATTTGGGGTTATATTGGAAAACAATCACCTCATTACAATGAATTCTACAAGTTCATCAAGAATATTTCTTTTGGTGACAGGCCTGAATATTTGAAGTTTGGTTTTGTTTTTGACGAAGTACAAGATCACCATTTCTTTGATCTGTACAGTATGCACCTTTGCTCCTAAATTTCTGCTATGAAAAAGGTAGCCATTTTTCCCGGCTCATTTGACCCTTTTACAAAAGGTCATGAAGATATCGTACTTAGAGGACTTGCTCTTTTTGATGAAATAATAGTGGCAATAGGCCATAACAGCCAGAAAAACAATCGGTATTTTGAAGTCAATAAGATGGTGGGATACATTGAAGAAACCTTCAAGTCCTTTGATAACATAAAGGTTATCGTTTATAATGAGCTAACCGCTGACCTTGCCAGAAAGTATGATGCCAAATTTTTGTTAAGAGGGCTTAGAAATACTACGGACTTCGAGTATGAAAATAGTATCTCTCAAGTAAACAGATATCTCAATGAATCTTTAGAATCTGTTTTTTTGATTACCTCACCAAAATTCGCTTCAATAAGCTCTACTATCATTAGAGAGGTTCACAGATACAATGGTGACGTACGGGAATTTTTGCCTTATACAATAGACTAAGAGGGTACTTCGGTGTTTTCTTTGGCTTTTTCCTTCTCGAAATAGCGGTCAAACACAAAGCTTATTGATTTGTAAGAATGCTCCAGTGCATGAAAAACCTCCTTTGGAGCCATCCATCTCACCTCTTCAATATCCTCCTCAATTTGAGGTTTCATATTCTTGTCCCTGATCACATCCATGGCATACCAAGATGTTTTCTTTAAGATTTTCTTGCGCTTCATGGTATAGGTATGCCATGTGGTGCATATCTTCTTTCCAAGGTTCACCTCCACTCCGCATTCCTCTTCTACCTCGCGTTTAGCGGCAAATTTTACATTTTCACCTTTTTCCAGCTTGCCCTTTGGCAGATCCCACTTCTTAAGCCTGTAGATCATTAAAATTTTGTCCTTTTTTCTGACAAGCCCACCGGATGCTTTAATAATCTTAAACTTCTTCTTTAGAAACAGTTTTACCTCTTCATAATCATCTACAGATAAGGTTAAAGAAATCAATCCGCTAATACTGGTGGTATCGAGCAAGTCTAATATTTTATCAATTTCATCTGTTTTGGCGTGTTTAATCCAGACCCGGTGCAAAAGCTTGGCTTTGGTTATAGGCTCAATTTCTGAGTTTATAACCAAATTAAAATCCCTCTTATCTGGCTTTACCTGTGGGCGAAGAATTTGAACGGGGGTGTCATTGATGAAGAGGTTCATCCAATTTAATCTATCGTTGAGTGACACAAATGAATGTAAAATTTATTTGCGCACCAATAGATATTGATTTTTTTAATGAATAATTTCGCAACCATGACTTCTACAACCCACCTTAACAATATTGGAGCAGACATAGCCTCTAAACTTTTAGATATTGAAGCAATCAAATTAAGCATCGAAAAACCTTTTACATGGGCTTCAGGATGGAAATCACCAATCTACTGCGATAACAGATTGTCACTATCTTATCCTGCTATTAGAACTGCCATCAAAGAGGCTTTGGTAGAAGTTATCAAGTCAAAATATGATAATGTAGAAGCCATTGCTGGTGTAGCTACGGCAGGTATACCGCAAGGTGCGCTGGTTGCTGAAGCTTTGAATGTTCCTTTCATTTATGTCAGGTCTAAGCCTAAAGGGCATGGTATGGAAAATATGATCGAGGGGAAAGTAACTCCAGGTCAAAAAGTAGTGGTAATTGAGGATTTGGTGTCTACCGGAGGCAGCTCATTAAAAGCAGTGGCCGATTTAAGAAACTCAGGTTTTGAAGTATTGGGTATGGCAGCCATTTTTACCTACGGCTTTGACATAGCCGCTGAAAACTTTAAAGAAGCCAATGTGACTTTAACCAGCCTAAGTAATTACAAATTGTTACTCCAGGAAGCTTTAAAAAGAGGTTATGTTATTGATGCACAACTACCACATCTGGAAAGCTGGAGGTCCAATCCGGCATCTTGGGGGAAATAAGCTAATACAAAAAGATAGTTCAGGTAGATGCCATCTAATAGCATGGCACTCTAATTGTTGAAATTTTATTGTATTTTTAAAAGTATACTTAACGGTATCTCTCTATCAATGAAGTCACGGAACAATATATCCTGGAATCCCAACTTAAGTCCGGAAGAAGAAGATAGGTTAGCTTATTTGAAACTTTCCCATCAAGAGAAATGGGACTATTTGATGCGGTTAATCCTTGCTACATGTCCTTATAAAAAAATTACATTTGACAAGCGGAATATCGAATGGACATAAATAATCCATTTTATTTAGATGTACTCAAAACCCTGGTTAAAAGTAAAGTTGAATTTATTCTGATAGGTGGTTTAGCTGTTTCCTTTCATGGATATTCCAGATATACTGGCGATATGGATTTATGGCTCAAACCTGACAAGTCAAATCTTAATAAATTGTATGAAGCATTATTGGGCCTTGGATACCCTGAAGATATTGTGAACAATATTCGCAATAAACGTGAAATAGATAATCCTACCCCAATTAAATTAAAAGATGATCAAGGCATTCTGAAAATTGATTTAATGACTAACACCTTTCAAAGCGACTTCTCGTGGCAAGAATGCTTTGATAATTGTCAGGAAATTAATTTAGAAAGCATCACTATTCCTGTAGTTCACATAAATCACCTTATTCAAATGAAAGAAAACTCAAAAAGATTAGAGGATTCTCTCAAAGACTTGGTGGATGCTCAAGAATTAAAAAAAATTAGACAACTGAAGAATCAATAGATGTTGATTAGAATTCAACTCAAAATTTCTCTTCAATCCCTAAACCAAAAAGGGCGAAATCATATTTGACAGGATCTTCAGGATCAAATTCCCTTAACTTTTCAGTAAGCTCAAGGGCCGTCAACCAGTCGGTCTGCTTTCGGTTTATAAGGTGAAGTTTTCTTGCTACCCTGTCAACATGTAAGTCGCAAGGACAAATCAGCTCAGAAGGTTTTAATTTTTTCCAAAGTCCAAAATCAACACCACAATCATCTGAACGAACCATCCATCTCAAGTACATATTAAGCCTTTTGCAAGCTGATTTCCTTGCCGGTGTGGCAATGTGCTTTCTTGTCCTTTGAGGTGCATCAGGCAAATCAAAAAACAAGTTGTGAAAGTGTTTTAAATTATCTTCCATTCCCTTTGACTTTCCGTCTGGCAGGAAGGCACTTTCTAAAGATTCATGCCTTGAATAGTAAGTTTTAAAGAAATGAATAAAATACAGCGTGTCTGTGGCATTGAATGTACGGTGCTTGAAGTTTTCGAACCGCTTAAGTTCTGCTTCTCTGTGATTTAGAATAAAATCATGAGGAGCATTATCCATGGTCGCGAAAAGCTCATTGCATTTGTTGATAATAGTGATTCGCTGCCCCCAAGCTAAAACTGCCGCAAAGAAGCCTGCAATTTCAACATCTTGCTTTTTACTGAAGCGATGAGGGATAACAATGGGATCATTCTTTATAAACCCAGGCTGGTTGTACCGCTCAACCTTTAAATCTAAAAAGGCCTTTAAGTTTAATGTGCTCAAGGAATGTAGGAGACTGTAACTCTAAACCTGGGATCAATGGCACCCAACCTATTATAAGCAGAACTTGAAATCTTAATAATCACATTTTGATTTACATCAGTATTAGGAAGTTTTCCAATGACACGAACAAACACTTCCTGATTGTTCATCTCATTTCTCACCTTCATAATCGTTCCAGACTTAGCGGAACGATGCAGGGCCAGATATTTTCTATTATTATCGCCACCAGGTATTTTCTCTGCCAAACCTGCCTCTATAACTTCTTCAAAATTTGTTCGCTCGCTTTGTTGCACGACATAACGCGCAGTATCAATCGGCAATGCACTATTTTCTTCTACCTCGGGGGAATCGGACTTAACAGGAGGTGCTGTAATAACTGCGGTATTCTCAACTTCAACATCAGCCCTCCCAACTATCAACTCTTGTCCTATACTTATTTCATTAGATGTTAAGCCATTCCATTTCTTGATATCCGCCACTTCAATATCATATTTTCTCGATATTGAAAATAGTGTTTCTGATTGCAGAACAACATGGGTTTTACCTGACTTCGAGGCATTAGTTGCCACATTTTGCTCAACCTGCTCATTTACTTTATTTATTGTAAGTACCTGCCCAATGCTAATCTCATTACCTGTAAGGCCATTCCATTTTTTGATATCTACCACCGTTACTTCATAAGCCCTTGAAATTGAGAACAAGGTCTCTTTAGGCTCAACAGTGTGTTTAATAACCTCATTAACAGGCTTACTTGCTACTACTGCAGGTTTTCTTTGCGGCTCAGGCTCAATAACTGCTGGCCTTACAACTTCAGGAGCAGGCTTGGCAATTGGTGCTTTCTTCTCAACTATCGGAATAAGCACTATCATTCCTACCTCAAGACAAAACTCTGTTGGGGGATTGCTTTCAATAATTTTAAAGATTGGCACATCGTAACGTCTGGAGAGGGAATACAAAGTCTCGCTGTCTGCAACCTCATGCTTGATGAACACTTTACCATCTTTCCTTTCTAAACCAATGGAGTCTTGAGCAAACGTGCCAGAGTAGGCTGAAATCTGAATTGCGCAAAAAATGAAGATTAAAAAATAACGCATATCTTTATTGATATATAAAAAGTTTCGACTTGTCCTTAACAAAGATAAGCTTGTTATCGGTAACAAAGAAAGTATCCTGACCTACTCCTGAAAGTTCTTCAGCTAATGTTTCGAGCAGCAAAACCTCCCTATCCATACCTACTACAAGCAATTTATTGACCAATTTATCATTTCTAACGTAATACGAAATTCCAATCCAGCTTTCTGTCTCTAAATATTCGGCTCCCGCCACTGTTTCATCTCCATTTATACCATCGATAAAACGCCTAATGGTATCAAAATATTGATTGCTTTGAGGATAAAAAACCGGTGGTAAAACTGCCCTTCCACTTTTGCTTTCAATAAAAGACCTTTCTTCGACCAACGCACCCGTTGTTAAATCAAAGAATTGTATCTCCCCGCTATCAGCTACACAAGAAAATGTACTGGTGTTGAATGAAACATTATTGATCCCTTCTTTAACCCAGGTTTTTTTAAGTCCTTTTAATTCATAGGCTTCATAGCTCAAGACCTTGGCGTTGGCATCGTTGTCATAATTTTTAAAAACCACGACATCATTTGTAATGCAGGCAATTGAAGCCCACCACTTTTCCTCCACTACAATTTGTCCTTGTAATTTGTTTTGGGTGAAGTCATAAATAAAAAAAGACAAAGTCATCTTCTCATCATTTCTTATTTCCAAAACCATTTTATCCCCGGCTTCATTAGGAAGTACATTCCAAATCTTGCCATCAAAGGTGTGCGAAAAGTTAAGAGTTAAGTTTCTTGACAATCGTATTAATTATTTAATTTAGACAAAAATACATGGTATGGGTAGGTTAAAAAGTTTTGTGATTATTATTTGTTCGCTTCTCCAAGTTTTGATGGCCACTAAAGTCATCAGTCAGGATAAAAAGCCCAAAGTAATGGTAATGGAGATCAAATCAGAAATTGATCCGAGAACAAATCATTATGTAGAATTGGCCCTTGATCATGCCAAGGCCATAGAAGCTGATTATGTGATTATAGAAATGGACACTTATGGCGGCATTGTTACAGATGCCAAAGATATAGTGGAGAATATCCTGGATTTTGAAAAACCTATTTGGGTATTTATCAACAAAGATGCAGCCTCTGCCGGAGCTTTAATCTCCATTGCCTGTGATAGTATTTATATGACAGCGGGTGCCAATATTGGCGCAGCTACCGTGGTCACGCAAGATGGAGCAGCGGCACCTGACAAGTATCAGTCATATATGCGCAGCACCATGCGATCTATCGCTGAAGAAAAAGGCCGCGATCCAAAAATTGCAGAAGCCATGGTTGACCAAACCATAGAAATAGACAGTATCACCAAAGCTGGTCAGGTCATCACTTTTTCAACTTCAGAAGCCATTAAATATGGGTTTTGTGAAGCCAAAGTCTCAAACATTGAAGAGATATTGGAGCGAAATAAAATTGAAGATTACGAGCTGGTTAAATACGAGTTAAGTACTACCAATGCGATCATCGAATTCTTTCTTAACCCATTTATCAGTGGCATTTTAATTATGGTCATTGTTGGTGGTATTTGGTTTGAGCTTCAAACTCCGGGTGTCGGATTTCCAATAGCGGCTTCGCTACTTGCACTTATTCTATACTTTGTGCCCTATTACCTCACAGGCTTGGCCGAAAACTGGGAAATCATAGCTTTCTTTTTAGGGCTCGTTCTCATAGGCCTCGAGGTCTTTGTCATCCCTGGATTTGGTGTGGCCGGAATATTGGGCATTACCCTAACCCTCGGATCTTTGATATTAGTAATGCTTAACAATGATGCGTTTGACTTTACTTTTGTTGAGTTTGACAGTATTCTTATTGCAGTTGTTGTTGCCAGTGTTGGTGTTGTTGGTGGGCTAATAATTCTATTTATGGTTGGTGTTAAAATGACAGACACTAAATTCTTTGCAAGGGTGGCATTAACAGATACTATGAACAGGTCAGAAGGATATACCAGTAGCTTTAATGACAAAACATTAGTGGGTAAAAGTGGAGTAGCTCATACCGTATTAAGACCCAGCGGTAAGGTATTGATTGATGGTGATGTTTACGATGCCTACACCCGAGGCGATTATATAGACAAAGATCAAAAAATAATTGTGACGAGTGATGAAGGCACTTCACTAAAAGTAAAACTGGACGCTTGATGAAGATATTAGGTATTATTCCTGCCAGATACGCTTCAACACGTTTTCCAGCAAAGGCGCTGACCGACATTGGTGGAAAACCTATGATACAACGTGTATATGAGCAAGCATCAAAGTCCAGCCTCTTAAGCAAAGTAGTTATAGCAACAGATCATAATGCTATTGCCGAGGCAGTATCTGGGTTCAAAGGCAACTACTGCATGACCAGCCCTGACCATCAAAGTGGTACCGACCGCTGCCAGGAAGTGGTGGAAAAAGAGACGGAATCATTCGATTATGTAATCAACATTCAGGGCGATGAACCCTTTATAGACCCAAGTCAAATAGACCTTTTGGCAGGCCTACTAGATGGTGAGACCGAGTTAGGCACTCTGGTTAAGAAAATAGATCATATCAATGATGTATTCGATTCTAATGTTGTCAAATGTGTTTTCAACGCTCATTCTGAGGCTATGTACTTTAGCAGATCGGCAATACCCCACCTTAGAAATCACCCGAAAGAAGAATGGCTTAAGCATCATGATTTTTTCAAGCACATTGGTATCTATGGCTACAGAATAGATGTACTAAATAGCATTACTAAACTTCCTGTTTCAGGATTTGAAAAAGCTGAATCTTTGGAGCAATTGCGATGGCTAGAAAATGGCTATAAGATAAAGGTCGCCATCACAGATATCCAATCTTACGGTGTAGACACACCGGCTGATTTAGAAAAGCTAAAAGGTTTTTATTAACCCAAATTATGCCTATTGCATAATTTGCCATTAGGCTGACGAACGCTCTCGCTTTGTCAGGATTAATCGAGTGCAGCTTAATAAGTATAGAACGTTTCACCTTAAAGTTGGAACATTCTATTATTTATTTCTGGATTAACACAATAATCAATGTATTTTCGCGCTTCAAATGATGTAGGCGTGAGATTTAGATTATTTTTAATCCCATTTTTTCTTTTACCACTAGTACTTCAGGCGCAGTTCACCCCGGGGTTGAATAAAACTTTGGGACTTGAAATGCATGCGGGATTTATCTATGAGCACAAGCCACAGATCAGTCATTTAATTGAGCACCACCCTGTTGGTTTTAGAATCACTTACGATAAAAAGGTTTATGGTAAAGAGCGCTGGGAGCAGCGTTACAATTTCCCCGATCAGGGAATGACCTTTGTATATATGGATTACAGAAATCCGGCATTGGGTAAAACACTAGCGCTGATTCCTCATATAAATTTCTACCTGCGTGGGAAACGCGAAGCCAAGGGCCAGCTTAACTTTAAAATGGGTTTTGGTGCAGGTTACACAACAACTAAATACCACCCTGAAACCAACAACCAGAACAATGTGATTAGTACAGATCTGACAGGTGCAGTGTTATTTCAGTTTGGATATCAATACAAGCTAAGCGAGAGAATGGCGTTGACAACATCATTATCAGTAACGCACTTTTCCAATGGCTCAATGAAAAAGCCCAATTCAGGAATCAATATGTTTTCTAACAACACGGGCATAACCTATATGATTAAATACAAGCCGACAGAGTACACTTACAATGACGAACCAAAGATAGAAACCAAGCCGATTGGAGGTTCAGTTACATTATCTGGTGGGGCACATGAAAGTATTAAAATAGGAAGCGGAGCGAGACCGTTCTTTGTACTCTCCGGTTTAGTTGATAAACAGCTAAATTATAAAAGCAGGTTGGGTTTGGTAGTTGAGTGGTTCTATTCGGCCTCTTTGGAAGACGAGGTTAAATATGATGATGAGAACAAAGGCAAGGACACCAACAGAATTGGATTGGCACTAAGCCATGAATTAATGATCAACAAATATTCGGTCATGACGCAGGCTGGTTATTATGTCTATGATCCTTATCATCCATTTCAATCTGTTTATTTAAGACTTGGTTTAAGAAGGTATATAGGTGACAGGCTATATGCATCATGCGGAGTAAAATCACATAGTGCCAAAGCAGAAGCCATGGAATTTGCAGTGGGTTACAGAATCAAATGAAAAGACTAATTATCATATTGACCTTTGCCGCACTATTTGGATGTGATAGTGATAATACTCCTGATTGTTTAAAATCAGCAGGCAGTGAAACAACGCAAGTCTTCGATCTTCCTGAATTTGATAAAATGACCATTAACAATGAGTTTAAGGTATATCTTACCTATGGTTCTGAAAAAAGTATTTCAGTAACAACAGGAGAAAATTTGTTGAGTGACATATCCCTTGAAGTAGCTAATGGAGAGTTAATAGTTCAAAACAATGCTGGTTGCAAATGGGTAAGATCATATGACTTTCCAATATTAGAAATAACAACTGATGACCTTGATTTTATTGAAATCATTGGTGGAAGCGAGATTTATTCTACCAATACTTTGCGTTTCGCTGCCCTATTTATGAAATCAAAAGATAGTAATGGGCTGATCAATTTAGACATTGATATGGTAGATTTCGGAGTAGATGGAAATGAAATCACCAATTATAATGTTGAGGGAGAGGCAACAAATCTGAATCTTACATTTTCGTCCGGGGACAGTAGATTTGAAGGCAGCAAGTTGCTGGTAACTAATGCCATCGTGGTTCACAATGGCTCGAATGATATTATTGTAAATGTAAGTGAATCGTTATCTGGCAGAGTGGGTTCAACGGGAGACTTGATATATGTTGGACAGGCTCCACAATTTGTTGATGTAAACATTACTAACCGTGGCAGGTTAATAGATGGAACAAACTAATTATGAACAAGATCACCATTATTTGCGGCACTAACCGGGTTGATTCGGTCTCTTATCAGATTTCAGTAATCTATCAGCAACTATTGGCCAAAGCTGGCTGCAATGCAGAAATTATAGACCTCACAGATTTGCCCAATGACTTTGCTTTTACAGCACTATATGAAAACTCCGGTAAAAATGAGGAGTTCAACCGCTTTAGAAAATTAATGGCCGATTCTGACAAATTCGTATTTGTGGTGCCAGAATATAACGGCTCTTTCCCAGGGGTATTAAAGACTTTCATAGATGGCCTGGAATATCCTGGTAGCTTTAAAAACAAGAAAAGCGCTTTGGTTGGAATTTCATCCGGTATACAGGGAGCTGGATTGGCGTTAAGCCATCTTACAGACATCTTCCACTATTGCGGTATGGAAGTGCTCTCGCTTAAGCCAAAGCTTTCGCACATTGAAAAGAATTTTGATGGCCAACAGATAACCAACAAGCTCTACCAACTCTTGATTGAGGAACAGGTAGATAAGATTTTGGCGTTTTAAAATCCTACTGTGGAAAAAACACCTATTCTGGCTTTTACTCCATAAATATGTAACGCATCCGAATCCATACCGATTGGTTTTAAGCGATTTAAAGAGATAGAATGAATCGAAAAATCGTTACTTTTATAATATAGCAATACATGAAATATGGAAAAGGTAATAGGCAAAGAATTAATCAGTCATTTACTTAAGCTGGAAAAACATCAGCAAGAAAAAGTATTGGACTATATTAAAGACATGTTAACCAATCAGGAGTTGAACGTCAGGGCAGATGATTCTGAACACGCTATTGCTTCGGGCAGAGTGAAAAATTTTGAACAATTTAATACCAGTTTTGAAAATTGGAAAATTCAGAAAAGAGCCAATACAAAGTAATAATAACTGCTCCTGCTGAAGCTAGTTTTTATGAAATTCTCGATTATCTGTACGATAATTAATCAATTGAAAAAGCAGAACAAATAGCTGATGAACTCAGGAATACAGCTAATAAATTACATTACCAACCTAAAAGAGGAACACCAGAAAGTAAGCTGGCTCATCGCCCAAATGGCTATCGCTATATTTTGCATAAACGTACCCCAAGAACAGATATCAAAGTAATTTTTTACATTGATAAGCCTTCATTTACTGTTTTCGTGACAGACTTTTTCCCAACAGAAAAGGACAGTCGAAAACTTACAAAACGGAATAAGTGAGGGAGAACAAGCCAAAGCCAACTCCAATGAGTATTTTAAGTTTATAAGCAACGCAAGCAAACTGTTCCTCGTGTTGTCGCCATGCTCTACATGGTGATATTAATCCATACCCTTCCACCATGCACAGCATGGCGGGAACAGGGGTCCAAATGCGCTCTTACGGAATGTTAGCGGCTGATTTATTTTTACGTCCAACCCAAACATTACCCACTTTTTTGGAATACATAATGTCTGTCTGTCCGCCTATTATTGTTTCCTCTGCTTCGTAACCTTCCTTGATTAAATCTGCTATTTCATCTTCCTCTAAGTCTTCTAAATTTTTGAACGATAAATTTTCGTCTTTGTAAAGCTGAAAAGTGAATTGATTGAGGTCAAACAGTTCTGACTGCCATTTATTAGTAGGAAAGTCAGCTTGATGTTCTACAATTCTGTAATAGTTATTTCTTTGGTCACCGTCTTTATCCACTTGAGCGCAGACAACCTGACTTTTTATAAAATTTGGTTCATTAATCCAGAGTTGCAAATCATAGGGTTTATTTAGTTTCTGAAATTCTTTGTCCCAAAGGTCATATATGTCAATTAGTCTTTTTAGTATCAACTTTGAATACCACATTGGAGGGGTGCGTTCTGAAAGTCTATTCCATGGGTCAATTCTGATCTTAACATAGTCTTCTAATCTGGATTCGAAATGATCGAAATCAGGTTTCTTTACTAATTCAAACCATTGGTCAATTTTACGGACTTGCTTCTTCCAACCACGTATTTTCTTCTTATTTGAATCTATGCTCATCGCATATTTACTGGTAACGTCTAGCTAAGCTCAGTGAGCATATCTTATCTAATTGTTTCTAAAGGTAAGGTTTCGCATTGAGTTTTCTCATGGCTCAGTTTGCTCATTGAGCTTATCGCTTGTTATCCTCTTTATTTTCAGTAGTTCCCTGTTATTGCCATGCTCTGCATGGTGATATTAATCCATACCCTCGCACCATGCACAGCATGGCGGGAACGGAGGTTACCATCTCCAATTCAATGTTTACCGAGTCTAAACGGCAGTCCCGTATTTTGTTCTACAACAAAATATTCACTATTTTGGGTTACTAATTTCAAGGACAGTTCTTCATTTTCTCGTCCAGTTTTATCAGTTACAATTTTTCCAATTTCTTGGAGGTTGTCTTCAACATACTTTTGAAGTTTAGGCAATAACCTATTGTAATAAATGAGTGCCATTGTTACTTCTACACTGGTCTTGGCCGAAGTTAAGCCCCCGCCAATTGCCGCATATACTACTCCAGGTTCGATTTCAATTGCTGAGTTTACCCCAAATTTTCTCATATCCTTAATGTCATCATCAGTTGGAACATGTGAAAGGCCAATGACATCTTTAAGTAAATAGCTTTCAATTGACTCTGGCCAATTGTCGTGAATAACTTTTACCATTTGTTGTTTTGTCCAGCTACCATGAGGAAGAATATTTATGAGAAGAGCCTTGTTTTCTTCGATGCGGACAAAAAGTACAGGACCGGCCCTTTCTATGAAACCACTGCCATTGGGTTCAAGGTGTTCCCCAAGGTGCAAATGGTATATCTTCCAATCGTTCAGTAACGAGTCGTTATAATCAAGGTTAGTCAAGTTTTTACTCAAATGAGGGGTTAAATTGTCTCCGTTCTGGATTTTAGTCTTGACAATTTCAAGACCTTTCTGGAGTTCTGCTGGACAGTTGAATTCTTTTGAGGTCAATACAGATCTTGGTACTGGTTGAATCAAACGTCTTTTGTAATTAAAATACTTCATTCGTATTTTGTCAGAATCCGAAGTTGGGTCGACCGAAAAATTATGATCTGACAACTCATGAATTAATATTTCATCAAAGTCAGTGTCAAAGTTCAGAGTTGCTTTATACATTTCGAGTTGTTCTTGGTAGTATCCTGAGTTGCTGGTAACATTAGAATAGTGACATAAAAGTTGTCACTATTTTCTTTATAGTTGTGTGTAATCTAACGGATTCTTAATTGTTATAAAAGTATCAGTGGCTACAGACGTATAAATTTCCGTAGTTCTAGTTGAATTATGACTTGGTAATACTTGAATATGGCGTATGTCCGTTGCTGTTTCAATCTACACAGCGTTATTGATGCGGTGGGTTCTTCCTGAACTGACTCAACTACAACAACACTATCTAACAGCCTTCATCAACCTCCACTGGTCGTCATAGGTCAGTTCATTGGCATCTACCATTTCCCGAACCAGCTCCAGTAATTCTTCTTTGTTCGGTGGGTTAATGGTGTCTACCAAAACCTCTACGGGTATAGGCTCTTCCCTGATTATATGATCGATCTGAAGCCTGTATTGTTCCAGATGCTCTAAATGACCTGATTTCTTCTGCTGAATACAAACGTCACAAATGCCGCAGTGGTCATAGCTGGTTTCACCAAAATAAGCCAACAACTGAGCTGTTCTGCACTGATGGTCATTTGCTAAATATTTGGTGACACCTTCAATTTTTGACCTTGCATTTTCTTCCCTTTCCTTAAGCCTCTTAACATTTAAAGGAAGGCTTTCCACTGCAAAGCGCTGCTGAACAAATGTTAATTGCGGCTTGTCCTTCTTCTGATTGTAATTGACTATTCCAAAACCAATAAGAGCATTTAAAGCTTCTACAATTTTCTGTTCAGTTGTTTCAAGTTGTCTGGCCAGCTGGTTCTCAGAGATCTTTAAAAAATTACTGAAAAGCTCACCGCCATAAACCCTTAAAATGGTTTTAATGAGCGGATCAAAGCGTCCCTGGGCAATTTGAAATTCGTATAAAGCCTTGTTATCAACATTAAAATTAAGCTGCGATGGCTGATGGAAGCTTTCATTGAATAGTATAAGCCCCTCCTCTTCCAGTTTCTTCAGCACGTAATAAACCTGCAAATGATTAAGTTGATAACTTTCTGAGAATTCATGAATATCAAAATCAAAGCTTTGATCAGTGCCGCTGCCTACCGCAAGCTTATAATAATTTGCCAAACACTGATAGGTTCTCTTGATTAGCGTCAATTCAGGATATTGTAGTTTTAGCTTTTCACCTAACTCTTTAACATCAGCATCATGATATAAGATAAGGGCATAGGCCTTTTTCTGATCACGGCCTGCCCTGCCTGCCTCCTGATAGTAAGATTCCAAATCTTGCGTTAAGCTCATGTGAATAACAATGCGTACATCAGGTTTGTCTATACCCATGCCAAAGGCGTTGGTGGCTACCACCACTCTGGTTCTATTATTTTGCCACTTTTGCTGCTTCTCTTTTCGGTCCTCATAAGTAAGGCCAGCATGATAATAATCTGCTGAAATGCCATTTTTATAAAGTAATGTAGCCAGCTCTTTAGTTGCCTTGCGTGTATTTACATACACAATGGCTGAACCCATCACATTTTTAAGTACTTCCAAGAGCTTACGCTCCTTATCCTCCACCTTTCTTACAGAATAGCTCAGGTTATCTCTGGCAAAACTTTTTTGGAAAACATGCTGCTTTTTAAATAGCAATTTTTCCTGAATATCGATTTTTACTTTTTCCGTAGCTGTAGCCGTAAGGGCGATTACATTTACATCAGGAATAACTTCCCTGATCTCTGCAATTTCAAGATAGGAGGGCCTGAAATCATACCCCCACTGAGAGATACAATGTGCCTCATCAATAGCCAGCAGGCCAACCTTCATATTAGCCAGGCGGGCACGGAACAGATCTGTTTTCAATCTTTCTGGAGAAACATATAAAAATTTAACTGCCCCATAAACGCAGTTATCAAGCTTAATGTCAATTTCCTTCGGGCTCATACTGGCATTTATAGCTATGGCCTTGATCCCTCTTTTATTCAGTTGATCCACCTGATCTTGCATCAGGGCTATCAAAGGAGTGACTACTATACAGATACCTTCGCGCATCATGGCCGGCACCTGAAAGCAGATTGACTTGCCCCCACCAGTAGGTAACAGTGCTAAAACATCATCACCTTCCAAAACAGAATTGACAATATCCTCCTGCCCCGGACGGAACGCTGCGTGCCCCCAATACTGCGATAATATTTCAACTGGTTTAGCCATCAATTTATGTTCATAGTAACCTAAGTTCGATTATTAATCCAAATAAGACTTCCCTTAGAAAGTCATCTCGTCCCGATAATTTTAGGGATTCATTTCTTTTCAAAATGAAAAAATTGTTCGTGATCTCTTCCAAATAAGTCAAGAGATACCTGCCTTTGCCGGCAGGCAGGCCGGATAAATAAAGGTTTTTAAAATGTAAACCTTTATTTTCCAGGCATGACGATCGTTTTTATTAACCAAACTCAGGTTAGTAGACTAATATAATCAAAAAAGGCTACCCAAAAGGTAGCCTTCAATTTCAATAGCTTGAGAATAATTAGTTTGCTGCCTGTAGCAACTTAACTCCTGTGTCTCCCAAATGCTTAGATAAAATCTTTTTGTACTCAATAGTGTTGGTATAACCACCATTGGCACTGAAAAATTCTTCCATTAATGGCTGCCAGTCGCTATTCATAGGCATTATAAAACCGAACTGCTCTGAGCTTTTATCACCAACTGGATGCCTCTTTAATGGCTTTCTTCTAGTTACTGCATCTAAATAAAAGGCAAGGTCAAGATAGGAGAAAGAGTTAGGGTCAGATAATACTTTGTCCAATGTCTCAGGACTTGAAGCAGCATAGGCCACTTTCATATTAGGGTAGTATTGACTTTTAATATCTAATAACCTCTTCTCATTTAAAGTACCTTTTGCCGTATAAGCTGTTAATCCTGCAAAAGTCTTACTAATGTCCTCCATTTTTGTAAGTGTAGGTACATTACTTTGAGTAACAAGGATAGCGAAGTTTGTAATCCAGGCTGGACTAAATTGAATCTCCTTTTTTCGTGCATCGGTCATAGTAACATTACCAAGTCCGAATACGCCTCCGTTACTGGCTTTTACTTTATCATACATGCCTCTGAAGCTGCTGCCATCGCCTACAAACTTTGTAGAAACTTTCACTCCTTTTTTGGCATTTACATAAGCCACAAAGTCATTCATGATATCTACACAAATTCCAGTAAGCTTTCCTGATGCATCTTTATACACAAAACCTGGTGTTTCTACGTATGCCAGCGAAATCGTTCCGCTTCCGGCACCTTTTACTTTACTCCAGTTATCTCCGGTATATTGCGAATAGCCAACCGAAGAAATGAGCGTTAACGCTGCAATAAAGTTGATTTTCAAAATTTTCATCATAGTGTTTGGGTTTACAAAATCATAATTAACCAATTAGACGTTTGTAACCAATCAAATTCATTGCCAATTTATCCTGATGTAAGTTTATTAGTAATTAAACTTATTTTTATCTTAAGAATAGAGCCTTACAGCTACTCTAAAAGTGTTGCAATGGGCTTCTATCAAGTCCTTTAACTTTTCGCTATAGCCTCCGCCCATGGTTATAACAATTGGAATATTGTAAGATTTGCAGCTTTCTATTACCAACTCATCCCGCTGTTTTACGCCTTCTTTGGTCAAATTCATTTTTCCGAGCTTATCCCCTTTCATAACATCAACACCTGCCTGAAAAAATACAAAGTCAGGATTTACTTTGGTAACGAGCTCATTAAGATTTTTGCTTAACACACTTAAGTAGTCATCATCATTTATACCAGTTGGTAAGCCAATATCAAGATCTGATTTCTCTTTGTGCAGCGGGTAGTTGGCCTTGCCATGCATAGAGAATGTAAATACCCGCTTATCATTTTCAAAAATTTTGGCGGTACCATTTCCCTGATGCACATCCAAGTCTATGATAAGTATCTGATGTGCTAACTTGTTATTAAGCAAATAGCTGGCTGCTATGGCCAGATCATTTAAGAAGCAAAATCCCTCACCATGGCTGGCATAAGCATGATGCGTACCTCCGGACAAGTTAATTGCAATATTATGCTCTTTGGCGATTAGTGCAGAAGAAACTGTGCCTGCCACGCTATTGCGGGCCCTGTTCACCGACATTTCGTTAACAGGAAGACCAATCTTCTTAGCCGCCCTTACCCCGATAGTCAAATCCCTGAGTGAATGCCAATACTCTTCAGTATGAACATCAAGAATAAGCTTTTCGTCAACCAGTCCGGGATCATAAACCTGTTCTTCATGGATGGTGCCTTCATAAACCAACTGTTCTTTTACCAATTCATACTTTTCTATGGGGAAGCGATGTCCATCAGGAAGTTGGTAAATATATTTATTGGAGAATGCGAATTTGATCACCAGGTAATTGGCTCTTTATTTAGAAATGAGGCAATTCCTTTCTGGCAATCTTTACTGGCCCTGGCTTTGGCATTCATTTCGGCAGCATAATGCAATCCATCTTCTAAAGTCATTGAAGGCACTGCAGCTATCATCTGCTTGGTATAAGCCATAGATTGACCGCTGTTCTTTTCAACAAGCATGTTGGTAAACTCCTTAACCCTGCCCACAATTTTATCTTTATCAACCACTTCATTGATCAAGCCCAGATTTACAGCTTCATTGGCATCTATAAGTTCACCAGTTAGAAGCAGCTGCTTTGATTTCATTTCACCAATCTTTCTTAATAAGAATACCTTAACGATAGCAGGAATAAAACCTATTCGCACTTCGGTATAACCAAATTTGGCTTCAGGCACTGTGAAAGAGAAATCGCAGACTGTAGCCAGGCCGCAACCTCCAGCAATAGCATGGCCTTCTATTTGGGCTATCACAACCTTATTGAGCGTGTAAATCTGATAAAACAATTCCTTCAAATGGCTGCTGTCCTCCAGGTTTTCTTCATAAGTATTTTTTTGAAGCTGCTGCAGATAGGCTAAATCTGCACCTGCACAAAACGCTTGGCCATTAGCTCTCAGCACAATTACTTTTGCCGTAGAATCTTCTGATGCTTGTTTAAATACTTCTTTAAGTTCTGCTACTACCTGATAGTTTAATGCATTTCGTTTATCCGGTCGGTTAAGCGTTACATACCCAACCCTGTCTGCTACTTCGTATTTTACAAATTCCATTTTATATTAATTTTCTTATAAAAAGAATTATATTTAATAAATTTAATCCTTATCAAATTTCACTAAGATAAAACAAACATAATACTAGTGAGAGTTAAAAGTCTTAATAAAGAAAAGCTAATCCGAGCAATTGATATTTCTATGGTTAATAGG
The DNA here is from genome assembly GCF_040218215.1 of Fulvivirga sp. NCBI lineage: Bacteria > Pseudomonadati > Bacteroidota > Cytophagia > Cytophagales > Fulvivirgaceae > Fulvivirga > Fulvivirga sp. The sequence continues at coordinate 226,086 of NZ_JAVJQL010000010.1, forward strand.
AATAAGGAAAATCTCCGCATTGATTTTATACTAGACCCTCAATTGTTAATTATTGAACTAATTAAGAATGCCGTATTTGAGGAAAATGTGTACTCAAATAGAATTGCAAAAAATCTATTCACCTTTAACAATTGCGACTTTAATAAGACAATAACATTAAAGGACTCTAACAATATCTACTTTGACAATTGCATTTTTTATGGAGCAGTTCTAATAACAAATTCTAATGCGACCTTCAAAGATTGCACTTTTAAAGACGAATTCAACTACGATGGTGTCAGGAATAACCTCGAATTTAATAGTTCAAAGTTCCTAAAAGAATCAACAGCTTTAATAAGTAATTGCGTGGAATTATTATTAGATAATTGCACTGTGCCTAACCCTTTTCTAATAACAAAGGCTCAAACTTCTACTGTTAAAAATTCAAACCTGTTAAAAATTGAGTATGATGAAAAAAAAGAAAAGATTGGCAGCATAGCAATCCAGAACTCAGAAATTGAAGAGTTACATTTAAAAAGCATGTTCAATGCAAAAATTGATAATAGTAAAATAAAGGATCTTTTAATATATGACGGTATAAGTGCACTCTCTATTTTTAATTCTGAAATTAATGAACTTTACTCTGAAGCAGAATTTGACTTCGTCACTATCCATAGCTGTGAGGTTAAGATTTTTAATATTGGGTATATCCAAATCAAACGAGTAGATATTTCTGACTCTATTTTCGATTTATTGACCCTGAGTCATATTACTTATAAACTACCACTGGAGATTACAAATACTGAAGTCAGAAAGGAGTTTAACATCTCGGGTTCTTCACTTGAAAGTGCAAGGCTTTTGAGCCTAAGTTTGACATCCTGCAAATTTGTTGTCGACAATACTGTATTCTTAAATTGCTCCTGCCTAAATATAAAATGGCCCGCAGGATTTAAAATATATGAGAATGAAGATACTGTTGGTGAATTAAATAGAGTCGACCGTATTAACATGTATGAAAGCTTAAGGGAATCTTACAGACAACTAAAGTTCATTATGAAGCAACAGGCTGATAATGTCAGTGCATTAGGTTTCTTTAGAAATGAAATGAACATTTATTGGGAGATTGTAAAACTTAAAAGAGCTGAAGGGTTTATTGAAGACTATATCATTGTTGGTACAAATAAACTGTTTAGTGATTTTGGAAGAAGCTTAATAAGACCTGCTATTTGGCTTGTTAGCGTGCACATAGTATTAATCAATTTTCTCTTCTATTATCATCCGGAAATAAATATTTCTGCTTCATTAAACCCAGACTGGAAGGCAACATTTCTAGGTTTTCGGTACTTTTTTTATTTAATCAACCCAATTCACTCACCTGATGTTGGAGGAATCAACCTTATGGGTTTTATTGATTTTCTTATGCGCTTTTCTAGCGGTTTATTTATTTATTACATTATTAGAGCTTCGAGAAAATACGGAGGTGTTTAACTAAATAAGAATTTCCTGTGCCCCATCATGATAAACCGAAACATATTCAACACTTAATTGGTCACACTGCCTTTTAAATTTATCTGCCTTGTATTTCGACAGTGAGCCATCAATTATAAGCTTGTCAAATTCAAAGTTGTCTGCTATCCAGGAAATCGATTTATTGAAATTCTTACTCAAGATAACAGCATCATATTTCAGTTTTTGTTCAATTGTGAGGTTCCAATCTACCTTGCCATCACAAATTAATATAATCAGCCCATTCGCCTGAACGACTTTTAGGCCATCCGCTAATTGAACAGCACTTGAATCAATATCAATCTGCTCGTTACTTACTACCCCATTCATAAGGTGATTTGGCTTAATATGAAACCTATGTTTATCTGAATCTGCTAACAGCGCAGCATCGCTATACAAACTTGAATTTCCAGCAGTAATCACATCAAAGGCTGTATGCCTGTTGACTTTATAAATGGTGATTTTATTAACAGAGGAATTTTTTATAGTCGTATGCCATTGCAATAGTGCAAACACAGCAATACAGCCTGTTGCTATATAGAAATGGATAAACTTTCTTTTTTGAAACAGCAAAAAAGAAAATAACACAAAGCCAATGATCATCCAGGTCTGAGGTGTAGTGATGTAAACATCCTTTATTTGACTATTGGGAATTTTCATAATCCCAAAAACCAACTCATTAATTCCCCAAATCAACAGTTCCATTAAGTATCCCAAAATATCAAACAGTGGCTCAAACCATGAAACGGCCAATACCAGCAAGCCTAACATGAGAATTCCAAAGGCTCCCGGAATTACCACCAGATTCGATAAAAAGAAGAATGTTGGGAACTGGTGAAAATAAAGTAATCCTAGAGAGAAGGTAGCCAATTGTGCTGCTATGGCCACCGCAGTAATACTCCAAATTTTATCAACAATCCAATTTGCACTAACGAATTGAGCATAGATGATTGGCTGTAAATAAACAATACCAAGCACGGCCAGATATGAAAGTTGAAAACCAACAGACATGATCAAATACGGATTGTAAACCAAAAGCACAAGCGCAGAGCCTGCCAGGGTATTATAAATATTGGTGTGCCTGTTCATAGCTTTGGATAATGCAATGGCTGTAAACATAGTCACTGCTCTCAATACTGAAGGCGAAAAGCCTGTAACAGCAGCATAGGTCCATAAAACGAAAATGGAAATGGCAAACAGAATCCATCTACCAACTGAGTTGTTTTGCAGCCTCTTCAAAACGAAAAGAAGGATCAAATAAATAATACCAACATGCAGCCCAGACACAGCCAAAACATGCATTGCTCCTGAGGCGGAGTAAGCATTCTTAATATCATCATTTAAACCATCCTTCACTCCCAAAATTAAGGCCAGTGCAATGTTTTGCTCTCTTGGGTGCTTTATGGCTTGAGACAATTTGATAGTTGCCCACTTTCTGATGGCAAATGCATGACCCAGGAGATAATTACCTCCATTATTGCCAATAATTTCAATCTTATCTTTTGTAACAAACTGGGTGTGATAGATATTCTGAAAGGTCAGAAACCTTTTGTAATCAAACTCTCCCGGGTTTTGTGGTGGGTTTAAAAGTGATGGTTTTCCATAGACCAAAATCGATTCACCATATTGTAATTGTACGGAATCTGACTTTGGAACATACAGATAAATATTACCGCTCGCTTCTTTCCAAGAGTCACCAGTAAAGACAGTCTGAACTTCTACAAGATTTCTGTGAGTTTTATCTGTTTCGTGCCCAACATCAACCACCAGGCCTTTAAAAGCTTCAATTCTATCAAAATGAATAATGTGATCATCATTCAGGGACTGGTTGGCTATTTTAAGATTGAGATAGCCAAGTAGAGACATGGCCATAAAACCAACAACTGCAAGTATGGTGTTGTATTTTGTATAGCTCTTTCCCTTAAGAAGCACCCAAAGCAGTAAATACAAAATGGCAAATGCTGAGAAAAAATATAGAGATTTTTCTCTATCAAGAAGTTGGGGATTATAAATGGCCAGTAAAATACCAAAAACAAAGCAAATGGATATCCGAACCAAAGCATATGGTACCCACCTCAGCATGTCCCTATTTTTTCACCATTTTCATATGTTCAATATCACACTCCATAAATACCTCGCCTTCAGGCTCAAAACCAAACTTCTTGTACAGTGGCATGGCTGACAGTTGAGCATTGAGATACATCTTTTGATCTTTAAAATCGGGGTGCTCTATAATGCTAATAATACAAGCAGAAACAAGCGCACTACCAATCTGCTGGCCTCTGTATGATTGTAACACAGCAAAGCGCTCCAACTTTACACCATTTTCGGTAAACCTCCAGCGGCATACACCGCAAGGTGTGGCGGCATCCAATGCCAATAGATGAATCGATTCGTCTTCAAACTCATCAAACTCCTCGGCCCGGGGGATCTCCTGCTCAATAATATATACCTCTTCCCTGATCTTAAAGGCCTTGGCTAAATCTTCATTATTATCAATGGTGATTACTCTTATCGCCATTATTATTGTGATTTGTCAAATTTATCATAGGCACTGATAATCTCTTTCACCAGCTTGTGACGTACCACATCTTTGCCTGAAAGTTCAATGATACCAATACCTTCCACATCTTTTAAAATACCAATGGACTCAATGAGTCCCGATTTTTGTCTTTTAGGAAGGTCAATCTGGGAAGTATCACCTGTAATAATCACTTTGGAATTAGGCCCCATACGCGTTAAGAACATCTTAATCTGCATTGGTGTGGTGTTCTGTGCCTCATCCAATAAGATAAAAGCGTTATTGAGTGTTCTACCTCTCATATATGCCAATGGCGCTATCTCAATAACATTGTTTTCCATATAGTACTTCAGCTTTTCCGAAGGTACCATATCAAACAAAGCATCATAGATCGGTCTCAAATAAGGATCAAGCTTTTCCTTCAAGTCACCTGGTAAGAAACCAAGTGTCTCCCCCGCCTCTACAGCAGGTCGGGTAATAATGATTTTTTTGACTTGTTTATTCTTGAGTGCTTTTACAGCAAGGGCAACTGAAATATAGGTTTTACCAGTACCAGCCGGCCCTATGGCAAATACCAAATCATTTTCCCTAACGGCATAAACAAGCTTTTGCTGATTTAGGGTTTTAGGTTTGATAATAAACCCTTTGGTGCCGTAGATCAGCACTTCATCTTCATCTATCAGTTTTACCTCAGCTTCTGATGCCAGATAGTTCTGAACGTTTTCTTCCGTGACCTTGCCATATTTATGGTAGTGGTCAATCAGGGAATTAAGAATATCGTTAATTTGAAGAATTTCGGTTGTTGTTCCCTGTATCCTTATTTCATTTCCCCTTGAAACAATCTTGCTTTTAGGAAAGGCTGAGGCAACTTCATTGATGTTTTTATTTTCTACACCCAAAAAGTCTAATAGTGATACATTTTCAAGAGTTATGACTTTTTCTACCAATAGCTAATTAATTTTAAATGGAATTTTTTCTGGTCAAAATTTAACTAATTTTGCTTAACAAAAATACAGAATAACATCTGCTGTACAAACAAGGTGTATATTTAAAAGACATACAATTCCCGCACACTTTCTATGGCCATAATCACATTTTTATCAGACTTCGGTGAAAGTGACCATTATGTTGCAGCTATAAAAGCGAGAATCCTTTCTGTAAACAGCAGCATCCAGATTATTGACATTAGTCATCAAATAGAACCATGTGATATTGCTCATGGGGCTTATGTTTTAAAATCTGTCTTTCGGGATTTTCCTAAAGGCACTGTACATCTGGTGGCAATAAATTCGGCCGGTCAGCAAGGAGATAAATATATTGCTATTAAGCTAGAGGGGCATTATTTCATTGGCACTGACAATGGCCTTTTTGGGTTGATCAGTGATACAATGGCCGAAGGTCAGGTGGATATTAACGTTAACAACCTGGCAACTACGTTTCCTGCTAAAGAAGTGTTTGCAGCTGCTGCTGCCAAGCTGGCCAGCGGCACCCATATTTCAGATATTGGAAAACCTTTAGATCAATTTAAGAAGATGCTTGGGCGCCACCTTAAGGCCAATAAGAGCCTGATAGCCGGGCATGTTATCAGGGTTGATCATTATGGCAATCTGATTACCAATATCGATAAACCAACTTTTGATATTCTGAGTGCTCAAAAAACATATAATATAACTTTCAGTAGGGAAAATAGCCGTAGGATAAATGAAAGTGTAAATAGTGTTGAAGCCGGGGATATTTTTATCATCTTCAACGAAAGGAAATTACTTGAAATTGGCATTAATCAGGGTAATGCCTCCGAACTTTTAGGGCTGGGCTATGATAGCCCTGTGATGATTAATTTTGAATAAGTAGTAAGATTTAAGTAGCAAGTAGTAAGGTCTAATCTACTTACGACTTGTTACTTACGACTAATTGACTAAAACATGTTAATAAGAATTGTACGAATGACCTTTGAGGAAGATAAAGTTGATGACTTCCTAAAAGTATTTGATGAGAGCAAAGAGAAGATCAGGCACTTTCCTGGCTGCAGTCATTTAGAACTGCTCAAAGATTATAATCAGGCTAATGTATTTAGCACCTATAGCTACTGGGAAGATGATGAAGCACTGAACAACTATCGCTTTTCAGAACTGTTTAAAGGCGTATGGTCACAAACTAAGATTCTGTTTAAAGAAAAGCCCGTAGCCTTCTCTTCCAAAAAATATATTGAAGTTTGATATTGTATTATAGGGTGTGATTATTCATATTTGCATCCCAATTCAAAAAGCCCCAGCTTTGGCAAGCTTCGTCTGGCACGGCAGGTGGCAAATAAGCCCAGGTGGCGGAATTGGTAGACGCGTTGGTCTCAAACACCAATGTCTTCGGACGTGCCGGTTCGACTCCGGCCCTGGGTACTAAAAACCTCATCTAGCGATGAGGTTTTTGCATTTAAAGCCTCGACATCTCCATTATTCTCAACTACAGTTTACTACCTTTGTATTCACTCATGAATAACTCAACTTTATCTATCCCCAGCGCACCATGAAATTCGACAACTATAACATCTACGAGGGGATAAAGAAAAGCATTGCCAAGCTTGATTATAAAAAGCCTACTGATATTCAATATAAGGCAATACCCAATATTCTTAAAGGTGAAGATGTATTGGCGATAGCCCAAACTGGTACTGGTAAGACTGCCGCATTTGCCATTCCTATTTTGCACATCCTGCAAATGAAGAAAATCAAAGACCGGCCTGATGGCGTAAAATGCCTTGTAATGGCCCCCACGCATGAGCTAGCACAACAGATCAATGAGGTTTTTAAAAGCTTGGGTAAACACACCCGAGTAACATCATTTTGTGTGCATGGTGGAGTAGAAAGGGCTGAGCAGGTGGAACATCTAAATCAGGGTATTGATGTGCTGATCGCTACACCTGGCAGATTGGCTGACCTTGTTAAAAGAAGGCAGCTGGATTTACATCGGGTGGAGATACTGGTGCTGGATGAGGCTGATCATATGCTTGACCTTGGTTTTATAGGTGACATGCAGCATCTCATGAGGTTTTTGCCAAAGCGCAGACAGACGCTTTTCTTTTCGGCAACTATCAATGAGACTATCAAAGACCTTGCTTTTTCATTGGTTCATAATGCAATAAGAATACAGATTTCGCCTAAAGACCCTGTCGCTAAGAACATACAACATGGTGTTTCTTTTGTTGAAATGGATGACAAACGTTTCTTTCTTGAAAATGTGATCAAGACCAACATTGACAAGAAGATTTTGGTTTTTGTAAGAACGAAGGTGCGCGCTGAACGCGTAAAAAAAGCCATGGAGCGTTGCGAACTTGTAACAGACACCATCCATAGTGACAAACTTCAGGCAGAAAGGGAATCGACCATGAAGAGCTTCAGAAGTGGTGATTTGAAAGTTTTGATTGCGACAGATGTAAGTGCAAGAGGCATTGACATTCCTGGTGTTGAACTAGTAATCAACTATGACTTACCTAATACAGCAGAAAATTATGTACACAGAGTTGGGCGTACCGGAAGAGGGAGTCAAAAGGGACAGGCCGTTTCTTTTTGTAGTAAGGAAGAGAAAGAACTATTAGAAGAAATTGAACAAAACCTTGGTAAGCCAATAAAGATACTGGAGCTTTCAAAAAGTGATTATCAGCAGGTTATTGACCTTTCTGAAGAGGTTTCTACTGATTGGAAAAGCTTAATCAAAGAACACGAACTTTCCAAAAAAGGCAAGAAGAGAAAGAAAAAATAACCCTAATTATTGAACTCCATTTTTGTTTTTTAGATAGAAATGTAACTGCTACGGACAGAATGCACAATTCTGTTAAACATTATATGCACAATCTCGTTAACTTTGACCTACCTATGATCGGAAGAATTCTAAAGTCTGCGATAATTATAATTCTTGCGTTGCAAGTATCATTTGTGAGTATATTCTCTATTCATATCTCATACCTGGAAAGTGAAAAGGTTAATAGTGAGTTTATTATGGATTTTGATTCAAGCACTGATGAGAAGACATCAGGTAAGATGTTTGAGCTAGAGGAGGAAGAAGGTAGTATCCTTAATCACAAATTCTGTCATTTGGAATCATTATCTGCTCATTCAATGGTTTTAACCACAGCTTTCGATTCACATAACTCCTATGTCGAAAGCCACATTAAAGAAGTGCAATCTCCGCCACCACGGCAACCGCTGTCTTAAGCACACTTTTATCAATTAATTACATCTTTTCTAACAAATACTTAAAGGCAAGTGCCTTTAATGCATTTTATACTTATGAACAATTTATTAAAAAATTTAAAAACGGATTTCCCTGCTGGTATTGTAGTATTCTTAGTGGCAGTTCCATTGTGTTTGGGAATTGCCCTGGCATCGGGAGCACCTCTATTTTCAGGTATTATAGCTGGTATAATTGGTGGTACAGTGGTGGCACTGATAAGTGGCTCTAAAATTGGAGTTAGTGGCCCGGCTGCAGGTTTGGCCGTTATAGTTGCTGATTCCATTACCGATTTAGGCACTAATGCCGAAGGAGTATTCGATATGCAAACAGGTTTTGCCCTGTTTCTTTCTGCAGTAGTGCTTGGAGGTATCTTTCAAATTATTCTTGCTTTTTGTAAAGCGGGTATTATTGGGTATTACTTTCCTAATTCAGTCATTAAAGGAATGCTCTCAGCCATAGGTATTATTATCATTCTTAAACAAATTCCGCATGCATTAGGTCATGATGTTATTCCTGATGGTGCTGAAGCTTTCTTCCAATCTGATGGTGAAAACACTTTTAGTGAAATTTGGGTGTCATTACAAGATATCAACCCAGCAGCGGTCATTATTACTTTAATTTCAATGGTCATTCTTATACTCTGGGAGCAGGGCTTTATGAAGAAAATCAAGCTTTTTCAACTTATCCAAGGCCCCTTGGTAGTAGTTGTTACAGGTATATTACTTGGCAATATGTTCTTGGGAATGGACGGTTACAACTTGGCTCAGGATGAAATGGTAACTATTCCCATAGCTTCTCAGGAAGGGGGCTTTTTAAACCTTTTTTCTACACCTGACTGGAGTCGTGTCTTCTCTTTGGAGATTCTTGTCATTGGTATAACCATAGCCATTGTTGCCAGTCTGGAAACTCTGCTTTGCGTAGAAGCCACAGATAAACTTGACCCGGACAAAAATGTTACCCCAACTAATCGTGAGCTATTGGCTCAGGGAACTGGTAATGTTATTTCCGGATTGATTGGTGGATTACCTATCACACAGGTTATTGTAAGAAGTTCAGCGAATATACAATCAGGTGGAAAGACCAAAATGTCTGCCTTTTTTCATGGTATCCTTATTCTTTTCAGTGTATTGCTGATACCAGGAGTAATGAATATGATCCCTCTATCAAGTTTGGCAGCCATACTATTTCTAGTAGGTTACAAACTGGCCAAGCCATCTGTATTTAAGGAAATGAAGGCGAAAGGAAGAGCTCAATTCATACCATTTGTAATCACTATAATAGGTATAATCTTTACCGACTTACTGGTTGGTATTGGTATTGGTATGGCCGTGGCTGTTTTCCTTATCCTAAGGAAAAACCTCAATACTCCATTTAGCTTTGTTGAAAAGCGAGAAGAGGGTGAACCTACCCTTATAGAGTTATCAGAAAATGTTACTTTTCTTAATAAGGCCAGCATCCTGCAAACTTTGAATTTGATACCTGACAACAGTAAAGTTGTGCTTGATATTACTAAGTCAAAATACATTCACCCAGATGTTATCGAGATCATTAATGATTTTGAGATACATGCAAAAAACACGGGTATAGAATTGACCATTAAAGGTCGTTTTGATGAAGACAAGAGTAATCCTGTTGCGAAATTTAGAGATAATGTAAAAAATGGAAACAATGATAAAAAGTCTTATTTGAACACTGTGTTTAATTCATAAGTCCACTTTTTAATTGATTTAAAAGAGATCGAGAGCCGTTCAAAATAATATGAGCGGCTCTCTTTTTTTTTGAATTTTTTACACAGAAGTTCCGTTATAAAACCGTTCATTCCTCAAACGCACAGTTTGATATAAAGAACATACCCTTTTCAGGTATTATATCGTATATTCAAGAAATTCTCAAAGCATGAATAAACTAACAACAAGAATTAAAGCGACATTAGCCATTATCATATTAACTGTTACGGCCTTTGCTTTCGCCAACCCTTCTGAACGCTACTTCGAAATAGCTAAAAATCTTGATATTTTCGCCACTCTTTTTAAAGAAGTCAATGCGCTTTATGTTGATGAAGTCAACCCCAATAAAGTGATCAAAACCGGCATTGATGCCATGTTGGCTTCCCTCGATCCATATACCAATTATATTCCTGAAGATGATATTGAAGACTTTCGTACTCAGAGCACCGGACAATATGGTGGCATAGGAGCTCTTACCAGTAAAATTGATGGTAAAATCATGATCGTTATGGTGATGGAGGGCTATTCTGCACAAAAAAATGGACTCAAGATTGGAGATGAGGTACTCAAGATCAATGATATTGACGTTACCAATATGGACAGGTCAGAAGCCAGCGATCTGATGAAAGGTCAAGCCAATTCTGATGTTAGTTTGACTGTAAAGCGGTTCAATCATAACGAACCAATTATTTTAAATTTTAAAAGAGAAAAAGTTAAAATAAGTAACGTTCCTTATTACGGTATGGTTACTGATGATATTGGGTATGTTAAGCTTTCAGAATTCACCCTTGATGCCGGCAAGGAGGTTAGAACCGCGGTTACTAAATTAAAAACTGAAGGTGCTACAAAAATTATTTTGGATGTAAGAGGTAATCCTGGTGGTTTGTTGATGGAAGCTGTAAATATTACGAATGTCTTTTTGCCAAAAGGACAGGAAGTAGTAGCCACGAAGGGTAAAATCGAAGACCATAATCAAGTTTACAAAACACTAAACCAACCAGTTGATACTGAAATTCCGCTAGTAGTATTGATTAATAGCGGTAGTGCTTCCGCATCAGAAATTGTGGCTGGCACCCTACAGGATTATGACAGAGGTATAATAATAGGTCAAAAATCGTTTGGAAAAGGACTTGTCCAAATTACGAGGCCACTCACCTATAATGCACAACTTAAAGTAACAACTGCCAAATACTACACGCCAAGTGGCAGATGCATCCAGGCATTGGACTACAGCCACAGAAATGCAGACGGTAGCGTTGGTAAGGTTCCTGATTCGCTTAAGGCTGAGTTTAAAACTGTCAATGGGCGATCTGTTTATGATGGTGGTGGCATTGATCCTGATTTTGACATAAATAAAGAGACACTTTCACCTATCGCCTATACCCTATTTACAAAAGGCCATATTTTCGACTATGCTACTCAATATTTCTACAGCCATGAAAAAATAGCAAGCGCAAAAAGTTTCAAACTTACTGATGCTGAGTATGATGAGTTCAAGGCATGGCTTAAAGATAAAGACTACTCCTATACCACTCAGGTTGAGAATAACCTGAAAAAGCTTGAGGAAAATGCCCTGGAGGAAAATTATTATGAAGATATCAAAGACAGACTTAAGGAACTGACAGAAACTCTGGAGGCCAGCAAAGCCAATGATCTGGATGATTTTAAAAGTCAAATAAAAACATTGCTAGAAGAAGAAATCACAGGGAGGTATTACCTGGAAAGAGGCTCAATAGAAACTTCTTTTGATAACGATGAAGATATTGCCAAGTCTGTTGAAATACTAAACAACCCAGCAAAATATAATGAGATCTTAAGCAAAAAATAATGCCTGTAAGGCTGGGTAAAAAGGTTAAATTCGGTATTTCAGTATTAGCTATTGTAGTAACTTTTCAGCTTACTTCTAGCTGTTTTAGTTTCAGGATGACTCCAAAAGAAGTAGATAACTACTTCAAATTCTCAGAGCTTAAACCTACTATTGAATCTTACAAGGTGAATAAGAGGAAAGTCAATTTTGCCTCCGTTGGTTCAGATTCACTTCCTACAGTTATATTTCTTCATGGTGCCCCAGGCTCATGGTCAGCATTTATTGGTTTTCTGGCTAACCATAACCTTAACACTAGATCAAAAGTGGTTTCTGTTGACCGCCCTGGCTATGGTTATTCTAATTTTGGAAATAGTGAGCCCTCACTTCAAAAGCAGTCTGAACTACTTAAACCGCTTTTAGAAAAGTATAGCGATACACCCAACATTCTCGTAGGTCATTCTTTAGGAGGACCTATGGTAGCCAAACTTGCTATGCTCTATCCTGAATTGGTAGATGGCCTTATTTTAGTTGCACCATCTATAGATCCTGAGTTAGAGCCAGATGAAACATGGTTCAGACTTCCTCTTCATACTCCTTTTTTAAGGTGGGTATTACCAGTTTCATTAAGGGTGACCAATGATGAAATCTATTTCCTAAAAGATGAATTGGAACTTATGCTTCCAGATTGGTCAAAAATTAATATTCCAGTAATTGTTATTCAGGGAATGGAAGATGAGCTTGTTCCTCCCGGCAATGCAGATTTTGCAAAGGAACAGCTTTCAAATGCAAAGGTTAAAGTGGTACTCATTGAGGACATGAATCATTTTGTGCCCTGGTCAAATCCCGAGTTGATCGAAGATGCTATAAAAGAGCAGCTGGAAGATATAAATGAAAAAGGCGAGGAATAACCCTCGCCTTTTAAACTGAAAACTCAAATTACTACCTTAAAAATAGCATTTCCCTGTACTTAACCAGTGGCCAATCCTCGTCATCAACAATTAGCTCTAGTTTGTCAACTGCATATCTGATTGATTCAAAGTACTTGCCTTTTACATCGTCACAGTAAGCAATTGCCTTATCTCTTGTATCTTCTATAACATTTGCTTTCTTTCGTGCATCGGTCATTTTTTCAACTTCTGCTTGAAGCGTTTCTATATAGCCAGACATTGACTCTATAATTTTCAGAACCTGGCTGTTTTTAATCCCTAGCTCTTTAAGTCCTTTGGCATTTTGAATCAACTTATTCTGATAGGCAATAGCTGTTGGAATAATGTGATTTTGAACCAAATCAGCCATTACTCTAGATTCAATTTGAATCTTCATGATATAGTTCTCCCACTGAATTTCATTTCTTGCTTCAAGCTCAGTAGCATTCATAATGTTCTGACTAGCAAATAGTTCACGAGACTTTTTGCTTAAATAAGCATCTAATGCTCTAGGAGTGTCCTTCACATTGGCCAAGCCTCTTTTCTTAGCTTCTTTTACCCAATCTTCCGAGTAACCATCTCCTTCAAACCTTACTGCCTTTGAATCTTTGATATACTTTCTAAGTACTCCTACAATAGCTAAACGCTTGTCTGTACCCTTCTTCATATCCTTATCAACCAGTTGATAGAATTCTGTAAGTTGTTCAGCAACTATTGTATTAAGAATAGTCATTGGAGTTGCTGGGTTATCAGTACTTCCTACTGCTCTAAACTCAAATTTATTACCAGTGAAAGCGAAAGGAGAAGTTCTGTTTCTATCAGTATTATCTAAAATGATCGGTGGTATTTTATCGATACCTAGCTTCATATAGATGTTATCACCCTTCTCAACTTTAATATTTCCGTTTTTCTCCAGCTCATCTAACACTGCAGTTAATTGAGAACCTAAGAAAACAGACATAATTGCAGGAGGTGCCTCATTAGCCCCTAGCCTATGATCATTGCCAGCAGAAGCAATACTTGCTCTTAAAAGCTCAGCATGCTCATAAACAGCCTTTATAGTACAAACCAGGAATGTTAAGAAAAGAAGATTTTCCCTTGCACTAGTGCTTGGCTGAAAAAGGTTAACACCAGTATCAGTAATCAATGACCAGTTATTGTGCTTACCTGATCCATTTAAACCAGCAAACGGCTTTTCGTGAAACAATACTTTAAGACTGTGTCTTTCTGCCACTCTGGACATTACATCCATCAAAAGCTGATTGTGATCGGTGGCCACATTAATATCTTCGAACAATGGTGCTACCTCGAACTGGCTTGGAGCCACTTCATTATGTCTTGTACTTACCGGAATGCCCAATTTAAGCGCTTCTGTTTCGAAGTCTTTCATATAGGCATAAATCCTTGGAGGGATAGAACCAAAATAATGATCATCTAACTGCTGACCACGTGCCGGATTGTGACCAAAGACTGCACGACCCGCCATTACCAAGTCAGGACGGCTTGAGAATAAAGCTTTATCTATAACAAAATACTCCTGCTCACAACCTAAAGAAGCCTTTACTCTGCTTACTTTCTTATCAAATAACTGGCAGACCTGGGTCGCAGCTTTATCTACAGCCTCAACAGCTTTCAACAAAGGAGCCTTATTATCCAGAGCCTCACCAGTATAAGCCACAAATACAGTTGGTATACACAGTGTTACTCCATAAATAAACATTGGAGAACTAGGATCCCATGCAGTATAACCACGCGCTTCAAATGTGCTTCTTATACCACCATTAGGAAAAGAAGATGCATCAGGCTCTTGCTGAACCAATGCAGTTCCTTTAAATCTCTCAATGCCAGAAGAAGCATCAAAAAAGGTGTCGTGTTTTTCAGCTGTTGATCCGGTTAATGGCTGGAACCAGTGGGTAAAATGAGTAGCACCTTTGCTTAATGCCCATGATTTAGCTGCAGATGCAACAGCATCAGCAGTTTCGTTATCTATTTTTGATCCATCATAAATGATTTTCTTTACCTTCTTGAAAACATCAGGAGATAATATTGCCTGCATCTGAGGCAGACCGAAAACATCCGAAGCAAAATATTCTGAAATTTTACCGTTAGAATCAACTTGAACTTTAGGCCTGTTATTAGCCAAATCAAGTGCTTTAAATCTTAAATGTGCCATGTAGTGATTTATGTTTTGAGTATAAGATACTTAATGCTCACAAATATATAAGGAATTTGAATCACTAGGTCTTTTTATGCCCAATTCTTAAAAAATTTTTATTAAAAATTCAAAAGTAGCTGTCATTTTAACCTTAATCGTCAAAAACTTTCGCATTAGAAATAAAAGTTAAGGTTTATCGATGCAGTTACAGAAGACTTCATATTTAGATCAACAACTATCAAAATGCGTTGAATAAACCAAGATGAAATTCACCTTTGAATTAATGCATCTTATCTGAGATTTCAACTGAAAATCGAAAATCCGCTGAAAATTTTGAGTATGTTTTGATTTTTTTTCGAAAAATATTAAGAAAAATCTAATATGATCCATTTAACATAATAAAGGTCATTAAGAATATTACCAACCTCTTATATAATTATTTCACGAAAATAACTTTATTGTACTATTCAAAGTTTACGCGGGTAAATATTTGGTTATTTCATGAGAGTTGGATATTAAATTTTGTTCATATAACTTCGCAGCCAAATTTAAATACAACTAAAAATCGAAAAATCATGAAAACAACTACTACTAAAACTAACACAAAAAACAATTCAAAAAATGATTTAATCAATAATCTTTATTCGAAATATATTACTAATAATGTAATTTCTTCATCTGACTGCATTAGATGTGAAGCTATAGGAAATGACTAATTTTGAAATAAATTTTACTGGATACCGAAAGCAGTAGTAAAATTTTAATTATCACTATTTCAATATTATAGATATGGCTTTACTTGAAAATGAATTAGACTCCATTGATTTAGAATCATTAGAGTGTAAAAACGAAGAAAACATTATATTGGGTTTTATGGATCGGTATGCTGTGTCTTATTGCGAAGCTCAAGAGATTTTTGAAGAGACCAAGAAATGGCTCTACCTGGCATCAAAGTCTGAAGACAGCGTCTTTATCGATAAGCCCTTACAAATTATAGATGAAATGTGGCATACATTTATACTTCATACTCGTCAATATTATGATTTTTGTCTAACCAATTTCAAAAAGCTTATTCATCATCAACCCACTCCAAGGTATGAAAAGGAGGCATTTGAACTTGCCCTTGAGGCAAATCCATCAAGGATTTTAAAAGAGCACGAAGAAAGTATGAAAAAGCAGTTCAGCCTTATCTATGATCATTTGGGTTCTGAAACTTTAATGAAATGGTATGACATTTTACCCAATAAGTACACTACTGAATATATAAATTCAATTAAAAAGGCTTAGTATTTAATCAAGCTTTTCAGAGGCCATTAAGGAAATTAACCCTTAATGGCCTTTTTTATTACATGGTTGTAACTCTTACCTTAAAGTAATAGATTAAATAAGCAGTTTTTTGTTATTCTTGTCTACCACTACTTCAATTGACTGACAATAATGTTTTCAAAAACGGACAAGATCATAACTCAACATTAAATGATTAGTAGGGTACTTACTTTTCTTTTTCTCGCATCCAATACTCTTTTTGGACAATCAAACGAATCCAATCCACGGTACCTACAAAGTGACTTTGGCTACAAAGAAACTGGTTTTAGCCTTGCCAATTGGCAAATAATTCAAAGTCAAGAAGGACTGATTTATGTTGGAAATACCGATGGATTGCTCGTATATGATGGGGTTCACTGGAAACGTCATTTCAATTTTGGAATTCTATCACTTCATGAATCTAATGTAGGCCAAATATATATTGGAGCCTTGGGTGACTTTGGTTACTTAGAATCTTCAGAAACTGGAAATCTCCTTTTTATATCCTTAAAAGATAAACTCCCTAAAGAATTTAATTTGAATTCTGCGGTTTGGAGTATTTCAGAAAACACCAAAGGCATTTACTTCTACAGTAAACAAGGTGTGTTTCGCTGGGATGGATCAACAATTAATTTCTGGAATTCAAACGAATATCATAATAAGATTGTAACCGATGACCAAAACGCCTATATCATTAATGGCAATTCTGGTATTGTGAAACTTACTGAAGATGGTGAAGTACCAATAGCTGGTACCGAAATCCTAAAATCAGATTATCTCAACTTTTTACTAAATACAAAAAAAAGTAAAATGTTAGGAACAAGACACAATGGTATCTTCGAGTTGAGGGGAGATTCCTTGCTAAGCCCAATTCAAGAAAAAACTTCAGATTTTATTAAAAGAAATCAACTTTTTTCGCATCGTTTTAAAAGTAAAATAAAAGCAATAGGCACAATCTCTGGTGGGATGCAAATTCTAAATGACAGCTTAAATATTGTTTCTAAAATAGATACGAATAATGGACTTGCCAATGGCTTTGTCAAAGGCATCGACATTGACACACATCAAAACTTATGGTGTTCATTGCCCGAAAATATTTCGATGTTTGAAATTTCATCTCCTATCCAATTATGGGATAAGGATAGCGGCTTAGAGGGTACTCCTTACAGGGTTGGAAAAGCATTTGGCAAGTTATTTATTGGAACAACCAAGGGCTTATTTTATAATAAAGGTGCCTCGTTTGAAAAAGTTAGAGGTATCAACTCTAAAATATGGGCACTATCAAAGATAAGTCTGGAAGATAATAAGGAGGCTTTAGTTGTGTCCAGCGAACAAGGTTTGATTTTAGTTTATGATAATCTATCATTCGAGATTGTAAAGAATCAAGCTGAAACACATGTTTACAACCTAAAATCAAAACCAAACAGTATAATTGTCAGCCGAACAACAGGAATTAGTCTATTAACCATAACAAATTCAAAAATTAGTCAAAATGAACTAATTCAATTCTCAAATAAAGATCAAGTAGTTCATGATGTCTGCGAAGATGATATGGGAAATATCTGGATAGGAGCAGTTGATGAAGGGGTGTATAAAATAGAAGGAGTGGAAACAGAAAATCCTGAAATAAAACTTTATAATGAATCACAAGGGCTTTCAGAAATTGATGAAATTGCTCTGGCATATACAACCTCAGGGCTTTACGCAGGTACAAGTGATGGACTGTACCTCTACGACAGCATAACAGATACATTCAAAAAAGACGATCGCATTAAGGGCGATATCAAACGACTTTCCAGTACTAACGACTCAACGGTTTATTCCGCAATTAAGAACAAAGAAGGGCGCACTGAAATTCAAAAAATTTCCTTTTTTAAAGGAGATACTATTAGCCAGTCCACTACCCCATTCAAAAGAATAGTAACCACTACAGTAACAAGTATCTTTCCTGATGAAAACGGAATCGTTTGGTTTGCCACACCAGATGGACTCTATAGGTTTGACGAAAACATCAAAAAAGACTATACTATCCCTTATAACACCCTAATCCGGAAAGTTGTTAATCTGGATTCTGCCTTATTTAATGGCACATATTCAGAGCCTATACCAGGAAAATTGGCACCTAAAATCGTGGTCAATCAACCATCAAACTATATTCCAACCTTAGCTTTCGAAAGAAACTCAATGCGCTTTGAGTATGCCTCTACTTTTTATGAGCTGCCTGAAAGGACTCAATATAGCTACTTTCTTGAAGGCAATGACAAACAGTGGTCATCATGGAGCACTGAGCACATTAAAGAATACAATAACTTAAGTGCAGGGTCTTATACTTTTAAAGTAAAAGCAAAAAACATCTATGACCATGAAGGCAACATTGCCCGTTATCAATTTGTAATCTTAGCACCCTGGTATCAGACTTCATGGGCTTATGTATTATTTACGTTAGGTGGGGGCATGCTCATCTGGTTTATTGTACTAGCTTATTCTTTCAGGGTACGTCAGCACCGCAAAAAGCTAAAACTCATTGTGGCAGACCGAACTTTTGAAGTAATCTCCCAGAAAAAAGAGATAGAAAAGCAGAATGACTTGCTCAAGGAGCAAAATGAGAAAATTTCTCATCAGAGAGATGCTATAAATGAGAAGAATCAAAAACTGGAATTGTCACAGGAAGAAGTTCTCAGCATCAACAAAAAACTGCAAGAGTTAAATGCACTTTTGGAGAAAAAGGTAGAGCAGCGAACATCTAGAATAAAGCAAACACTGCAACAACTCCAGCAAACCAATGCAGAACTTGACACGTTTATTTATCGTGCCTCTCATGACCTTAAAGGACCTATTAGCCGAATCCATGGTTTAACATCCCTTGCCAAGCTGGAGTCAACCAGTTCGAATGATCGTAAATACTATGACTTGATAGAGCTGGTAGCAAAGGATATGAACAAGTTGCTGGCTAAACTCACCCAGGTTCATGAGGTTATTCATGCCACAGTTGACAAAGAGCTGATTGACCTACCTGTGCTGATAAGTGAGGTTAGAAATAACATAAATTTTTTAGATCAAGGTGGAGACACCAAATATTCTTTTGATTTAAAAAGCACGCTTCAGGTAAAATCAGATCCATTTCTTTTAACAATTGTGCTCACCAATTTGATGGAGAATGCACTTATATTTAGAAAGAATAGCATAAACGATCATCAAATTACTATCAAAGCAGATGAGGATAAAGAAAGTTATTATATTGAAGTAATTGATAACGGGTTGGGCATTGCTGAATCGCATTTAAACAAAGTGTTCAATATGTTCTTCAGAGGATCGGATCAATCAAAAGGTAGTGGCCTTGGCTTATATCTTGTAAAAGTAGCCGTTGAAAAACTGCATGGCGAAATATCGGTGACCAGTGAACCAAACGATAAGACCACCTTTTTTGTCAAGTTTCCAAAATAGCCCTTAAGCAATGGAAGTTAGATAACCTTTGAGAGCAACTAGAAAATCTTCAATATCTTTTGGGTAAAGATCACCTAATACCGATAGCCTGAAAGTTGCTGATTTTGCCCCTTTTCCTGGATATATAGTGAATCCTTTTTCATACAAATAATCATGCATTGCATCAAAG
This sequence comes from Fulvivirga sp., assembly GCF_040218215.1. Taxonomy (NCBI): domain Bacteria; kingdom Pseudomonadati; phylum Bacteroidota; class Cytophagia; order Cytophagales; family Fulvivirgaceae; genus Fulvivirga; species Fulvivirga sp. The sequence goes on from NZ_JAVJQL010000010.1 coordinate 245,849, forward strand.
TTGTACTTTGGATTCTTAGGTTCTATTATGGCCAGCAGTATTTTAGACTGCTGCTCATAAGGTAACAAAAAGCTCAAACCCATGTCTTGCAAACCTTCAACCAATACATCCCAGTTTTTCTGGTAGCGACTCCATCTGCCTTCCTCACCCTCGGCAAAATACTCATCAATGGCCTGTCTTAGTGCATAACAGACCTGCACTGGCGGGGTAAACTGCATTTGTCCGGTTTTCTCAAAACCCACGTATTGGCTGTAAATGTTGAAATAGAATGACCTTTTTTGCTCACCTAACTTAGGCAATAAATCAGATTTGAAAATGACAAAAACCAGCCCTGCCATTCCCTGAATACATTTATTAGAAGATGATATTATGTACTCAGCCTGCCACTTTTTAACATCGATAGGAATACCGGCATAAGAGCTCATACAGTCAACTATAACCTCAACTCCATGCTTGTGTGACAAATCACAAATCTCCTGAACAGGGTTAAGCATTCCCGTAGTGGTTTCATGATGCACAACAGCCAAGTGGCTTACATCTTCATTCTCCTTTAGTAATTTTCCAATGGCCTCAACACTTGGATAATCACCATACTCTAATTGATATCTGACCACACCAATATCAAAAGTTTCAGCCAGCTTGATCATTCTGGTACCATAAGCACCATTCTCAACAACCAAAAGTTTCTTCCCTTTTGGTACTGCCGATGTAATGGCCGCTTCCAATCCACCTGTACCACTGGCAGCAAACAGTGCTGCTATATATTCATCTTCACCATGAACAACCTTTACCAGATCATTCTTAATTCCTTCTATTAACGCTCCAAATTCCTCTTCCCTAGGACAAATATCTTCGACCACCATGGCATTTTTCACTGTATCAGTAGTAGTTGCCGGACCAGGATTTAATAAAATTTTTCTGTCTACTTTTTTCATTTTTGGGAAGGATTGGTCCAAACCCAGAATTGCCCCAGGTTTTGAAAGGTTCTATAAACTAAGAGTATAATACTAACTGATAAATATATCATCAATACATAAAAAGTATTGCCTTCATACAATGATGGCATGGTAAATATGATGATAAGAAATAATGGTGTAAAAAGGCCTGGGCTTCTTTCTAAGCCGTCTATTAAATGACCCACCATAATCTTACCCAAATATGCAGATGAATACAGAGTCATGATAAAAACCAATTGTGAAGGACTAAAAAGGGATGCTCCAAGCCCACCTATTAATATCATTATCACTAAATACATAAAAATACTATACCTAACATTCGGTGTCCTCATTATTGTCTTTATGAATGTTAATACCGAACCAACACCAATTAAAATCATAATAACTTCCATGGCAGTCAATCCTCCAATCAACTCCATTTGATACAAATCGTAAACTGGGGCAAAATAGCCTGCAATAATTAAAAAACAACCTAAAATTACCCCTTCCAGCGAACCAAGTTTTTCAAAAATTAGCCATCCTGTCTTAAACTGCTCATAGAAAACCACCACGTGTGCCAGGTAAGAAAGCAACACGACCGCAGCTACCAACCAGATATTGGTAATCGAAAAAAGATTAAAAATGATAAGCATTAAGAATCCATTATTGAATGCATCCAAATAATGATCACAAAATTCACCTAATGCTGACCCTGTACCAGTTCTCTTTGCCTGGGCACCATCCAGATGGTCACCTATCAAATAGGCGAAAAGTAAGATTGGAATTACAATGAAATTGAGCTTCCCCAGCACTTCCTGATCAAAAGACAGATAAAGGGCCACATAAAAAAAGCAATTGGAAATGATTGTAATAATGTTTGCTGGTATAGCCCACGGAACAAAACCTATAATCAGCTCCACAAATATCTTCTTAAATACAGGTGTTAGTAAAGAATAGTCTTTGCATTGATAGGCATATGCTCTCATGGCTTGCAAATAAAAATAAATTTAAAGTCAGTTCCGAATTCGACCCACAACTTGTACAGAAACAAAATAATAGCTTTTAAAACAAACGTTTGAAATAGACTGCACAAGCGACTGGTAATCTGATGTAGGTTTCACAAGGTATTTGATCTCTTTCAAAGCAAAAATATATTATATCTTTGTGCCCTATGAAAAAAACGACACAATTCAGAAACCTTCTTTCTTCTGATAAATTAGAATTTATCATGGAAGCCCATAACGGACTTTCAGCAAAAATCGTTGAAGAAGCTGGTTTCAAAGGCATTTGGGGAAGTGGATTGTCAATTTCAGCTGCACTTGGCGTGCGCGATAATAATGAAGCTTCATGGACTCAGGTTTTAGATGTTTTAGAGTTTATGACCGATGCAACAAGCATTCCTATATTACTGGATGGTGACACCGGGTATGGTAACTTCAACAACATGAGAAGATTGGTGCAGAAGCTGGAACAACGTGATGTTGCTGCCGTATGTATAGAAGATAAATTATTTCCAAAAACCAACTCATTTATTGGTGGTGAGAGCCAACCTTTAGCTGATGTTGCTGAGTTTTGCGGAAAGATAAAAGCAGCCAAAGACACACAACTTGACCCTGATTTTTCTGTTGTTGCCAGACTGGAGGCTTTTATTGCGGGTTGGGGACTTGATGAGGCATTAAGAAGAGCTGATGCATATCATGATGCCGGGGCCGATGCCATTTTATGTCATAGTAAAAAAGCAGACTCATCAGATATCGATGCCTTTATGAAAGAGTGGGGCGACAGATGCCCGGTTATCATAGTGCCTACAAAGTACTACTCTACTCCTACTGATCATTTTAGGTCACAAGGCATTAGCATGGCAATTTGGGCCAACCACAATATGCGTGCTGCCATTAAGGTAATGCAAGACACTACCAAAAGGATTTATGAGGAAGAGTCGCTCATCAATATTGAAGGGAATGTGGTTTCTGTTGCTGAAGTATTCAGAATCCAGGGTGCGGATGAGTTGAAAGATGCTGAGAAAAAATACTTGCCAACAACAGGTAAGAAAGTTAATAATATTATTCTAGCAGCAAGCCAGGGCAACTTAGGTGAGCTGACTAAAGATTCACCTAAAACTCTGGTTGAAGTTAATGGCAAATCATTGCTATCAACTCAAATTGATGAGTACAATCAGGTAGGGATAAAAGACATCACTGTTGTTAGGGGCTTTGGTAAAGAGAAGGTCAAAATGAACAACATTAAGACCGTTGATAATGACGATTATGCGGAAACAAAAGAGTTGTATTCGCTAAATCTTGCTAAAGACGAAATCAAAGAGAATACTATCATTAGCTATGGCGATATCATTTTCAAAAAGTATGTGTTGAATGAGTTGCTAAATGATAACAATGACATCACCATGATTGTGGACGCGGACAGCAAGAAGTCTGATGGCACTAAAGACCTTGTTAAGGCGAGTAAAAAATACAATAAGAAGAATTTTATTGGTACTGCTAAATTCAAAAAGATGGACTCCAACCTTGACAAGAAAGTTTGTGGCGAGTTCATCGGCCTTTGGAAAGTAAATAGTACCGGTGCTGAAATTGTAAAAACCGCTCTTACCAAACTTAGCGAGTCCAAGAATTTCAAAAAAATGACCTGCACAGACCTTTTCAATGAAATTGCAAAAGAGAATACAATAGCGGTAAAATATATTAGCGGTGCGTGGTTAGATGTTGACACCCTTGTTGATTTGCAAGAGGCAGGAAAACTAAGAATATAAAATAAAGCAAATGCTGAATACTCAAGAATTTGGAACCGCCCTTAAAGGATTAGGGTTTGATTTCTACAGCGGAGTTCCCTGCTCTTTTTTAAAATATCTCATCAATTATGCCATTAATGATTGTGATTATGTGATGGCTGCCAATGAAGGTGATGCGGTTGCCACTGCCGCAGGTGCCTATCTGGGAGGCAAAAAATCAGTGGTTTTAATGCAGAACTCTGGTTTGACAAATGCCACTTCCCCTATTACTTCACTAAATTATTCCTTTCAGCTTCCGGTATTAGGGTTTGTAAGTTTACGTGGTGAGCCTGGCCTTAGTGATGAGCCTCAGCATGAACTTATGGGTCAAATTACAGGAGAGATGCTTTCATTAATGGAGGTGGAATGGGAGTATTTGGCTCAGGATATGGAAGAGGCAAAAACACAACTAGACAGGGCCAATAAGGCTATTGAAAATAATAAGACTTTTTTCTTTGTAGTAAAAAAAAACACATTTGGTGAGGTGGCATTGAAGCCTCAAAATCTTACTTCTACTTTTTCGAAGGAGCTAAAGCACACCACAGCTGACCTTGCAATGCCTACCAGAACTGAAGCATTGACTACCATTTCAAATCTTGCTGATAATAACACCATCATGCTGGCGACTACTGGTAAAACTGGCCGTGAGCTTTTTGAAGTGGAAGACAAGTCCAATAATTTGTACATGGTTGGATCAATGGGCTGCATAAGTTCAATGGCACTTGGCCTTGCATTAGCCAGACCAGACAAAAAAGTAATTGCCATAGATGGTGATGGTGCTGCTTTGATGCGCATGGGAAATTTGGCTACCAACGGTTATTATCAACCAAAAAACTTATTGCATGTTTTGCTTGACAATAATGTGCATGACTCCACAGGAGGCCAGGCTACAATATCCCATAACATTGACTTTGCCCTGACCGCTCACGCCACTGGTTATCCCGCTGCTATTTCTGCAGCAAGTGTTAAAGAATTGTCTGATGAAATTTTAGCCTGGAAAGCTGATCCTAAGGCTACTTTTATTCATCTGAAAATTTCTCAGGGATCACCTGAAAAATTAGGTAGACCAACGGTTAAACCTTTTGAAGTTAAAGAAAGACTCATGCAATTTATTCAAGACTGATGAGTCAAAAGGTGGATACGGCTGTAATACTTGCTGCTGGTCTGGGCAGCAGGTTAAAAGAAAGAACCAAGCAAATGCCAAAGGCCTTTTTGGAGGTTGATGGCACTGCTCTTATTCACCGTTCCATCAAACAGCTTCTCAAATCCGAAATAACAAGAATAATTATAGGTACAGGTTATTTAAATCACTTTTTTGATGATTTAAAAAGTACCTACCCTGAGATTGAAACTTGGCGCAATGATGATTATGCTAGCACTGGCAGCATGTATACCTTGTTCAATTTAAAACACCTTTTGAATTCAAGTTTCCTGTTATTGGAAGGAGATCTTTTGTATGAGCCTTTTGCTCTGGAAACACTAATAACTGACAAGAATCCAGATATTATTTTAGCTAGTGGAGAAACTCATTCTAATGATGAAGTTTACATAGAAGCTAACAAGAATTGGCACCTTACAAACATGTCGAAAAAAGTAACCGAATTGAATCACATTAGTGGTGAGTTGGTAGGAATTAGCAAAATCTCTACAAATACATTTGAAGCTATGTGCGCTTACGCTGAAGCACAATATAAAATCGGCAACAAAGAAATTCACTATGAGGACGACTTTGTTGGCATCTCCAAAGACATCAATATCTTAATCAAGAAGGTTGATGACTTGGCGTGGTGCGAAATAGATGATGAACATCATCTTCAAAGAGCATTGACCCAGGTGTATCCTAAAATCAAGGAAAGAAGCAGCCTTTGAGCAGGTCATTTGAAAATATTTCCACAATAATTTTCGATTTTGATGGCACCATCGCAGATACATTGAAATTAGGTGTTTCTGTTTCCAACAGCATTTGTGATCGTTTTGGATATAAAAAAATATCAAATAAAAAGGAGCTTGATATTTATAGAAACCTTTCCACTCAAAAGGCGATAAAAGCAGTAGGAATATCCTATCTCAAGCTGCCAATTATTGCACATGCTTTTAGAAAAGAGCTTGCAAAGAATATTGATTTATTGAAACCCATCGATGGAATTCCCGAAGTAATAAGAGAGCTTGCCAAGTCTTATAAGCTTGGCATAGTAACTTCAAACTCGCAAGCCAATATTGAAAGTTTTCTCACCAGACATGGCATGACAGAGTGTTTTCATTACTTTTCTTCGGGCATCAGATTATTTCAAAAAAACAAAACCATCAAATCCATTATAAAAAAAGGAAACCTAAAAAAAGATGAGGTATTGTTGGTTGGTGATGAGACGAGAGATATAGAGGCGGCTTCAAGTTGTGGCTTGCCTATTATTAGCGCTACTTGGGGTTTTCATACCAGAGCAGTTTTAGAGGAGTTTCATCCAGATGAAATCATTGATCACCCCTCTGAATTACTCCAGCTTTTGATCAATACAAGAACCTAACATTTACATTCTTAAATTACATACGCTTGTATTACGAGGGCTTTAGTCCTTATTTTGCACCAAATTTTTCAGATGACCTCTAGAATCAAGTTATTTTTTAGTTATTGCCTGTTTTGGTTCAGCTTTTTTGTAATCGCAAGGGTTATATTCTTAACCTACCATTACCCGTTAACCGACACAATGGGCCTTGGCGATATATTGCTGGCCATGCTCAATGGGGCTAGGTTGGACTTAACCGTTATGGGTTATTTCTCGCTGATTCCAGGTTTGCTTATCTGCCTCACCACCTATTTTAAGCCCATAGTTCTTGATATTATTTTAAGAATTTATACTGGGCTAATGCTCTTCATTGCCAGCTTTATTATCGTGCTCGATTTAGAGTTGTATACACATTGGAGCTACAGAATGGACGCTACTCCCCTGCTATATATTGGTAAAGAAGCTGCCAGTTCAGGAGATTTTTGGACTACAGTAATAATGGTCACGTTCTGGCTAATTCTCTTTGGGGCATTTAGCTGGGCCTATATAAAATACGTTTCCAAAAGAACCAAAAACATTGCAACTGCTAACTGGAAGACATCAATAACAATGTTGTTGTTAACCGCACTATTGATTGCACCAATAAGAGGGACAGTGGGTGTGGCACCTATCAATACAGGAACTGTTTATTTTCATGAGTCGAACATGTTTGCCAATCATGCTGCAATAAATGTGGTATATAATTTTGGCTATGCTTTACGAAAACTTAATCGGTTGAGCTATCCGGAAAACTATTTGGCTGCTGACAAAACCCAGCTGTATTTCAATGAGATGAACGAGTCTTCAGGAGAAACAGTGAAGCTAATTGATCAAGACCAACCTAATATTATCATTATAGTTCTTGAGAGCTACACCTTTCGTTTTATTGAGCCACTGGGCGGACTGCCTGGAATAACACCTAACATTAATAAGTTGGTACATGAAGGTGTTTTGTTCGATAACTTCTACTCTTCAGGAGATAGAACAGATTTAGGAATTGTATCAATACTTAACGGTTATCCGCGTCAGCCAAAAGGATCTATTATTAAGTTTCCTAAGAAAACTGCATCGCTACCTTTTATAAACAAAACGCTCAAATCGAGAGGGTATAATACAGAGTTCACATATGGCTATAACATTGACTACGCCAATTTCAAATCTTACCTATCCAACGCACAATTTGACGGCATTGCGCACAGTCAGGATTTTCCGCAAGAGTTGAACACTTCAAAATGGGGCGTGCACGACCATTTTGTGTTTGACAAGTTTTTGGACGAGGCTAATCAAATTAATTCACCATTCTTCAAAATCATGATGACACAAAGCAGCCATGAGCCTTTTGAAGTGCCTATGGAAACCGTTATTGAAGGGAAAGATGACGTGAGCAAGTTTCTAAATTCAGCTTACTACACCGACAAGTCGTTGGGTGAGTTTATTGACAAGGCAAAACAGACCGATTGGTGGACTAACAGCTGGGTTATTGTTACAGCCGATCATGGCCATTTCATGCCTGATAATCCTGGAAATTCAAATGCTGACAGGTTTAAAATACCGATGCTTTGGCTTGGTGGAGCACTCGCCAAACAAGATACAGTAATTCATTCTTACGCCAGCCAGACCGATATTGCAAATACCATCTTTGGTCAGTTAGGATTTCAGGATGAAGATTTCATGTTTAGCAAAAATATTATGACCAGAGATTATAAACCCTATGCGGTATATGTTTTCAATAATGGCTTTGGGTATTTGGATAGCACGCATAAGATCGTTTTTGATAACGTAGGTGGAAACTACCTCATGAAAGAGGGTGCAACTACAGAAAAAGAATTGGAGCTAGGCAAGGCTTATATGCAAACACTTTATTCAGATTTTAACAAACGTTGATTAATTCTTTGCCATTTTTTTAAATACAATACGCAATGACAAATAAATAATGAGCCCAATAGGAACAATGATAATTAGCCAGGCAAACATGCCCATTAAATGAGCTACCCACAATTGTTTTAGAGCCAGCAAAAAATCGTTCTTAACCATATCTATTAATTCTGAAATAGAATACGGTATTGGGTTAACATTTAAAATTTTTGAACCAAGATTGATAAAAGGGATAATAAGAAGCAGCTGCAGGGGATAAACAATGTAATTGATTAACTGTATGGCCGCCACATTAAGTTTAAAAATAACAGCAATTAGTAAACATAAGACAGTAGTGATGCCGACAACAGGAAATAGACCAAACACAAAGCCTAGCGAGACTGAAAGTGCAAGTCTGGTAGGGGTCATTCCCTGTTTCAAAAAGCCAAGTAGTGGCTTTAGCAGCTTGTCATTTATATTCTTTTTGAATTTGTTGGCCACTCTGCTTTTGGGTTATTTACGAAGATAATTGTGATATAACACGGATAAAACAAAACACTAATTAATATTTTTCGTTTTAAGACTTTATGCGTCTTGGAACTGGCTTTTTAATAATAGTTCAGAATAAAAAAACACTCTATGCCATGATAAACTTTTCACTTAACAGAAAAAAATGGGTAGTGCCAAAAATTAAAGGCAAGTATATTGGTGAGGCTTATTTGCAAAACTTCAACAAAGCCTTGTTGAATTTGGAGAAAAACCTTCAGGAAGAAAATAATAGCAGCCATCGTAAAATGGCTACACAATAAGCGTCAAAATCAAAAAAGACCCTGGCATATGCCAGGGTCTTTTTTGATTCAATCGTTTTCTACAGCTTTTTAGCTTGATTTCCTAACCGAGCCTCCGCTGCTGGAATCTGTTCTTGACTTAGAGGGGTTACCAATATACCTTATACTTGCTCCACTGCTCGCATGAGCATCAATTTCATTCTTGGCATTTACTTTTGCTCCAGCTCCACTGCTAGCTCTTACCCTCACATTTTCAGCTTCCAAATCATAAGCATCGACACCACCTGCACTACTCACACTAACTTCCAAATATTTTGACTTGCCAGCAACTTCAACATCACCAGAACTCGAAGCGCTAACATTTAAATCATTTACATCAACCGAAACTTCCACATCTGCAGCACTGGATACATCAATGGTCATTCTATCACCTTTTATTACGCCTTCAGCGTATACTGTTGATGCACTACTGGCAGAAATACCTTCCAGTTCCACGTAAGTTACATATACCTTCACCGAAATATTTCTATAACGATTACCTTCTAAATATACTTTAAGCCTGCTACCTCTTACCTCTGTCAATACCTCATCACTGTCCATTCCGCGTGCTTCAACTTCCACACTTTCTTTAGTGCCTTTTTTCAAATATAAGTCAATGGCTTGTGAGACCTGTACTTCATCAAATGACCCAACATCACGCCTTTCTCTTTGCTGTCCGTAGCTCTGAACTGTGATCAACAACACAGTAAAGAAAATTCCAATCTTTTTCATAAGTGTCAAATTTAAATATTCAACTCAAAGACCAATTAAAAAATAATGGGTTGCATGAGCACTGAATATTTATAGTTCTGATTCAATTTTCTAAGATAACAAGAACTGGTCAATCCCAAAGATTCTAAGACCTTCAAAATATTAATTAAAAATTTCTGCAACTATTTTCTATATATGGAGTCATTAACCTATCTAAACAACAACTTAAAAGGTCATGCTCAAAAATTACATTCGCGTAACTGTGCGCAATCTCTTCAAAAACAGCGTCTATTCATTCATTAACATCACAGGTTTAGCTGTCGGCATTGTATGCTGCATATTGATCCTGTTATGGGTAAATGATGAGGTTTCTTATGATAAATTCCTGCCAAAATATAACAAGCTGGCTCAGGTATGGATCAATGCGGAGTTTGATGGTAAAATTAATTCATGGACGTCTGTGCCTCTGCCTACTTATGAGGCCATGAAAACTGCTGATTCAAAAATCAAAAACTCATGTGTAACTGGCTGGGGGTCTTCCCATCTTTTAACCATTGGCGAAAAAAGAATTACAAATGATGGGTATTGGGTAAGTGAGGAGTTTCTTGAAATGTTCGAGTTCCCATTGGCCTATGGTGACCCAAGTACTGTGCTTGATGAACCATCATCGATTGTATTGACAGAGTCTTTTGCGAAATCGCTGTTTGGTGATGAAGATCCTCTTGGTCAGATCATCAGGCTGGACGATGAGGCAGATGTGAAAGTAACGGGGATATTAAAAGATGTACCGCAAAACTCCTCCTTCGAATTTGAATATCTAATACCATGGAAGCTACGCGAACAGTTGAATACATGGGTGCTTGACAACAAAGACAATTGGGGCAATAACTCCTTTCAGGTTTTTATAGAACTGGATCAAAGTGATGATTTGCTGTCTGTGGAAGATAACGTTAAAGATATGTTGGTAGAGCATTCTGAACATGGTTTTATGCGTTACCTGTTCCTTCATCCAGTAGAAAGATGGAGGCTATATTCAAACTTTGAAAATGGTATTGCAAAAGGTGGACGTAGCGACTATGTTCAGTTATTCACTGTCATAGCGTTATTAATCATAGTAATCGCTTGCATCAACTTTATGAACCTGGCTACTGCCAGGTCTGAGCGAAGGGCCCGTGAAGTAGGTATAAGAAAAAGCGTTGGCTCTGGCAGAGGTCAGCTTATTGCACAATTCATAGGTGAATCTGTTTTTATTTCCCTTATTTCTTATGTAATAGCTATTTTATTAGCGCTCTTGCTCCTGCCTTTTTATAACGATCTTGTTGAGAAGAAACTCTTCATTGACTTCACATCTTCACTGTTCTGGATTTTTACTGCTATAGTAATACTTGTTACCGGAATTATTTCTGGTAGTTATCCAGCCTTCTATTTATCATCTTTCAGACCTGCTAAAGTTCTGAAAGGCAAGGTGACTTTAGGTAAAAATGCAAGTACTCCAAGAAAGGTATTGGTAATCCTGCAGTTTGGAGTTTCAATAATATTGATAATTGGCACTATAGTAATAATCCAGCAAATAAAGCTGGCAAAAGACCGTACGTTGGGGTATGATCAGGAAAAATTAATATCTGTTGATAAAACAGGGGAACTTGATGAAAACTACGATGCATTGAAAACAGAGCTCTTACAGTCTGGAGCGGTTGCAGGTGTAACAGTATCAAACAGTAAAATCACTTCAATTAACTCTAACAATTTTCTGGGATGGCCAGGAAAACCAGATGACTTAAATGTGATTTTCACAACCATCACCACAGAGTATGACTATTGTCAGACCATGGGCATAGAAGTGCTTATGGGTCGTGATTTTTCGAAGGATTTTAAAAGTGATACGGCAGCTATAATTATAAACAAAGCTGGACTTGATTTGATGGGATTAGAAGACCCCATTGGAACCCAGCTCGACCTTTGGGGCAGTAAAAGAGAGCTTATTGGCGTTGTTGACAATGTGCTGATGGGCTCGGTTTATTCAGAAGTTAAACCTCTATTTATGATTATTGATGACTGGGGAGGGTCTATTACAATAAGGCTACCGGGCGACATTCAAAACTCTCTGGCCACTGTTAAATCTATATTTGAGAAGCACAACCCTGCCTATCCGTTTGAGTATGAGTTTGTTGATATTGACTACCAAAAGAAGTTTACTACCATTAATATGACCAGCAGATTGGCCAACTTATTCGCCATATTAACAATATTTATTACAGGGCTTGGACTTTTTGGCTTAGCGGCATATACTGCCGAGCAGCGCACTAAGGAAATTGGTATAAGAAAAGTATTAGGGGCTTCAGTAAGCGGATTGATTCAATTAATGTCCTACGACTTTTCAAAGCTTGTAATTATCTCATTTTTGCTCTCATCACCATTGGCGTGGTATCTTTTAAACAGTTATTTGGAGAGGTACCCACTACGAACAGAAATTATGTGGTGGATCTTCCCCTTAACAGGATTAATAGCGCTCATTTTTGCTATAGTCATTGTGAGTACTCAAGCCTTGAAAGCTGCAACAGCAAACCCGGTTAAGTCGCTTAGAAATGAATAAAATTGAGGTGAAAAAGTACATCATTAAGGGTGTTCTTTTTTACACCAATTCTATTATACAAATAAAAAAAATGGCTATATTGGTATTGTATAAAGGATTTATTTGTCACGGCAAGTGACAATCAAAGCATAAAAAACTAGCGAAAATGATAAAGGAACAATTAAATGTATTAATTCAGTTGGCGGCTAGCGATAGCAATGTTGCTGAAAAAGAAGCTAAATTGATTCAAATGATTGGTGTTTCTAATGGGATACCAAAAGAAGATATCGATGAAATGCTTAAGAACCCATCCAGGCCAATTGGAGATTTAGGAACACTAACTGACGATCAAAAATTTGAGCACCTTTATCAAGTAGTTCAAATGATGAAAATTGATGGCCAGGTGTTTAAAAGCGAAATTGTTTTCTGTGAAGACATAGCTGGTCGCCTTGGTTATAAGAAGGGTGTAATTGCAGAACTTTCTTCAAAAATATTCAGCGATCCGTCAATAACTGCTGACAGAGACGCTTTGAAAAAGAAAGCTCAGAAGTTCTTAAAGTAGAACGCTTCACCCATAGATATAAAAAATGCACGCTATCTGGCGTGCATTTTTTTTGAGTAATGGTCTAAAACGGCTCCTTCAAAAGTGTAATATTCTCCTAAACAGTCTGCTGTCATACAAGAATGCACCGGTAGTATTCCTATCACATCTCCCACTTTCCATTGACTCAATTCTTCATCAGGCATGTATATCAACCCATGCTCCTGTGACACACTTTTTAGATAAGCACCTTTTAGTGGCGCACTCCAACCTTCATTTAAGATTTTAACTACCTGCCCAAAACTGTTGTATCCATCAACTTCAATATTATCCTTGGCAAAATGAACGCCACCTCCATAGATGCATACTTGATTGTTTTGGCTATTGATAGATACTACAGGACAGGCAACGGCTACACCAACGTCCTCAATGGAGCATGAGGCTATTTGCTCCTGCATAATGTCATAAAAGACAAAATTGCCCGGACTCATGGCATCTATACTCTCAAACTTGTCTATAACACTGCAAGTTGGTGTATCCCCGTAACATATCTCCGCATCTGGATAGGCTGCCTTGATTGGCTGAAGGCATTCTACTGCCTCTGTATATATTTTGGTTGTTTCAGCCTTACCTCTTGTTCCATATGAATGGCCGGCATGCAGGTAAAACCCTTTAAACTGAAGCTTTTCTGATGATTTAACCTTACTCACGAGCTGGTCAATAATAGTCAAATCTTTGGCGTTAACCCCGGTGCGTCCTTTACCAGAATCCAATTCAATTTTTACTCCTAGATCATAGTTCAGTTGACCAGAAAGTAGATCTATAACCTTTACATTGTCAACCAGAACAGTTAGGTTAATGCGTGAGGCAAGATCATTGATCAAGTCAATTTGCCTGATATTACAAGGGAATGCAACTGTTATGTTCTTCCAGCCATCTTTTGAAAAGTAATCGGCCATTCCCAATGAGCTTACTGTAATATGCTCCACCCCCACTTCTTTAAACCATCGCCCCACAGCATGGGACTGGTGTGTTTTAAAGTGAGGCTTGAATATTAACCCATTCGTGCCTGCTTTATCCGCCATTTTTCGGATGTTGCTTTTGCAAATGGATTCATTAATAAGAAGTGTGGGCTTAACAATATTCATTATTTAACTTCTTCATTCTCATAAACTACTTCTCCACCAACAATAGTCATCGCCACCTTGGTAGTTAAAATATCATTTTCAGGAATGGTCATTATATCATCTGAAAAAACAGTGAAATCTGCAAGCTTTCCTTTTTCAATTGATCCTTTCACATTTTCCTCAAAGGCGCCATAAGCGGCATTCCATGTATATGATTTTAATGCCTGCTCCCGTGTTAGCTTCTGCTCTGGCTCATAACCTCCTTCAGGTGTTCCTGCTAATGTCTTTCTTGAAACACTAGCATAAAATGATGCCAATGGGTCTACTGGCTCAACTGGCACATCCGTACCATTAACCAATACTGCTCCTGACTGAATAAGGGCCTGCCACATATATGCGCCTTCAACAATGCGCTTCTCACCCAGACGATCAATCGCCCAAGGTCTATCGGAAGACATATGTACAGCCTGCATTGCTGGTATTACCTTTAGCTCTCCAAAACGCGGTATATCATCTGGGTGCAAGTGCTGGGCATGCTCAATTCTGTACCTTACATCTCCAACATTACCATTCTCCTTAAACGCATTTTCATAACGATCTAAAATTTCTTTATTGGCCCTATCTCCAATGGCATGAGCACATACCTGAAAGCCATGTTCAAGTCCATCCTTTAATGTTTCGGCCACAAACTCCATAGGCAATGTTGGCATTCCAAAATGTCCGGGGCGGTCGGTATACTCATCCAGCAACCAAGCTCCTCTTGAGCCCAAGGCACCGTCACAGTTCAACTTCACTGATCGAATGGTCAGCAAGTTATCCATGGTATCAATCTCAGGCCCCTTTTCATACCACTCTGCCAAAAGCTCTTTATCAAAACCAGTAAGCATTACATATAATCTAACTCCCAACTTACCTTCCTCCTTATATTTCTTATAAAGATCGATTGTCTCCCTGCCTACACCTGCATCATGAAAACTGGTAATACCATTTCTCCAGCTTGCCTCAATAGCCAGTTGCAGTGCCTGTCTGTCTCGTTCTTCCGTGTTTTCAGGAATATTTTTGGTGATCAAAGTCATGGCCCTCTCATTAAATATTCCTGTTGGGTTACCCAACTCATCTCTAATGACTTCACCACCTTCTACTTCTTCTTCAGTCAGGTTTTCTTTTGACATCTGTAGAACCCCTGCTATTTCCATGGCCTTGGTATTAGCCATACCAGCATGTCCACTGGCATGTCTTAGATATACTGGGTTATCAGGGGAAACAGCACTTAATTTATCATGGGTTTGAAACCCTTTGATCATTTTTTCATTCGTGTTGTCCCACTTGCTTTGGTGCCACCCGCGGCCCACTATCCACTCACCGGGTTTAGCATTAGCTACAGCCTCCTCTACTCTTTCTACCAATTCATCATAGCTCTTAACATCCATAAGGTCAAGGTTCAGCTCATTGTAACCCAGCCCCATGAAATGGCCATGTCCTTCAATAAATCCTGGCGTTAAAGTTTTGCCTTTCAAGTCTATGATTTTAGTATTTTCGCCCTTATACTTCTCCATATCGGCACTTGTTCCAACATCAAGGATTCTATCGCCTAATATAGCAATGGCCTCAGCTTTCATATTGTTTTCATCAACAGTGTAGATGTTTCCATTCTTTAAAATGGTAGCTGCAACAGGTAGCTCTTTATCACTGCATGAAAACAGGACAATAGACACCAAAAACAGATTCAAAAGTGATTTTAGGTAGCGGTTCATATTAAAGTTTTAATTTTCAGGTTAAATTCAATGTTTTGAATTTATCAAATAGCAGTCAATAAAAATAAAAATACTTCCATAATGCTCAAGAAAGCTTTACAAACGGTCATTGTCATAGTTATATTAATTTCTAGCCAGAGGGCTTTTTCACAAGGTGTAGGTGTTTCATTTTCTTACTTCCTTCCTAAAAATGGTTATTTCTCAACTCCCATAAGTCCGTTTTCATTAAGAGGCTTAGGGTTTAATATCGGAGATTACATGGCACTAAACAGTGGTTTTTCAATATATAGAATGTCAGGGATGAATGTGATTGATATGGGAGAGCTTGAAACCAAGGACCCTGTTGTCGGGCCTAACTTTACCCTACTTGTACCACTGGAGCTTGTGTTTCAGTTTGCATTTCAAAATCAGGAATTTAAGATAAAAGGCGGTGGTTTTACCTTCAAATCATTTGATGACAAAATAAACTACGGGAACCTGGATAAGGCCATCAGGAAATATGAGGGCTGGGCAGTGGCTAATTCTAATATTGATTTTGATGCAGGAATTGGACTAGGCTATTTCTTTGGGGCCGAATATATTATCTACGTCACTCAACAATGGGGACTTTCTCTTGAAGCTAACTACTTCATTGGTGGTGCGGATTTTCCTATGACGGGTAGCTACACGGGCGGCAATTCTGTTGGGTTTCTAGAAACCAAACCCATTGACTATAAAGACGCCAAGATGGACTTTACCGGGCTTGAAATCTCAATCGGGGTTATTATTACGCAGTAAGGAGTTTTAAGACATAAGATTTAAGAACTCTATTCTCATATCTTATGTCTTTTTATAAAATGTAAGTTAGAGGTCGCTGTTTTTCAACTTGTAATGTATTGCAGCAACAAACAGTACAATGTATAACAGCACTACCGCAACGGCATCAAATGCTACATAGTCTTGTATCTCCTGAAACCAGTACCTTGGAAATGGTACCTCTATCAGGGCACTGAATGCCTGCATTGGGAGATAGTCTCCAATAAAATCAATACTGTCTGGCAGCAGGCCAATTATTGTACCTTCAATAGGCCTATATAAAAGCAGCATAAAGACCGTTAATGCTGACCTCTTAAACAGCACAGTAAGGAAAAAGGCAAAAATCAAATAGGCCAGCAGGTCAAGAAAATAGGCGAATACAAACTCAGAGCCGGTAAATACATCTCCATAATCTAAGTTTGGAGTATAAATTAAACCTGTGACAAGACAAGTAAAGAATACGAGTACCGTAGATCCTACAGACAAGAGCAAGATAGTAGCCAATTTCGATTTGAGAAAATCTACCCTGCTAAAACCATCAATAATATTTTGTCTTACAGTCTTATAGGAGAATTCATTAGATACCGAAATGATAATTACTATGGCCAGAAATATCTTTAAAAAGGTATAGACGTAGGTTACATTTTGCCAGATATCGGTGAAATGTAAAACTGGAATTTTCATTGGATCAAAACCATCAAACTCCGCACCTTTTACTTTTAACCACTTAAGGAATTCTATTACTGTTATCGGAATACTAACAATCAATACAGCATACAAAATGTTTAGCACATTAAATGCCCTGTAATTGGTAAGCTTAATAAGGTCTATTTTTAATAATCTAAGCATTGTCTGAAACGGCTAAAAGTTCAAGGAATTGTTTTTCAAGGCTCTTACGCTGGGTCACCAAATGTGACACGCTTATACCTTTACCAAATAAGAAAGCATTAAGGTCTGAGGCCGTTGTACCATCTTCAAGGTTCACGAGATACCTATTGCCTTCCTTCTCAACTTTAAGTGCCTTGTCATAAGTTGCCAGCACCTCTTTAATATTTGCATCATCTGCCATTAATTCCACAGAAGACGCCCCTTTGCTCACCTCATCTACACTGCCTACATGTATCAGGTTGCCCTTTTTTAGCACACAAAAATGGGTACATACCTTTTGCACCTCATCCAGCAAATGGCTGGCAAGGATTATCGTTTTGCCCTCATTCGCTATTTGCTTGATCAGTTCCCGTATTTCGGCAATACCTTGTGGATCAAGCCCATTGGTAGGCTCATCAAGTATCATCACTTCAGGATCGCAAATCAATGCCGAAGCAATAGATAGCCTTTGTTTCATACCCAAAGAGTATGTCCTGAATTTATCATCCTTTCTATCAAGTAGTTCGACTTTCTTTAATGCAGGCTCAATATTAGACTTTGGAGCCCCTTTAATCTCGGCTACAATTTCAAGGTTTTTGGCTGCCGACAGGTAAGGATAAAAGATGGGCGTTTCTAATATCGCGCCTATCTTCTTACGCATCTCTTTGCTGGCGGGCTTGCCAAACCAGAAGAACTCTCCACTGGTTTTATTAATTACATCCAGGAGAATACCCAATGTGGTGGTCTTACCACTACCATTGGGTCCCAATATGCCAAAGACTTGTCCTTTACTAACCTCTAGTGACAGATTATTGACTGCTGTGAGGCGGCCATACCTTTTGGTTAAGTTTTTAATTGATAGTACTGATTCCAAATTTACTTCTGATTAATTTCTTAATAATACGTTAATTTCATGACTATGAATTTCGATCAAAACCTAGTGGGTTAAATCTGTGATAATAGGTAATTCAACTATTTAAATGAAACTATTTCTGCATCTATTAAATTATGGCTTAAATGTGATAGCAATCTAATTTCAAGCTCGATTTTGTAATACCTCAACCTCCGAAGTCTTTTGGAAAATTAAGCAATAAGCGGGATGTCATAAAATTATCAGGCTAGATCACTTTTCCCTGGTAGCATATTTTAATAAAAAGGTGGCTGTAAATAAAATATCTATCGTAATATTGCAATAAGACAACGATAAAGATGGGCGTAACTAAAACAGACCTTTTTTCAGATGCACAGAACAAAATAGCCGTTGCAGCAAAGGCATTTGCTCACCCTGCCCGTGTGGCTATTATTCAATATCTGTTAAAATCCAATGCCTGTATCAATGGAGATTTGGTTCAGGAATTGGGGTTAGCACAAGCTACTATCAGTCAACATTTGCGTGAATTAAAGGATATTGGCCTTATTCAAGGCACTATCGAAGGTTCTCGCATTAGTTACTGCATCAATCCGGTACGCTGGGCTGAGATCAGAGGACAGTTTAACGAAATTTTCGACCAGTTTGAAGCTCCTTTAATGGGGGATTGTTGCTAAAAAAATTTATTCAATCGCATCGTAATATTGCAATAATATAAATAGAAATGACATTATCAGAAATCAAGTCAGCCTTAACACAAGTTGAAGAAGTGAAATTCACCTTACCCAATGGAAAGCAGGTTCCGCCTCACTTTCATGTCACTGAGGTAGGAAACATTCAAAAGCACTTTATTGATTGCGGAGGGACAATCCGTAAAGAATCAGTAATCAATTTTCAATTGTTTACCGCCACCGATTATGATCACAGACTAAGTGCTGAAAAACTTAGATCTATTATCGAATTATCAGAAGAGAAACTTGAGCTTGAAGATTTGGAAATTGAAGTCGAGTACCAGGATGAAACCATTGGAAAATATGGTCTGGAATTTCAAAATGGGTTGTTTCTACTGACCACAACACAAACCGATTGTCTTGCTAAAGATAAATGTGGTATTCCTCAGCAAAAACCTAAAATCAGACTCTCTACCCTTCATGCACAGGAAAGTGGCTGCACTCCGGGTTCAGGGTGTTGTTAAACTGAATAAGTAAAATATAATGGAACATCAGAAATGTACGATTATTGGAGCTTGTCCTGTCAGCTCCAGGCCCCAGTTACGCCATCAAGTCATGACAGCGGCATGCTTTGATTGGATGACAGCTTTGAAAGTGAAAAGTGCATAATGAGTTTAAAAAAAATTAAAAAAAGACCATGAGTAAATACACCTTACTGCCTGAATTAGAAAAGACACTTGACCAGGCGCAGTCGTTGTATATTTCGGAAGAAAGGAAAGACATTTTGAAAGTTTTGATCGACTACATCCAGTCTAAAATCGATCAGGAAAAGGAAGTTAACCTGAACTTTATCTGTACCCATAATTCCAGAAGGAGCCAGTTCTCACAGATATGGGCACAAACAGCAGGTGATTATTTTAATATTCCAGTCAATTGCTATTCTGGCGGAGTAGAAGTAACAGCCTTCAATGAACGCGCGGTGGAGTCCATCAAAAGAAGTGGTTTCAAAGTATCATCAAAAGGTACTGATAACCCTACCTATTTTATTTTGAATTCTGATGAAGGAAAGCCAATAAGTACTTTCTCAAAACTATTCAATGACCCCGTTAACAGGGCGGATCAATTTGCGGCTGTGATGACCTGCTCTCACGCTGATGAAAATTGTCCGTTCATACCAGGAACGGAAAAAAGAATACCTGTGCGCTATGAAGATCCTAAGGCATTTGACAACATGCCGGAAGAAGCCGAAAAGTATGATGAACGATCTATGCAAATAGCCTCAGAAATGTTTTATGTATTCTCAAAAATTAAAGTGAACGGACAATGAGTAAGGTTAAAAAACTCTCCTTCTTAGATCAGTACCTTACCCTTTGGATATTCCTTGCAATGGGTATTGGTGTAGGCATTGGTTACTTATTTCCTTCCACATCTACTTTCATTGATTCTTTTAGTAGTGGCAGTACCAATATTCCCATTGCTATAGGGTTAATCCTGATGATGTACCCACCTTTGGCCAAGGTAAATTACAAGCTGCTCCCACAAGTCTTCAAGAATGTAAAAGTCCTTTCCATTTCATTGTTACTCAATTGGATTATAGGTCCTGTATTAATGTTTTTTTTGGCCTTAATATTCTTGCAAGACTACCCTGAATACATGGTTGGGCTCATTCTCATAGGACTTGCGCGTTGTATTGCTATGGTTTTGGTATGGAATGATTTGGCAGAAGGAAGCAGCGAATATGGAGCCGGATTAGTAGCACTCAATAGCATCTTTCAGGTGTTTGCTTACAGTTTCTATGCGTGGCTATTCATTACTGTTTTACCTCCATATTTCGGATTTGAAGGAGCTATTGTTGACATCTCCATAGCCACTATAGCTGAGAGTGTGGCCATCTATTTAGGCATCCCTTTTTTAATGGGAATATTGAGTAGACTAGTCTTAGTAAAAGCAAAAGGCGAAGATTGGTATAATACCAAATTCATACCCACCATATCGCCCATGACTTTAATTGCTTTGTTATTTACCATCATGGTGATGTTTTCACTGAAAGGCGAATTGATTGTTCAGATACCTATGGATGTAGTGAGAATAGCTGTCCCTTTATTGATCTACTTTGCCTTGATGTTTCTTATTGGATTCTTTATTAGCAAAGCTATGGGAGCAGAGTACGATAAAAACGCATCTATTGCATTCACAGCAGCGGGCAACAATTTTGAATTAGCCATTGCCGTTGCCATTGCTGTTTTCGGACTCAATTCAGGTCAGGCGTTTACAGGTGTCATTGGTCCATTGGTTGAAGTTCCTGCATTGATTTTATTAGTACGTGTGGCATTTTGGTTGAAGAAGAAATATTATTAATGGCATTTGAAATATAATAAGGGGTTAAGCAGGTTTATACCCCTTATTACTCATTAAGGGCCCTAACTTTTGAAAGAATACTGCCAATTTTATTGAGAGGAATAGAACCTTTGATATCTAAAACTGAAACGGTCTCGTCATCTTGCATGAGCATTACTACTCCGGTTGTCACTCCATCCCTCTCTTGTATGTATGCATTCACATTCATACCTTCATGGCGCATTGTCATCAGGTCTTCAAAATCTTCATCCTGATAATCTTCCACCAATTCATTGTAATCAGCTTTATCAAAACCATCGGCTTTCTTATCAACTCTCACAAATTTCATTTTCTCAATTTGCTTTATCATTTCGGCAAATTCAGGGTCATCGGTTTGGTTGAGCATTTTTAATGTATTGCTATAAAAAAATAAAACAAATGCATCTTCATGGTCCTTGTGAAATGCCTGTGTGGTTTTGCTTTGTGCCACCCCTAACGAGGGTGACATGACTATTAAAAAAACAATGATCCTATTCATGATAAAAAATTAAAGCCCTTAAAGGTAATGCCTGCCATTTAAATGGCAGGCAGAAAGTTCTGTTATATTAAATGCAATGACAATTTTATGAATTAATGCCAATTGTCATGGTTTTTGGCCATATAGGCCAAATCCTTCATTTCAATAATACCATCAATATTGATCAATGTGAAATCATCATCATCACTATTGATTAACATTAGCATGTTGTTGATCTTGTCACCACCAGTCTTAGCCATAAAATAAACCCTATCGCGGCCTTCACGCATGGTCATAAGCTCTTCATACTTCTCTGACTTTAACTTATTTTTTAAATCATCAATATCTGACAATTCAAGCCCTGCTCTGTACATTGGAATAGATAGAATGTTCATTGACTTGATACCTGATGCTAATCTTCCGATTACCTCAGCATCTTCGTCATCATCAGCAAACTGAGCAATATTGGCAACCAGTTCGAAAATTCCGCCATTCAATGACACTACCTTAGCGTCTCTATCATTTTTGAACTTGTTGCTAAAATCTTCTACTGCCTTGCTTTGACCGAAGGTGAATGTTGCAGTTGCAGTGAATAAAATAATTGACATTAACTTTTTCATAATCTTATTTATTTTGAGTTGTAAATTGTTGTTTTATTAAAAATCTTAGTTGTTTTTATCAAGTTTATTGAGATTATCCAAACCATCTATATCCATAGCTTTTGAGATTTTAGCTACCTGTTTTAAATCTATCTCTCCAAAAATAGTTAGGATAAAGAATTGTGAATCGCCACCCATGAGCATGACCAGCTCGCTGATTTTTCCATCCTTTTCCTTGATCATAAACTTCATGTCTTTGTCTTCATCTCTAACAGACATTAGCTCTTCAAATTCAGCTTTTGGTAGTTTTGATAAAGCTTCTTTATAAAGCGATTTCCCATTACTGATGTCCTCTTTCGCTAATATTTTTAGCCCCTTCAATTTACCAATGGCCTCCATAATCTCCTTGTCTTCCTGAGACTCCATCTCCAGATCAGTAAAAAGACTAAACATACGGCTGGTGATGGTCACATTTGTGTATGATTCATCAGAAGCATATTTGTCGAAAAACCTGGAAATAGCATCTTGTGCATTTAGCTGTACAGCACTGGCCATCATCGCTATTATAACTACTAACTTTTTCATGTCTTTATATTTAATTTCTTAATTCTATAATTGATTATCTGCTTTCACCTTCTCCTGCGCTTCATTGAAAGTGGAGAGCTTTCTTACCTCTTTTCTTCCTTTATTAAAATTTTTGGAGATCATCTGCAATGCCTTTTTTGTTTCTTCAAAGGCCTTTTCAGGATCTTCAAATGTATCTGACACATAAGGCTTCATCTCCTCTTTGCTCAATTCCTCTTTGATGAAATATCCTGCAGTAACAAGTATCAACCCTACTGCCGCCACTTTGGCTATATTTCCAAACAGAGCAATTACATTTCCACGCTTCTTCTTAGATTTTGGCTGCACATTTTCTATTTCAGCCATTATTCGCTGGTCAAAAAAACTATCCAGACCTCCTATCTTCTGTTCTTTTTCATAGTGTCTGAAAAGAGGCGCTACATCTGCATATTTCTTATCATATCCTGATTTATTGAAATAGGCTTTTAGCTCCCTTTCTTCTTCTAATGAAGTTTCGCACTCCCAGTACTTCTCTAATAAGTCGTCTATTCTATTGGAGTCCATAAGCATTCATGTTTAATAAATTTTCCTTTACTGCTTGTCTCGCTCTAAACAAATTCACCTTCACTTGATTCATATCAATTTCAAGAATGTCGCCAATCTCTTTGTAACTGTACCCTTCCACATCCCGCAGTTGTATTATCTGCTTTTGTTTCTCGGGCAGCGAAGCAATGAACCTGCCTATATTTTTCATGGTATCATCCATTTCTGTAGAGCGGTAAGGTGTTAACCAATCGCCCTGACTAACATCAAAACCTTCCTGAATATGGTCTGTCATTTTACGGGTCTTAGACTTTATCTTGTCCAGTGAAAGGTTTCTGGTTATGCGCATGCACCATGCTTCCATATTTTCAAGTTGGTCCATTTGATCCCGCCCATTCCATACTTTGATGAATACTTCCTGCACTACATCCTGAGCTTCGTCCTGATCTCCAAGCATCTTAAATGCAAAGCGATAAAGTTTATCTTTAGTCGGCAGTACCCGGGTTTTAAAAGCTTCCAAACTCATATTCATAGGCAAGACGACCAAGTGTTGAGGATGTTACAAGGTACAGAAAAATATTTTTAAATTCTCACATGGAGAAGGGTGTCTCCAGTTCATGCACCTTTAGAAATGTGGGAATAAAGCTCAAAAAGATAGCACTTTGCCTTCTACAATTGGAAAAACTTTATCTTCCTTTTTAATAGATAATTTATGTAACCCGGTAAACTCACCAAAGGCCGGCAGTAGTCCTTGTGATTTTCCAAAATAAAAACATGGCAACCTGATGCCTTGTCTGGCTTTGCCTCTAAGCATTACACCAGGGTGAATATGACCTGCAAGGTTGTAACCTTCAAAAGCCGCTAACGGCTCGTGAGAAATAACAAAAGGGTCAAGCGCTATGGGATCTTTATAAATATTGATGCCATATTTTGTGTATTGATGCTCACTCATAATATCATGATTACCAATTACCAAATCGAATGCAATTTCTGAAAATGAATTCAAAAAGGTGCCGAAATCCTCCCAAGAAGGGTTGTAATGACTATGGAACAAATCGCCCATAAACATCACCCTTTTAATACTCATCTGTTGAAGCAGTACGATAAGCCTTTCAATGTTTTGATCATTCGACTGTGAAGGCACTGCGATACCGGACCGCCTGAAATGATTAGCCTTTCCCAAATGCAAATCTGCTATTAATAGCAGCTGATGCTTCTGCCAGAAAATGGCCTTTTCGCCAAGTAATTGTAAGTCTTCCCCTGCTATATTAACAATCATTATCGCTAAGATAAACCAGCGTGATATTAAACAGAAATTGACATTGGTTTTAGGTAATATGCAGAATTATCAGCTTGAATTTACTGCCTTTGCCAGGCTCTGAGCTATAAGTGATTTCCCCATCCAGTTTTTCAGCGGCCTTTTTTGCAACATACAAACCGAGTCCATTGCCTTGCGAATTGACATTGCCCCTGAAGTACATATCAAAAATCTGTTCACCATATCTTGAATCTATCCCCTGACCATTGTCTTCAACAGTAATGTCTATAAGGTCACCATTTAATAATACTGATATTTTTATCTTCCTTTCCTCTGGGGCAGCAAATTGAATAGCATTCTCCAGAAGGTTCTCCAGGATAATGCGCAGTAATACCTCGTTGGTTTTGAAAGTAAAATCACGCTTTAAGGCTGTCGAGATTTTGATGTTATTCCTTTTAAAAACATCAATGAAATTAAGGCAGATACTTTCTATAAAAGGCTCCATAGAGAGTTCTGTCAACTCTGATATTTCCTCTCCGTAGGTACTTATCGATTGAAATTTGACCAGCATTTTGTCCAATGATCTGGCGGTTTCATCTACTTTGTCAAAAAGGTCAAGGGCATTTTGATCATCCAACGTGATTTTAGCCACTTCGGACAGCCCCAAAAAGGTGGTGATAGGCCTTCTGAAATCATGTGATGACCGGTAAAAGAAAGTGTCAAGCTCCCGATATGCCTTTTGTAACTCACTCGTTCTTTTAAGTACGGTTTTCTCCAGGTTTTCATTATTGGCAGCTATTTGTTTATTGGCTTTTTGAAGCTGCTCAGATTGACTTTCTATTTCTTCATTTCTTTCTTTCAGCAGTTCATTAAGGCTTTTAAGACTTTTTAAGGCTTTTGTAAGTTCGGTATTGGTTTCAGTAAGCTCTTCAGACTGTGTTTGAATTTCTTCATTTTGCTCTTGCAAAATGCCATTAAGCTCTTTTAGCAGTCCATTGGCCTTTTTTTTGTGCCGATAGAAGCGATAAATTGAAATAACCGACAAGACAAGGAAAACAACTACTGCCGCCAAATAATATGTGTTGCGTTCTTCGAGCTTCAACTCAGCCTGCTTGGCTCGCAGGGCACTTTCGCTGGTTTTATTGGCCTCCTTCAATAAGGCTATTTCATTCTCCTTTTTATCGAGCTGATATAGCAAATTCAACCTTGCAGACTGCTTGATACTTTCTGATGCCCTTAGCTTATCAGACATTTCAACATATTTTTCAAGATAAAAAAGTGACCTTCGGCTATTACCTCTCTTCTTATAAAGCATGGAATAGTAGCTGTAGCACTCCCTAAGCCTCACCAGCGAATTGATTTCTGATGCTATGGTTTCAGCTTCTGAAAGATACTCCTCCGCTTTTGTCAGCATGCCCATCTTTATATACAATTTGCCGATATTGGCCAGTGTAAATGAAAGGTTGGTTTTACTTATCGTCTCCCTTTGCAGTTCTGCAACAACTAGTAAGGTTTCCAATGCCATATCAAGATTTCCCATGGCTTCGTAGGTAATCCCAATATTAAAGCCAGTGGCGGCAACACCTGTTTTATAGTTGATATTCTGCCTTATGACCTTGGCCTTATAATAAAAGATTAATGCTGAATCATATTCCTGATTATTATGATATACAAAACCCTTTAGGTTCAACGCATAGGCAATACCAAACGAATTCTTCATGTTGGTCATGATGTCCAGAGACTTGTTGGCATAAATACTGGCATTTTCAACATTACCCTGATTGATGTACATCCAGCCCATGTACCCAAAAATTTTACCAAGCTCATATTGATCAGAGATTTCTTCCGCTGCTTCCAAAGCATTAAAAAAGTATTCTTCTGCCCTTAAGAAATCACCTTGTGTGTACAGTGCGTGGCCTATTTTGTTCAGCACTTGTACATAATAGTGCTTCATTTTGTTATACTCAATGTTAACAAGCGCTTCATTGTACTCTTCAAGGGCTTTCATTATTTCTCCTTGCTGAAAATACAACCCTCCTTGGTTTAGGTTGTAAAAAATTTTCAACTCTTCAGATTCAAATTTTTGAGCTACAGAAGCAACCAAATTCAAATAATGATGAGCCGAATCGTAGGTAGACATATCAGCATGGATCAATGCCATTAAACCCCAACTTTGAGCCATTCTCAAACTATCATTCAGCTGCCGGGCAATATCCAAAGCTCTGAAAGCGGAAATTGAGGCTTTGTAGTAGTTACTTAGTTGATAGTGATACGAACTGATATTGTCGTTTAGTAGGTACGATTCCAAAGAAGACCCTTGACCTTTTGTAAGCACTTTTGCCTTTTCATAATAAAAAGCAGCACTATCAAAATCTGCCTCCTTTCTGTAATAGTCTGCAAACCTGATAAATGCGTAAACGAGTGAGTTCTGTGGTTTACCTTGAATTTTCATAAACAGGCTTTCATCAAGGTTCCTTCTGGACTCTTCCTGATTTCCTGTTAACGTGTAATAAAAAGCAATGTCAGCCAGGGCATATTGCACGCCAGGCAAATAGCCTTCCTTTCTTGCCAGCTTCAAGGCCTTTTGGGAATAGATAAGCGCCTCCTCCGGACTATAATGAAAATAGTGTAACGCCAGTTGGTGATATTTATCAATTAAGACCTCTTCATCACTAATTTCCGACAGGTTATCAATTAGTTTACCTGCCTGTTTGTTAGGCACACCTGCTAATACAAGTGCCCACATCAAAGTCATTAAAATTGTGAGGCTGGTTTTAATCAATTGACAAGGTATTATTTAGTAAAACGAAAAGAAAGATACAGAATTTTTATAACTATTTCTTTATTAATTATTTATTAATAGTAACTCATTAATAATCAAATGGATATACCATTATTTTTAAGAAATAAAAAAAGGATAGAAAACTCGATAACCATAACAGCAAATGCATGAAGTTGTTTTATTAAAATATTACAGACACATCTATATTTCACATTTCACGTACGCCAAAAAAATGCATTTAGCTTTTTACTCGCAGGATTATACTAATCCCCTGAGCCCTGAATTTTTCATAGTAAATAGCAAATGGAAGGGTAAAGTCTAAGTTTGTGGATTAAGGAAAAACAATAGAACATATTCATCCAATGATAATTAGAAAAGCAACACGGGCTGACTCCAAATCCATAGCCGGGCATTTGTTTCTGGCTATGGAAGATATTCTGTACAAGTTTATTGGTGAAGAAAATGAGGAAAAAGCCATGAACCTTTTACTATTCTTTGTTGAAGGGAAAGGCAATCAATACTCTTTTGAGAATTGCCTGATAGCCGAAGAAAATAAAGAAGTAGTGGGTAGTATAAACATCTATGATGGTGGAAAACTAGACGATTTGAGATCGCCTGTCGTCCACTATATAAAATCACATTTTAACCCAGATTTCAATCCCGAAAGTGAAACTGAGGCAGGAGAATTTTATATCGATTCATTTGGGGTTAATAAGGACCAGCAAGGCAAAGGTGTAGGCACTCAATTATTGCAATATGTCATCGATGAATATGTTATAAAGAATAATCAAACCCTGGGGCTGCTGGTAGATGAGGACAATCCGCTGGCTAAAAAACTATACCTGAAATTGGGGTTCGAAGTAGTTGGTAAAAAGACCTTGGCATCAAAGAAGCTAGAGCATCTGCAGATGAAAGCATAGTTATATGAAATATCTGGAATTTTCAATTTCAAAAGCTACCAATTACAAGACTCACACCTTACCTTCACATCATCAAATTCAGTTGCTTCACCAATGCTAAATATTTGCTCTTATGTTAAAAACCAGAATCTACTTATCGCTCATTCTGACGACAATATTCTTTGGATGTAACTCTGATAAACCAGCATCTGTAAGTGAAGAATCTGTTGTGTCAGATACTACCGCTAAACACATAAAACCTTTCAATCCTAATCTACCAACTATTGGCTTATTAATGTATGATGGTGTGCTTACTACAGAAGTAACAGCCGCTGCAGATGTGTTTACTAAGCCCAGTGAATCCGGAGAACAATTGTTCAATGTAATTACAATTGCTGAAAGCAAAGATGCCATTGTTTCTGAGGAAGGATTGACAATGATTGCTGATTATACTTTTGCCAATTGTCCTAAGTTAGAAGTGCTTTTTGTGCCAAGTGCTTATGACATGTGGGAGCAAGTTCATAATGAAAGTATTGTGGATTTTATAAGAAATAAAAACAATGAAACTACCTATACCGTGAGCAATTGCGCTGGCGCCCAACTTATTGGCGCATCGGGTATTGCCAAAGGCAAGAAAATAGTAACATGGATAGGTGGTGGCAAACAGCTCCAAATTGACTATCCAGAGCTGCTTGTACAGGACGACTCACTTGTTACTTATGTGGAAGATGGGAAATTCAGTTCTTCAAATGGAAATTTAGCATCTTACATATCCTCCTTAATTCTCCTCGAAAAAATGACTAGTCCCGAACATAGAGCTTTTGTGGAATCCTACCTCTATCTGGATAAATTGCAGGATTGGGAAACTGACGGCAAGAATTAATATTAAATCATGAAAGACAATAGCAATACTGATAAAGAGCAACCCAACAACCCATTACACGGTGTAAAGTTGGCAGATATCATGGAGCAACTTGTAGACCATTATGGTTGGGAAAAGCTGGCGCAAAAAATTAACATCAATTGCTTTAAGAATAACCCAACGATAAAGTCAAGTCTAACATTTTTGAGAAAGACGCCCTGGGCAAGAGATAAAGTTGAAAACCTCTACCTGAGGATGATCAGGAAATAACCTCCTCTTATATTATTTTAAAACCATTACTGGCTATCAGTAGTTATTACAGCTTATAACACCAATTAATAAATGAAAAAAATCATAGTAAGAACGCTGATAGGACTGGTATCAATAGTACTACTGGTTGTAATTATTGGAGTGCTTTTTACCAACCTCTCACCTGCCTTTGGTGATGCCCCTTCTGGCGAGTCGTTGGAAAGAATTAAGGCATCTAAAAACTATGATGGTGAAAAGTTTGTGAACCTAATCGCCACTGAAGTTCAGACACCTGACCCTCAAAACGAGCAGTCCATGGCAGGTTTTATTTATAAAAATTTCTTTCCGCCTGAAGATAAGAATCCATCAAAGCCGCTTCCATCAAAAGTACTTAAAGGCAATGAACTTGAAGAAGGTCATTTCGCATGGCTGGGCCATTCTACCATACTTATGAAAACCGGTGGTAAGGTAATTATTGCAGATCCGGTGTTTAACAATGCCTCACCTATTCCTGGTTCTGTCAAGCCATTTCACATGGAAAACACTCCAACCATTGATGATTTACCATCCAAAATTGATGTGGTGCTAATCTCTCATGATCACTATGATCATCTGGATTATAAGGCCATTCAGGAATTAGACAAAAGAGTGTCTAAATTTTTGGTGCCGCTTGGTGTTAAAGCCCATCTACTTTCCTGGGGTATCGACAACTCAAAAATTGAGGAAAAGGATTGGTACGAAAGCTTTTCTTATGATTCAGTGGAGTTTACCTTTACTCCTTCCAGACATTTTAGTGGTCGTGGATTAAGCGATCGCTTCTCTACACTTTGGGGCTCATGGGTTATTCAATCAGACAGTCTTAATATCTTCTTTAGCGGTGACAGTGGCTACTTTGATGAGTTTAAGAAGATCGGAGAAAAGTATGGCCCATTTGATATTGCCTTTATGGAAAATGGTGCTTACAACACCAATTGGAACCAGATTCACTTTATGCCAGAGCAATCAGTGCAAGCCAGTATTGATTTGCAGGCCAAACATATGTTTCCTATCCACTGGGGGAAGTTTGATCTGTCTCTCCACAAATGGACGGAACCAATTACAAGAGCTACAGATGCATCAGAACTAAAAGATGTTTCTTTAGTCACCCCACTTATCGGTGAAGTATTTAATCTGGAAAACCCTCCAAACAGGGTTTGGTGGAAGTTTTAGATTGCTGCAATTCCAAAACTTACACGCTTTTGGTGGCACACCTGTTCTGGATCAAGTATTTTAGTAAAAAGAAATTCTACCCCATAACAATATGCTTAAGCACATAAATCTGAACCGAAACCTGCTTGCCTTTGGCATACCATTAAGTTTGTTTGGCATACTGTTTTTATTGATCAAATCGACTCTTTTTTCTGGAAGCAGCGCACTGGACTTTGCTATTTCAGCGGATTTACTTATTACTGTTCCTGTAGTTTATTTTCTACTCATTCGTAAAACATCAATCCCTAAAACCACTGTTGTCCCAATGATGATTTTAGGACTACTAATAGGGTCTTTTCTATTGCCAGTAGAAAACCAGACGTATATTGCACTATTTAAAATCTGGGTCTTACCAGTTATTGAGCTATCAATCTTTGCTTTCATAATTATCAAAGTGCGCAGTACCATCAAGCGGTTTAAAAGGCTAAAAGACTCCTCTCACGATTTCTTCACTACCTTAAACAGTACTTGTAGAGAAATCCTTCCGGCTCCGGTGGCTACTTTAATGGCTTCAGAAATAGCTGTTGTATATTATGGTTTTCTGAATTGGAAAAAGCGAACCTATCAAGAAAATGAATTCACTTACCATAAAAATAGTGGAGCACCCGGTTTATTTGGAGGGATTATTCTCGTGATCGGGATTGAAACATTTGTTCTGCACAATCTGCTGGCAGACTGGAGTGTAATAGCGGCCTGGATTTTATCAATACTAAGTATCTACACTGCTTTTCAGATTTTAGGATTCGCCAGAGCACTGGCAGCAAGGCCAATTACACTTGATGAGAAAAATCTATTTCTGAGATATGGAATAATGAATGATGCGACCATCCCATTTAATGATATAAAAAATATTGAAATTTCAGGGCGTGATCTTGATAAAGAGAAGTTTGAGAAAAAGCTTTCTCTATTGGGAGAACTCGAAAGCCATAACGTAATTCTTCATTTAAAGAATGAACACCAACTCGTTGGGTTATATGGCATTAAATCCAAGTTTAAGACTGTCGGTCTTTATATTGATAAGCCTCAGGAATTCAGGGAGAAACTGGAAGCTTATATGATTGCAGACTGAAAATATTTAAAATCAAAAAGCAGGTTCGTTAATTAACGAACCTGCTTTTTTAGATACAAACAGTTAAAACTCTATTTCTCACCAACCTGCTCCAGCAAAACCTCAATACCTTTCTCTAACTGCTGGTCTCTGCCTTTGTCAATAACACCAGGCATGTTCTTTAAGAGGATAGTTGGCTCAGTCTGATTGTTTTCCATCCAGTTGCCAGCCATATCTTTGGCACTAACAGGTACGGTTCCCCAATAGCTGCCATCAGGTAATCCTTCCCAACCTGCGAAGCTGCAAGTACCTGGCACTGGCATGCCAATAGTAGTTCCAATTTCCAAATCAGTGTATCCACAAGCATAGCAATGCCCATCAGAATACATACTTTCATTGAAAAGCGAAACCGTAGGTTTGGTCCATCTTGAAGTAGGTTCACCTCCTACTACTTTTTCTGCCGTAGCGTAAGTGATAAAATCCGTTCCGGTAAAAAACATGGCCAAATCAGCAACAAGATCGCCACCACCATTAAAGCGTGTATCAACAATTACGCCTTTGGTATCAAAATATTTACCCATCATATCTTCATAAATAGAGCGGTACGGGCCATCACCCATTCCCGGGATATGTACGTAGCCCAACTTTCCACCACTTTTCTCTTCTACTTCTTTCTGGTTGATTTTAACAAAGCGCTTGTATAACAAATCCCTTTCTTCACCCAATGTGATGGGTTTTACCGTCAATTGTTTCGCTGGTTGTCCGCTGGCACCTACTTCTATAAGCACAAACTTATCAGCTTTATGATTAAGATAGCTGGCAATATCCCTATTAGCCGATACAACTTCACCATCAATAGATCTGATGACCATGCCGGGCTTAACATCAAGTTGTGCTTTATCCAATGGGCCGCCTTTTATAACCTCAGTTATCCTTATACCATCACCTGCATACTCATAATCCATAAATATACCCAATGAAGCAGTTTCATCTCCACTCTTATTGTTACCTCTATTACCAGCTCCTGTATGTGAACAGTTCAACTCACCCAGCATCTCAGAGACCATCTCAGTAAACTCAAATGAGTTGCCAGTATGAGGCACATACTTTTTATACTGACTGTACAAGGTGTCCCAATTATTGCCATGGAAAGTTGGCTCATAAAAAATGTTTTTGGTGCGGATATAGATATGCTCAAACATACTTTGTCTTTCAGCATCCTTATCAAAGTACATATCTCCCGCTATTTTAATCCCCTCTGATTTTCCACCTTCAACATCCAATTTAGAAATATTGCCTCCTGAAAGGAGATAAAGGTTCTCCGTCTTTTTATCCCACATCAGGCTACCCCCTCTGGAGTTCAGCTTGATGCTCATTTTTGTCTCACCAGTGCGGAGGTTAGTTTCCCAAAGGTTGTTTTTATCTTCAAAGCTAGACAGGTAGTAAAGCTTCTCGCCATCCTTGGAAAGCACAGCATCGCTCAGACTACTGGAATGGGTTGTAATTCTTTCCTTTCTTTCCTTCAGGCCATCCCAGTCAATTTTTATTGGAGTAATGACTTCTTCCTTCTTGTCTTCCTCTTTATCCTTTTTGCCTTTCTTGTCCTTGTCATCATCCTCCTTTTTATCTTCTTTTAGTGCTTCTTCAACAGCCTTCATCAGCTTATAATCCTCTTCCGACATTTTAAACTTATCATAAGCATCTTGGGTGAAAAACATGGTATAAACATCATCTTCACTTCTACCACTGGTGGCATAACTCTTAAGTCCATTTCTGTTACTGAACCATATCAGTTGTTTTCCTTCATTAGCCCATTTAGGCGCATTGTCATAATAACCGCTTTCGGTCAGGTTCTCCCTTTTGCTTCCATCTGCAGCAAGTAGCATCACTTCACTATTGCTCAACGTTTTGCTCCAGCCCATCAACAACCATTTGCTATCAGGACTCCATGTAAAATACTTATCTCCATCACGCATGGTAAAAAGGTCCTTTGGTGTCATCAGTTCAATCTCACTTCCTGAAGCAAGGTCTTTTACTTTCAATGTTTTTCTTCCGGCAACATAGGCCAGTTTTTTACCGTCAGGTGAGAAAGAAGGCAAATAACTGTCAGTAGTATTTACCACCAAAGGGGTCTCTTTCAGCAAAGTTGAAGCATAAAAGAAAGGCTCCTCTTTTCTTATTTTCTCAGTTTTGTAGATATCCCACTTGCCGTTTCTCTCGCCAGCATACACCACACCTTTACCATCTGGTGTAAAGGTTACAAAACTCTCCTGAGTTGGTGTGTTGGTTATTCTTTTTGTTAATGATCCATCCACCGAGGTTACAAACACTTCTCCACGAGCGATAAAAGCAATCTCTTTACCATTAGGTGAAATGTCCATTTCCTGAACGCCATCTCTTATACTAATAAAGCTATCGGCATTGTCCTTCTCTTGCGTGCGAATGTTCACTTTCACTTTCTTAGGCTCCTCCCCTTCTTTCATGGTGTAGAGTTCACCATCATAACCGAAAGAAAGAACCCCATTACCAATACTTAAAAAACGAACCGGATGGGTTTTGAATTTAGTCAACTGTGTATCCTGCGTAGGATTAGCTAGTGCCAGCTTATGCACATTAAAATTGCCGCTCTTCTCACTCAGATAATAAATCTGATCCTCGGCACCATTAAAAACAGGCTGACGATCTTCACCTTTAAAAGTGGTGATCATTTTATGCTCATCAGTTGCAGCATCGTACTTCCAAATGTCTCTGGTAATAGAAGAAACATGGTGCTTACGCCATTCATTCTCGCCACCCTTTTTATCATGATAGATCATGGTATTGCCATCTTTGCTCACTTGCACAAACTCTGCAGGGATAGTAAAGACCTGATCGATTCTGCCTCCGCCCACTGGCACCTGATAAAGCTCAGGCTGCGAGCTTGTGGGATACTGACGGTGCATGGCTAAATCCTGACGGACGCCACCAAAAATCACAGATTTATTATCTGCAGAAAATGAATAAGGTTTTTCATCATTGCTATGGAAAGTAAGGCGCGTGGCAGGGCCACCCAGGGCATCCATCACATAAACATCAAAATTGCCATAGCGGTCAGAAGCGAAGGCTAAAGATTTGCCATCATTGCTCCAAACCGGCATAAAATCATGTGCCTCATGAAAGGTTAGCTGCAAGGCATCGCCACCGATGGCTGACACTCGGTAAAGGTCGCCTTTGTAGGTGAATGCAATGTTTTGACCATCTGGTGATATGGCCTGATAGCGGATCCATTGAGGAGTAATTTGGCCAAAACACAGGCCTACAGCAAGCAAT
Organism: Fulvivirga sp.; assembly: GCF_040218215.1. NCBI lineage: Bacteria > Pseudomonadati > Bacteroidota > Cytophagia > Cytophagales > Fulvivirgaceae > Fulvivirga > Fulvivirga sp. The sequence goes on from NZ_JAVJQL010000010.1 coordinate 280,911, forward strand.
AAAAACGAAAATGAGAAAAGTGATTTCATATCAATTAAGGGTCGGTTTAGTCTTAATAAGGATTGTTTGGCTAAAGATGGATAAAAAATGCGAAGTATGGAAAACCGTTAATCACATAAGTGACTAACAATGACGTGATTAAGAATGATTATTAATATTGAGATGGGATCGGCATTATTTGACAGAGATTAAACCACAAAGGTTTAGTGTTTTATTTCTATTTTAGTGAGTAGCTAGGTTTTATACCTAATAAAAACACCCATATCCGGATGAATTATATTAAAAAGCTGAAGTTACTCTTGTTAATAATGGCAATTATTCTGGTTAAAAGTTCATATAGTCAAGAACTTGATTTGGAAAAAAAAGTAATATCAGAAGTCATAAAAGTTGAAGCAAATTCTATCTTAACCGATACTATTAATTTTGGAATTCTCAAAAACCCTCATAATGACATTAATACTACATTACAAACTAGGGCTCTAATCTTTCTAAGAATTAAAGATGAGTTCAAACCTCAGCTACATTTGTGGTATTTCTATGATCAAAATTTAAATGAGCCTAAGGGTCTTTTGTATAATTGGGGTCTTTTTAACCCTAGTTTTAATCCGTCAAAAAACCGTGATTTACTAGAATCATTAACAAAACAAGAAGATGAGTTCACTAAAAAATTCGAAGAACAAAAGACTCTTATTTCTGATTTACTTGGTGAACCTTCAGAAGTTAGGATCATAGAAGACAGTAAGTCAAAGTTAGTAAAACAAGTGCTTTGGATTAGCAACGAAAAAATTGTTCAACTAAGCATTGAATTCATGAGAGAATTGAATGAAATACCTGGAATAGGAATTTTAGGTGATTTTCATATTCAGATCATGACAACATATAGATAATTTTCCAAAAGCCCAGGTATCCACTGTCGCTAATCCGGCTATTTCATATTTGTAATCTAAAATTATGATCATAGGGTCTGTGACCCATATTAAAAACGGATTAAAATCCTACGATCCAGGCTTCTGAATTGCAAATTCCGCAGAGCATAACGCAACTATTCGAAATAGCTACACAAGCGGTTGATTAATAATTCCCTTTAATCCCTATTTTTAGGGATTATGAAAAAGCTATCTCAACTAACCACACTCTTTTTACTATCTACCTGTTTTGTAACTGCGCAGCAGAAAGAAACCTATGATTACTCTCAATCAAACCGGGAGGTGATTCAGTATGGTGTGCAGGCAATCCTGACCTGTAACGGACTCTTTACCTCTAACCGCACACTTGAGCAGGTTTATGATCAGGAACTTAAATATCTAAAAGCACCTATAGGCACTGCTAAGGGTGGGGACTATCTGATAGACTGGAATAATAAAACGGTGACCATCGGCACAACTGAAAATACGCCCATGATGCGAGCAGCCTTTAGAGAAGGTATTGGCTGTGTTATTCTGGCCCTAGACCAGACTTTTGATATCATTGATGACCTGCCCATTCAAACACTTCCTCCACTTTCAGGAGATGCTGCTACAATACCATGGCCTGAGGGTGATTTGGTAAAAAAGCAAATGCTGCCAAAATATATTGATAAGGATTTGTTGACAGCCGCTTCCAATTGGTCTTTTGAAAGAGAATCTCCAGAGCAGGTTACACTTAGCTTAATAGTAGTTCATAAAGGTCAGATCATTCATGAACGATATACAGATGGTGTGGATATGAACACCAAAACACGAACCTGGTCTACCGCCAAGAGTATTGCAGCTACCTTAATAGGAATGCTGGTTGATGAAGGTAAAATGGAACTTGATGCTCCACTTGGAATTGATTGGTTGCCTAAAGAAGTCACGGCTGACAATGACCCTCGTGATGAAATTACGTTGAGAAATGTACTCAACATGTCCAGTGGACTTTATACCGTTGATAGCAGAGGTATGGAATATGCCACCGGATCGGGATTGGCCTACTGGGCAGGGGCAAGCTCTGTGAATGGAGCCAGAAACAGAGGCCTGATCAGAAAGCCCGGCACCTTTTGGGACTATGAGAACTATGATACAATTCTTGGTGTACTAGCCATGAAAAATGCACTTGGTAGTGATGAAACTTACTTACACTTCCCAAGAAAAGCGTTGTTTGACAAAATCGGTATGCGTAACACCTACGTAAGCACCGATAGGTTTGGAGATTTTATTTTTAGCAGTCAGGTATATACCAATGCCCGTGACCTCGCCCGGTTTGGAATGCTTTACCAGCAAAACGGAGTTTGGAATGGTGAAAGATTAATATCAGAGGAATGGATTGATTTTATAAGAACTCCAGCACCTGCCACTACAGATCGTGGTAATTTTTATGGTGGCCAATGGTGGCTTGTTCCTGATGACCGCAATGATGTGCCAAAAGATGCCTACGCTACTGCCGGAAACCGCGGTCAATATGTTATTGTAGTTCCTTCACATGATTTGGTTATCGTTAGACGCGGTCTTGACTATGGCAGACAAGGTTTCGATCGTTGGGATTTGACAAGAGAGGTATTGAAAGCTTTTCCGGCTGATTATAAGGATGGAGGAAAGTAAGAACCTTGAAACTCTACAACTTTAGAATTACAAAAACATGAACAAAGAACTCTCCGAATTAACATATGAAGAATTATTGAAAGAAGCTAAAACGTTAAAGCCCACTAAGGTTTATGATGCTGCTATATTTGGTATTTTAATTGGAATTTCAATTTACAGTTCGGTTACCAACGGCTTTGGTTTACTCACTTTTCTTCCTTTGGTCTACATACCCATAGCCAATAAGAATAAGACAAAACGTAAAGAGGTGGAAAGGCTTCTAAAAGAAAGAGGTTTGAAATAGAAAATTACTATTATCTCAATCTGCTAACCAATAATTAAAATTTAAAGGCAAATGAGAAATCTTTTCCACCAAAATTGCAACGTCTCTACAAACACTCGGTCTTTCAGGAAAACTAAAAAATGAGATGTACACTTATCCTTCTATTTACAATATTGAGTTTGTCTGGTCAGGGCCAATCGAAACTGGAATACTTAAAAAACAACCGCTTTGATTTAAATCATTCAGATTTCACATTCCCACAAGAGGATTTCAAAATCCTCGGCTTTGGTGCTTATCATGGCAGTCAAAAAACTGAGATAACAGAGCATCTCTTGCTCAAAGCACTGACAAAAAATGGAACAATTAAATATTATCTCCCTGAGACTGATTTTAGCATTGCTCACTATTTTAATCAATATCTCCAATCTGGCGATACAGTTTTGTTAAAAGACCTTGTAACACATTATGGCAGCAGGATTCCGCAGGAGAGAAGTATTGAGACTTATAATAAATGGAAAGCCTTAAAAAAGCTTAACGATAACCTGCCCGAGGCTCATAAACTAACTGTTGCAGGTATTGACCTTTTAGTCAGTTACAAATACTCTGCAAAACATTTACTTGAATTACTTGACAGCCAAAAGCATAGCCGAAAGTCTGTTAACGAGGTCGTCAAAATGATCGCCAACGACACAGTCGATTTTATGCCATTTTCAGCCGTTTATGCCAAGGATGTTTTGAAACAATTTGTAGAGGACTATGAAAGTAATATTGACGAATTTGATAAGAGCATTTCAAACAAATTTGCTTTCAATCATATTATTAAAAATCTGAGGGAGACCTTTATTGATTTTGACAACTCAACCAAAAGAGAAAGGCTATTATTCGAAAACTATGTGGCTTTAGCAACTGAATATCAATTTGATGAAAATCGACCATTTGTCAGATTAGGTTTCTTCCATTTAGAAAAGCAACGAGAAGGAAAAAATCCATCATTTTTTGTTCAACTTATAGAAAGTGGCACTCATGAGCGTGAGGAGGTAATTTCAGTTATCGGATATTTTACAGAAAGCAGAGTGCTTTGGGGAATTACCTATGATGATGATGGAAATTATAAGGAATATTCAACAGAAGGTGGCTATGGCATTGGTGACTATGAAGATGAGTACTTTCTTGGTATCGATAAGTTAAAGGAGACCAAAATTACGGATATGACGCTATTTAGACTAAACCAAGTCAATACACCTTATTCAGATGGGGTTCCGGATTTGATGGAAATTGTAATGACTAATGACGAATCTAATGGTGAACTTGTAAAAGGAAGATCGACAACGGAATACCTGGATTATGCTGTGCTGATTTCTAACTCAGCGGCAAGTGTGCCTATTGAAGAAATAGACAAATGATAGATTCAATGTTCAAGTCCTGCTTGGAAGCTATATGATATGTACAGGATAAAGTCTTAGAAGACGCTGTTAAAATGATCTCGAGATAAATACCCGATTATTCCAACCCTTCATACAAATACAGTGTCTAAGAGGTATAAAACAAAAACCATGAAAAAAATTTTTATACCCTTTGCATTTCTACTGGTACTGTTTGCTTGCAGCACTGATATAGATCAGGAACTTGAAACAACACCTGTTTCGATTGAGACAAAAATAATAGCTCAGAGCAATCTTTATGGTGGCGGTGCGGAAGGTATTTCCAAGGACAGGCTTATTATCAAAAATGAATCTGATTGGAACGAGCTCATCAGTAAAATAAATTCGGTCAATGCGGAAACTGATAATTTTTCAGAGACTAATATTGATTTCAATACTCATCAAATCATCGCTGTTTTTGATGATATCAAAAGTACAGGTGGCTATTCAATGGAAATGATAGTTACGAAGAGTAATCAACAAATTATAGCTAAAGTAACTTCAAAAGGTTTTGAGGGTGCTGCTATAACAGTAATCACTCAGCCTTATTTAATTGTAAGAATACCTCAGTCGGATATGCCTGTAGTCTTTCAATAAAATAAAAAAGGTGAGCTTTAAGCTCACCCATATTGCTCTATCACCTGCTTTAGCTGTGCTGGTTGTACCACACCCGATTGCTGCCATTTGATCTGGCCATTTTTAAAAAGTATTAAAGTAGGCACTCCACGTACATTATACTTAGCCGCAGCAGCCTGGTTTTTATCTACATCTACCTTCACTATCCTGGCCTTATCGCCTATCTCAACTTTAAGCTGATCCAGCATGGGCGCCATCATTTTACATGGCCCACACCAGGTAGCAAAAAAATCGACCAACACCGGTTGGTCACTATTAATCAATTCACTAAACTTCGACATACTTTATAATTTACACTTAGTAAACACTTCATAAGATAGATAAGATTCCTGTTATCACATAAAAATTTCATTATTTCTCTGAGTCGCTATAAGTTATTTATCTTCGCCTTTTTATTGAAGACAGCACGGTGCATCAGATAGACGAACAACTAAAGAAACTTCTTACCCTCCTCAAAAAAGAAAAGGATGCCGACCTTGAGCATTACAAACTCAAAATGACCAGCACTTCTTACAATGAGCGCAGGCGACAAGGGGTTTGCTGGTATCCGGTACATGTAGAAAAAACTGATTTTGATGCAGGTGAACGACCAATTTTGAGAGTATCCCGTCCGCCAGAGCATCGTGAGTCACACATGTTCCAGTCGGGAAAGTTGGTCAGTTTCTTCTCCAATGCGCAAGGAAATGATGAAAGTTCTGAGGCCATTACCGGTGTTGTTAATTCTGCTGGTGAATCGCACATGATGATCACGCTCAACAGTGATGACAAGCCCAGCTGGATACGTGATGGCAAACTAGGTGTACAGTTGCTCTTTGATGAGAACAGCTACCGTGAGATGGAGCGCACCATCAAAAACCTGATCAAAACTGAAGATTTTAGAGTAAAGCATCTTAAAAATATATTGCTTGGTGATAAGCAGGCTCAATTTGATGATGCAACACCAGTCACCATTCCTGGGCTAAACCCCAGTCAAAATGACGCACTTAATAAGGTGCTCAATGCCCATGATGTAGCTATCATCCACGGCCCTCCCGGCACTGGAAAGACAACAACAATCATTGAGTCGATACTGCAAACCTTAAAATCTGAAAAGCAGATATTGGTATGTGCACCTAGCAATGCTGCTGTTGACTTGCTGGTAGAAAAGCTAAGTGACAGGGATGTCAATGTGCTGCGCATTGGTCATCCGGCCAGGGTAACAGAAGAAATGCTCGGCAAAACGCTGGATGCGCGAGTTGCCAACCATCCGGATTTCAAAGACTTGAAAGGGATGCGCAAAAAGGCCGAGGAGTTTTTTAGCATGGCAAAAAAATACAAGCGGTCTTTCGGCTATGCCGAACGTGAACAACGAAAGCTTTTATATGACGAAGCACATCAGCTTAAAGATGCTGCAGATCAGCTTAACTATTACATCACCAACGACATTATTGACAAAGCTCAGGTAATAGCCTGTACTTTGGTGGCGGCCAATAATTACAATATTAAAGGCATCAAATTCAAGACTGCCTTTATAGATGAAGCCGGACAGGCACTGGAACCTGCCTCGTGGATTCCAATACTCAAATCAGGAAGGGTAATTTTTGCAGGTGATCATTTTCAGCTTCCCCCTACCATTAAATCATATGAAGCGGCCAAAGCCGGATTAGAAGTCACGCTATTTGAAAAAGCCATTAATGGCAATAATGCCGATGTGATGCTCAAGGAACAATACCGTATGAACGAAGCCATCATGCAGTTCTCCAGCAATTACTTCTATAAAAATGAACTGAAAGCCAATGCCTCAGTTGCCCATTGGACAGTTTTTCAAGGAGACTCACCCATTGAATTTATTGATACTGCAGGCACAGGATTCTTTGAAAATGTAGATCCTGAGACGCGCAGTAGCTATAATGATGAGGAAGCCAATTTGCTTCAAAATCATTTTAATCAATACATCGAAACCTTAGAAGCCATGGATCATCTAAAGGATGTGGATAACATCGGCATCATCTCGCCATATAAGGCACAGGTTACCAGATTGAAAGAAAGATTCGCTGCTGAAGGTGCTATTCCAGAAGTATTGAATAAAAAAGTAGTAGTCAACACCATTGATGCATTTCAGGGCCAGGAACGTGATATTATCTATATCAGTCTTGTACGTTCTAATGAAAGAGGTGAAATAGGTTTTCTCTCAGATACCAGAAGAATGAATGTGGCCATTACCAGAGCCAGGAAAAAGCTGGTATTGATTGGTGATAGTGGTACCATTGGGCAGAACCCCTTCTATGCAGCCTTTCTCGATTATGTTAACGAGAATGGGTATTACAGAAGTGCCTATGAGCTAATGAGTTAAAAACTACTATTTAAGCTAAAAAATTACATTAGCGTTAAATATATCTTTCCGTATTTCAGCTTAATCATCATCATGATTATATTGCATCAAAAACAATAACAAAATCATGTTGTCCAGGCTTTTTACCTTACTACTTACCATTAGCTGCATCAGAGGATACAGCCAAAATGAAAAATCCATCCTTTATGAAGTGTCTGGCAATGGGCTGGAACAATCTTCCTACCTGATGGGAATTGTCAATTTTCTACCGGCAGATCAATTTAAAGTACCTGCGGCTGTCAAGGAAGCTATGTCTAAGTGCGAGGTGTTCGTCACTAAAACGGACAATGATAAGAAGACACAAAAGAAATTTACTGAAGCGGTAAAAATTCCAAACAATGGCTGGATCAATAGCTATCTGACTGATGATGAGTTAAATCAACTGCGTCTGCTTATGCTTTTGGATTTGGAGGTAAAAGAGCATGCCTATCATGATTTTTATAGCCGATTGCAACCTATCATTTTAGTAACGACCACTGCAGCCCTTCACCTTAAGGATAATATCGTTTACACAGAGCAAGTGCTTCATGATGTTGCCCACCAGAATAAGCTCAAGACCGAATCTTTGGGCACAATTCAGGAAGAAATTGAGGCCTTTAAAAAATTCCCTATTGAAGATCAGGTGGAAGCGTTGAAATATACGGTTACCAATTTTTACGAGCATATCAATGATTATCAAAATATGGTCAATGCCTATGTCAAAGATCAGGATCTGGAATTTGTAAAGAACGAAACCTTTAAGGCTACCAATGAAAGCCAGGCTTTCAAAACTGTTTATTATGATTCCAGGGCACTGGAATGGCTCCCTAAGATAGAAAAGTTAATGCGTGACAAGCCAACTTTTATTGCCTTAGGTGCACCCTACCTCATGGGCAACGTCAGCCTAATCCAGCTTTTAAGAACAAAAGGTTTTGATGTGAAACCCGTTAGTGTTAAATTTTAAAAATACTAATCAGTTCATTCAATCTACGGCTCTATGAAAATCAAATTGATATGCTTATCATTAGCACTCATGGCTATCTCGTGCAAAAAAGAAACTCCAAAATATAACTCATATACGGAATACCCATCCATAACAGAAACTGATCTATGGCCTGAGTATTCACATTCAGAAACTACCTTCAAATTATGGTCGCCAGCCGCTGAAGAGGTTAATCTATTGTTTTATGATAAAGGTGATGGTGGTGAGGCTACCTCCACAAAATCATTGGAAAGAAATGCTGAAGGCCTATGGCAGACAACTGTAAAAGGTGATTTACATGGGCAGTATTACACCTATCAGGTAAAGGCAGACGGACAATGGCTGGAAGAAACACCTGGCATTTATGCTCAGGCCGTTGGTGTAAATGGCATGCGAGCTATGGTGGTTGACCTTAACAAGACCAACCCTGACAGTTGGAATAATGACAAAGGCCCCGCAATCGACAAGCCTAATGAAGCCATTATTTATGAACTGCATGTTAGGGACATTACTATCGATAAAAGCAGCGGATCGTCACACCCAGGCAAGTTCATCGGATTGGTAGAAAAAGGCACCAATGGTCCTGGAAGTGTAAAAACAGGTATTGACCATATTGCCGAATTAGGTGCCACCCATGTTCATCTGCTCCCTTCTTTTGACAACTACTCCATCAAAGAAGATCAACTGGACAGTCCGCAGTTTAACTGGGGCTATGATCCTCAAAACTACAATGTGCCTGAAGGTTCATTTTCCACAGACCCATTCAATGCAGAAGTACGCATTAAAGAGTTTAAGCAAATGGTCAAAGGTTTTCATGACAATGGCATTGGTGTGATATTGGATGTGGTTTATAATCATACAGGCAGAACAGAAAATTCGAACTTCAACCTGGAAGCCCCGGGTTACTATTACCGACAGTGGGAAGATGGCAAATGGTCTGACGCCTCGGCCTGTGGTAATGAAACAGCCTCAGACCGACCGATGATGCGTAAGTTCATCATCGAATCTATATTGTATTGGGCAAAAGAGTACCATTTGGATGGTTTCCGCTTTGACCTGATGGGTATTCATGACATAGAAACCATGAATGCAGTTGCTGAGGCTGTTAAAAAAGTGAATCCTAACATTTTTATTTATGGAGAGGGTTGGACAGCCGGAGACTCGCCCCTTCCGGAACCAAGCCGGGCGTTGAAAAAATACACTTATGAAATGCCTTTGATCAGTGCTTTTAGCGATGATCTTAGAGATGGATTAAAAGGATCTGTATTTGAAGATAAAGATACCGGTTTTGTTAGCGGCAAAGCAGGCATGGAAGAATCCATCAAGTTTGGTGTTGTAGGCTCAATCGAACATCCGCAGATTGACTATAAAGCCGTTAACTATTCTGATGCCGCATGGGCTACAGAACCATGGCAGGCAGTCTCCTATGTGTCGTGTCATGACAACCATACCATTTACGACAAGCTGAAAATATCTAAACCTGAGACTAGCGAAGAGGATATAATAGCCATGGATAAATTGGCCAATGCTATTGTACTCACCTCTCAGGGGATGTCCTTTTTGCATGCCGGAGCTGAGCTATTAAGAACCAAAGGTGGTGAGCACAACTCCTACAACCTACCTGACAGCGTCAACAAAATTGACTGGAACTGGAAAGTAAACAGCAAGCCCGTTTTTGATTATTATAAAAACCTTATTCAACTCCGCAAAAACCATCCGGCCTTCTTTATGCCTACTGGGGAAATGGTAAGAAAGCATTTGGCGTTCTTTGAAACAGAGCCTGGAATAGTAGCCTATACCATTAGCGATAATGCCAATGGCGACAGTTGGAAGGATATTTTGGTAATTTATAATGCCAATGAAGAAGAGATTTCATTTGATGCCCCTGGTGAATGGAACATTGTGGTGAAGGGCGATACTTTTAATGAAAAAGGCATTGAGAAAGTGAAAGGAACTGTGAAAGTGCCGAGACTTTCTATGTTGGTGGGGTTTAGAAATTAACTTGTTAAGTTCTAAATTCATCATTATGAACAGAAGAGATTTTATCCAAAGAACCAGCCTACTTGGAGCCGCTGCCTTCCTTCCAATTCGCAGCTTTGCACTAGCTGAGAAAAGTAAGTACAAAATGGGACTGCAGCTCTACACCATCCGTGATGCTATGGCTACAAACCCTCTCGCTACCTTAAAAGCTGTAAAAGCCATGGGTTATGAAGACTTTGAGGTTTATGGTTTTGATAGTGAAAATGGCACTTTCTATGGTTATAAGTCGGCTGAATTCAAATCAATTCTTGATGACCTTGGACTGTCTGTGTCAAGCGGCCATTATGGATTTTCGCCCTATCTTGATATGTCTGAAGATGAATTAAAACGATTTGTGGATTTATGTATTGAAGGTGCCCACGCTTTAAATTCACCATATATCACCTGGCCATGGATAGCTCCGGAGCAAAGGACAATGGACAATTTCAAACTTATGGCCAGGCTTCTTAATATTATTGGCGAGCAGGTGACTGCCTCAGGCCTGGGTTTTGCCTATCATAACCATGGCTTTGAATTTGAAGATCACAATGGCGAGAATGGCTATGATATCATTTTGAATGAGACAGATGCCAACCTTGTCAAGCTACAAATGGATATGTATTGGGTGATGCATGCTTCAAAGACCACCCCTAAAGAATTGGTTGCCAAACACCCTGGCCGCTATGTGATGTGGCACATAAAAGATATGGACAAAGTGAGCCGGGACTATACCGAATTAGGCAATGGCTCTATTAACTATGTTGATGTACTTCCCAATCCTAAAAAATCTGGCTTAGAGTACTACTATCTTGAGCAGGGTGGAAATTTTGCTAGCCACTCCATGGAAAGTGTTGCTACAAGTGCTAAATATTTTAAAAAGTATTTACAGAAGTATTTATAAGTTACCACTACCCTAAATTTTAAGAGCGGAAATCTAAAATTTATCTACAATGGTCAAAATTCGGTTAGTATTTTCTCTTATTTTGATAACCATATCGATGTATTCATTTGGTAATGATCATCTAAAAGAAAAATTTGATAAATCTAATTTTGTGGCACTTGTTCGCATACCTGACCAGTCATCAAGTAATTCTAGCCGCATTTTTTTAAAAGTTATTCAGAGCTTTAAAGGAGATATGAAAGGAGTGTATCTACCAGAAAGTTATTTTGAGAAAAATGACCAAAAAGAATATATCATTTTCGCAAAATTCAGAGGACATATATTTGAGGAATTGATATTGGTAATTGCGCGTCATGAGGCACTAAATGAAACAAAGGAGTTTCTAATGAATCAACCATGTTTTGTTTTAGAAGAAACTTTAGAAGAAAGAAGAAAAGTTAACCCAAATATTACTGGAGCCTGTTTTAAACATTATGACCCCGTCTGTGGCTGTGATGGCGTTACCTATGGAAATACCTGTGACATGAGAAATGCTGGCATTATGAAATTCTATCCAGGTGAATGTGATCAATAGAACCAACCTACGCTTAGGCATGAGCTTAATTTTGCCTCTCACCACCGTTCTGGTCGGCACACATTTCAATTAATGCCAGCCAAATAATAACCATTGGCATTCTATCTTAGAAAAAAGTATTTTACGTACCTGTTTCACCAATACATAAAATGCTTAACCCCCAAACGCCATCATGAACTTATCAACTACCATTAAGAGCCTTCTCCTCGGTATTATACTTTTAGGAACACCCATTTCATCATTCTCACAAGGCACCAGGCTACTTCGTGAACCTACCCTAAGCGATACACATGTAGCCTTTGTTTATGGTGGTGATGTCTGGGTAACGGACTTGAGCAATAACAGAACTCAGCGTATCACCAGTACACCAGCGGTAGAATCAAATCCCCACCTTTCACCAGACGGACAAACCATTGCTTTTTCATCTAATCGATCAGGAGATAATTGTGTTTATACTGTTTCTATAAAGGGCGGTGAACCTACAAGGCTTACGTGGCATCCCAGCTCGGCCAATGTCAGAGGCTGGTCTCCAGATGGAAGTAAAATAATCTACTCAACATCTAGAGACAGTGCTCCTACAGGTATCGGTTACTTATGGTCTGTAAGTGCCAATGGCGGCCCATCAACTAAAGTCACTGAGCAATGGGGTTATGATGGAGCCTATTCTCCAGATGGAAGCAAAATGGTTGTTGATCGGGTTTCAAGGTGGGAGTCAGAATTTAGAGGATATAGAGGTGGGCAAAACACACCATTAATAGTACTCAACTTGACAGATTGGTCGGAGACATTAATACCCAATGACAAATCAAGGGATATTCACCCAATTTGGATTGGTGACAATATCTATTTCTTATCAGACAGGGACGGCACCTCAAATATCTGGTCTTATTCACCTTCAACTTCTGCACTTAACCAACTCACTACTTTTAAAGGTTCTGATATCAAATGGTTAAATGGCAAAGGCAACAATCTGGTATTTGAGCAGGACGGTTATCTAAGCACTTTCAATATCAGCGCTAAATCTTCAACCCAGCTAAACATTACAGTTACCGGGGATTTTCCATGGGCTGAAACCAAATGGGAAGATGTAAGCAAAAGTGCAAGAAATGCATCTTTATCTGCCACTGGCAAAAGGGTAATAATCGAATCAAGAGGTGAAATTTTTACTGTCCCGGTAGAAAATGGAGACGCTAGAAATATAACACAAAGCTCTGGCGCAGCCGACAGAGCACCTATTTGGTCACCTAATGGTGGTGAAATTTCCTGGTTTTCTGATGCCGGAGGAAACGGATATAAATTAATGATAGCAGCTCAGGACGGGCTATCTCAGCCACGAAGTGTTTCAATAGGAGATTCTAAAATGGCCTGGGAGCCAACCTGGTCGCCAGATGGTAAATACATCGCTTTTGTAGATGACCAGCCTAGGATTAGAGTTCTGGATGTAGCATCCGGCAGCATTCAAACAGCAGATGTTGCAGGCATCAATATCGAGCGTGGCAATATGGGCCTTTCATGGTCACCAGATTCTCAATGGTTGGCATATTCCAAGACCGGGGATAATATGTTTAGAGGAATAATGGTCTGGTCTAAGACTGATGGCTCTGTTCATAAAGTGACTAATGTATTTGCCGATGCAGTTTCTCCGTCCTGGGATAGGGATAGCCGTCATTTATACTTTTTAGCCAGCACTGACATTGCCTTAGGTTCGGGTTGGGCGAACACCAGCTCTATGCAGGCCAACCCCGAGTATGCCGCTTATGTTGTCAACCTTAGAAAAGACGATCCATCACCTTTCAAACCGAAAAGTGATGAGGAATCCGCAAAAGAAAAGCCTACTGCTGATAAGAGCGATTCTAAGTCTAAAGACAAAAAGAAATCTGATGACAAAAAAGAGGATGATGGTGAAAAGAAGACCGAGCCTGTAACCATAGATTTTGAAAACATTGACCGTAGAACGATGCCACTTTCACTGCCTGTAAGAAATTATGATTTCACCCTGGCAGGTGCTTCCGGAAGTGTATTTATAGGCGAGAGGATTCCTAATAGCAGAGGCTATACTGTGCATAAATTTGAACTGGAAAAAAGGGAAGCTAAAGAATTTGCCAGCAACGTGCGCCAAATGTCAGTTTCAGCGGATGGTGAGCAAGTACTTGTTCAAATCAATGACAGCTGGACGGTAGCAGGTAGCAAAGGTGCTAATGCCGAAGGTGGTAAACCTGTAAAAGTGAATTTGCAGATGAAGTTGGATAGATCAGAGGAATGGAAGCAAATATTTGAAGAGGCATGGCGCTATGAGCGGGATTATTTTTATGATGACAATATGCACGGGCGTGACTGGAATGCGGTTCACGAAAAATATGCGCCTTTGGTGCCGTTTATAAAACATCGTGATGACCTGACTTACATTCTGGATCAGGTGAACGGTGAATTATCGGTAGGGCATAGTTTTGTTTTTGGTGGTGATTACCCAGAGGTGGAAAAATCTGTAGCAGGCCTTCTTGGTGCTGACCTGGTGGCAGATCAGGGAAGATGGAAAATTGAAAGAATATTCACCACTGAAAGCTGGAACCCTGGTTTGACAAGTCCACTCGACAGACCTGATATCAATGTAAAAGAGGGTTATTATTTAGTGGGAATCAATGGCAAAGAACTTACCGCTTCACAAGACCCTTACCAGTTACTTGATGGAACAGCAGGTGTGCAAACCGTTGTGCATATTAACTCCTCCCCTGCATTTCAAGGGGCTTGGAAGGAAACTGTTGAGCCTATCACCAGCGAATACGCACTAAGACAAAGAGCGTGGGTGGAAGACAACCGCAGAATGGTAGACAAACTTTCCGGTGGAAAGCTGGCCTATGTTTGGGTGCCTAATACAGGCGGCCCAGGTTTTGTTTCATTTAACAGGTACTATTTTGCCCAACAAGACAAATTGGGAGCTGTAATTGATGAACGCTTCAATGGTGGTGGGCTTTTAGATGATTATATGGTTGACCTGATGAATCGTGAACTAAGGGCAGCCATTACCAACGAGGCTCCCAATGGCAAACATTTTAGGCTGCCAGCAGGCATATTGGGGCCAAAAGTATTGTTGATAAATGAAATGGCCGGTTCAGGTGGTGATTATTTCCCCTGGGCTTTCAGGCAACAAAAAGTTGGACCATTAATTGGGAAGACAACCTGGGGCGGGTTGGTGAAATCTTCTGTTCATTATGCGCTGGTAGACGGTGGAGCCCTCACCGCTCCTGACAATGCAGTTTTTGATCCTATCAATAAAAAATGGATTGGGGAGAACACTGGAATTGCTCCTGATATTGAAGTGCGACAAGATGCTGCTTCTTTATCAACGGGCATTGACCCACAACTTGAAAGAGCTGTAAAAGAGGTGCTGAAAATGGTGGAGCAAAAAGGTGAGATAAAAGTGGAGCGCCCGGAATATCCTACTCCGGCCAAGCATGATGAGTAGCATTCGAAAAGTTAATTTCGTCAATCCTCTATTATAGAGGGTTGACGTTTTAAAAGCCAAACCTCAGTAAAAAAACAATATCTTTACCCGATGTCATTTATTGAAAATCCAATATATGTACTAGCGGTTTTGTGTTTAATGGTGATACTTTCTGTATATGCTGCGAACACAAAGTTTGGAGAGAAATTCGGTGCAGCTTTACTCGTTATTATTTTCACAGCCATAGTAGCCAACCTTAACCTCATACCTTCTGCTTCCAATAGTATTGATCTGTATAGTGGCATATTTACTTATCTGGCGCCAATATCCATATTTTATCTACTGCTTCAGGTCAACCTTACTTCATTAAAAAAAGCTGGGGCACCCATGATCATTCTTTTTCTGATTGGCTCATTGGCAACAACGCTGGGCATTTTAGTTTCCTGGTATATCGTATCACCACAAGACACATTAGGTGCAAATGCCAGCACTATAGCCGGCATGCTAACAGGCACCTATACCGGAGGAAGCGTAAATTTCAATGCCGTTGCTTTAGAATATGACTTTCAGGAAAAAGGCATTCTCTATGCCGGTACCATAGCGGTTGATAATGTGGTCACTACTATCTGGATAGTAATTACCCTTGCCATCCCAACTCTACTCAGAAACTTTTGGGTTGATAAAAAAGTCAAGGTGAGAGAACATAAATCCAGTTTAATCGATAATGATCAACTGGACATGCGATCATTTATGTGGCTTGCCTTTTTAGGGATTGCGGTTTATTATGTTTCAGAACTAATAGCCGAATTATTCCCAAGCATTCCCTCGATTCTAATACTGTCCACCATTGGGATTCTTTTAGCACAAACCAAATTCATCAAAGGCCTTAACGGAAGTCACACACTGGGGCTTTACCTGGTGTATATATTCCTAGCGGTTATTGGTTCCTATTGCGAAATAAGCTCGGTCATTCAACTGCAACAAGTGGGCATAACGCTGCTAATATTCACTTCTGTGGCCGTTTTACTTCACGGCTTACTTACACTTTTAATAGGCGGACTAGTGTACAGGGATTGGGAAATGATAGCGATAGCCAGTCAGGCCAATGTAGGTGGCGGTACTACTGCCATGGCGCTGGCAGAGACATTTAACCGCAAAGAACTGATATTGCCGGCCATTCTTGTTGGCACATTGGGTAATGCCATTGGTACTTATCTTGGATTCTTAGTAATTGGAATATTATAGATTCAACCAATAGGTAATTTTAAAAACCAGTGCCCTGTTCTTTTTAATGAAGCTGGTTTCTCCATACTGATCTTGAGTTCCATAGTTATCAGTATATACTAAGAAGATGTCCGAAACGGGCTTGAAGCGCCATTGTAGTCTTGCATTAATGTTTACATTCTCAATTTGGCTGTTGTATTGCACGAATGTTGTAAAAAACAGCTTCTTGGTCATGGTAAAGTCAAACCTGGGGCCTATTAAAAGAAGGTCTGCATCGTTATATGGGTCAGGCAGTTCAATCTTATTGTAATTCATGGTTAGGCTCAATGCCCCATAAGGCTGAAAGCGGACATTTATTTCACTGGAAATATTATACCTGTCGCCATTAAAATACTCACCTGCATATCCATTAAAAGAGTACGCAATCTTGCGTCTAAAATCGGAACTGTAAAAGAACTCAAATGAATTATAAGTAAATCCATTATCTGCTGACAGCTCAACCCCATCAGTTCTTGTGGGGTCAAAAGCTTCGAATAAGTAGGTATAGCGCTGGTTTAATGAAATACCAAACTCACCAGTATTTTGTAACTGAACATTATAATTCACTGAATAGCGATGGTCTGTCTTCTTTCCTTCTCTCCAAAAATACTCTGCATCTGCTCTAACACTATGTAGATTTACCCAGCTTGAGTTAGCAAAAAAATTGCGACCTACCTCCGGATTAATTCGAAAGAAATTGTTTCTGGGGGTATAGCCCACATCTGTATCGTAAGTATCACCTACCATAACCTGCGCCACATTAAAAGTCCATGTTTTGGAATCGTAATTAATATAGGTAGACTCAGAAAAATTACCGCTGCCCCCATCCTGATCAAACTCCTGATGATAGAAAGCCTTGCCACTCCATTTACCATCCATAGAGGCCAGGTTATAATCAATTCCCAACACTCTTGAATAGTTGTTCTTGTCTATGGAAAACTCACCCGTGCTATCTTCCACCACCTGCCTGTTCACGAAAATGGCCCCTATGTTTGACCTGCCAAAGATTTTTCTTTGTACAGCTGCAACAGTATAATTAGTGCCTGGTAAATTAATATCTTCCTCCTTAGCGGCCTGCATGTTCAAAATACCTATACGCCAGTTATTATCTAGTTTTCCACTTAAACGAGCACCAAAATGGATCTTATTTTGGACATTCTGACCTGTTGAAGTGTCTATGGCCACTCCTATCCTTCTCGAAAAGAAAGGCCTTGTTAAAGGGTGCCCAAATGAGGAAAAAAGGTCTGCATTCTCCAAAAAGAACTGCCGCCTCTCCGGAAAGAAAATCTCAAACCGATCAAGATTAGTCACCTGCTGATCTACCTCCACTTGAGAGAAGTCAGGATTTATGGTCAGGTCCAGATTTAGAGAGGGGCCAATACCTATTTTGGCATCTCCACCTATTGTCAGGTTACTTTGGGCAGATGTCTGTTCTGCGTCTTCAAAATCCCTGTTGATGCCGCTTGCCACATAAGGTATCAACACTACATTAGTTGATGACTTTTTAACGGGCTTTTCAAATACCATTCTATTCACAAAGGCCAGAGAGAAAATCCTGAAATTCTGTGGAGTACGGGCAGATACTGAACGCTCTCCGGTTTCACTATCAACCCTATAAAATTTAAAATTCCATTGTGAGGCGTCCTTTTTATACCTTAAACTTTTGAAAGGAATAGCTCCTTCCGCAATCCAGTAACCCTCATATTGTTTTGCCTCTACCTGCCATTTATTGTCCCAGGACAAATCCAGATCGTCACCACCGGCTCCTCCGTTGGCAACCAAACCTTCACGTTGAACGCCAAACGGGTTGACCCCAAATTGAAAGGCATTGGTATTATCCAAAAAGGTATCAAGGGTGAAAACCAGCGCATCATTAGCTGCTCCTCTAAAATCCCTCCTCAATGATGGTGTAACATAAGTACGGTCATTTTCCTGCGCATACATCTTACCGGAAAAGTATATGTACTGATCATCATAGGTTATCCTTATTTCAGTTTGTGACTCAGCTTCTAAAGAGTCTGTGGGGAACTGCTGCATAAAATTGGTAAGCACCTGGGCCTGCTGCCAATCGGCCTCATCCAAAACCCCATCAAGTGTAATCTTCTGGGTGCTTTTTTTTACGAAATAGGTACCATCCTGAGCTTTCAACTGTACGAATGGGACGAGAAACAGGAGAACAATAATTTTATGCACGAAAACAAAACTAACGCAATATGGGGGACTGCTTCAGGAAATTTTACCAGTGGTCTATAGTTTATTTGAGTATTGAAGTTGCCACATTCTTTATAGAGTGGTGAATTCAAAAAATGAATACTCTTGACTTATCACTCATTAGAAAAATGATTCCGGCTCAAGGCCGGAATGACAGAAAAACTGTCACAATTGTCATTCCGGCCTTGAGCCGGAATCTTAGAAGTTTTAATAATTAATTACAACCCGTGAAAAATCAACACATTTAGAAAACCATGTCAGCTATAGCAATCATAAATAGCAACTCATTCAAAAAATATTTAAATTATCGGTGTAACCATTTTGAGGTTGCACAGTTTCCCCTTCGAACCCAGAATAAAAAAGTATTGGATAGTATTGGCGACAATGCCTTAATGTTGAAAGTGAAGGCAGGTGAATTAGACCATTTGGGCTTGTTATACGAACGCTATAAGCGGCCATTATTTGGTTATTTCTATCATATGAATAGTGATAAGATGCTAGCGGAAGATTTAGTGCAAGCGGTCTTTTTGAGAGTGATTAAGTATAAACACAGCTTTAGGGGTGACGGCCAGTTTAAAACATGGGTGTTTCATGTGGCCAGAAATGTAAATGCCGATCATCATAAGAAAAATAAAAACTACACCAGTGATATTGAAGATGAGCATCATGATCTGGTAGAAGAAGAAACTGGAATTCACACTAAAGAAGATCAGCTCATACAGATGGAAAGAGCACTGACAATGCTTGATGAAGATAAAAGGGAATTGCTAACGCTTAGCAAGTTGAAGAACATGAAGTATAGGGAAATAGGTGAGTTATATGATT
Organism: Fulvivirga sp.; assembly: GCF_040218215.1. Classification (NCBI taxonomy): domain Bacteria; kingdom Pseudomonadati; phylum Bacteroidota; class Cytophagia; order Cytophagales; family Fulvivirgaceae; genus Fulvivirga; species Fulvivirga sp. The sequence goes on from NZ_JAVJQL010000010.1 coordinate 300,355, forward strand.
GCACTGAAAGTGCTATAAAAGTAAAAGTATTCAGGGCCATGCAGGCACTTAAAAAACAATTTGAGGCACTAGAAATGATGGGATAATGGAAGCTAAAGATTCAAAAATATTGATTGATAAATTCAACACAGGCACACTGACTGATCAGGAGCAGCTGAAATTGGAAGAATATATTGCAGAAGGCATAGTTAATATCGAGGACTTGAGTATTCAGCAAAATATCGGTGCTATCAGAACACCGGAAGCAAGCGCATCAATGGATGAAGGATTTTACACCATGTTGGCTGTTGAAAAATCAAAAATCAATGCTAAACCTAATTTGTCTATTATCGAATGGTGGAACAGTATCCGCCAAAGTCAGTGGCAATGGGCATATAGTGTTGCAATTCTGGCTATTGGATTAACAGCAGGTTATTTGATTAACAAACCATCATCAAACAACATCAACACTTTAACAGCCGAAGTGCAGGAAATGAAAGAGATGATGATGCTCTCCATGTTGGAACAGGAATCTACCACCGAGCGGTTAAAGGCAGTAAGCCTGACTTCTGACATGCCAGATGCAAGTGATAAAGTGGCTGCTGCGCTAATTAATACGCTAAGAACAGACGAAAACAACAACGTGCGAATGGCAGCCATTGAGGCCTTGGCGAAATACACCAACATGCCAGCAGTCAGAAAGGAAATCATAGCTTCCATACAATTTCAGGACTCGCCATTAGTGCAACTGGCACTGGCTGAGTTAATGGTGGCCATGGAAGCCAAAGAGGCCCCTGATGCTTTCAAAAAACTTTGGAAAGAAGAGCAAACTCCTGATGAAGTTCGGGAGGCCATAAAAACTAAAATGCAACAATTAATCTAAAACATAACAACTCAAAATGAAAACAATAACAACACTCAGTATTATGCTTGCTGCGGCCTGCGGTCTTAAGGCGCAGCAACATACAGAAACGGTCAAAAAGGAGCTGAAATTTGAAAAACCCAGCGCTAGCAATGTGCTCTATATCGCCAATATCAACGGGGATATAGAAGTGGAAGGTTATGATGGAGCTACCATCCAAATAGAAGCTTATAAAAAGATTGTGGCCAAATCTGAGAGCCGTTTAGAAGAAGGGAAAAAAGCTGTGCAGATAAGTGTCATTGATTTGATGGACACACTTATCGTTTACGGTTCTCAGCCGTGTTGCCCATTTACTCAAGCCTTTGACAGAAGCAAGGAAAGAGGTGGTTGGAACTACCACTGGTCTAGACAAAGTGATGGTTGTAGGGAAAATTTTAAGTATAAAATTGACTACAAAGTTAAAGTACCCCGAAATACCAGCCTGATGGTGTCTACCATTAACGATGGCAACATCAACGTGAGCAATGTGGCTGGTGAGGTGAAAGCATGGAATGTCAACGGCTCTATAACACTCAACAAGGTGGCCGATGCTACCTATGCCAACACCATCAATGGTGATGTGACTTTAAACTTTACCAACAACCCCAAGAAAGACGGGCGCTACTACAGCCTGAATGGTGATATCAACGCCAATTATCTGTCAGGACTTTCTGCCGATATGAGCTTCAAAAGCTTCAATGGAGAGTTCTATACCAATGTACAATCGCTGGAGCAGATGCCTAATCAGCTAAAAATGGAGAAGGCCAGCAAGGGCAAAGGCATAGCTTACAAGTTGGACGGTAAAACCATGATGCGGGTGCGCAATGGCGGCATTTACCTGGATTTCGAAACCTTTAATGGGGATGTTTATGTCAAAGAAAATTAATTGTATGGAGGCCATACAGCCAATAATTGAGAATAGACTATCACTACCAAAAAAACAGGTATCAAATCTCAAAATCTGTAATTACTAATAAGCATTTAATAACGAATAAAAATAGAAGGATGAAAAATATAAAATCAATAGCATTTACACTCATAATGCTGGCATCTAGTGTAGTTGGATTTGCTCAGGATAAGGGCGAGATTGTTATTCCATTATCGAACCCTGGCGCAAGCTGCAGTTTAAAAGTGGACATTAAAAGAGGCTCTATAAATGTGCAGGGCACCGACAGAAAAGATGTGCTGGTAAAATACGAGGCCATGGAATCTAAGGAGAAATCAAAGAATAGCAGCTCTAAAGATGGACTGCAAAAAATCTCCAGTGGCTCATTGGACCTTGAAGCCCGTGAAAGTAACAATCAGGTGATTGTAGATTCAGATTCCTGGAACAAAGGTTTAAACCTTACCATAGAAGTGCCTAAGAACATTAACCTGAACCTTGATACTTATAACGGTGGTGACATTTATGTAAACAACATTACTGGTGAGGTGATTTTAGAAAACTATAATGGTGAGATTACCGCCAAGGGCATATCAGGTTCTGTGTCTGCGGATACCTATAATGGCAAACTGATAGTAGAGCTGTTGGCTGTTACTGCTGATACTCCTATGTCATTTAATACTTACAATGGTGATGTGGACATTACTTTCCCTGCCAGTTTCAAAGGAGACTTGAAAATGAAAACCAACCAAGGCGAAATTTACTCTGGTTTTGAAATGAACATGGTAAAGTCTGACCCAGTAAAGAAAAATGACAGTAAAACCGGCACTTATAAAGTGTACCTTGACGACTGGGTAAGAGGAAAAATCAACGGTGGCGGACCGGAGATTACCATGAAAAACTACAACGGAGATATCTATTTAAGAAAGCAATAAGGTATTTTAATCAGAACGAAAACCCCTTCCGCTAGCAAGCGGATGGGGTTTGTTTTTGAACGAGAAATTTATTTAAAAAATGAAAAGTGCTCATATTGCTAGCACATCTATGAATCTTATTAAAAATCCATTAGATTAACATTCGGATATAAAAGATATAAGGGACATAATGTCCCTTATCCAATTGTTGGGCACAATTCCCCACACGAAGGAACTCCGTTAATTTCGTGAGCTAACGTCTGGGGAAAGGCTAGGACTAGAAAAACTGGAAACGGAAAAACATAACTAATTGACTATCAGTACATAAATTTGACATTAGTCAGGATTTGAAAAATGAAGATTATATTTTGGAATACACACTCTGCAAAGGACATCTCAATAATAGAAGAAATTCTAATTACTGAAAATCCAGATATACTCTTTCTCGCAGAGTTTGATAGATCAATTATAGAAAATGATCCAGAATTTTTAAGCAATATAGGCTATGAACTAGCATTAAATCCAGGATGCGATAGAATTACAACAATATCCAATACTCAAATTAAAATTCAACCTAGCCTTCAATCTTCGCATTTCTCTGTGTTCAAATGTAATGACCCTGAACTACATATAATAGCAATTCACTTGCCTTCCCAAATGTGGAGGCATATGGATGCTTTAAAAGAATATATAAGAGACTTTAGAATAGAGATTGACACAGAAATTGGAGATTCTATTGATGAGAAAATTCTAATTATTGGAGATTTTAATGTTAATCCTTACGAGAAACCAATGGTTGATTTTGATGGGTTTCTAGCCTCCAATGCTATTTTGGGTAGAAAAAAAATAAAACGAAATAAAACAAGGTCAACCTATTTTAATCCAACTTGGAGACTGTATTCTACCAAGAATTTTCCAGGAACAAAATATTTCGAGAGACCTTCAGGCTCCTCATATGATATCCTAGAGTTTCATTATTTAGATCAAGTTGTACTAAGCCGCGCGCTTGCTGAAGAAATTCAAAATGATGAAATATATGTACTAGAAAGGACCAATAATAAAGAATTATTAATTTCTGAATCTAACAAACTTTGCACGGGAATAGATCATTTACCGCTAGTTTATAAATTTTAAAATATGGAATGGAAAGAATTTTCAGAATCAAAAATTGAATATCCTGAAAGAATAGTTGAAAACATGACTGAGGGATTCACAAAAGCAGCAAAAGGCTTAGCTGAATTGAGTACAGTGGCGCTTAGAGATGTACAACAAATCACCTCTGGACTTTCAACCGATTTTCAATACGCCCTTTACTTGAAAAGTGACATGGTTCCTGAATATCGACTGAAAGTTTTGACCTTTGGGTATGATGTGGAATTAATGCCTGTTAAGATTGTATTAAATAATGATATAGCTGAAGAGCTTCATGGGAAAAAACTAGATAGAGGAGATAATATTTCTATTGATACAGAAGAAAAGTTCAGGGAATATTTAAGCAGTGTCTTTAGAAGTAATCATTTTGTAAATGTCGTAAGTGGACTTCTAAAATTAGCGCAGAAAAAATAAAAAACTGTGCCCAACAACAAATAAACGCAAGTCGGCTTTAATCCCGCTCCTGTAGGGGTTTTGCGGTGGCCAAAGAAACATTTAGTATTCTTACAACACCCCGCACGAAGCCGACCTGCGTTTATTCAGGAACGTTACAGGTCACTGGGTGACGTCAGATAGCATATTTACATGATTAAAACTTCCCAAGACTTCTACAACTACTTTATGATGGCTCTGAACCTCCTTCTAGCCTCATCTCAGGTATTAATCTACTTAACTAACTACCCGAACGACTTACTTGAAATCAAAAACAACGAACTCTTTCACATTCAAACACCTGAATACTTTATTTCCGAACTAACTCTTGGATTTGGTGGATTTTTTCTAATTATGTCAATTGTTTTTTATGTGCTACGAACAGAAGGCAACAAAAAGCAAGGAAAAGAACAATATCAAATTGCTTTCATCTACATCATAATGGGAGGCTTAATGG
>NZ_JAVJQL010000006.1:0-52259 GCF_040218215.1 Fulvivirga sp.
CCGCAGTTTTTGCACTTGTATCTCTGTTTTCCATTTCGTTTTGACCATTTAATAGCATCTAAATGGCCACAAGCCCAACATCTTTTTTTGCACTTTTCATATACAAAAAAAAGCTCATTGAAACGATTTTCAATGAACCATGCATATCCTATTGATTATCTGTGAGTTACAAGGATTTTACCAACCATTTTTGTCCATTATATCAAAAAAAAAGAGTCTCAGCCAAAGGCCGAGACTCTCAATAGTTAATCAGATATAAATTAAGCTAACTTAACGTTAACTGCGTTTAACCCTTTTCTACCTTCTTCAAGTTCGAAAGTAACTTCGTCATTTTCTCTAACCTCGTCAATTAGACCAGATACGTGAACGAAATATTCTTTACTGTCTTCTGAGTCTTTAACGAAACCATATCCTTTTGAATCGTTAAAAAATTTTACTGTTCCTTCTTTCATTATTAAAATTTGTAAATATTGTCGCAAACGTAACTAAAATAAATTCATTTTAGCTATCAAGCGTATTTTATTTTTATGTTATCGGTATTATACCAAAATATTAACTGTTTGGGGTTGGCCTATTAGCGTCTTCCACCTCTACGTCCGCCACCACCCTTACCACCTTTGGGTTTAAAGTTACCTTTGTAACCTCCACCTTGTGATGATGAAGGTCTACGACCATCTCTGCCTCCTCTTCTACCAGACCTATCATTTCCTGACTTTGGCCTATCCAGGTTTACCCTAATCTCTCTGTCATTAACAAATAGACCTGCAAATGCAGTGTTTATAGTTTTTGCATGACCTTTCTCTAATTCAAAATATGATCTTCTATCTTCTATGATTACGCCTTCAATTAGCTTTTTATCCAAGCCAGAGGTTTCTGCAACAAAATCTGCTAATTCTCTTTTGTTGATGCCATCAATGTTCCCTAAGTTGACAAAATAACGGTCATTCTTGCTTTCAACTCTATCGGAAGATCGACCTCGGTCACTTCTATCTCCCTTGTCTCCAAATCCTCCACCAGAACTATCAAAATTGCTGTTTTTGTTTATGCCCAGTTCCGTAATCTCCCACGCCACTAGTTTCTCAATCATCTGCTCTTTAGTCAGTTGAGCCAAAATCAAATGGACATCTTCCATATGCTCACTGATGGCCTTTTTGTCAACTTCTGTAGCCACAAGCTTATTTGCCCATTCTACAAGCTTCTTGTTTTCAACATGCACGGCCTCAGGCAATACATAAGGAGAAAAGCTTAACTTAAGTTTTTTCTCAAGGTGCCTGATTTTACTCTGCTCCCTGCTATTTACTATGGAAATAGAAATACCCTTTTTGCCAGCACGGCCAGTTCTACCACTTCTATGTGTATAATATTCCAAGTCATCAGGCATGCTGTAATGCACCACGTGTGTTAGGTCATTCACATCTATACCTCTTGCTGCAACGTCAGTAGCAATCAGAAACTCCAATGAATGGTTTTTAAAACGTTTCATCACCTGATCTCTTTGGCTCTGGGATAAATCACCATGAATGGCGTCTACAGGCAACCCTTTGGCCTGAAGTTGCTGCGCAAGGTTCTGTGTGTCCAACTTTGTTCTGCAAAAGACAATGCCACGCATATCGGGCTCAAGCTCAATAATCCGTTTCATCACCTCTATTTTATCTCTGGCACTGGCAATAAAATATTTGTGTTCAATATTCTGGTTAACCACATTTCCGCTGTCTATGCGTACTTCGTTAGGGTTATCCATGTATTTGTTTACAATGTGCTTGATCTCAGGAGCCATAGTTGCTGAAAACAACCATGTAGACTTCTGTCCCTGGGTGAAAGACAAGATAGTATCAATATCTTCCCTGAAGCCCATGTTTAACATTTCATCAGCTTCATCAAATACTACATGTCTGATGCCTGATAGGTTAATTGCCTTTCTATTAATAAGGTCGAGCAATCTACCTGGTGTTGCAATAACAATGTGTGGTGTATTTTTTAACGCTTTCATCTGTGGAACAATAGATGCTCCACCATAAACAACCTGTACTCTAACGCCTTTCATGTATTTTGAAAACGCTTGTATCTGTTGTGCAATCTGCTGCCCTAATTCACGTGTAGGGGCCAAAACCAAAGCTTGGGTTTCTTTTAAATCAACATTTATAGCATCTAGCAAAGGCAGTCCAAATGCCGCTGTTTTGCCCGTACCTGTTTGTGCTAATCCAATAAAATCTCGTGTTTTTTCTTTGATTAAGATGGGTATTGCCTGCTGCTGAATTTTTGAAGGTTCAATTAAATTCAGCTCAGGAAGGACTTGTAGCAAAGATGCAGAAAGTCCTAATTCTGAAAAATTTGTCAATAGATAATAATTATTAATGAACTGCAAAGGTAGCATTAATAAAAACGAGAAGCTAAAAGTAATTTTCATATCTACCTCATAAAGTGATTACAATATTTTATTATTATCAAAAATTGATTTTATTGATCAAAAAATTATTCTGTGTTTAAGATTATTCTTCGGTTCGGACTGCTGGCCCTTTTACTTGGGATATTGCTAGAGTTGAGTAATTATTCTATTTCAAATCGAAGCTATTATTCAGAGTTTCTTGTCGCCATAGCTGCAGTTGGCTTAGTAGCATTCGGCTTCGTACTTAGAAAGTACATCATAACCAAAACCAGCTATCTGAAAGATGAGTTTGCTCCGAATGAACGAAAAATTCAGCTTTTACAAATTAGCAGTCGTGAAATGGAGGTGCTGACTGTTATGGCCGAGGGCTTTTCTAATATCGAAATTGCCGATAAGTTGTTTGTATCAGAAAGCACAGTAAAAACCCATGTGTCTAATCTGCTTTCCAAGTTGGAGGCTAAACGCAGAACTGAGGCTATTAAAAAAGCAAAGGAATATGGAATTATAAAGTAGTAGTACAAAAGGCTGAATTTGAACATTTCATACTAAAGTATGAGCCGTGTTCTGGGCTAAATCACTTCATTTGAATAAAAAAACTATGAAAAACATTATCGTTAAAAATGGATTAAGATCTATAGCTATTATAATGGGTATCCAGGTAGTGGCTTATTTGATTTTCGGACTTCCTGAGGGTATTGACTTTGACCGCGATGAATTACTCGGGTATGGTGGTATCATGCTATGCCTGGTTTTTGTATTTCTAGGCATCAGGGAATATCATATTAAACAAGGCAAGAGCTCATTCATGAAATATCTGGGCATTGGATCGGCCATATCAGCGTTTCCTTCTATTGCATTCGGCATCTACAGTATCATTTACTACAAGTGGCTTTATCCTGATTTTCTTGATAACTACGGTGCTTACCAGTTAGAAAAGATGAAGGCTTCACTGAGTGTACAAGAATTTGAAGCGGCTCAGACACAATTTCAGGCTGATATGGCTATGTGGGACAGTGTAGGCATGCAATTCGCAATAATGTTTATCACAGTGTTTGTCATAGGTCTTATTATCTCAATTTTATCAGCATCATATTTCCAATTTAAAACTTCAAGATCATGAGTAAAAAAGTAACGGGTATTGGTGGGATATTCTTTAAAGCAGAAGATCCTGCAAAAATGAAAGAATGGTACAGTAAGAATTTAGGTCTTTTGACTAACGAATATGGATCACTGTTTGAATTCAGAGATTCAGACAACCCGGATTCTAAAGGATACCTTCAGTGGAGTCCTTTTGATGTCAAAACAAAATACTTTGAGCCTTCACAGAAAGAGTTTATGATCAACTACAGAGTTGAAAACTTAGAAGGGTTGGTGGCAGATTTTAAAAAGAATGGGGTAACTGTGTTAGATGAAATTGAAACCTACGAATATGGAAAGTTTGTTCATATCATTGATCCTGAAGGAAATAAAATTGAGCTCTGGGAGCCTATAGATAAGGTTTTTACTGACATGTACGAAGGCCAGACCACAAAGTAATTAAAACACTATGGGCACAAGGATGACGTCAACGCGTCTATTCATGTGCCTACCATTATAGGAGCTGTTGCGGTACAAAGGATTATTCATTCCGAAGTTTTTGATCTCCATCATCTCCTCGGCAATTCCTATTTCTATTAACTTGTCCTGCACTGCCGTGCTTCGCATAAAAGAGAGCCATTCGTTATACTCCTTCCCTCCTATATTGTCGGTATGGCTAAATAGAACGATCTCGTAATTCTCCAGTTTTTCAACATTTAGAATAAAATCCTGAAGCTCAATGCTCTGGTACTCATCTACGTAATAACTACCACCACCAAAAAATATACTTTTTCTAATAAGAGAATCTGTCTTCTGTGATAAGGCAGGAGCTGAAAGCAAGGTGATAAAAAGCAAGGTGGACAGTAAGCTTCTTGTCATGCGATAAATAACGCATGACTATATTGTGAGGTTCAGAATATAGCTTAAAAATGATCGTAAATTATAGCCAATGGTAAGTGTCTTTACTTACCATTCCTTGGTTATTTTAAATGTTTCATGAGGACACGAAACAAGGCCGGGGAAAATTAAAATACTGAACTAGCGCTCGTTTGTAACGAGTACCAGCGGAGGTTATTCTTTACATACAATGAAAAAAGCACCTTTTTCACTTGTTAAACCATACTTTCTTCTCAATCGATCTGAGGAAAGAGTTTTTACTTTTAAATGTTTGTAAGAAGTCAAATCCATTATTGTGGTACAATCAAGCTGAACATCATTGTAAATGAAGATCATTTTGGTTTCAAAATACCAAATATGTCTTTCCTTTGAGCTAGCCACTAATGAAACATGCTTCGATTTTTTAAAAAAACCATGTTTCGAAGCCTGACTTTCTGAAATTAGTACAACACTATCAACAATGTAAAAGTTAGGTAATTTGGGATAATTAATAGAACTGCCAAGCTTAGAAATGGCATCTCTTCTCATCATTTTCTGATCATCTTGACCAAAAGCACCATAATAGCCAACAGTAAGTGCCAAAATGAAGAAAAATAATATTCTCATGAGCTTTAAGCTGTATTTACACCCTTAGTTTATAACTGCAGCCTGACCATTTTACCACGATGATCACCAATAATTTGTATACTAAGTTCTATCAACTTTTCTATCAAAACTATTACAGTCTCTAACTCTCCCCAAAAATCTCCTCTAGCTTTCTTTCAAGCTCTCTACCTCTTAGGTTTTTGCCAATGATTACTCCATCAGGGTCTAGCAATAAGGCGAAAGGAATGGCCTTTATGTTATAAGTTTTGGCTGCCTCGCTGTTCCAGTATTTAAGATCAGACACTTGAGTCCAGTGCAAGCCATCTTGCTCTATGGCTTGCAACCAGTCTTCTCTTCTCCTGTCAAGGGATACACCATAGACTTCAAATCCTTTAGCGTTAAACCTATTGTAAGCTTTTACCACATTAGGATTTTCCTTTCGGCAAGGTCCGCACCATTTGGCCCAGAAATCGACCAATACATATTTTCCTCTCAGTGATGATAGCGCTACTATTTCTCCATCAGGGTTAGGTAATGCAATATCAGGGGCAACCATACCAATGGCTAAGTTCTTGCTGGCCTCTACTTCATTGACAAAGTCCATGGCAACAGTAGAATTAGATAGCTCGGTTTTGGCTTCTTCAGCTATTTTATGATAGGTATCCTGAAACTGGTCTTTATCTAAGAACCTTCCGGATTTTAGTATTTCTATAACCCCTAAAGAAGCTCCAGCAGAGTCAATTTTAGCAGCTATCTGCTTTTTAAACTCACTGTCAAGCTCCATATACTCATCCCTAATGGTATTTATGGCTGCTGCATCCTGTTGACTGTTGGCCAATCCAAATCTATTATTGATTTCGGCTACTTGCGGTGAAGATTGGAATTCAGCATTCATTTGCTGTACCATTTCTATAAAATCATGGTCCTTAGATCCGCTAATTTCTACAAATCCGCCTCTTTCATTGCCATCAACATTAACCACTACATCATCTTCATTCAAAATCAGGTTAACAAATTGCTTATTGTAAAAATTAAGTCTGTAATATCCAGGTCTTTCAATATTGACATTCTTGCTGTACTTATAATTCTCGTCCAGCTTTAATGTATCAAATGGCTGAGGCTGATTACCTACATACTCCTCAATAAGGATATCACCAGTTTGAGGGAACCCTACTGTACCTGAAATATTGATTCCATTTTCAACTTGTACAGAACCATTGCCTGAGGTGCAACTTGTAATAATTACTAAACCTAAAATAATTCTTAGCATTGCTTTCGTCATCAGTTTATTTGTTTTTTAACCCAGCTTCTGTCTTAATAGTTCGTTAGCCACCTTAGGGTCAGCTTTTCCGTTACTGCGTTTCATCAATTCGCCCATAAACATACCTAAAAGTCCCTTATGTCCTTTCTGATATGCCAAAACCTTATCTGGAAATTCTGCTACAATAGCATCGGCCAATTCCCCTAGCGTATCAGTATCACTGTCCTGCATCAGGTTCATTTCCTCAGCCAGATGTAAAGCAGATTTACTTTCTTCAGCTACTAAAGCTGCAAATAGTTTTTGTGAAGCGGCTGAAAAACTAACCTTATTATCTTCAACCAGTTTTATCAATTCGGCTAATCTGTTCGGACTTAAAGTAAAATCTTCAATCTTAATAGATGAATCGTTAAGGTATGACTTAACAGGCCCCATCATCCAGTTTGATGATGCTTTATAATTTTTTGTGATTGAAGATAATTCTTCAAAATATGTGGCTAGCTCCTTAGTATCTGTTAGTACCAGCGCATCCAACTCTGGCAGACCATATTCTTTGATGTACTTATGATAAAGCTCACGAGGCAACGCTGGCATCGTACTTTTGATGCTGTTTAACCACTCTTCAGAAACATGAACCGGACTTAAATCAGGGTCAGGAAAATACCTGTAGTCATTCAAAGCTTCTTTTGTCCTCATTCCAGTGGTGATGCCGGTAACATCATCAAAATTCCGGGTTTCAGAATCTATTTCCTCTCCTGCCTCAAGTGCTTCTATTTGACGCTTCGTTTCAAAATCAATAGCTCTCTGTACATTTCTTATGGAATTAAGATTCTTTACCTCGGCCTTTTTGCCTAGCTCTTTAGCGCCAACAGTTCTTACTGAAATGTTAACATCACACCGCATGGAGCCTTCTTCCATATTACCATCACAGATTTCAAGGTAACGTACAAGTTTCCTTATTTCGCTTAGCACGGTCTGCGCCTCATAGGCATCCTTGATTACAGGCTCGGTAACAATCTCAATTAAAGGAACGCCTGCCCTATTATAATCTACCAAAGTGTCGGCCTCTCCGGCCAAATGCATCGATTTACCCGCATCTTCTTCAATGTGAATTCTATTAAGTTTTATTGCCCTTTCTCCGCCTTCTTTAAGGTTGATGGGTATTTCACCTCCAACACATATTGGCGTTCTATCCTGGGTTATCTGATATCCTTTTGGAAGATCTGGATAGAAATAGTTCTTTCTATCAAAAATCATTTCTCTTGTAATATCACAGTTGCAGGCCAAACCCATTTTTATGGCATATTCTACAACCTTCTTATTTAGAATAGGCAAAGTGCCGGGATGCCCAAGTGCTATTGCACTGATATTGGTATTAGGTGCATTTCCAAACTCGGTGGAGTCTGAGTAATATATTTTTGATGCCGTGGATAGTTGGGCATGGATTTCCAAACCAATTACAACCTCATACTTGTCCCTAATCTCTTTTTTCATTTTTCAGTACTACCTAGGCCTACAATACTAAACTATATTCAGTGCCTTTTCAACTACGCGTTCCAATCCGCTAATATCTTTTCCACCTGCCGTAGCATAGAAAGGCTGACCACCACCACCACCTTGTATTTCCTTAGCCAACTCTCTAACAATATTACCTGCATTTAAACCTTTATCTTTCACAAGGTTTTCGCTTATAGTAACGGCAATCTGAGGTTTGCCCTGAATGTCAGCGGCCAGAACTAGAAACAGATTATTAAGTTCATTCTTCAATTCGAATGATAATTGCTTTAATGCATCTGCATTAGGAAGTGATACCTTCTTGATAATCTTAGTAATGCTTCCATTGACTTCTTTTGAAGCTAAAATCTCCTTTTTAAGGTTTTGTGTTTGCCCAGCGTGTAGTGCTGATATCTCTTTTTCAAGCTGGTTCTTCTCCTCAACCAACTGTTGAATAGAAGTTTTTACATCTGCAGGACTTTTCAAAAGGCTTTTGACCTCATCTAATAAATGAAGTTGCTCATTAATAAACTCCTCTGCAGCATCAGCAGAAATAGCCTCTATCCTTCTTACACCGGCAGCAATTGAGCTTTCTGATATTATTTTGAAGTAGCCAATATTACCAGTGGCTTGCACGTGTGTACCACCACAAAGCTCTACTGACTCACCAAATTTGATAACACGTACCTGATCTCCGTACTTTTCACCAAAAAGAGCCATCGCCCCTAGGCTCTTAGCTTCATCAATTGGCATATTTCTTCTTTCATCCAATTGCAGATTCTCCCTGATCATAACATTTACCATCTTCTCAACAGATCCAATTTCTTCGTCTGTCATTTTTTGGAAGTGTGAGAAGTCAAACCTCAATATCTTTTCATTAACCAAAGACCCTTTCTGCTCGACATGCGCACCCAATACTGATCTTAACGCATGGTGGAGCAAATGCGTGGCAGTATGATTGTTCATGGTCATTTTACGCTTACTGCCATTTACTTGCGCAGTGAACTTTGACTCCACATTAGTGGGTAACTTCTCCACCAAATGAACGATCAGGTCATTCTCCTTCTTTGTATCAAGCACTTTTAATCTTTCAGAATCAGATTCTAAATAACCATTATCACCAACCTGACCACCGCTTTCAGCATAAAAAGGCGTTTTATCCAATACAATCTGATAAACCTCTTTCCCTTTCTGTTTAATGATTCTGTATTGAATTATTGAAGATTCTGCTTCCAGTTGATCATAACCAACGAATTCGACCTTATTCTTTTTTTTAAGTACTGTCCAGTCGCCAGTTTCTTTTACAGCATCAGCTTTGGATCTGTTCTTTTGCTTTTGCATTTCCTCAGCAAAACCCTTTTCATCTACATAAAGGCCATTTTCTCTTGCAATTAGAGATGTTAAATCAAAAGGAAAGCCATAAGTATCATATAATTCAAATGCCAAAGAACCAGATATCACTTTATCTTTAACATCAGCCAGTTCTGACTTAATACCTTCCAACTTTTTCAATCCTTTATCAAGCGTTTTAAGGAAAGCATGCTCTTCCTGCTCTATCACTCTCTTCACAAAGTCCTTTTGCACCCTTAACTCATTAAAAACCTCCCCCATTTGCTGATCCAGAATATCAACCAGTTCATAGATAAACGGCTCTTTAAAATTCAAAAAGGTAAATCCGTAGCGAACCGCTCTTCTCAATATCCTTCTGATGACATAACCAGCACCTGTATTTGAAGGCAACTGACCATCAGCTACAGCAAATGCAATGGCCCTTACATGGTCTGAAATAACTCTTAGGGCAATATCAGTTTGCTCATTAACACCATATTTCACATTGGCCTTTTCAGCCAAACAAGCAATTAAAGGGGTAAAGACATCTGTGTCATAGTTGGACTTCTTTTTCTGGATAGCCATGCAAAGACGCTCAAAGCCCATCCCGGTATCTACATGTTTGGCAGGTAAGTTTACCAGTTTGCCTGAAGCTTGTCTGTTAAACTCCATAAATACCAAATTCCAGATCTCAACAACTTGAGGGTGATCATTATTCACAAGGTCCTTCCCGAGAATTTCAGCCACCTCTTGGTCTGACCTGAGGTCAATGTGTATTTCTGAACATGGTCCACAGGGACCTGTATCGCCCATTTCCCAGAAGTTATCCTTCTTTGATCCGAAAATAATCCGGTCTTTGTCAACAATGTTGGCCCATAGGTCAAAAGCTTCCTGATCCACTTCTAAGTTATCGCCCTCATCGCCACCAAAAACAGATACGTATAACCTGTCTTTAGGCAACTTAAACTCCACTGTAAGCAGCTCCCAGGCCCATTCAATGGCCTCTTTCTTAAAATAATCACCAAAAGACCAGTTGCCCAGCATCTCAAACATAGTATGGTGGTAGGTGTCCAAACCAACCTCTTCAAGGTCATTATGTTTTCCTGATACCCTCAGACATTTCTGGGTATCTGCCACGCGCTTGTTTTTGGGTTCTTCATTGCCAAGAAAAAAGTCCTTAAATTGATTCATACCGGCATTGGTAAACATCAAAGTGGGGTCATTCTTATTTACCAGCGGAGCCGAGTCTACTATCTGGTGATTTTTGTTAATGAAGAAGTTTAGAAATTTTTGTCTAACTGACTTAGAATCCATGGATTATGAAAAAAAATGATAAATTTGCAACCTTATGTATTTTTCAGAGAAAAATGATATATTGCGGTTAGTCAGAGGTATAAAATCAACTGATATGCGCAACTTTTTTAAACTTAATGATTCAAAGAGCACAAAAATAGTAGTTTTTAGCTTACAATATTAATGGCGCGAATAAAATATTACTACGATACAGAAACCTGCCGATACGAGCGAGCAAAAGTCACAAAATCAGACGTAACACTTAATTTCCTTGGGTTTTTAGCGGTTGCTTTGGTTATGGCTATCAGCCTGGTGCTTGCGTACAATACCTATTTTGAAACCCCGGTTGAAGCTCAATTGAAAAAAGAAAACAAAGAGCTCAAAAAGCACTACAGCGCACTTGAAACTGAAATGGAAGAAGTAGATCAGGTGATTGCCGCCCTTACTGAAAGGGATAATAACATTTACAGAAAGATTTACGAAGCTGAACCTTTATCACCAACTGTATTACAGGCTGGTAGTGGCGGTGCAGACTTATATAGGGATATATTGGAGGAAGGTTTGCAAAATGAAAAACTGGTTTTAAATACCAAAAGGAGCGTTGATAAACTGAAGAAAAAGGCACGAATAGTTAATCAGTCATTTGACGAGATAATGAATCTTGCCAAAAACAATGAAGAACTACTAAAAGCCATTCCAACGATTCAGCCTATCCACAATCCAAACCTAACACAACTTGTGTCCGGGTTTGGCAATAGAATAAACCCATTTCACAAAGCACGGGTAATGCACGAAGGCATTGACTTCGCTGCCACCAGGGGGTCTGAGGTATATGCCACGGGTAACGGCAAAGTAAAAATGATAAAAACCAATAGCGAGCTGGAAACAGGCTATGGGAATTATATAGAAATTGATCATGGCTTTGGCTATGTCACAAAGTACGCTCACCTGAGCAAAGTAAATCTTAAAGTTGGCGATGTTGTAACAAGAGGAATGGTTATCGGGGAAGTTGGAAGTAGCGGAGGATCGACAGCCCCACACGTTCATTATGAAATTATAAAAGATGGCGTTAAATTAGACCCCATCAATTATATAATGAACGGAGTAAATAACCATGACTATAGTAAACTGATTGAATTGGCGTCTCGCGAAAATCAATCTTTTGACTAATTTTTTAAACTGAATTTACATTTTTAGCACATGGCGAAAATAAGGTATTACTACGACACAGAGACTTGCAAATATGAACCCATCAAGGTTTCAAGAAGTGCGATGGTGCTCAACGTAGCAGGCTTTCTTACTGTATCTCTTATTATGGCTCTGGGATTGATTTATGTGTATAGAGCAAATTTCACCCCAGTAAAAGAATCTAACCTGCGTTCTGAAAACAGCAAACTAAAACTGGAATGGAACATTTTAAATAATAACCTCAATAATGCATATGCAAGTATTGATGAGCTACAATTTAAAGATGATAATATCTACAGGGTAATTCTTGATACTGACGCCATTCCCGCAACCATAAGGGAAGGTGGTGTTGGTGGTCACAATAAATATGAGCGTCTATTAGAGCAGGAATTGGAAGACTCAGAGCTTATTATTGGTACTTACCAGCGAATTGATAACCTAAGAAAGAAACTTTACATTCAGAGCAAGTCATATGATCAAATCTCTGACCTGTTAATAGAAAAAGAAAAAATGTGGGCTTCGAGGCCTGCTATTCAACCCATCAACAATAAAGAGCTAACGAGACTTCATACTACATTTGGTAGACGCTTCCATCCTATCTTGAAAACCTGGAGTGAGCATGAAGGTTTAGATTTCACCGCTCCTACTGGTACGCCTGTTTATGCAACTGGCGATGGTATTATTACGGCATCTTATCGTTCAAGCACTTATGGGAATGTCTTGTTTGTAAATCATGGTTATGGATATCAAACGCGCTATGCCCACTTAACAAATTATATTGTTGAACGTGGAGAAAGTGTAAAAAGAGGACAAGTAATTGGATATGTAGGAAGCACAGGCAGATCTGAAGCTCCCCACCTACACTATGAGGTGCTATTCAACTACAAGCCAATCAATCCGATAAACTTCTTCCAGCGAGATCTTGATAATGATGAGTATGAAAAACTTATCGAGATATCTCAGCAAGAAACCATTCCTTTAGATTAATTGCAGGAATTTTAATGCATAAAGTAACTGAATCTTTGACGTCTTCAGAACAAGAATCTATTGTCCTTATTCTGAAGAAAGTATTTTTTGTACTGATTATAATTGGAAGTGCCGCCTCCTGTAAGGTTGCACAAAAAACCACAACGCAGCAACCACCCCTTAAGACAGAAATTCAGGACACTGTCATTGTAGAAATTGATTCTGTAATTAAAGAACCTGTAGTGGTTATTCCGGATTCTGTTGAGATTAAAGTCTATAGACTCCTGAAAGACACTGTATCTATAATAGGTGTTGGTGATATAATGATGGGCACTAATTACCCAGATGCCACATACCTGCCCGCAAATAATGGCAAAGATTTGTGGAGTGATGTGAATGGCGTACTTAAAGATGCTGATGTAACATTCGGTAATTTGGAAGGTGTAATTTTAGACAAAGGCGGTGATGCTAAGTACTGCAAGGATCCCAAAATTTGCTATATATTCCGATCTCCTGAAAGGCTCATGAGTAACATTGTCGATGCAGGATTTGATGTAATGAGTACCGCCAATAATCATGCAGGTGACTTTGGTGAGTCTGGAAGAAAAAACACGATGAAGGTTCTGGATTCATTAAAAATCAACCACGCAGGGCAGCTAAGACAACCTTACACTACTTTCATGATTGATGGAATGAAGTATGGGTTTGCAGCTTTTGCACCCAACACGGGGACTGTAAGTATTAATGATTTAAATAACGCTAAAGAGATTATTACCCATCTTGATTCAATATCTGATATTGTAATTGTATCATTCCATGGAGGCGCTGAAGGAAGTAATTATCAAAATGTCTTGCGCAAAAACGAGTACTTCTATGGTGAAAACAGAGGTGATGTTTACAAGTTCGCCCATACTGTGATAGATGCCGGTGCTGATGTTGTGTTTGGTCATGGGCCGCACGTAACACGGGCAGTAGAAGTTTATAAGAAACGCTTTATTGCCTACAGTTTAGGGAATTTCTGCACTTATGCACGATTTAACCTGAGAGGAGACAATGGACTCGCACCTATTATAAAGGTGAGTACCAATGCTACTGGTGAGTTTCTGTTTGCCGACATCACTCCTATTATACAACTTGGTTCTGGTGGTCCATCAATCGATAGTCAGAAAAGGGTAATTAGGAAAATAATTGAGTTAACAAAAAAAGATTTTCCCGAAGTGCCGGTAAACATTGACGAAAGTGGAAGAATTACCTATCTTCAAAACTAAATATGCCTTACAAAGAAAAAACCATTGAAAAGAAATATTACGCCATTGGAGAAGTGGCGGGTATGTTTAATGTGGCTACTTCTTTAATTCGTTTTTGGGAAACTGAGTTTGACCTCATTAAACCAAAAAAGAACCGCAAAGGCAACAGGCAGTTCACCAAAGAGGATATCGAAAATGTTAAGATCATCTACCACTTGGTGAAAGAAAGAGGATTTACCCTTCAAGGTGCCAAGGACATGCTGCGAAGCAACTCAGATCAGGTAAAAGACAAAATGGAGATGATAGATTCATTGACAAAGGTCAAATCCTTCCTTCAAGAGCTTAAAAAGAACATCTCTTAAAAACTTAATGTTTTGGCAGGTCAGGATAGGTTGGCACAACTAGCGCTCAATTTTATTCCGGGTATTGGCCATATGCTAGTAAAACAACTGGTTAGCTATTGTGGCTCGGCTGAAGCCGTTTTCAAAACGCCTAAAAGCAAGCTTCTCAAAATCCCCGGGATAGGTGCTTTCACTGCAGATTCTATTTCAAAGGATATTCCTATGAAAAGGGCTGAAGTAGAACTCAATAAATGTGATAAAGAAGGCGTTCAGATATTACTGCATACTGACAAAGCATTCCCCAAACGACTAAATCACATCAATGATGCGCCAAGTCTCTTATATTACAAAGGAGCTGCTGATCTCAATTCGAACAAAATAGTCTCTATTGTTGGTACCCGAAAAGCTACTGCTTATGGTAAAGAGATTACTGAGCATATTATTGAGCATTTAGCACCTCATAATCCTGTAATAGTTAGTGGCCTGGCCTATGGAATAGACATACACGCTCACAAATCAGCATTAAAACACAACCTGTCCACTATTGGTGTATTGGCCAGCGGGGTAAACGTAATATACCCAGCCATACATAGAGACACGGCAAATAAAATGATTGAGCATGGTGCCCTTATTTCAGAAAACCCCTTAGATGCTAAACCAGATGCACCGAAATTTCCTGCACGTAATCGTATAATTGCTGGCATGGCCGATGCAATAGTAGTGGTTGAGGCTGCTGCAAAAGGTGGTGCTTTGATTACTGCTGAAATTGCCAATAGCTATAATAAGGATGTGTTTGCAGTTCCGGGGAATGTGAACTCAGAATTTTCTTTAGGCTGTAACAATTTAATTCGCTCTAATAAGGCGCATTTAATTAACTCAGGAAAGGATATTGAGTATATCATGAATTGGGAGGCAAATAACCCTGAGGCAGGCAACAAGCTGCCTGATCTTTCAGAACTTAATGAAGATGAGCTAACAATTGTCAATGCACTTGTTGAACATGTTGATGGAATGATGATCGACAATCTGAGTTGGAAAACATCACTGTCGGTGAGTCAGCTCGCATCTATTCTGTTAAATTTAGAATTTAAAGGGTTAGTAATTTCACTACCCGGTAAGAAGTTCAAACTGGCAATTAACAAATGATAGATAATTACTATCGAACGTTGGGGCTAGACAATTTCGCTTCAATCGATGAAGTAAAAAAAGCCTATCGGCTGCTGGCAAAAAAATATCATCCGGATAGAAATCCTGGCAAGGAAGATGTATTTAAAAGAGTAAACGAGGCCAACCGTATCTTATCAGATAGCAGTAAAAAGGACTTATATGATGAAAAATTAAGATCTATTATTACTCCTAGTCCCTTTAAACTTCATCAATTTCCACATTATCATGAAGCAAGACCAAGCTATAGCAACATAAAGTATGAATATAGTAAAAGGGTAAAGTTGTATGGGGCTCTTTTTGTTGTTGGTTTACTATGCCTTTGCATTGGTGGTCCCATAGCACTCTCCTATTACTCAGGGAGCTATGCTTATGAAGAGGGTTTGAAATTTCAAAACCAGCATAACTATGCAGATGCCGCACGGGAATATCAAAGGGCAATAAAGTTCTTCAGTTCTAAATCTGGAAAGGCAAGCATTCAGTTATCCAGACTGTGCCTCAATGATCTTAACCTTCCACTTCGAGCCATACAATATGCCGACAAAGGCCTTGAATACACCAAGGACAATAAGGAAAGAGCAGAGCTATTCTTCATTAAGGCAAAAGCCATGAAGGCAGATGGTCAGGCTGAATTGTCTAAAGTCAATTTTTTAAAATCTTTAGATACCGGATATAATGAAGATAGCATCAACCTTAATATAGGACTGTTGGAAGCTTTCTATCTAAATGAATTTGATAGCGCTCTTGTTAAGTTTGACGGCATCTTGAATAAAAGGATTGTAAGTGAAGAAGCTATTTTTGGCAAGGCCTGGTGCTTGCAAAAAAACAGGAAGCATGAAGAGGCTATATCTGCTTTTAATATGCTCATTGAGAATTACCCAAATAGTGGCCCGGGACATTACTACAAAGGCCTAAGTGAGTTGACACTTGGCGACAGCGTACAAGCTTGTAATTCAATAAAAAAAGCCAATGAATTAAATTATCCATTGGCTTCCAAAATCATTGAATTTGTCTGTCTCTAATCTTTAATAGCCTCCATCCCCTGAAAAAACGCGCTGGTTGCACTTTTCACGAATGAGATCATATGCTTTGACATCACCAAGTTCACCTGCCTTGCTTAAATCAAGGCAACCTTCTTTAAGCTGGCCAAATTCCAATCTTAAAATCCCCCTTAAGTAGTATGCATCTATACTTTTGGGATTAAGCTCTATGATTTGTGTACAGTCAGAAATTGCATCCTGATAAGCGTCAAGCTGATGTTTAGCCTGACCTCTTTTATAATAGGCATTTAAGTTATTAGGGTTAATCTCAATACTTGAAGTGAAATCTGCTATTGCTCCATAATAATCCTGAAGTTCAAATTTGATAACACCTCTTGCAAAGTAAGCTTCATCAAACTTCTTATTCTTTTCAATGGCTGTACTAAAGTCCTTCATGGCACCATGAATATCATCAAACTCCTCTTTTACCCTTCCACGCATGTAATAGGCCTGTGCATAATTAGCATCTTTATCAATTGCCAAATTATAATTGATAATGGCCTGCATATACTCTCTTTTCTCATACATGGCTATGCCCTGTTCGGTATACTCTTTAGCGGTCTGGCTAAACGCTGTAATTGCTGATGTTACTAGTATTAAACTAGCTAATGTGTATTTTAACATTTTTACTTCCTTTTTGAATTTTCATTTATAAGCGAAAATAATGCCGAATATTATATTATTCTATATTAATGATAATGATCAAAAATAGCCCCAGATGCTATAATTGAATTATCCATTTCCAGTTGATTAATTCCCAAATCAAGACCCTGACCTTGTAAATAGGAAACGATCAACTCCGTTGCGATGTTCCCGGTCAGGTCATCTTTTGCCATGGGGCAACCGCCAAAACCTCTAATGGCTCCATCAAATCTTTTACATCCTGCTTTATAAGCTGATTTTATTTTATCAAGTGCCGTGGCAGGATTAGAATGCAAATGCGCTCCAAACTCAACATGAGGATATGCCTTAATTAAGTTAGTATATAAATAGGTAATATTCTCATCATTCGATACGCCAATGGTATCAGCCAGTGAAATAATACTAATGCCTAATGAAGAAATAATATCTGTAAACTTGGCCACTACGTCAACATCAAAAGGGTCGCCATAAGGATTACCAAAGCCCATGGAAATATAAGTGACCAAAACCTTATTATGTTTTACACACAACTCCTGTATTTCATTTAAAGTATTAAGGGCTTCAACAATGCTTTTATTGGTATTTCGCTGCTGAAAGGTTTCAGAAATAGAGAACGGGAAACCCAAATAGGTAATGGCTTCATGTTTAACAGCATCCTCAGCTCCTCTAGTGTTGGCTACAATCGCTAAAAGTTTAGATTTGGTTGAGTCCAGATCAAGATTTTCAAGCACCTCAACTGTATCTTTTAATTGAGGAATGGCTTTGGGCGACACAAAACTTCCAAAATCTATAGTATCAAAACCAACTTTGAGCAATTGATTAATATATTCAATCTTCTTTTCTGTTGGGATAAATTCATGTATGCCCTGCATGGCATCACGAGGGCAGTCGATTATTTTCATATGCTTCGTTTGAAGCAAAGCTATCTATCCGTACCATAAAAGGCAAAAATCCCTCATTGGTCGATTTAACAAACCATTCATCTACTTCCTTGAATTTTTCATTCAAAAAAACTTAGTTTAATGCTTTAATTAGAAAAATTATGCCTTTAGCTCCTTTTACAGGTACGTTAGGAACGAAAAAAGCTGCTCATCTATTAAGGAGAGCAACCTTCAGTGCTAATAAAGCAAGCATCGATATGCTGGCGGCTATGACGCCACAGCAAGCAATACCATCACTTTTCTTAGACAATTTACCAGACCCTCCTCTGCCAGTGGATACTGAAACGGGTCAAGAGTGGATTTCTGGAGTTACCGATGCCAATAGTGGTGATAATGAATTGCAGGATTTCCTGAAGCAATGGATGATTGGTCAATGTCTTGGTGTTGATGTGGATGATAGTTCAAAATTATCATACAAGACCAGAGAGAAGGTGGTATTTTTCTACCACACCTATTTCACCACCATAATGACCAAGGTAGATGATAGTAGGGCAACCTATTTTCAAAATGCCTTATTCAGGTTATTTGCGTTTGATAAAAATGATGTTGATGTACAGATAGTCAATGAAGACACAGGGCTTCCTGAAAATGATACTTTAGTTCTGAATATTAAAGAACTCACCAAAAAGATAAGTGTTGATAACGCCATGCTCAAATTCCTGGATGGCAACCTCAATGTTAAAGGCAGTCCTAACGAGAATTATGCCCGTGAAATGCTGGAGTTATATACTATTGGTCGTGGACTTGAAGGTAATTTGCCAGACATACCAGAACCTGGTGACTATATCAATTTTACAGAACAAGATGTAAGGGCAGCAGCTAATGTACTGACGGGGTTTGATATTGATGATGATTTTGTAAACATCGACCCTTACACAAATTTGCCGCGAGGTGTCATTAAAGGAGGCAATATTGCAACTGCCCATGAAAATAATGTAGTGCTAAAAACCTTCAGCCCAAGATTTGATAATACCCAGATTACTGCTGATCCTGCTCTGCTCAATGGTGGCCAACCAACCGAAGAAAGTATTTTGGATGAGATTAGCCAACTTATTGAGTTAATATACACCAAAGAAGAAACGGCAAAACATTTATGCAGAAAGCTATATCGCTTCTACGTGTATTATGAAATTACTCCTGAAATAGACAATACCATCATTGCCGAAATGGCACAAACCCTGATCAATAATGATTATAAGGTTCAAATGGTACTTGAAGAGTTATTTGCCAGTGAACACTTCTATGAAGCCGTTGCCGGCATTGAAGATGATAAATTTGGTGGTATCATAAAATCGCCATTGGAATTGGTACTTGGCACATTAAGTTTCTTTAACTACGAGTTACCATCTTACACTGGTGACCTTGAAGGTTTTTATAACGAAACAGGACAGCTCTTGAGCTCTATGGACAGCATGGGGATGAATTTCTATGAACCATTTGAAGTTGCGGGCTATTCGGCTTACCACCAGTTTCCGGTATATAATAGAAATTGGATTTCAACTAATTACTTAACACAGCGCTATAACTTCATTAGGCAAATTTTAAATCCATCAGAAGATAGGATTTATATAGACCCTTACGCTTTCGTAAATGTCAATTTTGCTGCTAATGCAGGCGATGCCCGTCAATTGGTCATTGATCTTGCTGCCTATGTATTTACAATGGCCGATAATCTTAGTTATGATGTTGATGGTGGGGAGTTGACAAAGGAACGCTTAAGGTTCTTCCTCCAGTCTTTTCTTGGCTTTGCAGATTACGAGGCTGAAGTAGATATCGCCATTGTAGAGTGGGAATCTTTATATGCCAATTCGGCCAATTACTTGGAGATTGGAGAATATTTGAAACGCCTGTTTAATGCCATGTTGCAGTCACCAGAAAACCAACTGTTTTAAGCTATGAAAAGAAGATCCTTTTTAAAGAAATTGCCTTTAGCTGCTGGCGCAGGGTTTTCCCTCAACAGCATTCCTATCAGGGTGATGGCAGAACACAGTCATTTTCTGAAATTAGCTGAAACAAGCACGAACGATAGGGTAATTATCATACTACAAATGCATGGTGGTAATGATGGTTTAAATACTATCATTCCCGTTGACCAGTATGAGCTTTATTATAGCAGAAGGGCCAATATAGCCATTCCTGCAAAGAATAGTGTCAGAAAATATATTCCGCTAGACAGCACAATGCCCTTGGCAGATCAGGTCGGCTTACACCCCGATATGCTTGGAGCTAAGGACCTTTATGACAGAGGAAGGATGGCCATAGTACAAGGTGTATCTTACCCTAATAATAATGGCAGCCACTTCAGAGGCAGGGACATATGGCATATGGGTGGTGGTCCTGATGATTACTATTCTTCTGGTTGGGTGGGCCGCTATTTGCAAAGTTGTATTGCACCTGAAATATATCCGGATGACTTCCCTAATGCTGATAACCCAGACCCGCTGGCCATTGAGTTAGGCAGTGATGTATCCCTTGTTTTCCATCAGGAAGGCAATATTCCAACATCCATTTCATTGGCTGGCACACCTGATACTTTTGCCAATTTAGTAGATGACCTGGAAGGTTTTGACGATCAATTGATTGACCCAAGAGGCAAACCACCTACCAATCTTGATAATACACCGTATGGTAAAGAACTTAACTGGATATTAGGGTTAGAAGAAAAATCTGTAGATTATGCAGCAAGACTGTTTGAGGTCTACGATGCATCTAGCCCCTCAAGTGTGACTTATCCTGAAAACTATCCGTTTAATGCGCCAGTCAGTAGTTTAAGAAACCCACTCACCTCTCAATTGCAATTGATAGCCAGACTTTTGGATGGAGGCGGTGCAGGACAAGGTGTTAAGACGAAAGTGTTTTTGGCAAGAATTGGTGGATTTGACACCCATGCTGAACAAGTCGAAAGCTACGACCCTACAATGGGTGCTCACGCCACAAAACTTTACCATATCAGTAGCGCCATGCAGGCCTTTCAGGCTGATTTAAGGGCGCGAGGCTTGGAAGACAGAGTCTTGACCATCACAACATCAGAGTTCGGCAGAAGAATCGATTCAAACGGTAGTTTCGGTACTGACCACGGTACAGGGGGACCAATGATGTTGTTTGGCAAAGGCGTTAGA
Source organism: Fulvivirga sp. (assembly GCF_040218215.1). Taxonomy (NCBI): domain Bacteria; kingdom Pseudomonadati; phylum Bacteroidota; class Cytophagia; order Cytophagales; family Fulvivirgaceae; genus Fulvivirga; species Fulvivirga sp. The sequence goes on from NZ_JAVJQL010000006.1 coordinate 20,968, forward strand.
CCCGGGGTATTTGGTACTAATCAGGATTTAAATAATGGTCGTGGGAATGTTGATATGCAATATGACTACAGACAGGTTTATGCCAATATTCTTAAAGACTGGATGCAAGTAGATGAGAGTGTAATTCAAAATGACATTCTTTTTGGAAATTTCATAGATGGACCTAAAGAAGAAGGTGGAAGTTACGAGCCTCTACCAGTAACTGTTGAGCAAATAACCAGTACTGAAGGTTTTTTTAATGATAGGTTTAATTTAAATGACCTTTATCCAAATCCTGCTAAAGATTTTGTTAATATTAACTTTAAGATTAACACAGAGAATAATGTTAAGATTATGTTGCTAAATGCTGATGGTAAGCAAGTTGCCACTTTAATGGATGAGCGCAGATCGGTAGGTGATCATGACGTTAAAATAGATTTAAGTAATATTAAACCTGGATTTTATATTTGTAAAATAGAATCAGGCTTATTAAAACAGACTAAAAAATTAATAGTAAGTTACTGACATGGTTAAAAAGTCCACCATACTAAGTCTCAGCATATTTATGCTGTTATCATTTGCTGCACATGGCCAATTCTATAAACACAAATACAATACTAAAAAGCCTTCAGAAGCTGATAAGTTTGAGAAGACACAGTGGTGGTTAGGTTTCAAAGCTGGTGCCAATTTAACTGAGCCAAATGTCTCTCAGCAATATTATGGTTTCAGTCCTGTTAACTACCCAGCATCAGATCTGGACAAGGATTATGATTCATGGGATAAGCTCGGAGGTCAGGCTGGTCTGGAAATCACTTTTTATCATCAGGGCTTTTCATTCAGCTTCCAGCCAAACTATAGAAGGCAGTCATTTTCATACTCTAACACCTACCAATGGCTAAGTTCAGAAAATTCTGCCAACTCTATTGACCTCAAATATGATTACAATCATAAGCTGGATTATGTGGAGCTTCCACTAATTATAAAGTACGATATTTTAAAAGGATCAAAATTCAGGCCTTTCGTACAGGTTGGAGGTTATTATGCCACTTTGACAAATGCCAACAAGGAAATTGAAATTTCCGGGACTGACTATGCTTCTGGAAATGCTGGCCCCTTTGACAATCAGCAATTGATTATTGGTGCTAATGATCTTTTTATCAAATCATCAGTTGGAATTCTCGGTGGGGTTGGCGTTGCCTATGACTTTTGGAACATCAGGTTAGTCTTTGATGCGTCTTACAAGCACGGACTCAATAATATCGCTGACCAAAAGAATAGGTACGCTGAAAATCAGCTATCAGGTTTAGGAGATGCTCTGGATGACGTACAATTAAATAATTTAAGTTTCAATTTTGGAGCCTTGTTTCCACTAAGATTTATCAGTAGTGAAGGCCATAATGCTGTAAGGTAATGAATAAAGTATTTTATTTTCTTTTGAGTTTATTGGTGCTCGCAGGGTGTGACATTTCTGATAATGATGCCGTTGATCCTTCAGAAGGGTTCTTCAAAATATATGACAATAACCTGTTTGACGCCTCATTTATCCCCATTGATATCAAACAAACCACAGATGGCGGATATCTCATTTTGAGCAGCAAACGCATAGAAACATCAAACTTTACCGGAGTAAACTTAATTAAAGTTGATAAGGAAGGTAATTTTATTGAAGAGCAAATCATAGATGAGCAGTATGTAGGACCTGTTGATCAATTGGTGAAAATAGCAGACAGTTATTACTTTATGGCCATGGATGCCACCAGCCTGCAAGCTATATTGTTTACTGTAAATGACAGCTCTAGAATTACTGCCATAAACCCAACAGGGCTCTCCTACCCAATGTATATGGCAGAAGATGGTGAAAACATACTAGCACTTAGTTATAATAATGGGGATAAGAATTCAATAATATCCAGAATAAGCACAACCGGACAAACACTTCAATCAGCAGCTTATGGTATTGGAGCTGGAAGCGATACAGAAGCTCCTATAATCACTCACTTTACGAGAACAGGAAGGCAGCTCCCCTTCTTTGCCGGACGAATGAATGGAGGCGTTTATTATTTTAACGGGTTCTATAATTATACCATGTCGCTGGTCTTTACAAATTTTGGTGATGAACCTTTAGGTGTAGTACAAGGCCAACAGGATGATGGGGGTTTTAGCTCTGGTATGTCAATAAATGGTGGCAATTTTGCTTTATCCAGGTTCAACTTTGGAGACAACTTTATTATACCATCAATAGATCTCAATACCACAGGGACTACCAGTGCCACAGATTTTGAGGGAAATGCTTTTCCTGAACTATCTGATAATGCCCCGGTTGTTCTTGACCTAATTAATATTGACGGACAAGAGGCCATTCTATATGGTAGTAATACCAAAAGTGGCCAGATTATTTTGATGGCCTACAGCAAGACATCGGGTGAATTGTTAGGCACTAAATATCTTGGTAGCACCTATCCTTATCAGATCGCAGACTTTACTGTGACAGAAGATATGGGACTGGCAGTTGTAGGTAACACTTCTGTAGCGGGCAGGTTTGATCGTATCTGTTTATTCAAATTGTCAAAAGAAGAGCTTACAGATCTAATCAACTAGACTGCATAAAACTTACTGATTTTAAGTAACTTGGGGCATGTATTTGAGACAAATACTCATTTCCGTACTTAGTATAACTGTCACTATTTCCAGTAATGCACAACAACTTTCAGGTATTTGGTCTGGTGAACTCAATGCTGGGCGAAAGGTTTATGATACTAAGGTTATCATCAATGAAGATGGCAAGGCACTGACTGGTACTATTGAAGTAATAGGAAAAAGAGACTCCAGCAAATACTACTTCAACGGCTATCTTGAAGATGGTGAAGTTGAATTAACTGCCACAGCTTTCATATATAAGAAGGGTTTGCACTGTTTGCCTAAAATTAAACTTGCCGCAGATGGCAATAAATTGGATGGCACCTGGGGTTTTAACCCTGTTTGGGGCGGATGTCTACCAGCAGTTTCTGGGAAAATATCTATAACACAACAGTCAAAAGAAGTAGTTGTAAGCAGCCTGAATGAGCCAGTAGCTGAGGTGGCTTATGATGATTTTGAAGGCACTGAACTTGTGAAGGCTCTAAAAGAGCGTAAATATTATGCGCTTGTTATCGGTATCAATGATTATCCTGGCGAAGGTATTCCTACACTTGCCCAACCCATCAATGATGCTGAAAAGCTCATAGATGCACTTACCACGTACTATACTTTTGAAAAGGAGAATATTACCTTTTTAAAGAACCCTACCCGATCAAACCTTATAGACGCTTTTGACAAATTAGCCAATACAGTAAAGGAGCGCGACAATTTACTGATATTTTATGCCGGCCACGGGATTTGGGACGATCAGCTCAATCAGGGATTCTGGTTGCCTTCTGATGCTTCAAAGGTTTCAAAGTCACAGTGGTTGTCCAATGGAACAATCAGGGATTACATCCGTGCAATTAAATCCAAACATACTTTATTAATAGCTGATGCCTGCTTCGGGGGCAGTATTTTGAAAGAACGTGCTGTGAGCATGAACGGTAAGGCAATGCTCGAAATGTACAAAAGACCAAGCCGTAAAGCCATGACCAGTGGAGCACTTTCCACCGTTCCTGATCAAAGTGTATTTATAAAATATTTGGTCAAGAATCTGGCCTACAATCAGGCACCGTTATTATCTACAGAACAAGTCTTCAGCAACTTTAAGTTTTCTGTGATCAACAACAGCGAGACTGGTCAGGTACCGCAGTATGGTGCCATCAGCCTTGCTGGTGATGAAGGTGGTGACTTTATCTTCCTTAAAAGGGACTAGATTCTAGAACAAGGCCTTCGCAATACTATACACTGGATCTGACTTACCCATAGAGTAATAATGTAATACAGGGGCTCCTTTAGCCATTAACTCTTTAGACTGCTGAATAGTCCACTCCACTCCTATTTCTTTTGCCTGAGCGTTGTCCTTACAAGATTCTATAGCATCAGCCAGCGCCTCGGGAATGTCAATATGAAAAAACCTTGGAAGAACAGATATCTGCCTTTTGCTGGTTAAAGGTTTAAGCCCCGGAATAATAGGCACATTGATTCCTTCATTTCTACAGTTATCTACAAATTCAAAGTACTTCGAATTATCAAAGAACATTTGAGTTACTATATAATCTGCTCCCATATCTACTTTCATCTTTAGATATTTAAGGTCATTTTTCATGTTGGGAGCCGTATAGTGCTTTTCCGGATAGCCTGCTACACCAATACAGAAATCGGTTGGAGATGCATTTAAAAGCTCTTCATCTAAGTAGATGCCATTATTCAGGTCTTTCACCTGGCCCAATAACTCTGAAGCATATTTATGTCCTTCTGGTTCTGGCACGAACATAGGTTCTGTTTTAATGGCATCACCTTGCAGTACAAGCACATTTTGTATCCCCAAAAAGTCCAAATCTATCAATGCGTTCTCTGTTTCTTCCTTGTTAAACCCACCACAGATAATATGAGGTACTGCCTCAACTTCATAGCGGTTTTTTATGGCTGCGCATATCCCTACTGTTCCAGGCCTCTTTCTAATCGACTTACGCTCCAACAATCCATTACCTCTATTTTTATATACATATTCTTCCCTGTGATAAGTAACATCAATAAAAGGAGGTTTGAACTCCATTAAAGGATCAATGTGATTGAACAGATTCTTAATATTTTCTCCTTTTAATGGGGGCAATATTTCAAAGCTGAATAATGTTTTCTTCGCTTTTTCTATTTGTTCTGTAATCTTCATAATTCTAAAGTCTAAAAAATAATGTATTTAATAAGCCAGATTAGGTGATAGCCACTTCTCTATTTCTTCAATGGTCATACCTTTCCGTTTAGCATAATTTTCAATTTGATCTTTGCTGACCTTACCCAAACCGAAATACGTAGATTGTGGGTGTCCAAAATAGAACCCACTCACGGCTGCTCCCGGATACATGGCATATGATTCAGTAAGTACAATTTCCGTCTGCTCTTCTACCTTCAGTAAATCAAATAAGATTCGTTTCTCCGTATGGTCAGGACAGGCCGGATAACCCGGTGCAGGACGTATGCCATGATATTTCTCCTTAATGAGCTCCTCAGTAGACAGTGACTCACCTTTTGCATAGCCCCAAAACTCTTTACGAACTCTAACATGCATCAACTCTGCAAGCGCCTCTGCCAACCGATCTGCCAAAGCTTTGGCCATTATACTTTTATAATCGTCATGATCACTTTCATATTTTTCCACCAGCTTGTCTAGTCCAATGCCTGCTGTCACGGCAAATCCGCCCATATAATCATCCTTAGGCGCTACAAAATCGGCAAGTGAGATGTTAGGCAAATTGGCACCCTTTTTACCCTGTTGACGAAGAAAGTGGAATTCCACTTCTTTGCCTTCATCATTAATTATGACATCATCACCGGTATTATGAGCAGGAAACAAGCCAATAACCGCTTGAGCCTTGAGTGATTTATTGGCTATAATTTCATCCAGCATCGCATTGGCATCGTCAAAAAGCTTCTTTGCTTCTTTCCCAATCATTTGATTATCAAATATTTGTGGGTACTTACCTTTAAGCATCCAGGTTTGGAAAAAAGGAGTCCAATCAATATATGGCCTGATTTCTTCCAAAGGATAGTCATCGATAACCTTACGTCCAATTAACGCAGGTTTAGTGGGCTTATACTCTGACCAATCTATGTTTACCTTATTGGCTTGAGCTTGGGCGAAGGAAATATAGTTCTTAGCCGACTGCTTTGAGGCATGGTCCGTTCTAAGGGCTTCATATTCGCTTTTCACATTTTTATGAAAAGCTTCCCTGGTTTTCCCGCTTACTAATTCACCTACTACAGGAACACTTCTGGAAGCATCCAATACATGAACAACCGCCCCGCTATAATTTTGGTCTATTTTAACAGCAGTATGAATTCTTGACGTAGTTGCACCTCCTATTAGCAAAGGAATATTGAGTTGCTTCCTTTCCATTTCCTTCGCTACATGCACCATTTCGTCTAATGAAGGTGTAATAAGACCACTAAGGCCTATCGCTATAACCTCGTGCTCTATGGCTGCATCAATGATCTTTTGAGCAGGAACCATCACACCGAGGTCAATGATTTCATAGTTATTGCAAGCCAATACCACTCCCACGATATTTTTACCAATATCATGAACGTCTCCTTTAACTGTAGCTAAAAGAATCTTATTGCCAGCCTTGGGGGTATTGTTCCTTCTTTTCTCCTCCTCCATGTAAGGCTCCAAATAAGCAACAGCCTTTTTCATCACTCTGGCACTTTTCACTACCTGAGGCAAAAACATTTTACCTGAACCAAAAAGGTCTCCAACGATATTCATCCCGTCCATCAATGGCCCTTCTATTACCCTCAATGGACTGTTATATTTCACACGGGCTTCTTCAGTATCTTCATCAATGAATTCAATAATACCTTTGATTAAAGCGTGCGACAGCCTTGACTCCACAGACTCGCTTCTCCACGCATCATCAGCGACCTTTTTCTTTTGACCACCCTTGACACCATCAGCAAATTCAAGTAGCCTTTCTGTAGCATCTTCCCTTCTGTCAAGCAATACATCTTCCACCTTCTCCAATAAGTCTTTAGGTATCTCATCGTAGACCTCCAGCATGGATGGGTTTACAATACCCATATCCATACCATGGTTTATACCATGATACAGGAATGCAGAATGCATGGCCTCACGAACAGGGTTATTTCCCCTAAAGGAAAAAGACACATTACTCACACCCCCACTAACATGTGCCCCTGGTAAATTTTCCCTGATCCACTTTGCTGCACCAAAGAAATCCAGTGCATTCTTGCGATGCTCTTCCATCCCTGTAGCCACAGGAAAAATGTTAGGATCAAAAATGATATCGTGAGCGGGAAATTTCACCTGATTCACCAAAATATCATATGACCTTTTACAAATGTCTATCCTTCGCTGATAAGTATCAGCCTGGCCATCTTCATCAAAAGCCATCACCACTACGGCAGCACCATACCTTTTGACCTTTTTAGCCTGCTCAATAAATTCGGCTTCTCCAGATTTTAAGCTGATGGAATTTACTACTCCTTTACCCTGAATGCATTTTAAACCAGCTTCAATAATGTGCCATTTAGAAGAGTCTATCATTATCGGCACCCTGGCTATGTCGGGCTCAGAAGCTATAAGGTTAAGGAAAGTGACCATGGCATGCTCGCCATCAAGCATACCTTCATCCATATTTATATCAATGATCTGAGCACCACCTTCTACCTGTTCGCGGGCAATTTCAAGTGCTGTGTCATAGTCACCCTCCTTTATCAGGTTTAAAAACTTCTTTGAGCCTGTGACATTGGTGCGCTCGCCAATATTCACAAAATTGGTTTCAGGGGTAACGAGCAGCGGCTCAAGGCCGCTTAGCTTTAAATATGATTGATGTTTTAAAGTCATAAAATCTAAAAAGTAAACAAAAAAAAAGCTCTTCTGATAGGTCAGAAGAGCTCATAATATTTTTATAATAATGAAGGCTTATACTGACTTATCTTTCCTTAACACAACGTGTAAGGGTGGAATTAGCACCTTTGCCAGTTTAATGACATGGTTGCCAAGGCTTCATAGGGCCATTTCCCTCTGCCTTTCTTGATAAGATTATCACAAAGAACTTAACTTCAAATATATTACTATTTTAACAATCTGCACCTAAAATCTCAATTGTCAAAATTAATAGTCCAAAAATAACCCGTAAGGCGTCAAAAGGTTGTTTTAAACCCCTGATTCGACAGGATTTGAGCTGCCTAAACAACCGCAACAGTCCACTGTTATCCTGACAGCCAGTTGGCTGACGAGGTCCCGTATCGGCTAAGCCGATACAAGATGAGGCCTTGTTTTGGAAAAAGGCTCACTCGGTATTGTTTTTAATGTTAGGTTTAAAAAACACGGTCAAGCCTTACGGGCAGTGCAAATTTAAAATTAAAATGAGAGGAAATGCAGTCAATAATTTTATTTTTACTTCCGGTGTAACATTTTTTTCAACCTTAAACTATAGATGATGGAATCGTACGAATCAAATGAAGGTGTAAAACTTACTGATCAATCCTTAAAGAATCTTAACGAGACCAGAAAATGGACAATGTTCATTTCCATTGTGGGTTTTGTTTTTGTAGCACTGATGGTACTGATAGCATTATTTATTGGTTCTGTGATGAGCAACCTTCCCACTGGTTCGTCAATGCCCATTTCAAAAGGTTTTGCTACTGTAATTTATCTTGTTATAGCAGCAATTTACTTTTTCCCAATTTACTATTTGTATAAATTCTCATCGCACATGAAAATTGGCATTGTTACGAAGTCTGAGCAGGAAGTGGAGTACGCATTTAAATATTTAAAATCCCATTACAAATTCATGGGCATTCTGCTGGCGATAGTTTTGGTTTTTTATATAATGATCTTCTTTGGAAGTATTATGTTCGGAGCACTGTTTAGCCTCTAGCACCAATTAGTTGAAGGTCATAAAAATGCAAATCTTAAGTATTTGATATCATGACCTTCAGCACTAAACTTTTGCTCATACCTTGTCCTTATATCATGGCATTCACTTACATATTCAGAATGATATAGATCATGAGTAAAATGTAAATCTTTGATATCCTCTCGCGACTTTAATACTTCCAGTGTATAGTCAAACAAGCCTGTGTTATCAGTTTTGAGTCTAACTATGCCATTTTTTGAAATTATTGATTTGTAGATATCTAAAAATCTCGAATGAGTGACCCTTCGTTTTTCATCCCTATCCCTTGGCCTTGGGTCAGGAAATGTTATCCATATTTCATTGACCTCTCCTGGTTCGAAAAAGTTATTAAGTTCTAGCAAATGCGTTCTTAAAAAAGCCACATTCTCCAACCCCTCTTCTTCAGCTATGGCACTGCCCTTCCATATCCTGTCTCCTTTAATATCAATGCCAATGTGGTTGTTATTAGGAAAAAGTCTTCCTAAACCAATAGTATATTCGCCTCTACCACAAGCAAGCTCCAGTGTAATAGGATTGTCGTTTATAAACACATCTTTGTGCCAATTACCTTTTACATGCTCATAGATTGCTTTACTTGGCTCAATAACGTTAGCTCGCTCTGCTATCTCAGCAAAACGCTTTAGCTTTCCTCTACTCATTCAGGATTAAATTTTATAGACCTTCAATTTCTGCAACCACAAAGTTACTGCCTCCTATAAAAATGAAATCATTTTCTGAGGCATTATTTTCAGCTACCTCAATGGCTTTATTAACATTGGGAATACAATAACCAATCAGGTCATATTCACTGGCTACTTGCTGTAGTTTGGATGCAGGTAATGCTCTGGGTATATCAGCCTGGCAGAAGTAATACTGAGCCTCTTTAGGTAGTAGCTGCATAACTGAGGTGAGCTCTTTATCATTGACTACACCGATAACAATATGAAGCTTATCAAATGTGTAATTTTTGATTTGGTTAATCACATATCTAAGTCCAGCCTCATTATGTCCTACATCACAATATTTCAATGGTTTTGATCCTAGTTTTTGCCAGCGTCCTTTTAGGCCTGTTATTGCAAAAGCTTCTTCCACTCCTGCAACAATCGCACTCTCATTCACATCAAACCCTCTATCTCTCAGAATCTCAACAACTTTAATCACTCCTTTCAAATTCCTTTGTTGATATGCAGCCTCTTGAACATGATGAACATTAACCTCCATATTGTCAGTTCTAATGACTAACCCTTCGTTGGTGCCTACTTGAACATAATCTTCAGCGAAATAGAGGTATGAATTTAGCTGCTTTGCCCTTTTAACAAAAACACCTTCAATTTCAGGCTGGCGCTCACTTATCACAACTGGAATATTCTCCTTGATGATGCCAGCTTTTTCCCCGGCTATCGTTGTTATATCATTCCCAAGCCATTGCTGATGATCATTGCTAATGTTAGTAATGAGCGAAACCTCAGGAATGATGACATTGGTTGAATCCAACCTGCCACCCATACCAACTTCTATAATGGCAATATCAACCTGCTCTTTTGCGAAATAATGAAAACACATGGCTACCGTAATCTCAAAAAAGGAAGGCTTGATCTCCTCTATTAAAGGCTTTATCAAATCCACGAATTCAACCACAGCCTCTTTAGTAATCTCTACTCCGTTGATTTTTATCCGTTCTGTAAAAGATTTTAAATGTGGAGAGGTATAAAGACCCGTTTTATAGCCTGCCTTTTGCATGATAGCCGCTAAATAGTGTGAAGAACTGCCCTTGCCATTGGTGCCGGCTACATGCACAGATTTAAATTGATGTTCAGGGTTTCCTAAAAACTGGCATAGTTTAAGGGTATTGGTCAGGTCTTTTTTATAAGCACTGGCACCATCTCTTTGGAACATTGGCAATTGTGAGAATAAGAACTTGACAGTGTTCTCATATTCTAAATCAATATTCGTCATAAAACGTAGGAGGAATAGATTATTTTGATTTGATCACAAAGGTTACTGAGCCTTTTGTAGTTGCTGATGATACAACTCCATCATTTGTCTTACTGAATGTTATATCCCTCAATTGATCCTCATAAAATTTAGCGATGGCCATTGAAACACTACTATTTCTTATGGTAGTTTTCATAACATAACCATCTTGATCAATTAAAAAATCTATTACTACAATTCCATTCTCAGAGCTTTTATCTTTTTTATTAGGCACCTCGTCCCATATCCATCCAATTATTTGCAACGCTGGTCCGCCACCTCCCCCAGGCTGACCATATAATGCTCTGGAATCCAAGGTTCCTTCTTCGTGGCCCTTATCACCTACTTTGTTAGTATTATCGCCATGATTGGCCGCCTTTTGTTCAGTCGCCTCTCCGTCTTTACCTTTTGCTCCATCTTCCGGCTTTGTGACTTCAGTTTTTTCAACTGGCTTTGTTGTTTCCTTTTTAACTTCTTTTGGGGTTTCTTTTACGGGCTTTACTTCTTCTTTCACCACTTCTTTGGCTACTACATCTGGTGAAGCCTGTTCGTTTACAGTAGTTTCTTCCACCACTGGTTCAGCCACTTCATTCACCTCTTCTGTTTGAGTATCATCAGTTGACTCTACTGTTTCTTCAGGCAATTCATTTTCGGCAGCTTCTTCTTGAGATTGACTGTCATTGGCTTCAACCTCTGGCTGCTCCTCACCGGAGCCTACATTATCCAATCCAAAATTTAGTTCAATACCATATTCAGGAAGTGGAGGATCAGGCTCTTTCCATGCAAGCATAAATAAAAAAGCAACTAGCAATAAGGCATGCAGAGTCACCGATGCTATGGCAGCAGTTCTTCTGTTTTTCTTATCGTTTTGTTCCTCAGTCATTTACTTAGGTTTTGTTGCAATAGACACCTTAGCTTCCAATGAAGTGGCTAAATCAGCCACAAATACCAGGTGTTCTGTTGGTACGCTACTATCTATATGAAGTACTACCACACCCTCTTTTCCAATCAACTTACTTCTTAGCTCGCCTTCCAGACGGCCTTTAGAAACCTTTTTATCATTAACGTAATAATCCAGCTCTTTGGTTATAGTCACAGAAACTTTCTGCATTTCTACCGTAGAAGACTTACTTGTGGGTAAATTAACAGGCAAACCTGATGGCGTTATAAACGAAGATGTAAGCATGAAAAACACCAATAACAGAAATATGATATCTGTCATTGAAGCCATACTAAACATCGGCTCTACATTATGTTTTGACTTTAAAGACACCTGACTTTAGTTTTTTGGTTCTTGAAGGAGATCAATAAACTCAACAGAACTATATTCCATCTTATGGACAATCTTCTGAACCCTGGTAACAAGGTAATTGTAACCCAGATAGGCGATAATACCGACAAACAACCCTGCTGCCGTGGTAATCATAGCTGTATAAATACCTTCAGAAAGCAATTTAGGGCTCACTGAGCCTTCTTCCTGGGCAATGGCAATAAATGCCTGAATCATACCTATTACAGTTCCTAAGAAGCCGAGCATAGGAGCTGATCCTGAAATAGTAGCTAAAAGAGAAAGATTCTTCTCTAATTTAAAAATTTCAATTTTACCTACATTCTCTATTGACACTTCAATGTTTTTTAATGGGCTTCCTATTCTGCTTACACCTTTTTCAATCATTCTGGCGATTGAAGAATCTTCCTGATGGCAAAGCATTTTAGCGCCATTGATATCACCTTTTTCGACTAAAGATCTAATCTGGTTCATAAAACCCTCTGAAGGCATTGCTGCTTTCTTGATAGTAAGTACACGCTCAATAAAAATATATACAGCTGCTACTGAAAGAAGTGCTATAGGCACCATCATAAAACCTCCTTGAAAGAGGAGGTCTATAATTCTTACAGAGTCAGGAGAAGTGGCCGCAGAGGCTGTATCCACTGCGGTCTGTATTTGTGTTAATATCATAGTTAGTATTTGATTACCCAAACGTCCTCGCCATATTCACTCTTTAACTCATTGGCTCTGTTTTCAGCAGCAGCCCAAGTATCAAGGTTATCAACGGTAATTCTATGAAATTTACTTGTTCCATAGGGTGGTATTATCTGAATACTCACACCTGTTTTGGTTAATTTGTTAGCAAAATCCATCGCCAAATCCCCGTCAATATCGCTAGCGATAACAACGTAGTAACGTCCGGTTCTTGCCGTAATTGTTTCAACGGTTCCAATTTTTGGTTTGGCGGCTTCTTCAGCGGCTAACCTAGCTGCCTCTCTATCTGCAGCTTCCTGTGCTAATCTTTCCTCTTCCGCTTTTTTCTCAGAAGCTAACCGTTTTGCTGCTTCCTCTTGCTTAAGTTTTTCTATTCTTGCCTGTTCCTTTTCCTGGGCAGGTTTGTGAATAAAGAAATACCATCCTCCCACTCCAAGCACTGCCAGAATCAATACAATGGCTACAATTTTACCAGTGTTAGAACTCTCCTCTTGCGGAGGGGTATAGCTTCCTGGTACATACTCATTAGTTGATTCCTGCTCATTTTCCTGAGCATAAGTATCTTGATAGTCAGAAGAGTAACTGTCACTTTCAGTATCATCAGAAGAATCAGTATCATCAGAATAGCTTGATGAAGAATCGTCTGAATAGGAAGATGTGCTGTCATCAGATGAACTAGAAGTATCTTCCTCTGCGGTTTCGTCTAACGGTTGATAATCGACATCGGGTAAACCAAAACTATCATCTGCTTCATTAAAATCATTTTGGTTATCATCATTGAAGTCGTTGTTATCTTCTATTTCATCATCTTTTTTCTTAGCCATTATATATGCTTTAAGGTTGTTGGTTAAGTAAGTTAATACAAAAATAATCGAATTTTCGACTGTGCAAAATCTAAGGAACTTACATTAAGCGCATTACAATATAGGAATTTATAACAATAACCCTATTAATGGCCATTAAAAGCTATATGTTACACCTGCCAGCACCTGCAAACCTCTGGATGGGTAATTATATAAAACCTCGTATTCGTTTGATAATAAGTTGTTTAATCTGATAAAAGCCGAGAATTGTTTAGAAAAAAGATATTCCGCCTTAAGGTTTAGGTCAAGTGCCGCATCCAGATCAATATCTTCGCCAGTATTAAAATCAAAAGCTTTTATTCCACCAAGCATATATGCCTCTGCTTCAAACCTGAATTTGTCATAAAGCTTGTAAGTAGAAATTGCTGACACTTTATAATTAGGCCTGTGGTAAGCCTCTTGTATTTCATCCGTATCATATCCCCAATAATCTCCACGAAGAATAAACCTTAAGGCCTCGTTTCTATTGTAACTTAATTCTCCATAGATATTTACCAATGAAGTACTCCCCTGATCATAAACAACCATAAACTTTGATTTATCAAGCGGGCTGTTTAGAAAGTAATACATGTTTTTATAAGTACTAACACTGATACCTGACCTGAAACCCATTTTACTACTCAAACTACCCTCTATGCCGCCATAAAGCTGAAAGGTTTTATTGGTATTAAAGGCCTGGGCGTTTGGCATTAGAAAAGGGTTCTCATTAGTCATCTTTCTTAATGTGAGCTTTTCAATATCGCCATCAATACCAGCAAATACTGTGAACCCTGATCGTAGCTGATATCTTGCTTTAGCTACCGGATAAAAATGCACTTCATCAGAATCTCCTAAAGTATCATTCTCATAAATGGCCTTGAATCCTGCATTGATCAAAAACCCACCATATTCAAAAGTTAATGTTGGATTAACCCGGAAAATGTTTCTGGTTTTAACGTCCAGAAGCACATCTTTCTGCGAGATAATATCTAAATCACTTTTTATCTCTGCTTTGGTTGTTCCACCTATATCAAAACCAGTATTAAGATCTATCTGAAATTCACTTTCCTTGGCTTCGTAGTTATCAGTCAAATAATCAAACTGAAAACCCGCGAGGTAACTCAACTTGGCATCAGCCTGAGTGTTTTCGAGATATCCCTGAATATGCATAACACTGAAATTTTGCTTTAATGTATCTGCATCAACTTCTTGATTTTCAGGGTATCCATAAAAGTTATATCGCCTTCTGTCAAAACCTACTTCACCACTGGCCGTAACCTTACTACCGAAATATTTACCGAAAACATTTCCATTCATAACCCCCGATCCAGAGTTCTTGCCATCAACTGGCCCATTTCTGGAATCAAGGAAATTAAAATGAGCACCGTACATCATTTGGTTGTCTCTCTTGTTTGAAAAATAACCCTCCAGGTAAGGTGTAGCGTAGTTGCCAAAACCTGCTTTCACATAATTACCATACAACTTATTTAATGGTTCATCTTTCATTCTTAATGGCCTAACCCGAATATTTAATGCCGGTAGCGGCAAGTTCAAATTGCTGAAAAAATACTCCAAATTAGGTTGAGTTCTAACTATACTAGAGGGCGGTATTTTTTCAAAATTACGGTTAGCTTTAGGCAGCGTTATTTCTCTATCCTTAACAATTTGAATTTCTACATCTTCAATCTCACCATCATTTTTCTCCCATTCTTCCTGAGCAAACAAACCAGTGCTGAGAAGGGTAAAAACTAAAAACAGGGCTGTTTTCAATGAAATTCGGTGATAGATATTTTCTATATTCATTTTATAATTCATTATTAATCAAACAGTTAATTATCATTTATCAAACTATCTGATGAATTAGTTGTTGCTGAGTTTTCTTCACTAACCATTTTGTCTATTTCGGCTAGTTTTTGCTTTGCCTTAGTTTTATAAAACTCTAATGGGAAGTTTTCAACTATAGATTTTAAAGTACCCTTCGCCTGGAAAATATCCCCGAGTGCAAGGTAATCTTCTGCGAGTAGCATGTACCCCTTACCTACCCATTCGGTATAGGCATTGAAATTATTATTTAAGGCAATAAGTGCTTCAATGGATTTTTGATACTCTTTAGTATTATAATAAATGAGTCCCAAAAGATATTGCGCTTCAGCTCCGTACTCATCCCTGGCAGTATTTAATGTAGTCAAAAACTCATCCTGAGCTTGCTCATAATTTCCTCTAGCAAAATCAGCTTTCCCTAAGTAAAGTGAGGCCTTATTTTGAGAGCTGATATGAACATTCCCCTTTTCAAGAATAATTTCCGCATACCTATCAACCGAGTCGTATGTTCCTTTGAGATAATAGGATTCCATTAGGCCTGCCCATGCATTGTATTGCTCCTTTTTGGTTGAGGAAATATCAGCCAACTGATAGAAGAAATAAATAGCATTATCATATCGACCACTCAAATACTCTATCTCAGCTATTCTACCTACTATTCTATTGTACTGCTCATAAGAAGTATTAGTGACTAGTTCATTATAAACTTCAAGCGCTGGTTCGAAGTCACGTAACCTATAATAAGACTCAGCTATATAATAAGATGCTTCCGTAACCCTGAGGTCTTCAGGATAGGTTTTTATAAATGCCTGCAACCTTTCAATGGCTTTTTTATAGTTCAGGTTGAAGTACTGGTTTTTCGCAGATTCATATTCTACTGCTTCCAAGCCACTTTTTTCCGGATTAGCCGATTTGTAGGCAGCAAGTTGCTGATCAAACTCACCACCTCTACCAACGATATTAAGTACCTCCTGTAGTGGCAGAAGCACCTCACCTGCGACACTATGAGTTGGATATTCATTAAGAATGGTTTGATAATCCTTTATACTCTTTTCATACTGCTGTAGGTTGTAGTTACCAGAGGCTCTTTTAGAATAGGCATAGGGTATTAACCTACTATTAGGCTTTTGTGCTATTAGTCTGTCAAACCCTTTAATTGCAGCTTCATAATCCCCTTTTTCTAAGAATAACTGCCCCTTTTGAAAAAGTGCATCATCAAAATATCTTGATCTTGGAATGGCAATCACACCATCAAAAGCTTTAGCCGCTGCATTAACATTACCTTCAATACCATTTATCAAACCAGTTTGATATAAGGCATAGTCATTGTCCGCTCTATTAAATTGGATAGCTTTAGCATAAAAACTAAGTGCGTTGTCATAAGATTTGCTCACATAATAGCAATCGGCCAGTCTAAGCAGGGCATCATCATAATACATTTTATCTGATTGCTTCTCCACACCATTTACATACTCTTTAAAATGGATTAATGCCTTATCGTATTCTTTAGTATTATAATAGGCATAACCAATTCCATATCTTGCCCTTAAGCCAGTGTTGGTGCTGATTAATTGGGAATTGCCTAAAATAGCCCTGTAATAAGGAAATGCTTCATCATACCTCCTTCCTACGGAATAAGCCTCGGCAGACCATAAATTAGCCAATCCTGAGTATTGCAGGTCTAAAGGGTATTTCAGCGATTTCTTAAAATAATCTATAGCCTGTCTGTAGTCACCCTTATTAAAAAGCTCAGAGCCTTTATAAAAGGTGGCCTTTTGATAAACCATTTGTTGGCTTCTGGTCAGACTGCCCATCCCTTCAATATGATTAATGGCCAAATCATAATTATTGGAATTAAAGTAGGCTTCGGAAAGCAAGTCATTAATTTCAACAATGTGCTCCCCTTTTGGGTATTGGGTTTTATAATATTCGAATGCATTAACTGCTTCTTCAGACTTACCAAGGTCATAAGTGACTTTAGCATACTGATAGGCTCCTTCTTTTCTTAATGCTTCGTTTATTTTATTATTCCTAGCATTGTCAAACGCTGTAACTGCATATAGTTTATTACCCTGCTTCAAATACATTACACCTAGATAGTATGATGCATAAACTCCAATACTGTCCTTTTCGGTAGCTGCCCTTTTTAAATGATCAATGGCTTCATCGTAATCCCCTTCTTTATAATAAGTATACCCAATACGATATCTAACTTCATTAGCAGGGTTTGAATTTGCAGATTCATATTTATGATAGTATTGAGAAGCATTGGCAAAATCATTTTTCATTAAGTAAGCATCGCCTAAAAGCAAATAAAGATCTTTATGATTTGCATTCGCCTCTGACTTGTTAATGACTTTGGTTCCAAAACCAATCAGGTCATCATAACGATTCTGCTTGTAGTATAAGTTGGCTAACAAAGTTGGTGCAACACTGGCATAGGCCTCATTTTGAGATGCTTTTTCAAGGTCTATAATGGCTTTATCATATTGTTTTAGCTCATACTCAATATAACCAGCATAGTAGTTGGAGGCAGCCATGTATTCACCATTTTGGCGTTTCAATACATTAAAATAGGTTATGGCATCTTCAAAGTTACGCTCCGCAAAATGAGAATAACCAAGTTTATACCTTGTCTCCTGGCGTTGATTTTCTGTGATAAGGGCCAGATTGACTTTCCCGTAATACTCAGCGGCCTTTTTATACTTTTTTTCTTTGAAGTAAAAATTACCTAATTCGAAATAGGCAGTAACCGCCTTATGATGTTCTTTATGGTTTGTAATAAAATCTTCAACACGCTTCTCACCGTCCTCATGGTATAAACCTAAAGCACAAAATGCAACGTAATATTCTGCATCGGCCTTTTTAACATCATTGCTGGACTGAGATATGTACTTTTCAAATCTCTGCCGTGCTGATGTATATTCTGATTTATCTAACAGTTCAAGGCCTTCTCTAAATAATGATTCCTGGTCATTAAAATACTGGGTGTTTTGACCAAAAGCGATGTTAAAAAAAATTAGCTGACTGATCAGCCATAGTTTGTATTTCATAGATGTGCTAGGGTCTTCTATTTGAAGTTGGTTATGTAGCTAACGTAAAACATCTTCAAATTATGGTCTTCTTTAAAAATAAATTTGACTACGGATTAAATATAAACAATTGACCTGCTTTTGTCTAATGGAATCTAGTGCAACAGCTTAAAAACAAGCTCTTTCAATATTTGACCAGAATTATTGGTACTGTTGTGATCCACACCTTTTGATTTTAAATCTGCCACTTTTATATGATGAATATTATTCACAACCTGCATTAACGAATATTTTGACATGGCAGCAGTGTAGTCCTGAACAAAATAGGGATTGATTTTAAGTACACTTGCCAAGCCCTTAGGAGATTTATCTTTTGCGTGTAACGCCATTAACAGCTTGCTATAAAAAGAGAATAAATTAGCGACAATTGGTATTATGGGGTTCTTGCTGGCATTAGCCTCAAAGTAATTCACGATCTTATTGGCCTTTATCACATCCTTCTGGATTAAAGCTTTTTGTAGTTCGAATACATTATAATCCTTACTTATGCCAACATACTTCTGAATCAAGTGCTCATCTATCTCCTTGCTGCCATCAAGGTTAATGGCCACTTTATTGATCTCATTAGTCAATCTTTCCAGATTATTGCCTATAGCTTCAGAAAGCATAAGCACAGCCTTTTGACTGGCTGTTAAGCCTTTGGATTTAATATAGCCATCAATCCATGTTGGTACCTGATTGTCATAAAGTTTTTTGGTTGTAACTGACACTGCCAGTTTATCAAGGTTCTTACCCAATGCCTTTCGCTTATCAAGGGCTTTATTTTTATGGCAGAAAACAAGGATAGTGGAAGGTACCGGATTATTCAGATAATCCATCAACATTTTAGAACCCTCTTCCCTATTTAAGTCTGAGATGTTTTGTGCCTCTTTAACAATAACTACCTGCTTCTCTGACATCATGGGGAAGCGCCTGGCGTTATTAAGAATAGTACTTACATTCACATCCCTCCCATACATGATAGTCTGGTTAAAACCTTTCTCGGCATCGGTAAGCACGTTATCCTCAATATAATCCGAAATCTGATCAATATAGAAAGTTTCATCTCCTTGTAAAAAGTAAATGGGAGCATATTTTTTCTGCTTTAAATCGGCCAAAACGCCTTCAGGAGTAGCACTCATAATTATTAAATTGTAGACCCAAAACTAGAATTTTATTTATCTAAAGTGAAAAGTCACCTAAGTAAAATAAATAATAGAATTGTACTATTAACAATAGTTGTATTGGTAATATAATTTCTACATTTGCATTACAATTTACCAAAAACACAGACGTTAATTTGGTATGATTTGTGATAAACAGACAGGAAAACAAAATTTTTAAAACATGAAAAAATTATTTAGCAAATTGTTTATGGTGGGTGCCCTAGGTGGTCTTACTTTATTGGCTAGTTGTGGTGGTGATGATGACGAACCAACACCTGCAGGACCAAGTATTGTAGTGACAACTACTCCTGCCGCAGTTGATGGTGTAATAAGTATGACAACAGATGATGAGTTAATCATTTCTGTAAACGCTAGTACTCCTGGTGGTTTTAATACTGCCACGTTAAGCGGTGCAGTTACAGTTACAGAAACAAGAACTACATTAGGAATAGATGCTGGAGCAACATCCGCTGATTTCTCATTCGATCCAATTGTTTTCAACAACGCAGGAACTGCAACAATCACTGTAACTGTAATTGATGATATTATTGTGGATGGAGCATCTCAGACCACTTCTGAAACTTTAACTATTGAGGTAACTGAAGCGAGTACACCGGCTAATGTGTTTACTGCTAAACTACTTTATGCTCAACTAGCAAGTGAAGATTCAAAAACTTTCTTTTCAACTAATCTAGGTGAAACAGTTAGCAAAAATGAGGTTGACGCAAGTGCAGCTCCTAATTCAAGTGATATTGATTTTGGTTATGCTGCAGGTGCTACAGGAACTGTTTTCCTAGCATCTCCATCCAGCTACCCTACTTTTACAGGCTATGACCTATCAATTTGGAACACTTTGAATACTACAACATTCAAAAATGTTACCTTAACTGATGAAGAGTATTTGGCAGTTGAGACAGATTTGGACCTTATTGCACTTTATGAAGAAGGCACAACTCCTGAAGATAGAAAAACAGGATTCGAAGCTGGTGCTACATTTGCATTTCAACTTGATGCAGATAAAGGAAGTAAAAAAGGGCTTGTGAAAATTATAGCTATTGTTGACGGAAACTCAGATGGCGACATAATTGACAGTGTTGATTACATGGAAATAGAAGTAATCGTTGAGCAATAAACTGTCACTGAATTAAATAGAAAAAGGCCTCTACCGAGGCCTTTTTCTATTTATAGACACTTCGCTTATCAAAATATTTCCAGGCCATCACCAGCCCTATAATAGCCCCCATTAAATGCGACTCCCAGGATACCCGAGGGTTGCTTGGCAATACCCCATAAAAAATATAGCCATACATTACCAATACTATGGCCGAGAGAAACAATGACTTTAAATCCCGCCTAAACAACCCAAAGAAAATAATAAAGGCAGCTAACCCGTAAATCAAGCCACTCGCCCCTATGTGGTTACTGGGCCTGGCAACAAGCCACACCAAAATATTGGTAATAAAATAGCATGAGTAAAATACTTTATTGGCTATAGCCGGATAATAAAAGTACAGCGTGATGCCCAGGAAAAGTAATGGAACAGTATTAGAAATAAGATGGGCAGGCCCAGCATGAATTAAGGGAGCTGTTATAATCCCTATAACTCCAAAAGGCTCTCTGGGCAAGATACCAAATCGGGAGATGGGTAAATTGTAAGAATACTCCAGTACGAATACTAGCCAAACAAAAAAAACGAACCTTATTGGAGTTATAGAACTTCCAATAAGCGTTCGCTTTGATGACATATTATGTTTCAGGTATTATTTAGAAGGATTGTTGATCATTTTGAGCTCAATCAACTTGGACTCTTCGTAACCAACCGCCATATACCCTAAAATTCCACCCGATGACTCCGCTATTTTCTTGGCTAAATCCTTGATACTGGCATAAAACTCAATCGCAAAATTATTATCCAGTTTAGGTAGGATCGTATTCAACTTAGTAAGCTCATCTATAATTAGTGGATTTCTTTCTTCAGCCTTTACAGGAAAATGCTGTATCATCACTTTGAGTTTATCTTCAAAGTCAGTTCCAACTTCACCGTAATAGTCAATGAGTCCTACCCTTGCTTTTTTCTGCTTTAATTTAGCAATGCTTATTGCTTCGTTAACCTCCGATTTATCTATCTGACCATCGGCTCCGGCTATAAGTATTGTCACCAATATAGGCACAGCCAACATTGTTTCAATTTCCTCATTACTTAAGGCATTGAATTCCGCTATCATATTTAAAAAAGTTTAAAATTAATTCGATTTAAATTTAGACATTAAATTAATAAAACATGAAAAATGTCATTCAAAAGTAGCTTTGATTTTGCTTGTAATTATTTTCCAGTCAATTAATTAGCTGCCAAGTTCTTTTTTGAATAATAGTGTATTATATTTCTACATATATTGAATGCTACCCGTATGTATGACAATGAACCGGTAAAGATTTTTGCAGTTGAGGATGATTCAGCCTATACAAAATTTTTAGAATATGTTTTAAGTCTAAACCCAGATTTTGAAGTAACCAGTTTTAATACTGCCAAAAGCTTTTTAGATCGGCTGCATGAAAAGCCTAATATAATAACGCTGGACTATACCCTACCCGATATGGAAGGTGAAAAGGTGCTTAGAAGTATTAAAGACTTCGATCCTGACATACCAGTGATCATCATATCAGCACAAGAAAAAATAGGAACAGCAGTTGAGCTATTAAAGTCAGGGGCCTATGATTACATTATTAAAGATGAAGAAACCAAAGACAGGTTATTAAATACTATTAATAATGCTCGCAAAAATATTTCCCTGACCAAAGAAATTGATCATCTTAAGCAGGAAATTTCTGAGAAATATGAATTTGACTCTAGTATTGTAGGAAACAGTACTGCGCTAAAAAAGGTGTTCTCATTACTGGAAAAAGCCGTTCAAACAAATATAACAGTATCAATAACAGGGGAAACCGGTACAGGTAAAGAACTGGCGGCTAAGGCCATACATTACAATTCTAAAAGAAAGAAAAAACCTTTGGTAGCTGTAAATATAGCAGCCATCCCTAAAGACCTCATTGAAAGCGAGCTGTTTGGCTATGAAAAAGGTGCTTTTACCGGAGCCAATACCCGAAAAACAGGAAAGTTTGAAGAATCTAATGGAGGAACACTGTTTCTTGATGAGATTGGGGAAATGGATATTAACCTTCAGGCTAAATTATTAAGGGCTATTCAGGAAAGGGAGATTACCAGAATTGGTGGCAATGATATCATCCCTCTTGATTTTAGATTAATAGTTGCAACACATAGAGATCTGGCTGAGGAAGTTAAAGCTGGCAATTTTAGAGAAGATCTTTATTATAGATTGTTAGGCTTGCCAATACACCTACCCCCCTTACGTGAAAGAGATAGGGATATCATTTTGCTAGCAAAGTTCTTTTTGCAGCAGTTTGCAAAAGAAAACGATATGCCTGTTTTACAGCTTAGTGTTGAAGCTCAAAACACTCTTTTAAAATATCCATTTCCTGGTAATATAAGAGAACTTAAATCCATTATTGAGTTATCTGCAGTAATGGCCAATGGCTCAGAAATATTGCCTGAAGACATCTCTTTTAATAGCATATCCAAAGAATCAAACTTCCTATTTGAAGAAATGAGCCTTCGTGATTATACTTTTAAAATAATTAAGTACTATCTGAACAAGTATGATAACAACGTATTGAAAGTAGCGGATAAACTGGATATTGGTAAATCCACTATCTACCGATACTTAAAAGAGATGGAAGAAATAGTTGAATAATGGCCATAAAAAGTTTACTCGATTATGTGAACCAAGGCTTATTTTATAAAGCTGTAGTTGAGGATGGTTCAGATATAATTTTTATTGTTGACTATAAGGGCAACATTCTTTACCACAACCCATCAGTAGAAGATACTTTAGGTCATGCTCCTGACAGCTTAATAGGCAAAAATTTCTTTGACTATATAAAACCCAGCACATTAAAATCATTCAAGTCAGAATTCAAGAAAAGCATCTCCAAACCTTATGATGAAAGCATTGAATTTCGATTTCTCTGTAAAGACAACTCCTTCCGGTATCTGGAATTTAACTCCATTAACTTAAAACATAAAGGTGGTGTTGAAGGACTTATACTTGATTGCAGAGATATAACACAACGAAAAAAGGATGCAGAGGAACTATTGAGAGCCCAAAAAGCAAAGGAGCAGTTCCTTGCAAATATGAGCCATGAAATAAGAACCCCTATCAATGGTATATCAGGAATGGTGAATCTCATTTCTGAAGCCAACAGCGAAAAGGATAAGAAGCAATATTTAAATGCCATTAAGAATTCAACAGAAAGCTTAAAAGTAATAATCAATGATATACTTGACCTCTCGGTTATAGAGTCTGGCAAGCTTAAGTTTGAAAAGATTGGTTTTAATATCAGGTATCAACTAGGTGCGGTGCTGGACACCTTTTTGTATCAATCTAAGGAAAAAGGCATTGAGTTAAATTATAGTATTGAACCTGAGGCCGATCAGGTACTATTGGGCGACCCTGCCAGACTTAATCAGATCTTAATAAATCTTATCAGTAATGCTGTCAAGTTCACCCATGTAGGTGAAATCAGAATTGATGTTAATTTATTAAAGAAGAAAAATAATATAAAGTATATTCAATTTAGGATCAGTGATACAGGTGTAGGCATACCCGCTGAGAAAATACATCACATATTTGACAGTTTCACACAAGCAGATGCAAGCGTAACAAGACGATATGGCGGTACAGGATTGGGTTTGACTATTGTTAAAGAGTTGATCGAACTTCAGAAGGGCACAATTCAAGTGGAAAGTCAGGAAAATCAAGGGACTATATTCACCTTTATGATACCTTATGAGGAAGGAGACACCACAGACCTTGTTCACCCAAAATCATCTAAAAAGTTTAGTGAAACACTTAAGCATTCACTTAAAGATTTAAGGGTACTATTAATAGAAGATAATGACATCAACAGGTTGTATGCTATCAATATCCTGAAAAAGTGGAATTGTATTGTTGATGGTGCTGAGAATGGTTTCATAGGAGTTGAGAAATTAAAAAGTGGCGAATACGACATCATCCTTATGGATGTGCAAATGCCCATCATGGACGGCTATGAAGCAACTAGAACAATAAGAAAAATGCTGGAAACCCCTAAAAACAAAATTCCAATTATCGCTCTTACAGCTAATGCCATTAAAGGTGATATTGATAAATGTAAGGCTGTGGGGATGAACGACTACCTTTCTAAACCCTTTCACCCAGAGGCACTTTTTAAAGTAATAACTAAATACATTGGGGTAGAAAAGAAAAGTGTTGAATCCTACATAAAGGAGCAGGCTCAACAAACAAAACTCACCAACCTTGATTATTTAAGAAGTGTATGTGATGGAGACCTGAATTTTATGAATGACATGGTTCAAACATTCATAACCAATACACCGGTAGCTATCAATGAGCTTCAAAAGGCATCTGACAAGTCTGATTGGGATCAGGTGAGTAAATTAGTCCATAAATTGAAGCCTTCTATTACCTTTGTCGGGCTTGAAAAGGCTAGAACCATTGTGAAAAAAATTGAAGAATCATCAAAGGAAAATACAGGGACAGATCAAATACCCGGCAAGGTAAATGAACTATCTTCCCTTGTTCAAAAAGCCCTCTCTGAGTTAAGAATAGCAATGGAAAACAAGTTTAAATAGTCTCTGAAAAACCTAACCCATCCCAAAATGGGATAGTTAGCAAACCAAATCATCCAAATTTCAAAAATAGCAGACATTACACAACTGGCACAGATTTAGTGACATGATTTTAGAGCCAAAAGAATACGGTTATGAAAAAACAAAAAGAGGTAATATTTTTAATTGATTCAGAGCAATATGATAAAAACCTACTTGGTTTAACTCTTGAAAAATATACAAAGTGTAGGGTCTTTAATTTCTTCTGTTTTGAAGAAACATTATTATACAAACATTTAAATCCAAAACTGATAATTCATGACAAAGCCAACCTTGATCAAAAGTTTTATGGTGAAGGTGTTAGCTTTTTTGATCTATCCAAAACCCTGAACTATGGGCAAAAGCTTAATTCTTCGGAGAATGCGCTTTATTTAGCTAATCAGGTTTCCGAAGTTATTAAACCTTGATATACACCAGGTGACCCGTGACCCGTCCTAAATAAAAAGGGATAGCTTTTGCTGTCCCTTTTTATTTGATTTATGTCTGTTATCTAATGTCTATTCATTATAGCTAGTTTTCTATATATTACTGGCTTTCCGGCTGATTCTATTATTACATAATACACTCCATTAGGAACATGGTTAACATCCACAGTATGTACTCCAACAGTATTAAACTCCAGTTCGCCTAACATAATGGAAACCCCTCTTTGATCAACAATTTTCCACGTATAGTCATCCAAAGCTATTTCCTGTAACTGGAAGTTAACATTACCATTTGCAGGATTAGGATAAACTGTAATTTGTTTTACCTGATCCAGTATTTCCTGGCCGATGCTGGTCACGGTTGACTCATCCTGAATTTGTCCTTTTATTTGTGCTGCACCATATATCTCTCTTGTGATCTTATCCTGAACAAAAGCTATTATAGCCAATTTGTCCGGGTTATATACTTCTACATCAATTTGCCAATCGTAATTGATAGATTCAATTTGTCCTTTAGTCCATGAGTTACTAATTGTCCTGCCTTCACTACCAAGAAGAAGTTTCTTTAGAACATTATAATAAGTTTGTCCATTATTTGTTATCTCAGTTTCAACAACAGCGATTTGTAATGTAACTACTGAGTTTAAAACATCCATAGCTTCAAAATCAACGGCTACAGAAAGCACATCTTCAGACGTTGAGACGGTATCAATCCTAATATCAAATAGCGCATCCTGTAATGCCCTAATATCAATTTCCTTTGTAGTCAAATCATTATATGCACCATTAAACTGATTACCGTCCATTACCGTTCCAGGAGCTTGTGAAATTCCGTAATACAAGCTACGTGAACCCGGGTCTTCACTATTATCGGCATTAAATACATCACCTCCAGATTCGTTAATATGATATTGAAGCATAGTAAAGTCAGTTTCCCCAAAATTTGTTATCTGCTGGGTTTTTAGCGTATTTAAGTAGTTGTCAGCAGTCCTGCTTATCTCCCTTTCCGAGTCTGTGAAATGTTCAACAAGTACCAGTCTATTTTTCTCGCCTACATAAACGTCATCAAAAGCAAATCCTTCCAGAGCAGCAGAGTTATCAGAATTACTGCCAAAAGCCACTCTTAAAAGAACATTTGACTGTCCCTTCAATACATTTAAATTATGTTTTACTTCTACCCAATCCAATTGTTCATCTTCATTAAGCGTTCTACCCGTCCAGCCAAACCCTAATGGCTGGTTACCAGGTTTTGCTGAAATAACATTTGAATTATACCAGTTAATACCTCCATCTTCTGCCAAAGAACCAATATTATTCCAAGTAAAACCACCATCAATAGAATACTGTAATACAGTACCATCAAAGCCTTGGTCTGTGTTAGAAATAATATTCATACTAATCATTGGCCTCTCGATGGCTGAGAAGTCAAAACATGGGCCATTGACCCAGCTTTGCTCATCATTAAAATAAGCACCATTATTTGCGCCAGTCCACCAGAAGCCATCCCCTGAATATTTAGGTTGGATTTCTCCTGTCCCTGTATTAGAATATAACCAGCTGTTGTCACTTATTAAACTTGTATCTCTGACAAGTCTAACTTCTTCCGCCCAGTTGGCATCATCAGAATCAAAGTTAGTTGTATAAGGAAAGTCAGTGATTTCAGTTTGAGGTAAAATATTTATATTCTGAGAATATGATTTCACACAACCTTCCCCAGTAGTAACTGTCAGCATCACATCATAGTCGCCAACAGAATTATATTTATGTTGTGGTTTCATAAATGTGCCAATGGTTTCAGAGCCATCAATATGAGTAATTATAGCATTAGCATTTCCTGCCCCAGAAATCACATTTCCATCATCAAAATTCCACTCATAATTAATAATAGATCCAATATCCAATATTGTGTCATCATTAAAAGCTGTAAAGTCTCCATTACATACACTTTGCCAAACAAACCTTGTATCAGGAACAGAACCAATGGTAATAATTTGCTCACCACTTGCTGAACATTCAAAAGTCCCGGATTTAGAAATCACTTCAAGACGAATTCTCTTATCCCCTGGCGTGTTAAATATGATAGATGGATTCTGCTCATTAGAGGCCCCTATTATATTATCATCAGCATCAAAAAATTGCCAGTTCCAGCCTATTATTTCTGAAGGTACAATAGACTGATCTATAACCGATAAGTCATTAAACTGAATAGGTTCATCAATACATAAGTTTGCCGGTTCAAAATTAACATCAGGCGCTGGATAGACAACATAAATCAAAGTATCGCTACTCGTTGCTAATGTTACTGGATCAGTGTAATTATAAACTACTCTTTGACTTCCCAAACTCGTTTTTGAAGGGTCAAATACATAATTACCACCACCAACAGGGTCAACTCCAGGTAAAAGAGGATCAGCCATAGACCACACACCGCCAAATGGAATAGCAGTAAGCTCCAATGGCGGAGAGTTTTCACAGACATCTGTATTTTGAGTAGGAAACTCTACATCTGGTTCTCCATTTAAAAAAATCGATTGCGTATTTGAATTAGTACAGCCAGTTGCTGGATCGGTATAGGTATAAGTTATAAAATTATCTACACCTACATTTCCTCCAGCCGGATTAAATGCATTACCTAAGATACCATCTCCAGTAAAGGAGCCACCAGAAGGAAATCCTGTCAATTGAATTAATGGCTCATTATCTGCGGTTTCACCACTAGCCGGTAACCCACTAAAAGAAACAATTGGCAATAACTTAATTATTACTGTAATCTGATCTGAAGCAACTGCACATGGCCCTCCGGCATCAGGATCATCAGATGTTAGAGTAAATGTAACAGACCCGGCATCAATATCAGCCTGATTAAATGCATAAGTTATTACCTCTCCATTCACCACTGGATTGTTGCTGAATCCACTTGGATTATTTCCTCCAGTCCATGTGCCTATGGATGCCGCCCCCGTAATTGAAGCTGTCAAATTAAGCAAGCCAGCATCTTCACATATTTCATAGTTAAAACCTGCGAATACCACTGGCAGTGGGTTTACTGTTACCGTAACATCTTGGAATGACCCATCGCAGTTATTGGCACTAGGGGTTATTCTATATGTGACCGAACCTGCAGGAGAATTGCTATTGACAAACAATGACTGAATAATGGATGTTCCTGAACCATTGGTTGCCCCAGATACAGAATTAATATTATTAATGACCGTCCAGCTAAAGCTAGTTCCAGCAACGCTATTAGGATTTGTTAAAACTATATTTGTTGATTCTCCTGAGCATAAGGTCTCATCCCCTGAGGTAGCTAAAGTTGGTGTTGGGTTTACTGTTACAATCAGTGTCACGGCATCTCCATTGCAACCATTAGCCGATGGTGTTATTGTGTAAGTTGCGGTTCCTGGAGTGTTGGTGTTATTACTCAGTTGCTGCATTATGCTGATTCCAGAGCCATTTGAAGCTCCACTAACCCCTCCAGCTTGAACAACAGTCCATGAGAATGATGTTGTACTTACATTATTGGGGTTTGTGAGAGTAATATTAGTAAACTCATCATCACAAATGGTTTGAGCTGCCACTGACGTAGCAACATTTGGTATAGGATTGATTGTAATATTAGCAAATTGCCTAACAGGATTAACACAGTTATTTAATGAAACTTCAAACTCATACTGAACTGTCTGAACTGTATTTGTTGGGTTAGTTAATTGGTTTGACATTTTAGCCCCATTTAAATATGTTGATCCAATAGCTGGAGTTCCAACAATCTGCACTGATGAAGTGACAACATTGACTAATTCTATGACAGATCCTGTGGTGGGAGAAGAAATATCGATATCTGTTAATTCTTTAGAACAAATGACCATGGAATTATTGGCAATGTTAAAAGTTGGTGCAGGGCTAACTTTAACGGTAGTAAATTGGCTAACTGGCACAGATACCGGACAACCATCCGTTGTCACAACTTGAAATTCATAAACAACATCAATTGCTGCAGTTGTACTGTTATTAAGTACATCATTTATTACTGCTCCATCAGTAAACGGTCCAGTTGCCGAACCACCAGTTACTGCTCCATAATTGACACTAACCAAATTAATTTGATGATTTGTAGTAGGGCTGTTTAAAGCAATATCTACTGCATCACCACTGCATATTTCAGTTGTAGTATTGGTAATTATTAAAATTGGATTAGGATTGACCGTTACACTTGTTGCAAATGGTGCCACATCATCAGGACAACCATTCACACTAACACTAAATTCATAGGTGATGGTGATCGGAGTATTTGTGTTATTGGTTAGATCATCAGTAATCTTGTTGCCATGCACAAATGTTAATCCTACAGAAGTCTTACCTCCAACATTTGCTGCTCCTGCTCCGGTAATTGCGTCCAATCTCATTACAGCACCTACAGTGGTACTGTTCAATGTTATATCAGTTGTGCTACCGCTGCATAATTCCGTTGTAAGGTTATTGATAGACATCACAGGTTGTGGCTGGACAGTTACTGTTGTTGTCTTGGTTACTGGCACCAGCGGGCAATCTGGCGTAGTCCCCGGTGTCATGACATTGAAGATATATGTAACTAGCTGTGTTGTGCTGGTTGTATTCATTAAAGTCTCTGTAATCTGATTGCCATCAACGTAAGGACCTACTGCACTACCTCCTGTAACATTTCCCCCTGCATAGTCTACACTCACAAGATTAATTTGATGACCAGTTGTGTTACTGTTTAATGTAATATTCACATCATCTCCACTGCAAATAACGGGTGCTGCATTATTTATTGTAAAATCTGGATTGGGGTTTACAATTACACTTGTTGTAAAAAGAGGAACTCCATCGGAGCAACCATTTACACTCACACTAAATTCATAGGTTATTGTTATAGGAGCATTAGTAGGGTTCGTCAAATCATCCATAATTTGACCTCCATCTGTAAATGTCAAACCTATTGAGCTCTTGCCTCCAACGCTAGCCACACCAGCACCACTAATGGCATCCAGTCTCATGATAGCACCCACAGTTGTACTATTAAGAGTAATATTTGTTGTACTTCCACTGCACAATTCAGTGAGTGTATTGTTTATACTCATAGTTGGCTGAGGGTATACCGTGATCGTGAAGCTCATGTCTGATCCACCACAGGTGCCGTTCTCACTTACTACTATGGTCGCTACTTCTGCTACTCCACTAACATTCGCTGCTGCTGCAAAGTCGGCTATGGTTCCTGTACCACTGGCCGCTAAACCAATAGCAGTGTTGCTGTTGGTCCATGTTACACTCGCTCCCGTGTTCACTGCAAAAGGCCCTACACTGATGTTGTCCCCTGAACATTCTGCAATGTTCGCCTTCTGGGTGATTACATTGTCAGGGCTGATCGTGATCGTAAAGGTCTCTGGCGTACTGCTCGTACAGCCATCTTTACTGCTCGTTACACTGATGTTGCCTACTATCGCTGCTCCGGTGTTGTTCGATGGGGCGGTGAAGATGATGTCGCCATTACCCGTAGTTGAGATGCCGATAGCTGCATTGTCATTCGTCCACGCGATCGTTGAACCTGCTACATTGCTGCCCAATGGGATGCTTACGCTCTCTCCAGGACAGAAGACCTGGTCTGCCACTACGTTCAGTACAGGGTCCGGGTAGACCGTTACGGTGAAGCTCATGTCTGATCCACCACAGGTGCCATCCTCACTTACTACTATGGTCGCTACTTCTGCTACTCCACTAACATTCGC
>NZ_JAVJQL010000007.1:0-107339 GCF_040218215.1 Fulvivirga sp.
GGGCCATTGAAAGCGATAGATCCACCGATGATGAATTCAGGTTTGCAAGGATCAACAGCTACTTCCACAATGTTTGTTTCTCCCCAATATTTATCACAACCTTGAATTCTTGCACATCTGATGTAATACATGGTTTGGGTCAGTCCTGAAACAGGAAGTTCTATGAGATTTTGAGAACCAGTAACCATAGACCAGTCGGTGTTACCTTCAAAATTAGGAGTGTTAACTTAGCTTTGCAGCCAAACATATTCTAAATCAGTACCGCCAAATGAACTTGTTGGTAATGCAGTTGACACTACGGTATTTGTATTGTTTGGATCATACGGGCCATTGAAAGCAATAGATCCACCGATGATGAATTCAGGTTTGCAAGGATCAACAGCTACTTCCACAATGTTTGTTTCTCCCCAGTATTTATCACATCCCTGAATACGGGCACAACGAATGTAATACATGGTTTGTGTTAGTCCTGAAACAGGAAGTTCTACGAGATTTTGAGAACCAGTAACCAAAGACCAGTCGGTGTTACCTTCAACATTAGGCGTGTTAACTTCGCTTTGCAGCCAAACATATTCGAAATCAGTACCACCAAATGAACTGGTAGGCAAATTAGTAGAAGTAATAATATTTTGAGCAGAGGGGTTATAGGGTCCAGAAAATGAGATGCTTCCTCCAGTTATGGCCTCCGGCTGACAGATATCAACAATAACTTCAACAATGTTAGAATTGTCCCAATACTCATTAAAACAACCTTCTATTCTTGCAGACCTGACGAAATAGGTTGTTTGAGTTAGTCCTGCAAAAATAAGCTCTTCCAGATTCTCAGACCCTTCAACCACTTGCCAGTTAGGGTTATTTGCGATATCAGGTTCATTGATTGTGTTTTGCTTCCAAATATACTCAATGAGTGCGCTTGGAAATTCAGTTGAGGCAGGTTCATTGGAATATATGGCATTATCATCATTTATATTATATGGACCATAATAAGCTATTTCACCCCCATTGACCGCACCAGGGCCACACGGTTCAAGTGCGGTTTCGCATACACCTGCCCAATTTAAATTTTCAACGTATTCACCATAACCTGGGCCATCACCACTGCTATTACAACCAGATTTAATCCATATTCCAATAATGCATTTATCCTTGTTTCCACCAGTCCCTTGAAATGTTCGACTTAGTCCGTTAAGGTTGTCAAATTTTTGTGTGGTATTATCATTAAACTTTAAAACAACATTGGATAAGTCTTTAGTTGAGCTGGCTGTAACACTCTTTAATGTTTCAGAATAGATGGCTGAGACATCGGGCATACAATCAATGAGCTCACTGCTTTTGCTATTTGTTCTATTTAAACCCGAGTTAATTAATGATGCCCCCTTCTCATTAGCAGTACTATGATCAGATTTTACATTGACATTGTTGCCAACAAGAACATTACCCAATGAAATGGTACTAATTAAGATGAGCACACAAATCATTCTATATTTTAAGCCAACCCAATTCATAACATTCAAGCCTTTAGTTATTTTGAAAATATTACTTCTCAAATTGAGAGTAAAAGTACAAAAATTCTTAGATATTTTAATCTATTAGTATTTACACGAGTAAATTGAATACAATTTAGTGTTGTTTGGTAACCAAAACTTACATGAATAATTTTTACTTCATTTAAATGACACAATAGGATAATCTGTTATTAAAAAAGTCAGATTAAACTATCTTTGCGGCTCTAAGAAAAATATAGATACATGCAATTGAGTGAACAGGAATTAGTTAGAAGAGATGCCAAAATGAAACTGGAAGAGTTAGGTATCAATCCATATCCATCAGAACCATTTGACGTTAATGTTTCCACAAAGGAAATCTTGGAAAACTATGAGCGAAGGAAGATTGATTACAAAAACATTTCAATTGCAGGACGAATAATGAGTCGTAGAATTATGGGTTCGGCTTCCTTTGCTGAGCTTCAGGACTCAACTGGCAGGATTCAAATATATATACGCAGAGATGATATTTGTCCCAATGAAGATAAAACACTCTACAATACTGTGTTTAAGAAATTATTGGACATAGGCGATATCATTGGCATTAAGGGTTATGTATTTACTACTCAAACTGGAGAAACTTCAATTCATGTAACTAGCCTTAAGGTTTTGTCAAAATCGCTAAAGCCACTGCCTGTTGTTAAAGAGACTGAAGATGAATCTGGTAATGTTGTGAAACACCATGCCTTTTCTGACCCTGAAATGAGATATAGGCAGCGTTATGTTGATCTTATTGTGAATGAAGAGATTAAGGAAACATTCATAAAAAGGACAAAGTTAGTTAACTCAATGAGGGATTACCTCAATGAAAAGGGGTACCTGGAAGTAGAAACACCAATCCTTCAACCTTTATATGGTGGGGCAGCTGCCAAACCTTTTAAGACCCATCACAACACATTGGATATGACCCTTTATTTAAGGATTGCCAATGAGCTTTATTTAAAAAGACTTATTGTTGGTGGGTTTGATGGGGTATATGAATTTTCCAAAGATTTTAGAAATGAAGGGATGTCACGGTTCCATAATCCGGAATTTACGCAGGTGGAGCTTTATGTGGCTTACAAGGATTACAATTGGATGATGGACTTGGTTGAAGAGATGATCGAAAAAGTAGCGCTTGATCTTCATGGAACTACTGAGGTTCAGGTGGGTAATAATATTCTTGATTTTAAGAGACCTTGGAAAAGATATACCATGTTTGAAGCTATTGAGCATTTTACAGGTATAGATATTTCTGCAATGGATGAAAGCGATTTGCGAAAAACAGCCAAAGAGTTAAATGTGCCAGTGGATAATACTATGGGTAAAGGCAAACTTATTGATGAAATATTTGGTGAGAAATGTGAAGGCCAATTGATCCAACCGACATTCATCACAGATTACCCTATAGAAATGTCTCCTCTGGCTAAAAAACATAGAGATAAAGATGGTTTGGTTGAAAGGTTTGAGGCCATTGCAAATGGTAAGGAAATTTGTAATTCATTCTCTGAGTTAAATGATCCCATAGACCAAAGACAGAGATTTCAGGAGCAGCTTGAGCTTGGTAAACGTGGAGATGAGGAAGCCATGACCTTAGATGAAGACTTCTTAAGGGCGTTAGAATATGGAATGCCACCAACGGCCGGCCTTGGAATTGGTATTGACAGGTTAAGTATGATAATGACCAATTCCAACTCTATCCAAGATGTTCTTTTCTTCCCACAAATGAAGCCTGAGAATAAACCTAAGGTAGCCTCCGCTGCTGATTTTATTAAAATAGGTATTAGGGAGGAGTTGATTCCAATCATTCAAAAGCTTGGTTTTACAACTATCAATCAACTAAAGGAAGCAAATGTCAATAAACTTTTTAATGATGTTTGTGGAATGCGTAAGAAGATGAAGCTTGATATTAAAAACCCAGATTTAGAAGAAGTTAAAAAATGGATTGAGGGTTAATTATCAAAGAAACTTCTGTTTCTATCGATTTTTAAATCTTGTAACATACTTGACTTTACGTGAATTGAAAAACTGTAGCTTTGTTGAACACCAAAAGGAGTCCAATTGAAATCCAATTGCCAGCAATGCAGATCTCTGGAAACTCCAAACTGTGTTCTCGTTAATTCTTTGTTTTCAAAGTCATACCCTGAGTTATAAGTAATCTTCCATTTCTCTGTTAAGGAAAGATCTCCAGAAAACCGCAAGGTCTGGGTAGTGTTTGAGTCTTGAAAACCTTGTTTAGTATAGTTTAAGCTATAACTAACCCTCAAACTCCAAGGGATGTTGAAGTCAACATAAGCGTCAGGGTTGTTTATCAAAAATGCTTTATCTGCTTCGTTTAGGTTGGAGTCTTCAATTTTCTTGTTGGTGGTATTTTCTTTATTTCGAGCTTTGGGATTGAAGTTTGTACTGAGTGCAATATTGGCTTGCTGCAATTGGCCCAGCCCATCACCATTATTCCATGCATACCTGTCTATGCGCCTATCGAAAACGGTTCTAACACCTGCATCATTAGTGACAATACTGTCCAATATGTAAACATAAGGGCTAATAGTACTGGTAAAGTTAATGGATAGTTTATCGTTGAAAACTGAAGTGTTCGCCCTAAGACTAATGTTGGATAATTTAAATTCTTCAGCAATCAAATTGTAGCTACTACCTATAGAGAAGTTCTTTAGTATAGACACCTTTTCAGCCTTATTTGTTGTGTCTTTTTTGGTTTTGACTTTCATTTCAAGAGTATTACTAAGGGAGAACCCTATCGATGCGCTTTCTCCCTGGCTGGCGCCTCCATATATAAAACCCTGATGCCTCGACTGAAGTAATTCTTCACCTTCTTCGGTTTCTAGTCTTTGGAAGTAGTCAAACTTCTCATCACTAAAATCAGGGGTGTAGCCTAATGAAATGTTGGGGTTCATTACATGGCGAATAGCTTGGATTTTACTGCCTTTTTTGAAGAAGTAGGTTCCGTAGAGCCTTGTGTTTATACTTGTCCCTACATTGTAGGTGGAAATTCTATTGAAACCATCTAAAGTATCTACAACTATAGCCCTTGTAGGGTTCTCAGGATCCAGGTTCCAGATAAGTTTTTCGAAGTACCACTTCTCCTCATAACTTACAGATGGACTTGCTGTAAAGTGCTTTAATAATTTAAAAGAAGTGCTTAATGGAATAGAATGCCTGATTCCTTTTCTTGAATCCTTCAGGAATGTTCCAAAGTTGTCAAAATCAAACGGAGCTATACTATCCACAGCAGGGTCTTCCTTTCCAATCCTTCCCAAATTATTAGTGATTTGATTGGTTCCGGCCATTGTATATTTCAAATTCAGCTTGTCCATCCATCCAATACCGGTGCCTGTCTTGCTTTTTAGTGGATAAATATTTCCCATGTTTAAGGTTACTGATGGCAGCAGTAAATCAACATCCCTTGTTCTGACATCCTGATTGTGCCTGGCGCTAACACCAAGGGTGAATGGGCTATTCCCAAAAGTTTTTGAATAGGAAATATTAGAGCTAAGTTGTCTGGTAATATTATCAAACCTAGCATTAGTAGGGTCACCGTTAACTCCAAGGAAATTGTTTTGATTATAAGTGGCAGTGGCTGCATTAACATTTGCACTAAACCTACTATTGCCTCTTGATTCCGGATTATGACTCCAGGTTAACCTAAAATCATTTTGCTTTGACAGGTCTTCAATTTGATCACTTAATCTAATCTGGGTATAACTGAAATTGATATTTCCATTGTAAGAATATCTTTTTTTGTAGGCTGACATATAATTAATTCCATGGCCGCCTTTGGAATACAAATCACCTGTTACTGTTGCTTTAAAGTAGTCGCTCACATCAAAGAAGTAACCACCACCTCTAAGGAAAAAGCCACGTCTGCTTTCCTCTCCGTAAGAAGGAACGAGTATTCCCGATGCAGATTCCTGTTTAGATGGAAACATACCAAAAGGAAGCCAGAGAGGTGTAGGCACATCATTAATCTCCAGATTTGCGGGCCCAGCCACAACTTTATCACCTGGAATTGCCTTAGTTTTTTTGGCTCTAATTCTGTAGTGTGGGTGTTCCAGATTGCAGGTGGTGTAGGAGTTGTCAATACTAAACAATTCGTTCTTCTTGTTTTTATATACAACGTCACTGTGTAAATAGCCTTCTCCTTGCTGAGTAACTACCTCAGATATTCTGGCTTTACCTGTTTTGAAATTATAAGTAATGTCTTTTGTTTCATAAACTTCACTTCCATTTTTAAAAATGGGAAAACCAATTTTTCTGCCCAGACTATCCTTTCGCCCATTTGCAGAAAGTGTGTTTTTAGTATAGTCAATTTCTACATAATCTGCTTCAAGTTCTATCGGCCCATATTTGATTCTGGCATCTCCATAAAGCCTAACTATTTTGGTGGTTACTGAGAAGTTGATTGAATCTCTGGCAGAGTAATTGATTGTTGTCTCAATATCACCCTTTGGTATTTCTCTGGTTTTGGTAGAATCTTGCAAGGTACTATCACCAGCAATGCTCAAAGAGTCGATAGGTAATTTGGTAGAATCATTTGATATTCTATTGATAGAAGAGGAGTCATTATCAGCAATTATTCCATCTTTGACAGAAATATTGTTTTCCGGATTTTGAGCGTGAAGCTGATTTATGAAAAATGTACCTAAAACAAGTAAAAAACCGTACTTGACGTGGAGAATGGACTTCAATTTGTATGGCCTATTTTTCGGTTTTAGAGAAAAATTTACAATTTTGTGTAAAGTTATTGTAATAACTTTGAAGAAGCGAAAGAATGTGAAGAATATTGCCATCATTGCCGTTCTCTTAGCAATTACCTTGCTAAACTCATCTAACACAATTAGGAAATCTGATTTTAAGGTGAAAACTGTTGTTATTGATGCCGGTCATGGTGGCCATGACCCTGGTACACATGGCGATATTAGTAAAGAAAAGGATATTGCTTTAGATGTGGCAAAAAAAGTGGGCTCGTACATAACTGAGTACTTGCCTGATGTTAAAGTAATCTATACTCGAGATAAAGATACCTTCATTGAATTGGAGCAACGGGCTGTTATTGCCAATAAGAATAATGCCGATGTTTTTATATCAATTCATGCCAATGCAGTATCAAAAAACACTATATATGGAACTGAGACCTATGTGATGGGAGCACATAAAACGGAGGGCAATTTTGAAGTAGCCAAAAGGGAGAATAGTGTGATCTTATATGAAGATGGTTACGAGGAGAAGTACGAAGGGTTTGATCCTAATTCTCCAGAATCTCAAATTTTATTTTCGTTAAGTCAAAGCGCTTACATTGAAAATAGCTTATACTTGGCAAGTCAAATTGAAGATCAATTTGGGAAAAGGGCGGGTAGAAGGAGTCGTGGAGTAAAACAAGCAGGGTTTTGGGTGCTGTGGAGAACTTCAATGCCAAGTGTTTTGGTAGAAATAGGTTATCTTACTAACCCTAAAGAAGAGAAAGAACTA
Source organism: Fulvivirga sp. (assembly GCF_040218215.1). Lineage (NCBI taxonomy): Bacteria > Pseudomonadati > Bacteroidota > Cytophagia > Cytophagales > Fulvivirgaceae > Fulvivirga > Fulvivirga sp. The sequence goes on from NZ_JAVJQL010000007.1 coordinate 7,011, forward strand.
AATAGCGAATCCGTACAAGGAAACATCGCATCAGGAATTTTCAGAGCATTCAGAGATTATAAAAACGAAATTGAATCCTTAAATTAACTCATGTGAAAATATCAAAGGAACTGAAGGTTGGCTTATTTATGGTTTCAGGTATCGCCATCCTTTACTTAGGGTTCAATTATCTTAAAGGAGAAGATTTTTTCTCATCTAACGATAAGTATTACGCCATTTATCAAAATGTTGACGGGCTTAACGTCTCGAATCCTATAATGATTAATGGTTTTAGCGTAGGCAGGGTAAGCAAAATCAGTTTGTTGCAGAATGATGCCAATAAAGTACTTGTAGAGCTGGACATTAGTGGTGATATAGTGCTTGGAGATTCTGCGAAAGCTACTTTAAATAGTGACTTCTTAGGTAATAAATCTATTTCTATTTTTACAGGTGATATTTCCAAACCGCTTAAAGGTGGTGATACTTTGATAGCGGTCCTGGATAGAGGAATTGCAGACATTTTAGCGGAAAGCGCCCAGCCTGTGGCCAATAACCTTGAAGCTACAATCAAGAAAATTAATCAGGTGCTGGATCAGCTTGGAGGAACGGGAGGAAGAATAGATAGCATATTGATTGATTTTAAATCAGCATCGGCAGAGTTGAAGCCTACAATAGTAGGTACTAGAAGAAACTTAGACTCAGTTATGAGTAGTTATAACTCCCTGGCTATTGAGTTAAAAGGAACATTGCGAAAGGTCAACCCAATTTTAAGTAATTTTCAGTCACTTACTGATTCGTTAAAGGCTGTTGAACTTAACAAAACAGTAAAAAGTGCTAACAAAGCACTGGAGCAATTGACAGTGGCCATTGAACATTTCTCAACAAGCGAAGGTACTTTGGGTAAGTTGATCAATGAAGATTCGCTTTATGTTAATTTAAATAAGGCTGTTGAGAATTTGGATAAACTTCTGATCCATTTTAATAATAATCCAAAACACTTTTTATCCCCACTTGGTAAGAGCAAAAAGAAGATTGAGCGGGACAGAAGAAAAGCAGCAAAAAAGGGCAACTAGTTGCTAGCTGCTTCATCATTCTTTTGAAGGGTTTCTAGTTCTTCCATTGTAAATAATCTCGATCTTATTAAAAACCTAACGCCCATTGGAATTTCTAATGAAAAACTCGAGCCCCGCCCGGGAGTAACGTCAAGCGTTAGCTGGGTATGTTTCCAATATTCATATTGATCTCGTGACATATAAAATAGGCACCCGTAAATCGTTCCCAACAAAACATCACTATCCCCTATTTTGAAATCTCCATCTTCAAAACACATAGGAGAAGAACCATCACAACAACCACCGCTTTGATGAAACATTAATGGCCCAAACTTGTCCTTTAGCTCTTCAATAACATCAATAGCTGCGTTGGTTATAAGTATTTTTTTAACATCCATTTATTTATCATTTAATAAAAAAGTCAACTCGATATTCTAATAATATCGAGTTGACTAAAAAAACTAACATCACCTGTTAAAAGAACCCTAATTTATTTTTGTCATAAGAGATAAGCATATTTTTAGTTTGACGATAATGATTAAGCATCATTTTATGAGTTTCTCTGCCAAAACCTGATTTTTTATAACCGCCAAAAGGGGCATGTGCTGGGTATTGATGGTAACAATTCACCCAAACACGACCAGCCTTTATGGCTCTTGGAATTTGATACAATTCATGAGAGTCACGTGACCATAATCCTGCACCAAGACCGTAAAGCGTATCATTAGCAATTTCAATGGCCTCCTCAGTGGTTTTGAAAGTAGTAACCGCAACGACTGGCCCAAAAATCTCTTCCTGAAATATTCTCATTTTATTATGCCCTTTGAAAATAGTAGGTTGTACGTAGTACCCATTTTCCAGGCCTGAATTCAATTTGGCAGCATCTCCTCCACATAATACTTCAGCACCCTCTTGCTTGCCAATGTCTAAATAGGATAGGATTTTTTCGAATTGGTCATTAGAAGCCTGAGCGCCCATCATGGTGTCTTCTGCTAATGGGTGACCCATTTTAATTGCTTTTGTTCTTTCTATAACTCTTGCCAGAAACTTGTCTGCTATATCTTCATGAACCAAAATTCTACTAGGACAGGTGCACACCTCTCCTTGATTTAGGGCAAACATTACCGCACCTTCAACACATTTGTCAAAGAACTCATCATCAGCATCGGCAATACTCTTCATGAATATATTTGGTGATTTTCCTCCCAGCTCCATAGTAACCGGAATAAGGTTTTCACTTGCATATTGCATAATCAATCTGCCTGTGGTGGTTTCACCTGTAAATGCAATTTTAGCCACGCGTGGAGAGGTAGCCAAAGGCTTGCCTGCTTCTGTTCCATAACCTGTTACAATATTCAAAACACCTGCAGGAACTATGTCTTTGATCAGCTCCATAAGTACCATTATACTGGTTGGTGTTTGTTCTGCTGGTTTTACAACTGTGCAGCAGCCAGCGGCAAGGGCAGGGGCGATTTTCCAGGTTGCCATTAACAAAGGGAAGTTCCATGGAATGATTTGTCCTACAACTCCAAGTGGTTCTTGAAGGTTGATGCTTATGGTATTGGCATCATGCTCAGACATGGTGCTCTCATCTGCTCTTATAGCCCCGGCAAAATACCTGAAATGATCTATACATAAAGGAAGGTCAGCTGCACGTGTTTCTCTCAAGGCTTTACCGTTGTCAATGGTTTCTACTCTGGCCAACATTTCCAAGTTCTCTTCAATAACATCTGCAATATCCAGCAGAACTTTGGCCCTGGCTGCAGCTGGTGTGGTTGACCATGAAGGAAATGCCTGATGAGCGGCATCAAGAGCAAGATCAATATCTGCTTTGTTGCCTCTTGCAGCTTTAGTAAATGCCTGTCCATCAACAGGGCTAATGTTGTCAAAATATTCTCCACTGTTTGGAGCTACCCACTTACCGCCAATAAAATGGTCGTAATGTGGTTTGAACGAAGGCCGATCAACGGCTTTTGATATTTTTTCTAATGTTTCCATAATAATTTTAATTTTCAATCAATTCTCAAATAGTCTATTATATTATCAGAAAACTTTGCTCAGCGTCTACAAACGTTTGCTGAGCATCCAAACATCTTTTTTGTCTCCATTATTGTGTATATTTAAATACTATATCGGATCGATTTATGGGATATCTAATTGATACTGTACAGTTAACAAATGAGCATTCACTCTCTACTCTTGTGGAGAACAGGACGGCATTTTCGTTTGATTCATGCGAAATGAATGTCTTTGAAACTCATCAAAAGGCACTCAATGTTAATCTGGTATTTAATGACTTTGTACTCACCAGTATGCTTCAAGGCAAAAAGGTGATGAAGTTGGATAGTAAACCCCGATTCGACTACCTGCCTGGAGAGTCGGTTATTGTTGCTCCCGGTGAAAATATGGAGATCGACTTTCCTGAAGCCGCCTCTGGCAATCCAACACAATGTATTGCTTTAGAGATTTCCCGTGACCTTATTAAGTCTACTATGGATCTTTTGAATGAGTATCATCCTAAGGTAATGCAAAGTGAAAGCTGGATGATAGACTCAAAGACTTTTCACCTCATTAATAATATGCAATTGGCGGATACGATAAATCGTATGTTGAAAATTTCGAGATATGAAGAGGGTAAGTCTAAAGACATTATAATAGATCTCACACTCAAGGAGATGTTGGTTCGATTGATGCAGACGCAGGCGCGCATAATTTTTGAGAAGGATTACAAGGCTTTGAGTGCCAAGAATCCTTTAGCTAACGCCATTTATTACATAAAATCTAATTTGGACAAGAAGCTTGAAATGGAGCAGATAGCTGGCAAGGCCTGTATGAGCAGGGCTGGATTTTTTAAAAAGTTTAAGGAAGAATTAGGGATCACCCCGTCACAATATATACTTCAGGAGAGGCTGAAGAGAGCAAAGCACTTGCTTGAACATACCGATTATTCCATTAGCCAAATATGCTACTATTCTGGTTTTGAAAACCTTTCACATTTCATAACTGTTTTCAAAAAGCAATTTGAGAATTCTCCAGGTCAGTATAGATCGAATATTGCCTAAGAAAGCCTGACATTTATTAATTCACATCTTTAGGTAATATCTTTACTAATACTTACATATTCATTTGAATATCTTTAAAATTGCACAACCTTATTTCAATCGTTTGAAATAGCATTAATCAAGTTTTATACCTAAAAGGAACATCCATTTCTAAGATGAACATAGAATTCAACAAAAACGAGGATAGCCTAAAGCAGTTAATCTATAAACTCAAGGTTAAGTCAGAAAAGACCATGCTGGGAGGAGGTGAAAAAAAGATAGCTTCTCAACATGAAAAAGGGAAGTTAACAGCAAGGGAGAGGGTTGATTATCTAACTGATGATAACAGCGAGTTCTTAGAAATAGGGCTTTTCGCTGGTGATGGTATGTATCAAGATGTGGGTGGTTGTCCATCTGGAGGTGTGGTTACCGGTATTGGTTATGTGCAGGGCAGACAGTGTGTTATTGTGGCCAATGATGCTACCGTAAAGGCTGGAGCATGGTTTCCTATAACTGCCAAGAAAAATTTGAGGGCTCAGGAAGTAGCCATGGAAAACAGATTGCCTATCATTTATTTGGTGGACAGTGCTGGTGTGTTTTTACCAATGCAGAATGAGATTTTTCCTGACAAAGAGCACTTTGGCAGGCAGTTTAGGAATAATGCAAAAATGTCTTCAATGGGCATCGTGCAGGTTGCAGCCATCATGGGCAGTTGTGTGGCCGGTGGGGCGTATCTGCCTATCATGTCGGACGAAGCGATGATTGTAGACAAAACGGGTTCAATATTTTTGGCTGGATCCTATTTGGTGAAAGCTGCCATAGGAGAAACTATTGATAATGAAACGCTGGGAGGAGCCACTACGCATTGTGAAATATCAGGTGTTACTGATAATAAATTTGATAATGATCAGGAATGTCTTGATTACATAAAGTCAATATTTAATAAGATCGGTGATTTTGATAAGGCTGGTTTTGATAGAATTAAGCCTGCAATGCCAAAGGAAAAGCCGGAAGAATTATATGGAATCATACCTGAAGATAGGGTTAAGCCATATGATACGCTAGATGTTATCAAGCGCCTCGTTGATAATTCAGATTTTGAAGAATATAAAAAGGCTTACGGGCAAACAATAGTTTGTGGCTATGGCCGCATAGATGGATGGGCTGTGGGCATTGTGGCTAACCAAAGAAAAGTGGTGAAAAGTAAAAAAGGTGAGATGCAAATGGGTGGAGTGATTTATTCAGACTCTGCCGACAAGGCTGCCCGCTTCATTATGAATTGTAATCAAAGAAAAGTGCCTTTGGTTTTTCTACAAGACGTCAGTGGATTTATGGTAGGAAGCAAGGCTGAGCATGGTGGCATTATTAAAGATGGCGCTAAGATGGTAAATGCCATGGCCAACTCGACCGTGCCCAAATTCACTATCATGATGGGCAATTCTTATGGAGCGGGAAACTATGCTATGTGTGGTAAGGCTTATGACCCAAGACTTATTTATGCCTGGCCAACAGCACAAATAGCGGTAATGAGTGGAGCTTCTGCGGCTAAAACGTTACTGCAGATAAAGGTAGCCACCCTTAAGGCTAAGGGTGAAGAGATTACTCCTGAAGCCGAGGAAAAGCTTTTGAAAGAGATTACTGATAAGTACAATGAGGAACTAAGCCCTTATTATGCCGCATCAAGGCTTTGGGTGGATGGGATAATTGATCCTCTTGAGACACGTAAAGTCATCTCTATGGGTATTGAAGCTGCTAATCATGCACCCGTAGAAAAATTCAATGTAGGAGTAATCCAGACCTGATTTTAATTGGAAATTACAGCACAGTAATTTAAATTCAAGCATTATAGGCATTAACTATTAGCATTTGAAAGACAGTGAATTAAAGGCATTGGTATCTTTATTAGATGATGAAGATGGAGGTATCATTTCACATGTAGAAGATAAGATAAAGTCACTGGGACAGGAAATAATTCCATTTCTTGAAACGGAGTGGGAAAGCAATTTAAACCCTTTAGTACAAAGCAGGATTGAGGATTTAATTCATGTTTTGCAGTTCGAGCTGCTTCAGGATAGACTTGTTGAGTGGATAGATAACGAGCAGGACGATTTGTTAAAAGGTCTTTGGCTTGTGGCCACCTATCAATACCCTGATTTAGAATATATAAAACTAAAGCAGGATCTTGAACAGATTTATTATGAGGCGTGGCTGGAGATTAAGCCGGATGCTCACCCATTTGATCAGGTTAAAATTCTTAATAGTGTTTTATTCAGCAAACTGAAATTTGGAGCGAATACCAAAAACTTTCATTCGCCTAGCAACTCCATGATTAATCAGGTGCTTGAGTCGAAAAAAGGAAACCCGATATCACTTTGTGCAGTCTATATGCTGGTGGCTCAGAAGTTGAAGATGCCCATATATGGTGTTAACCTGCCAAATCTTTTCATTCTTACCTATATAGATAATACACATCAGCAGTTTTATATTAATGCATTTAACAGAGGGTTAATTTTCTCGAGAGACGATATAGATAACTATGTTGCTGAGCTAAGGATTAATCCTCAGGAGAGTTTTTTTCAACCCTGTGACAATGCTGAGATTATCAGGAGGACATTAAGAAATTTGATGAATTCTTTTGAAAAAATTGGTGATCACAGTAAATGCGAAGAAGTGAAGACGCTACTTCACAGTATCTCCAATGGAGACATAAGCGGTTTAGACTAGACTTACTTTATCATACAGCCAATCGGTCGCGTATTAGGATTTGTAGCACTGCGCCCTGCCAGCAAATTTTCGATATTAGATTTCAGATAAGCTTCTTTTACATCAGATGCCACTTGCGGATTATTATCTATAGCACCTTTGTAAAAAACACTAAAGCCACCTCCAGCAGGTTTTAATAAAAATACTTCAGGGCTCTTCTTTGCACCAAATGCTTTCATCACAGTTCCACTTTTATCAGATAGATAAGGGATGTTAATACCCCAGGCAGAAATCTTGTTTTTCATTTCGGTTTCAGATTCCTTTTCATCATTATGACTGTTGATCAAAATAAATTGAATATCGCTGGAATAATCAGAAACCAGCTGAGTAATCCGGCCTTCATAGTAAACAGAAAAAGGGCATACATTACTTGTAAAAATTACAACTATCCCTTTTTTACCCTTGAAATCATGTAGCGTAGTCTTCGAGCCTGACCTAACATCAGTTAAAGAAAAATCAGCTACAGTTTGCCCAAAGGAATATCCTGCAGCTAGAATTGATATCAATATAATCACAAGTTTTTTCATGATTCAGTAGTTTAAGAGACATTGTAAGTGAGCACATAATCCTCGGTCACTTTGTATTCTAATTTATACTTTTTTGCTCTACCATTAACTATTATGTTACCAGTAATTATGCCAGAGTTAGTATGGTCATAGGGTTCCAGTAGAAGATTCTCAGAGAAAACCAGCCCTCGCAGGCCATATATCTTGTATAAAGTTTCTTTAGCACACCACGCTTTGCAAAGCATTAGAGTATCATCTTTAATGAAGTCAAGTTCTGGTATAGAAAGAAACCTATGAGCTACTTTTTGTAACTTTTCTTTAGGCTGTTCAATGTCTATACCCACATCTTTGGTTTTATCAATAATAGCAGCCACATAAGGATAGGAATGGCTTAAGGAAATTTCACAATTGCTCTTTTTAAGGCAGGGCTTGCCGTGCTCATTCTTTTCTATTCCTTCAAAATTGATGTCAAATTGAGCTGCCATTAACTTGATGAGGATTCTGGCACTAAGCCATTCAAGCTTTTTGTTATCAACCTTGTACAGGTTCATTTCCTCACGTTGCCTTTCGGTAAGCGTAATGAGTTGCAGCAACTGATCCAGGTTTTCCGTGATATGCCAGATACCTACTAATCTGGACGGGTTTATTTGCTCTATTTTATCAAGCGGCATTTGATTACTTAATGATAACTTGCTTCTTTGTCCTAAATTAACCAATAATTGTTAGCAACCTCTTTATGAACAAGGTAACCGTAAGTAAGCTTGAGACTTACACAGGACATAAGGATAGCATCTACACATTAGAGAGGTCTCAATTTGATCATATATTTTTTTCAGGGGCTGGTGATGGCATGGTAGTAAGCTGGGATTTAAAAAATCCGGACAACGGTCAGTTAATTGCCAAATTACCCAATTCTATTTACGGACTGCACTTGATAGAAGGGTCAAATATTTTAGCTGTTGGTCATAATTATGACGGCTTACATTTTATTGATTGGGTCAATAAAAAGGAAGTTGGCTCGTTGAAGTTTACAGAAGCAGCCATTTTTGATGTCACCTCTTATAAAAATCATCTATATGTAGGAGATGCAGATGGCTACTTGAATATTATAGAATTAAATCCGCTTAAAGTCTTACAGAAAATCAAGGTTTCCGAAAAGAGTGTTAGAACTATAGCTGTCAATTTGAAGAAATTGGAACTTGCAGTTGGCACCAGCGATCATAGCATTGTAATCTATAACCTTCAAGATTATTCGGTAAAATATAAACTTGATGACCATGATAACTCTGTGTTCTCTGTTTGTTATTCTCCTGACAATGAGTTGCTTTTAAGTGCAGGTAGGGATGCGCATCTCAAAATTTGGGATGTTAATGCCGGATATCTGTTGTTAGAAGATATTGTTGCTCATATGTATGCCATTAACAACATCACATTTAGTCCGGATGGCAAACATTTTGTAACTTGTAGCATGGATAAATCGATTAAAGTATGGGACGCAAGTGCGTTCAAACTTCTGAAAGTAATCGATAAAGCCAGGCATGCTGGGCATGGCACCTCCGTAAATAAATTGTTATGGACGGGTCATGATGATTTGCTCATAAGTGCCAGTGATGACAGGTCTATATCCATTTGGGATATTGCATTTAATAGTTGATAAAGTTGGTTTAGCATAAACATAGATATGAAAATTACACCATTAGAAATTAGACAAAAGTCATTTGAAAAGGCTTTTAGAGGGTTGGATAAAGATGAAGTGGAGGCATTTTTGACCATCTTGGCTACGGAGTGGGAAAAACTGATGGATGAAAACAAGGAGTTGAAAATTAAACTCGAATCGTCAGAGAAAGAGGTAGAAAAACTGCGTGAAGTTGAAAATTCGCTATTCAAAACCCTAAAAACTGCTGAGGATACTGGTGCAAATATGATAGACCAGGCCACCAAAACGGCTCAGCTGCACATGCGCGAGACTGAAATGAAGGCCGAAGCGCTGATGAATGAGGCAAAGACGAAAGCCAAAGACATGATAGAGGAGGCAGAGATGAAATCTCGCAATGCCATTGACGATATGGAGGATAGGGTTAAGTCACTGGCCAACCTATATAGACAATTGGAGAATGTCAAAGAAGACCTTTTATCTGACATAAAGTCATTTGCCAATGAGGCTATTGATAAGGCCAATAGGGTTAAGAGTCAAGTGAAAAAGGTGAATATCGATGAGGAACTGATGAAGGTTAAACGCGATATTGCTCCTGCCAAGGCTAGTAAGAAAGTGGAGATTGAGCTTGAACTGGACACCCCTGCAGAGCCTGAGCCAAAAAAAGAGGAACCTAAGAATGATGTTGAAGTAGAGAAAGTTTCTGATTCAGGAAAAAGCACTTCATTTTTTGATGATATAGATTGATGGGTAAAATTAGTCTTGAGGGACTCACGTTCTATGCCTATCATGGGTTTTATGAGCGTGAGCGGGAGTTAGGTAATACTTTCGAAGTAAACATCACCGTTGAAGCAGACTTTGAAAAGGCAGCCATTGATGATGAGCTTGCAGAGACAGTAGATTATGAAAAGCTTTATGCCATAGCCTCAGAGGTTATGGAAGTTCCCTCTAAGCTATTGGAGCAGGTGGTTCACAAAATGGCATCAAGAATTCTTAAAGAATTACCAGTAATAAGTGTAGAGGTAAGTTTGTCCAAATTTAATCCACCAATTTCTGGAGAATGTAAGAAGGCTACTGTGTCACTCTGCCTGCGCAGGTGAGGTATTCTTTACAAATGTAAACCCTCTGGCATCCCCGCCTTCATAGAAGTCAACCTCAAGGTCCAGTAAATACATAGTGTGTTTCTTTTCTACCAATACTGGAATGCCATCAATATCGTACTCAAGGTCACTATCTTTCTTTTTGTCAAAGCCCAGCATAAAAGTAAATCCAGCGCACCCACCGCTCCCTTTTATCCCTATTCTTAAACTGTAACCTTCGGGAATATTCTTATTGCTCATTATATTTCTAACCTCTTCAATGGCTTTCGGAGTAAGTGTAACGGGAGTTAATAGTTGCATTTCTTCGTTCTGTTGATGATAATTAGTGCGACTTTGTTAATTTAACTACTTAAATGTTATGTCTATTCTTAAACACCTCTTATTAGGCTTTTGGTAGAATAATCCAGAAATATTTTTCGTTGCATTGTAGAATAAAATCAAAATTAAAAAATTCATACTGATAACACATGGAGGCACTAATTGAGTTCGGAAAAATAATTATACCTGCGGGTCTTGTACTTTATGCAATGTATCTGATTGTCAAGTCATTTATAAATAGCGAGCTGGACAAGAAAAGAATAGAAGTGCGTGGTAAGAGTATAGAAACTGTTTTGCCAAACAGGCTTCACGCCTTTGAGCGTGTGATCTTGTTTTTAGAGCGTATTAGCCCTAATAATCTTATTGTCAGGTTAAACAATGGTAGCTATACGGCTAGGGAGTTTCAGCAAATACTCTTAAATGAGATTAGAGAGGAGTATAACCACAATGTGTCTCAGCAGTTATATATGAGTGAGGAGGTATGGGATCTTGTGAAATCGGCAAAGGAAGATTTGATAGTAACCATTAATGATGCTGTTAGCAATATGCCGGCAGAGGCGACCGGTGTAGATTTATCAAAAATGATATTTGAGAGAACTATACAGAAGGAGCCAGACCCGATTCAACATGCCTTACTAAGTGTAAAAAGAGAAATTTGGGAGACATTTTAACAGTTGGCCAATGAAAGATGTAGAGAAAAATAAATTTTTTGAGAAAGCGAGAGAAAAGGCATCGTCCGTTCTTAATAATAATGACCGGTTAAAGCAACTGTTTGCCAACTCTACGGAAAAGCTGAGTGCTGTAAACCTGGAAAATTTTAAAGGCAGCAAATTCGTAGATCGAATAAGAGTGCTAATAAGAATGGTGAAAGCCTATAAGCGTGGAGAATATAGAAATATTAAACTTCAGAATATCCTGTTGATAGTAGCTGCCCTTGTTTACTTTGTCACTCCTCTGGACTTAATTCCTGATTTTATTCCAATTACAGGTCTGGTGGATGATTTTACTGTCATTGTTTGGGTGTATAACAAAGTCCAGCAGGAGATCGATAAGTTTATGGAGTGGGAGAATGGATTAGAGATTGAATGATTACAGTAATTCAACGTGTTTCTGAGGCTTCTGTAACTATTGATAATATCATAAAAGGTAAAATTGACCAAGGATTAATGATCCTTCTGGGAATTGAAGAAGCTGATGGAAAGGAGGATATAGATTGGTTGGTTAGAAAGGTACTTAACCTCAGAATCTTTGATGATGAAGAAGGAGTAATGAACAAAAGCCTTATTGATGTTGAGGGTGAAGTGTTGCTTATTAGTCAATTCACTTTACACGCCAGTACTAAAAAAGGTAACAGGCCATCCTATATTAAGGCTGCTAAGCCAGATATAGCCATTCCATTATACGAGCAGTTCATTAAAGCCCTTGAAACAGAGTTAGGCAGGGGAATTCAAACCGGAGAGTTTGGCGCAGATATGAAAGTAGGGCTGGTTAATGACGGGCCGGTGACTATTATAATTGACAGTAAAGACAAGAAGTAGATAATTGTCGTCATTTCGAGGGAGGTACGACAGAGAAATCTCCAGTTTAAGGAGACCTCTCACCCTTAGGGGATCGAGGTGACGTCTTATAAATAAATTTCATCATGACCATAGAACAAGCACAGCAAAAAGTAGATGAATGGATAAAGACTATAGGTGTTCGTTATTTCAATGAACTTACTAACATGACTATTCTTACTGAAGAGGTAGGTGAGTTGGCCAGAATAATGGCCAGACGCTATGGAGAGCAGTCAGAAAAGGAGTCAGATAAGAATAAAGATCTGGGTGATGAAATGGCAGATGTGCTGTGGGTACTTATATGTTTAGCTAATCAAACGGGAGTGGACTTGACTAAGGCACTGGAAAAAAACTTCGAAAAAAAGACGGCCCGGGATTCGGACCGTCATAAGAATAATGAGAAGTTGAAATAGCTTATTCGTAACGTAAAGTATCTGCTGGATTAGATTGAGCTGCTTTCCACGTTTGCGATGCAATTGTTGCAAAAGAAATGGCTATCAAAATGACAACACTTAGCACTACAGCTATTACGCTTACACCTTTATTATAGTGTTGAATATAGGGCAGCAATGTACTTAGCAACAGAGATGTGATGGGTACAGTTATCATAATAGCGATAACTATAATTTTGATATACCCTTTAGAGAGCAGAAAAACGATTTTTGAAGCGGAAGCGCCATGCACTTTTCTTATACCCACTTCTTTGGTTCGGTTCTCCACATTAAATACTACCATTCCTAATAACCCTAAACAAGAAATGGTTATGGCTAACATTCCTAAAAAGCCGATCATTTTAACGAAAGCATAGTACCACTGGTACGCCTCATCAATTTCTTCATTAAGAAATTTTGCTTCAAATTGTTGCTGAGAATATTTTTTCCAACTTTTTTCAATGTTACTAACAGATGCAAATATGTCGTTGGATGCTATTTTCATATTGGCATAGGTGAACTGCGAGGGATCATATCTCAATATGAATGGTTTGATTTTTTCTCTAATGGCAGAGAAGTGAAAATCTTTCAACACCCCAACAATCTGCACCATAGTATTATTTTGTAATTCTACTGTTTTACCTATTGCTTCATTATTACTTTTATAGCCTAGTTTGTTTACAAATTGCTCATTTACAATTATATACATTTCATTTTTTGGCATTTCATTGGGGAAATTTTCACCAGCCAGTAGTTGCAAATCATGTATGTCAATAAATTGCTGATCCACAAATGTTTGAAAAACCAATATAGAATCAGCATTGATATCATCCATAACCCATGTGTGGTTATACATTGAAACTCCTATTAAATTAGATGAAAATGATAGGTTGCTCACTTCTGACAAAGAGGTTGCTTCAGTTTTCCAGATATCTCCTTCAACATTTTTTAAGGGCATATTCAGAATATTTTCATTATTGAAGCCCATGTTATAGTTAATCGAGTATCTATATTGATCAACTATAATAACTACGAACATGATAAACCCTAGTGATATTACAAATTGAATCGTGAGGAGGATTTTTTTAAAATTGATTTTACCGGTTGCCCGTGTAGGTAGCCTGCTGCTGAGTGCCGAAAGTGGTTTGATTTTGGCAAAATGTAATGCTGGTATAATCCCAATCAGAAATCCTGTTAACAGAACAAATGCCAAAAAAATCATAAGCATTGACGGGGTAACTTCTAGCAGAATGCCACTGGCCGAAGCCGGAGCCAATATGCCGATAAACTCATTCCTGAGATAAAGAAACATTATGTAAGCTACGCCAAAAGATAAAAGGCAAATCAAAATGGTTTCTACAATGAATTGCATAAAAATCTGGTTCTTGTTGCCTCCAACAACCTTTCTTACACCAATTTCCCTTGCTCTCTTCAATGCTCTTGCTATTGAAATATTAGCATAATTGAGGCAGGCTGGCACCAGAATGAGTAAGGATATTACAACAATCATAATCATTGAAATAATGTCCCATTGAGGACCAATGCTGTATCTTAATTCCTTGCTTAAATTAACATCATTCATCGACTGAAGACTTAAAGTGAGTTCATAGCCCTTGGTCAGCTCCTGATTGTCAGCAGCTATTTTATTTAATGTTGACTGTATTGTTGCAACATCCGTGTCTTCTCTCATTAAAAAGTAAGTGTAGTTGTCTTCCAAATTGTCCCAAGAATTAATGGGCCTTTGAAGTTTATTTTCTGATTCGAGAAGAGCCAGTTTTTTATAGGAACCGATGATATCAAACTGAATATGAGATTTTTTTGGGGGATCACTTAAAATACCTGTTACAATGAAGTCACCATAAGGTGAGATAGTTACTGTTTTACCAATTGGATCAGTTTCAGAAAATAGTTTGTAAGCTTCTGATTTTGTAATGAAGATGTTGTTCGGGTTATTGAGGTCTTCAGGATTGCCTGATTCCAAATTAAATGAGAATACACTAAAGAAATTTGGGTCCACAAAAAAACCATTCATATCTATTCCCTTATTCTCAAACATAACCTCCCCAATCAATAACCTATTGATTCTTACAACTTCTTCCACTTCGGGCATGGCATATAAGAAATCAGCAGCTGTGGTGGGCGAAGTGGCATAATTTATAACCCGATTCTGGTCGTAGGTTCGTGATATAAAGCGATAGATATTGTCTCTTTTAGAGTGAAATTTATCATAGTCCAAAATATCGGAAAATATACCCATTGTAATTAGGCTTATTGACATTCCGATCGACAGACCAATGATATTTACAGCAGTGAAAAACCGCTGTTTCACTAAATTTCTGTAAGCAACAAGAAAATAATTTTTGAGCATAGCAATGTTGTTTTGAGTTGTTGAATATGGGTGGATAGAATGATCTTTTTTACGCTTGACCAGTGCATAAGAAAGTATTAGGCTAAAGACCTCTTTGTAATAGAGCCAGGCAGCTTTTGATCGGTTTTTTGACTTGAGATTTTGAGCATACTCCTCATCAAGATCACCAATGAGGTCTTCAATATAATCTGCTCTACAGAAAATATTAAGTAGCCATTGGGCAAATTTTGGAGGGCGATTCTGACTAGTCATTTGAGAAGCCTAGTTTTACTTGTGACTCACTCCAAAGATCGTCCCTAAGACTTTTCATGGCTCCAAGCGCCAGCTTAGCATCTTCTGTAAGTTCAAAAAAGCGCTTTTTACGACCGCCACGTTCAGCAGTTGCTCCACCTAAATGGGAAGTGAGGAAGCCTTTGTCTTCGAGCCGAGAGATGGTAGAATGCAGGGCGCCAATGCTGATAGATCGGTTGGCCCTTTTTTGAATTTGATCTTTTATAGCCACACCGTAGGCGTCTTTTCCTAAAGTGGCAATTGTTAGTAAAACGAGTTCTTCAAACTCACCTAAAAATCCTTTCATAATCTCCATTACGGAGACCGATATAATTAGTTTCTATTTTTGAGAACTAATTACATATGGTTGTGAAATTTTGATTAGCTAATGACTAATTCACCATTAACGAGTCTGGGTACAATATCAAATTCATCTTCTGTGAGGCAGTATTCAATGTCCTTGGTGACATTCAGTTTGTTAAGCCTTTTGGCGTGTGATGAATTCTGAACCCTGCTGAGCATATCATCTTTCATATGTAAATACGTGGAATGTGCCAGAAGCGGGGCATCACATTCAAACTCAAACTTGTCAATAATTTTGTCAACTAACGCACCTGCAAACAGGGAGTCTTCCAGGTTAACTTTACCCTTCCAGCCGGCACATAGTATCAGCACGTTCTGTTGTTGTTTTTTAACATGGGCCGCAACTGCCGAAATATTTAGAAATGAGCCAATAATAACTTCAATGGCCCTTCTTGATTTTTCTATGGCCACAGTGCCATTCGTGGTAGTTACAGCCACTTTTTTGCCTTTTACTTTTTCATCCATGTAGTCGAACGGAGAGTTGCCAAGGTCAAAGCCCTCAACTTTCTGACCGTTGCGCTCTCCCGCAATCAGGTAGCCATTCCCCTTCATTTTCTGACATTGTTCTAAGTTCTCAAATGGGGTAATGCTTTTCACTCCATAAGCCAGACCTGCAGTCATACAAGAGGTAGCCCTTAATATATCAACCACCACGACCACTTTATCAGAAACATCATACAGGTGGATAAGGTCGGGGCTAAGGCAAACGTCAACAGTCTTCATATCATGATATCTAAATGATGCTGCAATATTAGTAAAAGTAAGCCTTAGAAGTGCATTTAACTTCTTTTAACATGCTTAAGCTAATCTTTTGAAGGCAGGTTCTAGGTGATTAGTATTTGAAAGTGGCAAGAGCAAATCCTGTGCAAAGATTAAGGGCAGCGTGAGAAGTTTATATGATTGCGGGTCAAGCCAGCAATGACAAAAGGAAAAACAATAAGGTGTCATTCGGCTCTGAGCCGGAATCTACAGCAATAATAAATTTTTCACACTATCATTTTCTATGAAGAAGTATCTTTCAGAATTATTCCAGTCACTATCAACATAAATTTGTTCGTGATCTATAATAAGATCAGTTTCACTTCGTCTTAGATGGAAAGGTTCACTAATAAATAGTCCAATTGCAAGAGGCTTAATGTTAGCAATACGTCTCTCGTCATCAATCTTGATAGTTGGTAAAGAGTTTACCGTATCGATGAATGCAATTTTCAAGAACTCTTTAGTTTTAGATTCTAATAAGAGTGCAATTTCAATTGAACTGTCTTTGTCAAAATTGCCTTTTCGATAAAAAGGAGCTTCCCCATTTTTAAAATTCCAACAAATGTAACCTGAATCATAATCTGAAGTATCCGGAAGGGAATAGCCGGTTTTATAGAAGTTTAATAAGGAATCAATTTTTTGGTAGTATACGTAATTTCCTTTAACGCATGGAGTACTGGTCTTTGTTTCTATCTGAGTAGCTTCAGTTATAATTTCTAATTCCTCTTCCGTATTTATTTTGCCATTACGGGAGCACGAACAATAAATTAAACCAAAGAAAAATAAGTAAACCAGCAGGTTTCTCATATCAAAGGCAACTTGCTCACCTCAGCCTTTAGAGCTTTGTTTCTAACAGCAATAAAAATTTCGGTTCCCGGAGAGGCAAACTCTGTGTTTACGTAGCCCATGCCTATACCATGTGAAAGTACAGGTGACTGGGTGCCTGAAGTTACCCGGCCTATGTTGTTGCCATTAGCATCATGGATTTCATAATCATGACGGGGAATACCTCTGTCAATCATTTTAAAGCCAACTAGTTTTTTGGTTACCCCTGCTTCTTTTTGTTTTTGTAACGCAGTAGAATTAGTAAACTCTTTAGTGAACTTGGTGATCCAGCCCAATCCTGCTTCTAGGGGAGAAGTGGTATCATCAATATCATTGCCATACAGGCAATAACCCATTTCCATTCTTAGCGTATCTCTTGCTCCAAGGCCAATAGGTTTAATATCAAATTCAGCACCAGCTTCCATAATCTTATTCCAGATCATCTCTGCATCCTTATTATGCATGTATATTTCAAAACCACCTGCGCCAGTATAGCCTGTGGCTGAAATAATAACGTGCTCTGCACCTACAAAATCACCCACTTCAAAATTGTAGAATTTGATTTCTGACAGGTTTACACTTGTCAATTTCTGTAGCGTTTCGGTAGCCTTTGGACCTTGAATGGCGAAAAGGGAAAAGTCATCTGAAATGTTTTTCATCTCAGCGCCAACATCATTTTTGGAGCTTATCCAGTTCCAATCTTTTTCAATATTAGAAGCATTGACTACCAACAGGTACTGCTCTTCTTTCATTTGATAAACTAGTAAGTCATCAACAATACCACCATCATCATTTGGTAGGCAAGAATACTGCGCCTTACCTATGGCTAATTTAGAAGCATCATTACTGGTTACTTTTTGGATCAAAGCCAAGGCATTTGGACCGGAAACTAAAAACTCACCCATGTGCGATACATCAAACATGCCTACACCATTTCTTACGGTCATGTGCTCTTCAATATCAGAGCTGTATCTTACAGGCATATTATAACCGGCAAACGGCACCATTTTAGCACCAAGCTTTTCGTGAAGATCGTTAAGGGCAATTTTCTTTAGTTCCATGGGTTTACAGTCTTTTTTTAAGAAGTGCCAAAGTTAATAATTAATTTATTCGGTCAGTTTCAATCGATTGATATTTTGAGCTACCAGACGGATTTTCTCTTTTCTACTAATTCAAAGTATCGATTCTCTATTTCCTTGAATTCTTTTTGAGTCACTAAAGTCTGCAATGTTTCAAGGGCTATTTCACCAGATACATTTTGCTGAACTTCAGCACACTGAAGAATATAGGCTTTCAATAATTTGATTGACCTCGGGTTAACTTCCAGGGCATTTAACAAAATGTGATACGCCTTAAAGGCATCTTTTTTATTAAAATATCTGGCTGAGCCTATCACTGCCTCTTCAAAAAATGGGTTTCTAAGAGCTACATATTCATAGCTTTTGGCAGTATTTAATGAATCTCCACTTGCCTCGCTGATTAAGCCCTTGTAATATTCACGTTCAGTGAGTTCTTCAGAAGAAAAGGTAATGCCCTGATTTACTTTTTGTGCTAAGCCTCTGATATTTCCTTGCTCGGCAAGCATCTTTAATTCGAAGTGCTGGATTTTGTTGTAAAGTGTCTGATCGCTTAGCTCCAAGTCTGCCAACTGACTGTAGACCGATACCGCAGCGTCAGTCCAGTCTCGCTTCCAAAGTTTGTTGGCCATGTCCAGAATAGCTTGTGCCTTGTACTCCGGACTGCTAATTTTATCTACAATTGATTTAAAAACAGCTGTGTCCTGAGCTGACAATACATACCTTGTGTAGAGATAAAGTTCATTTTCTTTACCATCAAAAGAGGCCGGACTAGAAGTCAGTATTGAGATCATTTGATTGGCTATTGGTTTTAAACTTTCGTCTTTGCCGTCACTCAGTGCCTGCCACTGTTCTATGGCCTGGGGTATATTTTGATTTTCAGAAAAGGCAATAGCCAAATGAAACTTTGCATCTTCATAGTCCCTTTGAAGTGACCAGTTAAAATACTCAATAGCTACGCCATAGGCTTGTTGGTCTAATGCCCATAAGCCAATATCATCAAAGTATTTACCTGCAATTTTCTCACTGGAGTTGGCTAGCCAATTCAGTTTTCTAAAGGCTGTGTTTACATCTCCATTTTTGTACAGTCCAAGGCAAGCGACATATTCAAGACCTTCTTTGAAGGTAGCATTAGCAGCTACATCGCTATATTCTATTAGATATTTAGTGGCTACTGAATCTTCACTGAAAAGATTATTTATTGACTGATTGTTGAGCAGTGTAGCATCAATTGCACTTAGTGTCGAGTCTGCAGGTTGATGTTTAAAACCTTTATATTGATTTGACTTGTTATTGACGACTAGCAAATTATTCCTGCTAATAGGATCATCGTGTATCTGATAATCCGATAGTGCTGAATCGAGTGCGTTTTGCAAATCATTTTTCGCCAATAGGCCAAAGATATTGCTTAACGCAGCACCTTGTTCGGGTGATATTTTTGCTGCTTTATCAAGGTAAAAAATGGCAGAGTCAATAATGTTGGTTTTCCCATAAAGCAAGCCTAAAGTATTTAGTACTTCTGGGTTGTTTGGAAATTTTTCAGCGGCCTCTTTAGCATTGAATAAGGCATCGAAAAACCGATCTTCACTTAGATATAGATTGGTTAGATTGACATAAGCATAAGGACTTGGGTTTTTAGCAATTGCAGCCTTGTATTTAACTTTAGCCCTAACAGTCTCATTATTCTTTTCAGAAATCTTGCCTAGCGCATAGTTTGCTTTATGGCCGTTAAGTGCATGGTTAGCGGCTTCTAAATAATAACGCTCGGCTAAAAGAGGATCGCCAGCAGCATAGTGAACATCAGCCACTCCATTAAAATAGGCTGCCCTTGATTGGAAGACGGGAACTTGCCAGTTGGCTCTCAGCACTAAAGCGATAACAATGATCAATCCACCAAAACGGTAGGTGAAAAAAGGCATGTTAGTAGGCTTGTAGAGGATTTTATAGATAGCCAATTTGGATTTTAATAAAGCAGCAAAGTTGGCTATGATATAAAATATGAAAATCAGCCCAAATCCAACATGACTGTAAAGAATGAAGTCTCTAAAAACCTCAATGCCAGGGTCATTACCCGTTGTTTGAAAATGCGCGATGGTAACAAAACACCCAATGCCCATTATTAAATATAAGATGGCGCCCTGAGGACTAAATTTCATCATGAACTCATACTGATTCTCCTGTTGTCTGAAGCCCCAAATACCGAGAATAGCTGATATAACTAGTAAAAGGAATACGTTGATATAAAGGAAGTCCCAATCAATGAGCCTGATTTCATAGAGCAGCGCTAGTGCTACATTAACTAAATAGATAACACTAATCACCATTAGGTGCCCGAAGCCATTATTTACTGATTTTAAGCCCTGACCGTAGAGTATGTAGACAAACAGCGCAATAATTTCATGAGCTATGATGAAAATAAATATGATGGACAAAACCAGCGCTGAACTTGTAAATGATGTTGATAGATAAAGAAATGGTGATGACAAGTCAGAAGCAAATTGGACTAAGCCGGCAAAAAGTATAGCCGCAAATGCAAAAGCTCCAAATCTCTTAAGTATTGAAATGTCAGGCCTGACAGAATGAAAGAAATAGGATAGTGGCAAGAACAGAACCAGTGCTATGATTAATCCTACTTTATTTCCTTCTCCAAACAGTAGCAATAACTCAAATTTCAGGCTACTTAAGAAAAATGCGAAAATACTTACCCCTACATAATACCAGAAGCCAGAAAATGAGCTGATAATGGCAATTGTGAGTATAGCTACTACAGAAAGTGCTGCTAAAAAGGCATAGTAAGAGAATGTGTTGATTGCAGGTGCTGTGCCAGCATACTTCTGAAAGTAAATAGTGTTTTCTGTAGTCTGTGTTAGGTTAAAAGGGCCAACTTTAAATTGATCTACAACTACTGATGCTTTATCACCCTGAGCCAGAATGTTCCAATCGAGGGTGTTTTCATGGCCTTTGAAATAGCTGAAAGCCATCCAAATAATAGATAATGCAAATGCTACTAAAAGTACAAGGTAGGTAAGCTTTTGTGGCTTCGGCCAGGCTTCCCAAAAAAGATTTTGTTTCATATTACTCCAATACTTTAGGGACTCTGAAATAGTCAGAATCCTTTTTAGGAGCATTTCTCAATGCTCGCTCATGACTTAAATGTGGTTTAACTTCATCATTTCTTAACACATTTACTTCGTGAGACATTGTAGTAAGCGGAGCGACATTGTCGGTGTTGACTTCATTCAATTTTTCAACCCATGTGATGATTTTCGTCATATCTGCCATCATTTCTTCAGCAGTATTTTCGTCAAACTCAAGTCTTGCCAAATGAGCTGTTTTGTTCAATAGTTCTCTATCAATTTTCATCGAGCTGTAGCTTCAATTCCTGATCTATGATCTCGTAAGTCTTTTGCCTTAAAGTAGCTACATCTTCCAAAGTCAAACCTTTTGTTTCCAAAGGCTCGTGATATATTACTTTAAGTAAACGCCTTTTTGGCGTCCAACTTCCGTCCGGCAAAATTATCCAATTAAAAGGAATAGTTACAGGCACAATAGGAATTTGTTTCTCTATGGCCACCCTAAAGGCCCCGTCTTTGAACCTTACCATTTTTGGAGGCTCGGTGGTCAGCATGCCTCCTTCGGGGAATATCATCAGGTTTTTTCCTTCATCAACTGCTTTTAGAGAATTAATGATAGTGGAGTATTTACTTTTCAAGCTGTTCCTGTCTACAGTGATGTGTAGCTTCCTGTACATCCACCCAAACAGCGGCACTTTTTCCATATCATTTTTACCAACAAATATTGAGTTGATGGGATTCAGCCCCATTGTTGGGATATCTAAATAAGAGAAATGGTTAGGACAGAAGATATATTGCCCCTTTGATGACGGTGTAAATCTTAACTCAACTTTGTGTTTGAAGAACAGTAATCCAAAAAATATTTTGGCCCAAATCCTGTTGAGAACGCCTGTCCACTGATACCTCGATTTGAATATGATAGGAACGCAGAAAAAGGGAAGTAAAATCAGGAACAGGATTATGAATAGAAATGCCGCATAAAAACTATATCCCCACCTTACGAATTGCACTGATATTATTTGATTTGATTGTGAACCTGCAAAATGGATAATTTAATTTATTAAGGTAAGATTTATGTAAGAAATTACTTAAAAATTAGTATTTTCATTGGTATTATTCCAAAGATCAATGCCATGGGTAAATTAATACTAAGCTCGTTATTTTTAATCGCAATGTTGCAATTTGTTGCCTGCGACAAAGGAGATGATCCGCCTGCTCAAACAGAAGCTCAAAAAGTTACGGCACTGCTGATAGGTTCGGGTGCGTCTGGTTCTCAATGGTCCCTTAGTTCTGTGTTTGTAGATGAGGTGGATTATACAGAAGTATTTCAAGGATTTACCATGACGTTTTCAGAAACGGGTGTCACCACCACCAATGGTACTGTTGTTTTTGAATCAACGGACGGCTGGAATTTTAAAGATGAGGCTACAGCTACCCAGATTGTTACAGATTCCGGATTAGAACTAACAATAGATGAGCTTACAGAGAATCAATTGATTTTCTCTTTTGAATTTGATGAAACTATTTATGGACGAACTTCAGCAGTTGGAGGAATAAACGTATTTACACTTAACCGACCATAATGACCCCTCCACCTCCTTTTAGTTACACATACTCACCCAATATTCCTGAGCTTTTACTTGGACTTAAATGTTCATTAGCGATATCCACTTACCAGACGGGTAAAGTCGTTATCTTTTCCCCAAAGGATCAGAATCAACTTATTCAGCTACCAAGAAATTTTGATAAACCCATGGGTATGGCACTGCATAATGGTCAATGGGCTGTGGCTACAAGAGATGAATTGATTATAACTGCCAATTCTGCAGGTATGGCTTCCAACTATCCTGCAAACCCAAATACTTATGATAGCTTGTTTATTCCTAGAGTGACCTATCACACCGGAGTACTCGACTTGCATGATATAAGCTTTACTAATGATGGGCTTGTAGGCGTAAATACCCTTTTTAGCTGTTTGTCAAAGTTCAATGCCGACTTCAGCTTTACTGATATCTGGAAGCCACACTTCGTTACCGAATTAAAACCAGAAGACAGGTGTCACCTGAATGGGTTGGCCGTTGATGAGAGTGGGAAACCTAAATATGTAACAGCATTGGGCACGGGTGATAGTGCCAGGGAGTGGAAAGAAAAGATGCTTACTGGTGGTATTTTAATGGATGTTGATTCCAACGAAATTATAGGTGACGCCTTGCCGGTGCCCCATTCCCCAAGGATTTATAAGGATGGGTTATGGATGCTTCTTTCTGCTACAGGTGAAGTAGTTAAGGTAAATCTGGCGGATGGTAAGTATGATGTGGTTACAAAACTTAATGGTTTTGTTCGTGGCATGGACAGAATAGGGGATTATCTTTTTGTTGCAACTTCCAAATTAAGGCCAAACAGTTCGCTTTTTAATGAAGCACCTGTAGCTAAAAGTTCCGTAGTGTGTGGCATAAGTGTGATATACATTCCTACAGGTCAGCCATGTGGGCATATATTATACAATACTTCTGTAGAAGAACTCTTTGATTTGAAAGTTTTGCCCGGATTAATGAGGCCTAATATTTTGAATCACAGTAAGCAGATGCACAAGACATCGGTGATTACCGAGAAGGAAGTATTTTGGGCCAAACCCGAAAGGGACGAAAAGGAAGTTGTTGCAAATTAAATTATACCCGAACGTGGGTATTGAATCAACGAATAAAATTGAACTAATTGTAATGAGCAATTAAGAGGAAGTTACGCTTTGCAAAAATGATATGAACAGCTTAAATCAGTTTTTACTCAGACGGCTTAAAGCCAAGCATCAGAAGCTTTCAACCCGATTTTTAAAGGGTGTTGAAGAAGGCAATTTCCAACAACTTACGAAAAGAAAGCGATATACTGCTGTAGAACGCCTGAAGAAGCTCGAACGTCAGCTAGCGGAAATTGGGAGAAGAACTGATTTTAATATCAAATTAAGCTTTAAGCATTGGGCTGTGGCTCTTGCACTTGGCGTGGTTGTAAGTACTTCAGCTCAGGCCCAGGAACAAAAACGACCTCCGAAGAAATTTATTGAAAAGATAAAGGCTGGTTCCCTAAATAAGGGCAAGCGGAAATTGGCACAACGAACGGAGGCGCAAACCATATTTTTTAACGAAGTCCAGCAACTTGGCCTTCCTTATTCACAAAATGTACACTTCGGTTTAGTAGATGGGGATGCAGACATAGACATTGTATATGTTACTTACCTGGGTAACCCAATATTGTTTTCCAACAATGGTGACAGAACTTTCACCCAATCGGAATTAGTAATAGGGGATTTTGGTTTTATTGGGGCTAGTTTTTTGGCAGATTTTGATAGCGATGGCGACAATGACTTGTTGTTGGAATATGGTCAATATGGATATACACCAACTTTGAGCATTTGGCTGAATGATGGGTCTGGCAATTTCTCTGAGCAGACGGCTACAATCCCAGTTGAGATTGATGAAGATGACTTCTTGGTTGCAGATCTTGATGGGGATGGGGATGCTGATTTGGTCATGCAAGACGAGTATGGAACAGGCATACATGTATTTATTAATAATGCTTTCTCATTTGAAGCAGCCCCAGGTGCTCCATTTTCAGGGCCATATAGTGGCACGGATGCTCCTTTGGCTTTAGCAGATGTAGATGGGGATACAGACATAGATATTGTTTATCAAGGCGCTGATGTCAGTTATAACAATGGCATAAGAATATTGGAGAATGATGGTTTTGGAAATTTTGCCGATGCAGGTACTCATTCACTTATTTCAAGTTATTTGGAAAGTGCAGCTATCGGAGACTTTGATAATGATGGTGATGCCGATGTTGTGGTTACTTATTCTTTATATCCTGATAGTCAAATTGTCCCATTTTTGAATGACGGTTTAGGAAACTTTGTTGTACAATCAGCATTAACGCCCCCTAATGCTAGCTATCCAGATGATATATTTAGTGTTGATTTAAATGCAGATGGCTTTGATGACCTTATTTATAATGATGAGTCAGATTCCGCATTTTTTTACTTAGGAGATGGTGTTGGAGGGTTTAGCAACGTTGGTGAATATGTTGGGGCCTTACTGCCGGGCGATTTTGATACAGATGGTGATCCTGACTTCCTCATTGTAACCAATAATGTGGCAGTATTGGAAAACCAGGGTTCATTGACTTTTGTGCAAGACCCAACCGATGTTCTTAATATCTCTTATTCTTATGATATAGACCTGTCCGATGTAGACGGGGATGGGGATTTGGACATTGTTCAGGGTGGAAGTTCAAGAATATGGTTAAATCCTGGCAATGGAATGGATTTTACTATTGGCCAGGATTTCGAAGACCAGACAGAGCAACAGTTATTGGGAGATTTGGATGGTGACGGAGATAGTGACATGATCAGGATTTTTGATGAAGATTATGGGGTTTTAAGAGGACTCGAAATTTGGACGAATACAGGCGGTATTTTTAGTTATCATTCAGCCATAGGTTCAGGAATATTTGAGCCTTACGGTATTGAGCTTGGAGACTTGGATAATGATGGAGATTTGGATATAGTGACTGTGGTAAGGGAAAGCAGCATATATTATGTTAAGTCTTTTATTAATGACGGTGCCTTGGGATTTTCCCAAAGGGCTAATGTTAACTTATCTTCTGCCAGTTCTGAAAGACTTGCTCTAGGTGATTTGGATGGGGATACTTTTATTGATGTGGCTTTGGCAAATGAGAGCTATGGGGTACAAATTTTAGATAATGATGGTATAGGCAATCTTTCATTAGGGCAGGTGATATCATTGTCTGGGCCTTATGTAGATATCGAAGATATTCATATGGCAGATTTGGATGGAGATGGTGATATAGACGTTTTAGCAGTAAGTAGTTATGAAGGGTATCAAGGGGAAAGTTATGTTTTGCTTAACAACGGTTCGGGCTATTTGACTGATGCTTTACAAAATGTTCCAACCGGTGGTAGTTATTTGGTTACCTTAGCTGATATGGATATAGACGGAGATGTTGATTTGATTGCATCTTCATACTTTAGTAACAATCAACTTTTTATCAACGATGGAGCCGCTAATTTCACTCTTGACAGTGATAATGCTTTAGGTGTTGGGGATGGTTATTCTGCCCCCCAAGTAGGGGATTTGGACGGTGATGGCGATAAAGATGTCGTTATTGGCGGTGCTTATGCAGCAACAAGGGTTTTCCTTAGTAGACTAAATAATGCTTCAGGACTGGAAGCCGACTCATTGGCACTGGTTGCTTTTTACGATGCTACCAATGGCGATGGTTGGACGGATAAAACTAATTGGAAGACAGGTGATTTAGACACATGGTTTGGTGTCACAGCCACAGCTGAAAATGTTACTAACCTGGCATTGCCTGGAAATAACTTAGATGGAGCCATTCCGGCTCAATTTGGCAACCTGAGTGCTCTTGTTACTGCTGATTTAAGTGGCAACCAAATAGATGATATTCAAGGTGATTTTTCAACTATCAGCACGCTGACATCAGTTGATTTATCAAACAATAAGCTTGATTTTGGTGATTTTGAACAGTTGAGTGATCTTTCCAAAGTAACAATAGGAAATCAAAGCACGGACGATGCCCCTTTGGATCAAAAACTACCAGCCGGTACAGCTGTGTCATTCTCTTTTGCGCTTGACGGGGCCAACAATGTATATAAGTGGGTTAAAGATGGTTTTTTATTCGCAATTGGAACCATCAACACCATTAATATCGCTTCACTAAATCGTACAAATATGGGAGTTTATTACTGTGAGGCTACTTCAACAACACCTGGATTGGAAGGTTTAACACTAACCTCAGCTACAAAAACAACGCTGGCTACAGCATCAATAACAGGTACGCTAAAAATAAATGAAACTGATCCAGCCACAGTGGGTGAGGTTCAGTTGTTAGAAATTCAGAATTCGGGGGGATATGATACGCTAGATATAGCAGCAATATCAGGAGCTGGAGCATATGCTTTTAATGATGTTGTGTTATCAGACTATGTACTTGTTGGTATTGTCGATACACTTACACATCCGGGTGCTATCCCAACTTACTTTACTCAAACTGTATTTTGGGCTGATGCCGATACACTGAAATTAGAAGGCAATGAGACAATTGATATGGTTTCAGTATTCTACACTAATCCTTCAGATCCAGTTACCTTTAATGGAACATTCTCTGGTTACTTAGAGGAGGAAATACCTGATGGAGGAAGAACCGAGGCGCGAGGCAGAGTTAACGGAGCAGGTGTTTCATTGAGAAGAGGACGCAGGACAGGAAGAACTGAAGGGACAGGAGATTTAGCGTATTACATTTATACCAATAGCAATGGAGAATTTAGCTTAGCAGGGGTTGAGCCAGGTGAATATAATGTTGACATTCAATACCCAGGCTACCCAATGGATGAAGCTTCCTTTCTGGACATTACGATAGGGCAAGAACAAAAAGATAAGGATATTAACATTGAGGCTTTGGTAGATCAAGGCATAATCACTGTTAAACAGCTTATTATACTTGGAACTGATGAGCCAACCAATGGATTGGTGTTATTTCCAAACCCAACAAGTGATTTCTTAAATGTTCTTGATAGTGAGAATAGAAAAAATATTAAGGTAGAAATATTCAATATGTCGGGTCAGAAAATGAGCCACATTTTTATCAATGAAGATGGAGCCGTGAATGTTTCTAAGTTGCCAATGGGGCAATATCTGGTGAAAGTGAAGAATCAAAAAGGAATAGAGTTATTGAATCAGAGAATTTTGATAGAATAGATAACTTTGGAAGATTTGAAGGCCAGTTATGATTGTCATAACTGGCCTTTTTTTGTCAGTCAGTATTTATTTTAGATACTCTTGGAATAAGAAGTATTTCTGTTTGTCGTCCATCAATATAGCGAACACCATCCTTATCAAAATAGGCATCTTCTTCAAGCATTATCCTGATTTCCTTATCCCATTCCTTAATAAATGTTGAAGCGTTTAATTCGATACTATAGGCCGTGTTCAAGTGTAGAGGATAGTCACCATCTCCTGGCACGCCACCCTGTGAATCCCACATGCCTAAAGTAGTCCCGGCTGCATGGCCATGATAACCGATAGGGTGTGTATAAATGGATGGCTTTATTCCTTCAGCAATGGCAGCTTCCCTGGATTCTTTCAAAACCTGATTTCCGGTCTTTCCTTCTTTGAAATTATTGGTAAAAATGTCCTGGAGTCTGTTTCCATTTTTAAATGCAACTTTTAGATATTCTGGTGCTTCAGTTTCTCCGGGTCTTAAAATATAGGCGTGTTGCTGGGTATCTGTATTAAGTCTTAGGTATGTGATACCAAAGTCGCAGTGCAGCAAATCCCCGGGCATAATCACATTTTTCTCCGGTCTTTTAGAAAATGACCTTAAATGATCGAAGGACTCACTATCACCTCTCTGCACCGATACACTTGGATGAAACCACGTAGTCAATTTCAATTCCCTGATCTTCTCGCGCATCCACCAAACCACATCATCTGTTGTGGTAATGCCCGGATGGATGACACTACCTGAAAAGGCTTCATCAATTATTTCATGTGCTATTCTTACTATCTGTGGGTAAATGGCCATTTCTCTGGCTGAACGGGTTTCTAACCAACCAACGGCCACTTTTTCAGCACTTACCAGCTTAGTACTATTCTTTTTACCTAAAGCGGCTTTAAGTTCTTCATAATCTGTAACTACCAAACCATCGGCATGAGCCCAGTCAGTTGACATGTTAATACCTATTTTCTTAGGGTTACGTTCGTTGATAATTTCAACAAGCCTTTGCCATTGGTTGGGCTGCTTTTCTTTATCCCACGCACTTTTAAACCCTGTTCCAACATCATATCTGGCAACGGCCAAAGTTTCTAACGGCTTGCCTTCACCTTGATCGTACATAACAAGGATGGTTCTTCTTCGTGCAGCTAACCAAGTAGCAGGTAGCATCGTCTTAATTACTGGGTCTTCATTATATTCCCTTGAAATGACCAGCCACATATCAATACCTTCCTTCCTCATTATCGGAGGTAAAATGGTCTGCAGCCGTTCTTCGAGAATTTCATCAATCACTCTTGCTCTTTCTTGCATTGACAGAATGGTCGGATAATTATGTTGAGCCTGGGCTGTTGAAAAAAACAGGATCAATAATAGAAGTGTTAAAAGTTTAGTGTTCATAAATGGTTTATTGATTTTAATCTAGTCTGATGATACAACGTTGGGCTTGTAAAGTCTGGACAGCTTTTTCTAAATCCAGTTGAGATTTGGTTTCGTCCATTTTTTCATTAAATGATTTATTGAGCTCTTTTCTTCTCATTGCCTCAAAAAATCTTCTTACCTCTACAGGCTTGTCAAGAATAAGTGGTGGTACCTTTGTAGGTTTATTGTCGTCACCTTTTGACACCATTGTGACGTAGGAGGTATTGGTATGTTTTACGCTACCTTCCTTAACATTTTCGGCAATTACCTTAATGCCCACAACCAGCGAGGTATTGCCCACATAGTTTACTGAAGCATGGAGTGAAACGAGATCGCCCACTTCTACAGGCTGTAGAAATTCAACTCCATCTACAGAAACTGTGACACAATAATTGCCAGCGTGCTTGCTGGCACAGGCATACGCTACTTTATCTATAAGTGATAATAGTATACCGCCATGAATCTTCCCGCCAAAATTAGCATAGGAAGGTATCATTAATTCTGTAATAGTTGTTTTAGAATATTCTACTGTCCTGCCGGCAAGGTTTTTCATTCTTCAAGATAGTAATTATTCTTTAATATAAGACTTTACATCAACCTACCATCTGTCTTCCGTTTTGAGGGTAATATAGTGTGAGTAGCGACTCCATTTCCATTTTACCGGCAGAGATGTGATGAATCATATCCCATTTTTCACGCGATATTAATGTTCTTAATGGTTGATCAACTTTTGGAATTCTTTTAAAAGGTCCCAGCAGTTTCTTATCCCAAACTTTACCATAACGCACTAAATCATCAGGATAAACTACTTTCCTTTTAGTACCTTCTGGCGCTGCCCTAAATGGCTCAGAGATATTTAAATAACCATAGTCATCCGTCAGCTGCTCACCTGGATAAATATCTCGCAAAGCGATTTCAAAATCATAGGCAGTAGTGAAGCAATTGGAATTGAAGCTATGGTTAACAAAGCGGCCATTATCCCAGCAAAGGATATAATTACCTGCCCTGTTTCTGTAAGAATATACCTCCATAATGTCTTTGTAAAGTTGATCCATACCGTCAACTTCTAAAGGAGTAAATTCTCTGTCTAATTTGTCTAAAACCCAGGTAATGGTGCCTGCGGGGATGAAATCTGTGGCTACTACCCCGTAGCCTATTTCATCATTGATGAAGCGGAGCTCTGTCTTTGGATGTATCATCGTTGCTCATGCAATTTGATGGGGTGAATGTATGAAAAAGTTTGAATTGTTAGTATACCTTAACACTGCATTAATAAAAATAAATTGAGCACTGTTTGATTATAACTTCAACGGGCAACAAAGCAGTAAATAATTTGTAATTTAAAAGCTACATGTCAAACGCTAATGAGTCCAAAAGAAGCATATTAACACTAATAGCACTGATTTTTGCTGGTGAGGTAATCTTCTTTTTACCCTTTGTAATCCCTAGGATTTTCAGACCTACTTTGCTTGAAGTCTTTCAAATTTCAAATCTGGAATTGGGCACTTGCTTTTCAGTATATGGCATAGTAGCCATGGCATCCTATTTTTTTGGAGGGCCGTTGGCAGATAAATATTCGCCCCGCAATTTAATAGCATTTGCACTATGGCTAACCGGACTTGGTGGAATTGTCATAACCATTTACCCTACTGTTGCACTGCTGTATATTTTGTATGGATTTTGGGGCTTTACTACCATTTTTTTGTTGTGGGCAGCATTGATAAGAGCTACAAGGGAATGGGGTGGTGATAGTCAGGGAAAAGCATTTGGGTTTCTCGAAGGAGGGAGGGGGTTGACAGCTGCGGCTATTGGTACATTTGCTGTTTTACTGTTTGACTCAGCCATCTCCTCTCAGGTTGCAGAAAATTATGATCAGCATAGAGTAGAATCTTATCAGATGGTATTGATTGCTACTTCATTAATTACTTTTATAACAGGAGCATTTGTTTGGTTTACTGTGCCAAGGCAAATTGTAAAATCCACTGAGCAATTCAAGCCGACTCTGGATGGGGTGTTTAATCTCATGAAAATGCCGACCATCTGGATGCAGGCTGTTATTATAGTTTGTGCTTATGTGGGTTATAAAATCACGGATGACTATTCTTTGTACGCGCATGAAGTGCTGGGCTTTGATGAAGTGTCAGCAGCAGGGGTAGGAACCTTTGCATTATGGATGCGACCTGTATTTGCCATTCTAGCTGGGTTAGCAGCAGATAAATTTGATCCTGTGAAAGTAATCGCATGGTGTTTTGCCATAATGATTTTTGGTGGACTTCTTGTTTATCAAGGAGCCATTAGCCATCCTGTATGGTTGGCCATTTCAGTATTGACCACAACCCTTATTGGCGTTTATGGTATAAGAGGAATTTACTTTGCCGTAGTGCAACGCATAAAAGTGCCATTGGCAGCTACAGGTACAGCGGTCGGTATTATATCTTTTATTGGCTTTACACCAGATGTATTTATGAGCCCTTTAATGGGCTATGTTCTTGATAAAGACCCAGGAGTTATAGGCCATCAGAATGTGTTTCTAATTTTGTCAATTTTTGCCTTAGTAGGTCTATTGACAAGCATGGCCTTGTGCAAGAATATAAAATCCGAGTCAGATAGTTCTAGTTTAGCTCAATCCTGAGAGTAACAAGGTAAACTCTGATTGCAAAGTTTTGCCCTTATCCTTAGCGTACCAGGTATGCAGATTAACAGAGAATTCATCGTAGTTAACAGATTCATTCTTTTTGTAATCCTTGAGTATTTGTTGGGCAGGAGCTGGCCTTGGCCCCCAATTGGCTAATTCATTAAATTCAACATCAAGAATAATGAGCTTAGGGATTGATCTTCCACCATTTGTTAGGTAGGCGTCCATAACATCCAGATTCTCATCTCTCAACAGATACCTTACTTCTATTTTATCATTTAAATCAGCAATCTTCTGAATGGCTGGCAAGTTCTGGGCTGCATCACCACACCATGCTTCAGTTAGTATTAACCACTTCTGAGAACTATCAATTTTTTCTGCAGCCTCTATCAGATCAGCACTTAGCTTGGTGATTTTATCCCATTTGTTCATTCTTTGCACATTAAGCCGGGTGTAGGCGAGTTGTTTTTCAGAATGATTATTACCAGTAGTTTGATTTATTTTCAGCAGGCTATCAATTAACTGTTGGTACTCATCATAAGTAAGACCATTTTCCCAATGAACTTCATTAATTACAGATGGTTTCGAAGAGGTTTTTAAATTCATATCAACCAAACTAAAAAGCCCCGCATTTAGTTGCGAGGCTTTTAATAAATATATGGTTTAGTCGGTTATAAGACTTTTCTAGGCAGCTTTTTGAACTGTTTCAAGCTGCACTTCTTTTTGTTTTACCAGTTTGATGATGCCCACTTTGTTTAATACTTTAATCACCTGATAAGTAGGGTCAATTTCATGCCATCTAAATCCACCAAAGTTAGCACGACTGCCATGTTTGTGGTGGTTGTTATGATAGCTTTCTCCCATCATTAAAAAGTCCACAGGTAGGAAATTTCTTGAAGTATCTCCTACTTCAAAGTTTCTATAGCCGTATTTATGTGCGAACCAGTTGATGATAGCTCCATGGATAGGCGATAATAAAAACTGCATGGGTAACAATAGCCATAACCACCAAACGGTAGCAAACTGCCAGTAAATAGCAACATAAACAGCACCCCAGAGTACTCTTGATACCCAAGAACGGGCAAATGTGTCAAATGCTGTCCATTCAGGAACACCTTCTGTAAAACGCTCATCAACTTTCATTTTTTTGCTGGTGATGGCAGAATAAATGGTCTTGGTCTTCCACATCATTTTAAACAGACTTTCGTCATATTTTGGTGAATGCGGGTCGTTTGGGGTATCTGCATAGGCATGGTGCATGCGGTGCATAATTCCATATCCATAGGCGCTCAGGTAGTTAGATCCTTGAAATAGCCAAGTCAGCACAAAGAATATTTTTTCCCATGTTTTGTTCATTGTAAATGCCTTGTGCGATGCATAACGATGCAAAAAGAAGGTCTGAAAGAACAACGATAAATACCAATGGGCTATGAAAAATGTTAGTATAACAGCCATAATTTTTAAGTTCAGTTATTTTGATAAAATGATAAAGCTTGCACTCTCTCATTTATGAGGACAAACAATATAAGCATTTGTGACAAAAAAAGTTTATTTTTTTTCTGGTTTGGTCTGGAGCTCTTCCATAAAGTGCTGTATTAGCTCTGAAGGATTGTCCAAATGACAGGCGTTTTTGAAGGATTCAAAAAAGGAAGTGTTTGATATTTCGTCCTTGATTTTTGAAGTTTCTTGATTCAACTTATCTTTTGCTCTGCTGAATAACTTACGACAATTATCCTTTTTCTTGTTAAATAAAACCTGTAACTCATCATATTCAACACCAAAAAACTCACGAAGGACGTAGACACTTTTTTCTAATGGCTCTAGCTTTTTATGAATTACATTCAAAGCACTAGATAGCTCATTTTCAAAATCAAAATGGAACAATTCCTTTTCTCTGTACCAATCAATAAGTTCTTTAGGGTTTATTGACTCAATACATTCATCTTTTTTACGTTTAATGGCATTCAGATGATTGATGCAATTGTTAGTAACCGATTTGATCAAGTAAGCCTTTGTATTGCTGATCTTCTCCTTGTCAATAGTAAGCCATTTCAGTAAAGTGTCCTGCACGATATCTTCGGCATCAGCAATAGAGCCCAGCATACGCTGTGCAATACTCTGGAGCATTGGCTGATAGATTGTTATGGCCTGACTTTGATTCATCGATGCAAAGATAGGTTATTAATTTATTACTGACACTTGTTAGGCTGATAACATCCTTTTGGTCAGAAGGTTAAATCTCCAGAGCATAAAAATGGCCACAATGGTTAATCCTATCAGCAAACCGTACCAAACCCCTTGTGCACCCATATCATATACAAACCCCAGGGTATAGCCTATTGGGAGTGCTAATACCCAATAGGCAATAAATGTCATTAAAGTAGGTATTTTGACATCTTCCAAGCCTCTGAGCGCTCCCAAACTTAGTACCTGAACCCCATCTGATAGCTGAAAAAATCCTGCAATAATCAGCAGTGTTGAAGCAATTTCTATAACATTATCATTTTCGATATAGAGCGAAGGCAAATAGTAGCGTCCTACAATAAATAAAGTAGCACAAACGCCCATAAAAATGATTACCATGCCATATAATGTAAAAGCAGCGGCCCGCAGTGTGGGTATGTCTTTTAGCCCTAATTGATTGCCAACCCTAACAGTGGCGGCAGATGAAAGGCCTGTGGCCATCATATAGCTTATGGCTGCCAGATTAATAGCAATTTGATGTGCCGCCAATGCCTCTGCGCCTAACCAGCCGATCATTATCACAGCACAACCAAAAGCACTAACTTCAAAAATCATTTGAAAGCCAGCTGGCAAACCTATACCGAGCATTTTCTTAAATATTGCCTTGCTGTAGTTAGTTATTGCAAAACCCAAACGATAAGGAGAAAACCGCTTACCATAATAAATATATAAAGCCATCCATGCGGCCAGTATTATCCGGGAAATAAATGATGCATATCCGGCACCTAAAAGGCCATAGGCATCAAACCCCATCTTTCCATAAATGAGCACATAATTAAGGGCCACGTTGACCAGATTGGAAGCAATAACAATTATCATGGCCTGTTTTGTATTGGAAAGCCCTTCAGCAAACTGTCTGAAGGTTTGGAATATCAGCAGCGGAACAAGCGAGAAGGTGATTATATTAAGATATGGAATGGCCAAAACCACCACATCTTCCGGTTGGTCCATGTGGGCAAGTGCCGGATTTGCAATTTTTACAATTGCAAATAGCAGAAACCCAGTAATCACATTGATGACTATGGCATGTCTCAGAAAGTCGGCTGACTTGTTGACATTGCCCTCACCGTCAGCGGCAGCTACTAAAGGTGTTATGGCATAGGAGACTCCAATGCCAAACATTAGCGTAATATGAAAAATCACATTGGCTAGAGAAGAACCTGCCAACGGCACAGCGCCTAACCTACCTACCATCACACTGTCAGCCACGCCCACCATCATGTGACCAAGCTGACTGAGCATTACAGGGTATGCCAGAAAGAAATTCTTCTTTAAATGTTCGGTATAATTTTGTTTCGACATTTGGATATTGCAGCTACAAAGGGCAGTATTTTTTTTGAACTATTTTATATTCAGATCATTTGATTTAGTTATGCTCTACTTCAGTTAATTCATACAGGTTTTAGCCCTTTCATTTATTCCTTTAAAGTTCGTGCGCAAAGATCATGGGCGCTGTTGAGTAAAAATGTCGTCCGGTTTGCGTTTAATATAATTCTGTAAATGATTTTATCTAAACCAAAAAGTTGGAACAAGAAATCATTATTTGATTTTCATAATTATTGAAGCTTTTAAAAAACCTGCTACGGTCATACTATCTGTGATTTCCCCTTTCATTACCATGTCCAATGCTTCTGAAAAGGGCAGTTTTTTTATTACCATATCCGATTCTGACTCTTCAAGCTCGGCTTCACCTTGGGTCAATCCAGTTGCCAAAAAAATATGGGCAATTTCATCAGTTACAGAATTTGAATTATGCATAGTAAGTATTGGCTCAAATGAGGTGGCAGTGAGCCCGGTTTCCTCTTTCAATTCCCTCTTGGCAGTTTCCAGCGCATCTTCACCATAAGGGGCACCACCTTCAGGCATCTCCCATGAAAATTGATCGAGCGTATATCTATACTGGCCTACCAGCCAGGTGTTGCCTTCATCATCAATAGGAATAACACCTATAGCCTGATTTTTAAAATGAACCTTACCATAAATGCCTTTACCGCCACCGGGATTGATCACATCGTGTTCTACCACCTCAATCCATGGGTTGTCGTATTTCAATGTCGATTTTAAAGTTGTCCAGGGGTTGTTCTTAGAATTCATGGGCGCAAAACTACTATAACTTTTATGTATGTGTTTAAAGTTTCGACATGTACTAACTTATTTTCGATTTGTGCTGTACAATTTTAGATTTGCTAAATGTTATTATCATCTTTTTCTGAGAACCTGATTGAGGCTGGCTGCGATGAAGCCGGACGTGGCTGTCTTGCAGGCCCTGTTGTGGCTGCTGCAGTTATTTTGCCACCAGATTATAGCCACCAACTTTTAAATGACTCTAAAAAGTTATCAGAAAAGCAACGCCTCCTGCTGAAGGAGGACATTATTGCGGATGCAGTGGCCTGGGCTGTTACGTTTGTAGATAATCATGAAATAGATGAAGTGAATATTCTTAACGCTTCATTTTTAGCTATGAATAGGTCCGTTGAGAAACTAAAGGCTCAGCCTGAATTATTGCTGATCGATGGTAATAGATACAAACCTCATAATGAGATACCTTTTGAGTGTATTATTAAAGGTGATGGCAAATACCTTTCAATAGCTGCTGCTTCCATTTTGGCAAAAACATTTAGGGATGAGTATATGGAAAAATTGTCAATTGAATTTCCACATTATCAATGGCAGAAAAATAAGGGCTACCCTACAAAAACTCACCGTTTGGCTATAGCAGAAATTGGGTTGACAGATTATCATAGAAAATCATTTCGTCAGTTGCCTGATCAACTTACTTTGTTTGATTTGGATCAAAATCAATAAGAGTCATAAATTTGTCGGACCTAATTAACTTATATGTGTCTGATTCTTTTTGCTCGTAATGCACATCCAAAATATAAACTCATTGTGGCCGCTAATAGGGATGAGTTTTATGAGAGACCAACCAAACCCGCTGATTACTGGGAGGAGCATCCTGATATTCTGGCGGGACGAGATTTAGAGGCTGGAGGAACCTGGCTTGGAATCACAAAACAGGGAAGGCTAAGCCTTTTGACAAATTATAGAGATATTAAAAATATTAAGAGCGATGCTCCGAGTCGCGGTCATCTTGTCTCTGATTTCTTAAAAAACAGCAATATTGATGGTAAGGAATATTTAAAAGGCATATCAGCAAAAGGGGAGCTGTATAATGGGTTTAATATCATCTGCGGAGACTGGAATAATTTACACTACTATGGCAATTATCAAAAAGGTGTTCACAAAATAGAATCAGGCATACATGGTTTGAGTAATGCTTTACTTGATACTCAATGGCCAAAAGTTGCTAAAGGAACCGAAAACCTTAAAGCTGTTATGAATCAGGATGAAATAGACGTTGATCAGCTTTTTGAATTGTTATATGATGATCAAACAGCGGCCGATAATCAGTTGCCGGATACAGGTGTTGGTTACGAACGGGAAAAAATGCTATCACCTTTGTTTATTAAGAGTGATCGCTATGGATCAAGATGCTCTACGGTACTTCTGGTGGATAAAAATGATAAAGTAACCTTTGTGGAAAGAACCTATAACACCTCTGACTTCACCTTTGAAACAGTATCTTATCAATTGTAGTGTTTTGGATTTTCAACATTTATCTTTACATTTGAGACCAACCGGTCGGTTTATGGCTAAAATTAGTACACGAGATAGAATTATACAGCAATCAGCAGCATTGTTCAATACCTACGGGTATCATGCGTGTTCATTAAGTCATATTATGGAGGCTACTCAACTGAAAAAGGGCGGTATTTATAACCACTTCAAAAACAAGGACGAGATAGCCATCGAGGCTTTCAATTATAACTATCAGAGGGTTTTGGACAGATTTCAGCAAGTACTGAGCACTGCAAATTCGCCTACTGAGAAGCTTTTTAGCCTGATAGATGTTTTTGTTTCATTTATTGATGACCCGATAGTGCAGGGTGGAGGTTGCCCAATATTTAATACGGCCATGGATGCCACTAACACACATCCTGAACTAAAGGAAAAGGCCAAGAAGGGAATCAAAGGGCTGAAGAGATACGTTGAAATTAAACTTAATGAAGGCATTGCAGCCGGAGAGTTTAAAAGTGACATTAATGTTGAACAAACGGCAGCAATGATGATTTCCACCTTGGAAGGTGCCATCATCATGTCGCGGGTAGAGGATGATAATAATTGCCTTGATTTTGCCGTATCGTATATAAAGAATCATTTCAACCAAAATATTTTGAAGGTGCCAGTGGCAGATTTATCAATATTTAAAACCACCTGACCTTTTTATTTGCTTAAAAACAGACCGATTGGTCTTTAAATAGTAATCCTATGAAACAGAGAAAAATTAAAACCCCACTCCCGTTAAGAATCATTGCTTCAACATACCCAATTGTGGAGGCAGTAGCACCTTGGCTGGCAAAGAGATGGTTTGTTAAAATCTTCTTTTCTACCGCTAAGTATAAATTTCCTCATGGTGAAATTGAAGCTGCGGAAATGGCTACAACTTATAATATCAGCTATGAAAGTAAGAAAGTGCTGGTTTATGAATGGGGCGATGGTAAACCAGTTTTAATGGTTCATGGATGGATGGGTCGTGGCACACAGTTTAGAAAATTCATCCAGACCTTTAATGAAGCCGGATATAAGGTAGTGGCGTTTGATGCGCCTGGGCATGGCAAGTCGGATGGTGGCAGCTCCCACATTCTCAAATTTGCTGATGTTATTGCCCAATTGAGTGAGAGATACAATGGATTTGAAATGATTATTGGACATTCATTGGGTGGAGTGGCCAGTATGCATGCCATTATTAAAGGTGTGGTTACGAATAAACTGGTTATGATCAGCAGCCCAGCTATAGCAGATGAAATAATGTCTGAGTTCAGAAAGAAAATAGGGGCTACGGAATTGGCAATGCCTTATTTCAATAATCACATTGAGCAAATGTTTGGGTGTTCATTTGAAGAATTTTCTGCCAAGCAGAACATCCATCTAATAAAGCATATTGACTTGTTGCTCATCCACGATCAGGATGATCGGGAAGTGTCACTTGATAGTCCTAAAGTGCTAATGGCAAAGCATGATAATGCTAAACTAATACGGACATCAGGTCTTGGGCATACAAGAATTCTTAAGGACGATTTTGTTGTGGAAAGTACGCTTAAGCATTTGCAATCAGAGAAAGAAATCAGTTCGAAAGACCCTGTTTTAATCCGAAATTGAATAATAAAAAATTCTATTGCTTAGCTGACGAAAAAATCCTTTAAAAAGGATTTTATGTCAGGATTTAACCCTGACAAAGCTTTGCTTTCGTCAGCCTAAAGGCAAATTGCGTCTATTGCGCAATTTGGGTTAATTTAAAATTGAACTTTTGACACTTGGCTTTAATAATCACCGTTTAAGTAAATAGCTTATTATCAAAGCACTTTCTTTCCGTTCTTTGATTAGAAGCATTACTTTTGATTATTAAACATTCACATTCATGGGTAGAATTATTGAAACTTCAGAAATAGCCAAGATTTACAAAATGGGTAACCAGACGGTGGAGGCGCTTAAATCAGTTTCAATCAATATAGATAAAGGCGAGTATGTTGCTTTTATGGGGCCATCGGGTTCTGGAAAATCCACACTCATGAACATCATCGGTTGCTTAGATACGCCTACAAACGGAACTTATGTTTTGAATAATAATAATGTAAGTGAGCTATCTGAGAATGAACTAGCGGTCATTAGAAATAAGGAAATCGGATTTGTATTTCAGACTTTTAACTTACTACCTCGTGCTTCAGCATTGGAAAATGTGGCACTGCCTCTAATTTATGCGGGTTATGGCAAGTCAGAGCGTGATGAAATTGCTTTACAAGCTTTAGAAAATGTTGGCCTTGGTGATCGTTCAGATCACAAGCCTAATGAGCTTTCAGGGGGGCAGAGACAGAGGGTGGCCATAGCAAGGGCTTTGGTGAATAACCCAAGTATTATCCTTGCGGATGAGCCGACTGGTAACCTTGACTCTAAGACTTCTTATGATATCATGGATCTGTTCCAACAACTGCATGATGCAGGCAATACTATAATTATGGTAACACACGAAGATGACATAGCTCATTACGCACACCGAATTATAAGGCTGCGTGACGGACTTGTTGAAACGGATGAGATCAACAAGAATGTGACCCGTGCTGCTGAACAAAAAGCTGCCGTTTCTGATTCTTAAAGAATGAAAGTTTACACTAAGACAGGAGATAAAGGCACAACGGCCTTATTTGGGGGAACCCGCGTGTCAAAATCCCATGATCGTATCAATGCTTATGGAACTGTTGATGAATTAAACAGTTATATCGGTTTGTTGAGGGATCAACCATGCAACGAACATCGTCACGATGTGTTGGTCGAGGTACAGGACAGGTTATTTACACTGGGATCTATATTGGCCACAGAACCGGGCAATACCAAAGTGAAGCTTCCGAAGCTACAAGAAGGGGATATTTCATTTCTTGAAGAGCAGATAGATGACATGGAACTGTCACTGGAACCTATGAAAAACTTCATTTTACCTGGTGGACATCAATCAGTTTCTTTTTGTCATATTGCCAGGTGTGTGTGCAGAAGGGCAGAAAGATTAGTAATTTTATTATCTGAGCAAGCGGAGGTTGACGAATTGATTATTAAGTATTTAAATCGACTTTCAGATTATTTATTTGTTTTAAGTAGAAAAATGACTGCGGAACTTAAGGCGCCCGAAACACCTTGGATTTCTAGAAAATAACCAAACGTTTTTCTACTGTCAATATTTTAGTAATTTTGCAATCCTAACGCTCGTTAGTTACTTTAAAAACACCAAGTATGACAGAGACATTAAACATTTCGGTAAAGAAAATAGCCCAATCTAAGATCAGCCAGGTTGATTTTAAGAATATACAATTTGGTAAGACATATTCTGATCATATGTTCACGGCCGACTATATTGATGGTGAGTGGAAAAATGCAAGAATTGAGCCTTATGAAATGATGCAAATTAGCCCTGCGAGTCCGGCATTGCATTATGGAATATCTGTATTTGAGGGTCTAAAGGCTTTTAAAACTGAAGATGGCATTGTTAATATATTCAGGGCCGATAAGAATTTCGAGCGTTTAAATATTTCTGCTGGGCGTATGTGTATGCCTCAGCTTCCGGCAGATATATATTACGAAGGACTGAAAGCACTTTTAGAAATTGATAGCGAATGGGTGCCAGATGTTGAAGGCACTTCTTTATACATCAGGCCATTTATTTTCTCAAATGATGATTATATCGGTATCAGACCTTCTTTGAACTTTAAGTTTATGATTATCACTTGCCCTGTAGGCGCATATTATGCCAAGCCGGTGAAAGTTAAAATTGAAGATCATTATGTAAGGGCAGTAGAAGGTGGCAGCGGATATTGCAAAACAGGCTGTAACTATGGCCCGGCAATTTACCCTGCAAAATTGGCTCAGGACAAAGGTTATGACCAATTGGTTTGGACTGACGGAAAAGAGCATAAATACATTGAGGAGTCAGGTACCATGAACATCATGTTTGTAATTGATGGCAAACTGATAACCCCTGCTTTGGGAGATACTATCCTTAATGGAATAACCAGAAACAGTGTATTGGCTATAGCCAGAGACTGGGGTATGGAAGTAGAAGAACGAAAAGTGGAAGTGGCTGAGGTTGTGGCTGCCGCAAGAGCCGGTAAATTACAGGAAGCTTTTGGTGCAGGTACTGCAGCTACCATTGCGCATATTCAGCAGATAGGTTATAAAGATGAAGATTTTGAATTGCCTCCTGTAGAGACCAGGGAATTCTCTAACAAAGTATTGGCAGAGCTTGACAATATGAAATTAGGAAAAATAGAAGATCGATTTAATTGGATCACTAAGCTATAAATTGTTTTCACAGGCAATTGTTTTTAAAAGAGCTGCCCATTTGGACAGCTCTTTTTGTTTAAAAAGAATTAACCACTGAGTCCACAGAGCCACACAGAGTGCAAATAAAATTATAGGCTTTATTCATTGTAAAGTCTACTCTGCGATCCTCCGCGTTCCCTGCGGTTAATAAAATGAACCATTTATGTTTCTGTTGTAGGGTTATGGTAATTATTATGGATATTCTTCGTTGAATTATTTGCATGCTTAAACAACACTTTTCTATAACTTAAAGGAGACAATGCGCTCAGTCATATTAGCCATATTGATTCTTCTTTGTGCGGTTCAGCTGGGTCGTGCTCAGTCACGATTGGTGATTAAGAAAAGAGGCAAGATTATCGCCACCTATCAACAAGGAGACCATCTGAAATTTAAACTTAAAGGGGAAGATTTTTACTACAATCAGCTTGTTCTGGGGTTTGAAGGTGAACTTATTAAGTTTAGATTCTACGATATACATGTTTCAGAGATAGAGACAATAAAAGCTTTTAACAGAAAGAAAAATGCCGCTGCTGTTGTATCTGCCGCAACTTCAAGGGCTGCTATCTTTTTCTTTTCCATAGACCTTTTTAATCAAGGGATAGTTAATGGAGATGGCTTTGAGCCAAGTGAACAAACGCTGATGATAACGGGAGGCCTTATAGCAACCAGTTTAATTACCAAGTTGCTGGCGGGCAACAAGGTAAAAATAGATGGAAGAAAATTTACTTTGGAAATGCTGTAGTTGAGCTAATAGTTACTCACGATCACTGCCTTTGTAACAGTTAATGTATCTCCTTCATAACTAATACCAACCAACATCACATTGTAGCTGCCATTAGAAGGAAATCTCACTTTTGGTGCCCCGGTGTAGGATTTTACAGGCTCTCCATTTTCTTGAAAACCAAAATTCCATTCATAATCAATGATGCCTTCTGATAAATCCATGAACCTTATCCAACCTGATTTGGTAATGCTATTGGAGTAATCAAAATCTAAACTAATTGGGCCAGATTCAATATCAGGTATTGGCCGTGTCACAGTCTCAGGAAAAAGGTGACATGAAAACATGGCAGTTCCAATAATAGCAAGAATAATAATATGGCGAAGTGTGCTCTTCAAGATCTGGATATTGATTGAAAGATAAGTTAGCGAAATTTGAATTAAGAAAATGTCAGGGACCGACATTTACTCTATTCTATGCATACTCATGGTAAGTAGTAAAGCTTTCAAATCCTAATTTTTTATAAATACCAATACCAGCCTCTGATGCTTGAAGCACAACATTTTTATAGCCTAAGGTTTTTGATATATTTAAGCACTTTGTCATTAGGGCCGATCCAATTCCTTTTCCTCTTGCGTCTTCAAGTGTTGCTAACCCATATATTCCAATGGTTGAATCATCAGATGGAAACAGCTCCACGGTGGCTAATGGTTGTTGACCATCATAATACACGAACAACATCACACCTTTGGAATTTTCTAAATAGCTATTGGTGGTTTTTTCGTAATAGGAGTTTACATTTCTATCAGGTGGGCTCCAATTGGCTGCTATTACATTCGCATAGTCATTTAGTGTTTTTACATCCTGAACTAAAACTATATCGTTATGACGGTCAGAATGAATTGCTTCGTATTGACTTAAATCCAACACCATCCCAACTTCTTCATTTTGGTGGGAGACATTCACAGATTTAAAGATTTCTTTCAGGTTATCAGTTAGGTTATCAGCATTGACCCAAATACAAAAGTCAAAGTCCTTATTTCTGTAATGCTTGATAGTATCATCCAATTCAGCTTGGGTTATTGCTAAACCATTTTTGATAAATATTATATTGAATGTATCACAAGACAGGCCACTATCCACTGCAACTACATTTTCTGAATTCATGATTGTCATACTGGGAGTTGCTCCGGGTATTTGAGTGGCATGTAATTCAAAATTCTGGTCTATCAGCTCAATCATTTGGTGTAGTAATTAAGTCTCGCTAAACTAAAAGAATATTTTAACTGACTTAACTTTAAAGAGAATATAAAAACATTCTTATGCAGGTAGAGCAAATTACGTTTACACTAAAACCATATCCCAGAGGGTTTCATCTCATTGAACGGGACGTTGAAGTGAATACACCACAGCTGCGGAATTTTAAAGCAGGCATAGCCCATATTTTTATTCATCACACCTCGGCAGGACTGACTGTTAACGAAAATGCAGACCCCACCGTAAGGGTAGATTTTGAAAGTCACTTTAACAAGATGGTGCCTGAGAATGCTCCATATTACAAACATACCTTAGAAGGACCTGATGACATGCCAGCACATATTAAAGCTTCACTATTAGGGAGCTCGGTGAGTCTTCCAATCCAGAATGGACGATTGCTGACAGGCACCTGGCAAGGCGTATATTTAT
Organism: Fulvivirga sp.; assembly: GCF_040218215.1. Classification (NCBI taxonomy): domain Bacteria; kingdom Pseudomonadati; phylum Bacteroidota; class Cytophagia; order Cytophagales; family Fulvivirgaceae; genus Fulvivirga; species Fulvivirga sp. The sequence continues at coordinate 51,581 of NZ_JAVJQL010000007.1, forward strand.
GCGAGCATCGAAACTATGCCAGTGGCAGAACTATTACAGTAACATTGATGGGAGCTTGAAAGCAAACCTCCTAGGTTTATTTTCTAATTGCAGATAAACCTAGGAGGTTTTACCTCGGAAGTCATTAAACTTTGAAGGTTTTATTCTGTTGAAGTTGTCTCTAACAAAACTTGATCAAAACTAACTGTTGGTTACAATATCAACTCTGCTTTTATATCTGAAGAGTAATTTTATTTTAGGATAAAAGGAATTAGACTTATCAAATATTCAGGAATAGGCGCCTCTATTTCCACGGTTTGGTCAATTATAGAAATTATGTGCTGTGGCTCAGATTTATAGGCACTCGTTTCGAAAAGGAATGTTTCATCAAAATACCTCCAATGCAGGTTAAGATTGTGGTAACCCTCATAATACCTTTTCACTACTTCATTGTCTGGTACATAATGCCCTCCGTTTTCGACTCTGATTTGGACGCGTCTTTTAGCTTCTTCTGTGGAATTTAGACAGAAGTAAAAGAGCCTTAATCCAAATTCCGCCTTTCTAAACTTTTCAGGCCAATATAAAGGAGTTGAATTGAAGTTGGTTTCATAGGTAAAGCTTGTTTGGTTTGCAATTGATTTTTCCACCAAATTCTTTAGTACCGCCTTCGCTTTATTATGACAAATTCTCTCCTTTAATTCAGAATCTGGCTCCTTTCTATAAAAATTTAGAAACTCTTTGTCATAGTCAAATGGAGGGATTTCAGGCGGAGACAATGCGCTTGAGAAGGATGATTTACCTGATCCATTGCAGCCGGCAATTATCGTTAGGACAGGTTTATCCATTAAATTGAGGTGACACTTGAGGATTTTTATTAACCTGCCCCTTTTTTACCTTGTTTTCATAAACACGTATTTCCTTAATTATCCGAGGCATTTCTTTTGAAATTCTTCGTTTTATCTCAAGAATGTAGCTGTATTTATTTTCCTTGGTCACAGTGCAAATATAGGAAATTTAAGAATTGTGTATACCCCTGTGCACCGTAACTATGCATAGTGTAGAACAGTTAATCAGACTTTGATAGGGAGTTAATCCAGTATTCCGGTATTGCTCGTTCCTCATAAACCGGAATGACGTACTTTTTTCCTTATTGGTGTATCTCAACACTAAACCTTCAAGGTCTACTTGCTACTTGTAGATAGACCTTGAAGGTTTAATAGTATTACGGCCACTTAATAGTATCATCATCCAGAAACTGTGGCGACCACTGAATTTCATCCAACACTCCACCATTAAACCAAAAATTAATAGATAACGAATCAACTTCTATCAGCTTGTGGTCAGGGGAGTCAATAGAAGAACAATCTTCTAACTCATACTCTGCCTTTTGCTTATCGAGATAGGCAGATATCTGTTCTACAGTTTGCCCGATGAGAGATGCTCCATCTAAAGTATAGAAATCAGAATTTGCTGAGATCATCACCAATTTCCAGTGATCGTCTTCATCAAAATTTAATGAAATATCAAAATCATAATAGTCCCATGACTCGGTCATGTTTAGGCCATCACCTGTATAGGAGAAAGTTTCATTTTCATCGGGCGCGCCCAATAACATGCGCACCTGATCTTTTGTCATTCCAAATTTGATATTACCTAATCCAAAACCTGGCTTTATTTCTTTTATCTGTTCTTTCATTTTGTCAACTTTATACTAAGTTGATCATTAATAATGGAAACGGAGAGTGTTGATCCGTCAATTATATTATCAGAAGCAACTTCATATTCTATTTGCCCTGAAAAGGAGAGGTTATATTCATTTTTTAGCTTCTCAACTTTAACATGTTCGATTACGGAATTTCTATTTGGTCCGGAAACAGGTACATAACCCAAAAAGTCAATCTTGCCATTTGTTAGTCTGTAGATGTCAATGCCTGACATGAATTCATAACCTTCTTCAATTATTATTAATTTCTCGCCATCTAAGAACTCAAAAAAATAAGGATTGTAGACATAGGCTTCACCTTTAGGCTTAGAAATATATATTTTTGAACGATTTTCTAAAGAGGAATCAATTCTAATATACATCATTCTAAATCCTTCATTCTCAATATTTTGAGGTCTATTTTTTCCAATTAAAATATATTCAAATTTATTCAACTTAAATGATTTGGATATCTCATAGGATTTTAATTCTATGTTTTCCTTAAAGCGAATTGGATCAATGCGTCTGGCTTGATTCCAGTCTGATTGAAATAAAAGGGAAATGGTCAGAAGTATAAATTGCATTAAATTGTTTTAAGTTACAGAACATCTTAAATATAGTTAATTGCCATATCCACATCTAATATCTGATTCCAATTTATTCTAAACCAATCCCAAGTATCATAGCTGTGCTTTCGTTAGTTTTGCCCAAATTTTAAAAAACTACACATGACTACAGACGAGTTGAAAGACTTGAAAGCCCGAGTAGAGGCTTTGAGGAGGTACCTTTGACTACGACAGGAAGCTTGCAGAGGTACAAGAAGAGGAGCTTGTAACTGCGCAACCGGAATTTTGGAATGATCCAAAAGAAGCAGAAAAAATCTTAAAAAATTTACGGCTTAAAAAAGTATGGACCGACAGCTTTACGGAAGTTCAAGGCCTGTATGCTGATCTTGAAACGCTCAACGAATTCTATGAAATGGATGAAGTGAGTGAAGAGGAGATTAATAAGGAATACGCCAAAACAGAGAAGGCCATTGAAGATCTTGAGTTCAAAAAGATGCTCAGCGGTGAAGAAGACCAGTTTGGTGCATTGATGGAGATCAACCCCGGTGCTGGTGGCACTGAAAGCCAGGACTGGTGCGATATACTCAACCGCATGTATATTATGTGGGGTGAGCGCGAAGGTTATAAGGTAAAGCAGGTCAACTACCAGCAAGGTGATGTGGCGGGCATTAAATCGGCCACTTTGGAATTTGAAGGCCCATTTGCTTACGGAAAGTTAAAGTCCGAGATAGGGGTGCATCGTTTAGTGAGAATTTCCCCATTCGATTCAGGAGGTAGAAGGCATACTTCTTTTGGTTCTGTTTACGTATCTCCTGTCATTGATGATGAAATAGAAATCGACATCAACCCTGGAGATGTGGAGTTACATACTTCAAGATCTGGCGGTGCTGGTGGACAGAACGTAAACAAAGTAGAAACCAAAGTACAACTTACCCATAAACCAACAGGTATTGTGGTGGTTTGCCAGGTGGAGCGTTCTCAGCTGGCCAACAGGGAACTTGCCATGAAAATGTTGAAGTCCAGGCTTTACCAAATGGAACTGGAGAAGCGTAATGCTGAGCGTGACAAAGTGGAGGCTGGTAAGATGCGTATTGACTTTGGCTCTCAGATAAGAAATTATGTTTTACATCCTTATAAGCTGATTAAAGATGCCCGTACCGGTGTTGAGCGTACGGATGTTCAAAATGTGTTGGACGGTGATCTGGATGATTACATCAAGGCATTTTTGCTTGGCTATCAGGATACTAAAAAAGACTAATAAAAGAGGCTGTCTTGTAAAGACAGCCTTAATTTTTTCATAGGAACAGTGTTTTAGTAGTTTTATTTACACTAACAAACAATCAAGCCTTTGGCACAAAAAACCTACACATTACAATTCTGGCTTTTATGTATGAGCTCATTCTTGTTCTTTGCCAGCTTTAATATGATTATTCCTGAGCTGCCAGCTTACCTTACTAAGCTGGGTGGTGAGGATTATAAAGGGTTTATCATTTCGCTTTTTACACTCACCGCAGGCTTGTCACGGCCTTTCAGTGGTAAGCTGACCGATAAGATAGGGAGAATACCAGTGATGGTGTTTGGAGCCTCAGTATGCTTTGCCTTGGGTTTTATCTATCCATTTGTAACCACCATTTTTGGTTTCTTTGCTTTGAGGTTGGTGCATGGCTTCTCTACAGGTTTTAAACCAACAGGCACTGTGGCTTATGTGGCAGACATTGTGCCAGCTCACAGAAGGGGCGAAGCCATGGGATTATCCAGCTTCTTCGGCACCATTGGCATGGCTACAGGAGCAACCATAGGAAGTGCTATTGCCAAAAGCTATTCCACCGATGTTATGTTTGGCGTTTCGTCAGCCTTTGCTATTCTGTCTATTATCATTTTGGCTGGCATGAAGGAGACACTGGAAAATAAAGAGAGGTTTAGACTTTCTCATTTGTCTATCTCTAAAAATGAGATTTTTGAAAAGTCAGCTATCCCTCCTTCAATAGTGATGTTTCTTACTATCTTTTCTTTTGGCATAATACTAACAGTGATACCAGATTTTGGGGTGCATCTGGGGCTTGATAAATCTGAAAGTGCATGGTTGAACAAAGGCACTTTTATGACCGTATTTATTTTTGCTTCCCTTGTGGTTAGAATTTTTGCAGGGAAGATATCCGATAAATTTGGCAGGGAGCCTGTGCTAAAATTGGCAGCTGCATTGTATGCTATCGGAATGTTGACTGTAGGCTTTGCAGATAACATTACCATGTTTTTTACAGGAGCTGTTATTTACGGACTGGCAGTAGGCATGAATTCACCAACTTTATTTGCCTGGACAGCAGACCTTAGTGATGAGAAAAATCGTGGTAAAGCCATGGCTACCACATTTATCGCTCTGGAGGCGGGTATTATGCTAGGTGCCATTTTATCTGGATGGACATTCTCAAACAATTCGGAGAATTTTCCTATCACTTTTGGTATGGGAGCAGGACTGGCAGTTTTTGCTCTTATCTATTTAATTTCGAGAAGAAAGAAAATTTCCACATCATTGGGCCATGAATAAAATAAAACTGTCGCTCTCATTTTTATGGACAATAGTTATTGTTCATTTAGCAGGTCATTTGTTCAACCTGGATGTGATTTCTTTCACTAAACCGCTAATAGTAATTTCTCTAATTGGGTACTTGTATGCTTCAGCATTAATACGAAACAGCTTATTTTATATCACTTTAGCGGCATTATTTCTTTCGTGGTTAGGAGATGTGTTTTTAATGTTTGAAAGTGAGAATCCTATATTTTTCATTTTAGGACTGGCCTCATTTCTGTTGGCTCATGTTACCTATGTTTTTAGCTACAGAAAGGCAAGGAATGAAACTGCTGTCAATCCGTTATTATCCTCGCAGAAGCTGAGGCATGGGTCTACACTGATACTCGCTGGGCTTGCTCTTGTTTATATTTTGGAGCCTGGATTGGGTGAGCTGAAGATTCCAGTCATGGTTTATGCAACCGTAATTGTAGTGATGACCATTTCTGCCTTGCTGCGCTATGGTTATACTTCCATCCAGAGTTTCTCTTATGTTTTTGGTGGGGCCATTATGTTTATGGTATCAGACTCATTGCTGGCAGTCAATAAGTTTTTGGAGCCTTTTTCCTACGCAGGCTTCTGGATTATGATCACCTATTGCCTTGCGCAATTTTTGATAGTTAAGGGAATTATCAACCATATAAACGCAAAAAAGGGAGCATAAGCCCCCTTTTTCGTTTTGAGTTTTTTAACCCAAATTACATATAATGTAATTAGCCATTAGGCAGACGATCCGCTAATTGGCGGATGTCTGGGTTAAACTTTGTTTAACCTAAACTTATCTAAGACATCTTCTTCACTCTGCCTGACCCTGACGTGTTGCTATTGACCTTATCGGGATCCCCTTTATAATAAACGCTGCCACTGCCACTAATGCGGGCATCGATTGATTTTGAAACATTAACCTCGCATCTGCCAGAGCCTGAAATTCTAGCTTCTACATTTTCTACTTGTAGATACTCTGCATTTACAGAACCTGAACCACTGATGTGGATTTCAAAGTCCTGGCCTTTACCATCTATTGCAATTCTCCCTGACCCTGAGATGCTTGCTTCGATCATAGGTGCATCTATTTCAATTTCCATTCTTCCAGAACCACTTACTCCAAGGTCTAAATGATTAGCTCTTATTATACTCTTTCCATAGATTCTTCCTGAACCTGATACATCTAATGCTTCAATTGATGGTACAGTTACATAAACATCAAAATCTTCACTGTTTGACCAATTAAACCACCCATCGGAGTTTCGCTGCTTGATAATTAAAGTGTGACCACGAACCTCAGTAATGATGTCTTCTATCACGCTTGATTTTCCTTTTAATTCAACTTTTTGCTCGCTACCTATAGTTAAAAATAATGTTCCTGAAGAACCTAAAGATATGCCATCAAAGGAGCTAACATCCCTGATTTCTGATTCCTGGGCAAAGGCAACTAAAGTACTGAAGATAAAAGTTGAGAGTAATAATATTTTTTTCATGTTGTTTATAGTTTTTGAAAAAAGAGCTACATTTTGTTTGTTGTTAGAAAGACTCTTTTGCTCTTCAGTTGGTTGCATGTATATGACCTTTTTTTTCAAAGAAGGTTACAGGTCTTTCCAAGTTATTTAGATTTGCCACCTGAATGATCGCACTTCTACTTTGTATTTTAAGCAACACTGGTATCTTTATTTGCTTCAGGCTTTTTAAAGTATTTAACCTCAATACCTTGCAGGCCATTGTCTTTAATTATGTTACCTGTGTGGCTACAGGCATTATTTTTCTTAAGGATAAATTGGCTCTTAATGCGGTTAGCTGGTCAACTGATTGGGTGATCATTGGTGCGATATTGGGGGCAGTTTTCATAGGCACTTTCTACCTCATGGCCAGAACTACACAAATATTTAGCATGACGGTGTCTTCTATTGCTTCTAAGATGTCTTTGATGATTCCCGTACTTATGAGCCTTTTTGTTTTAGGTATTCAGTCCAAACATTATTCATCTTTAAACTATGTAGGAATAGCACTGGCTATCTTGGCCATTTTACTGAGCTCGCTTAAAGGAAAGAAAATAGAAACAGTACACCTGCCAGGCCTGGCCATCTTTCTACCAATAGCTGTTTTTCTGTTAAGCGGCCTTATAGATTCAGTCATTAACTTCACCAATTTCAAATACCTAAGCCCTGAAACCGAACCTGTTTTTCCTATCATAATATTTTCTTCAGCCTCAATAATTGGATTAGCTTCAATTATGGTAGGTAAGAATAGAATAGCATTTAAGAATGTGATTTGGGGTGTAGTACTTGGTGTTGTTAATTATTTCTCCATCTTTTTTCTTTTGAGAAGTTTGTCATACTTTAAAAATGACGGAGCAATATTTTATCCATTATTGAATGTTGGCATAATACTTTTTGCATCATTGGTTTCAGTCATCTTTTTCAAAGAGAAGTTATCCCGTATTAACCTTTTAGGTTTAATTCTGGCTATTTCATCTATTGTTCTTATATCATATCAAGAGCTAAAACTGATTTTTGAATGATTACTGAGTTTAAAACATTGGCTAAAGCAGGAGAGGGGCTATTTAAAGATAGAGGCAGCAAATTTCTTGGTTTTGCGACCCATGTAACAAGCGAAGAGGAGGTCAAAGAATATCTGGCTGAACTGCGTAAGCAATATTACGATGCTCGCCACCATTGTTATGCATATGTGCTCGGTGCAGACAGAAAGGTGTTTCGGGCTAATGATGATGGGGAGCCCAACCACTCAGCAGGGGATCCAATTCTTGGCCAGATCAATTCAAAAGGTCTTACCGATACTCTGGTTGTGGTAATCCGATATTTTGGAGGAACAAAACTTGGTGTTAGCGGTCTTATCAATGCCTATAAACTAGCTGCAGAGGAGGCTTTGGATAATGCTTCTATTATGACTGTTGAGGTACAAAACGGGATAGTGCTTCAGTATGGCTATGATGATACCAATGAAGTGATGAGGCTGGTGAATGAGTTGAATATTAATATTGTCGATCAGAAATTTGAAGTGGCATGTGAGCTCAAAGGCACAATAAAAATTAATTTAACTGATCAACTCGAATCAAAAGTGCAGCTCCTCAATGACCTGGGGCATAAGATTGCCCTTAAGGTTGAGGACTAGAAGTATCCCTGATTGGTCAACTTATTGTGCATCGAAATGCATACCCAGGCATCTGTAGCGGCATAGTTGATTTGCTTTTCAGTAAGTGTTTCATTTTCCCAGTTAGATACCTGGGCATTTTTAGAAATTCTGAAACCCAATATAATGGCGGTCAGTTTTCGTAACCCATTGGCTTCAATGCCTAAATCTTTCACCAAATGGTTAAGCTCTTCAAAACCTTCAGGAGTAAATGGCCTTAATTTGTTCAAATCACGAAGATCATCCCTAAGAGCAACACCTACCTTAATTATATTCTTGTTTTCCAGAAAGCTATGAAGCTCATTGGTAATGCCGGTTTTGTTTACCCTTATCAGGTAGGCATCAGTTTCTGTGGCAATCTGGATCAATGAAATGTTGTTGAACTCTCCCTTTTTAAAGGCAGGCTTGCTTTCAGTATCGAAACCAACTACGCTCTCTTTAGACAATACCTTTAGTGCTGATTTTAGCTCCTTTTCTTCAGTGATTAAATGTATTTCACCCTCAAAGCGATCAAGCTCAAGCTCATTGATTTCTATATTGGAAATTGTAGTGGCAAACATATTAATCGTCTTTCTCTATCTTCTTGATTTTAATGTTAGCATACCCAAATAAGATGGTCATAAATGGGCTGATAATGTTAAAGAAACAATATGGTAGATAGGTTAAGGTGGCCACCCCTAAAACTGTGGATTGATAGGCACCACAGGTGTTCCATGGAATAAGCACAGAGGTAACGGTACCTGAATCTTCCAATGTTCTGCTCAAATTTTCTGGTGCCAGTCCACGATCCTCAAATTCTTTAGAATACATCCTTCCGGGTACCACAATGGCAATATACTGGTCAGATGCCGTTAAGTTAAAAGTAATACAAGTTCCGGCAGTAGCAGCAATTAGAGAGCCTGTAGAGTGTGCAAATCCGATAATAGTACCCGCTATTTTCTTTAACATGCCATTGCCTTCAACCACGCCTCCAAAAATCATGGCACACACAATTAGCCATACTGTTGAAAGCATTCCTTCCATTCCAGAAGCTGTAAGCAGTTCGTCTACCATTGCATTGCCGGTAGCAACATTGGTTTCGGTAAACATGGCTTTCATGACTGCAGTGTATCCGGTTTTGATACTAAACACATCACTTTCAGCAACAGCCATTACAATCTGAGGCTGAAAAATTATTGCAATAACACCCGCCAGTAATGTTCCTATTAAAAGTGCAGGTAAAGCCGGCATCTTTTTAATTATCAGGACGATAACTGCAGCGGGAACTACAAATAAGAAAAGGTTGATTTCAAATTTTGATGTTATCGCTTGCTGTACTTCCGTTACTGTGCCCAAAGCTGCATTTCCATCAATACTAAATCCCCAGATAAGGAAAATAATCAGAGTAATAATAATGGATGGTCCGGTGGTTAGTGCCATGTACCTGATATGCGTAAACAAGTCAGTGCCCGCCATAGCAGGTGCCAGATTTGTAGTATCTGATAGGGGAGACATTTTATCGCCAAAGTAAGCTCCGGAAATAATAGCACCTGCTATTACGCCTTCATTAATTCCAAGTGCTTGCCCAATACCCATAAGCGCAATACCTATTGTTGCGGCTGTTGACCATGAGGAGCCTGTTGCCAAGGATACCACTGCACTGACTATAACTGCAGCAAAAAGAAATATGGTAGGGTTTAATATTTCAAGGCCATAATAGATCATGGCAGGTACTACACCGCTTATAAGCCATGTACCAGCTAATGACCCGATCATTAATAATATAAGAATGGCCGACATGGCAGAACTGATGCTTTTTACAATGGCATCCAGTATCTCCTCCCAGCGGTATTTAAGTTTTAAAGAAAGCACTGCTGCAAATGCAGCGGAAAGAATGAGTGCAATTTGATTGGGGCCGTAGGATGCGTCATCACTAAAGATGTAAACATTGGAAGCCAATAAAGTTATCAGAAAGAAAATTGGTAATAATGACAGAATAAGAGAAGGTTCCTTATGTCTACTTTCCATGCGCACGTATTCAGTTTAAATGCCGAAGATATAAAATTGCGGCTACTTAGAGCATTTTTTCAGATAGTTTTTCTCCCATACGACTACCTATGGCTACCCCCATTCCTCCAAGTCTTACGCCAAGATGAACATTTGCCGAATGCTTTTTATAGATGGGCTGTTTATTGGCTCCAAAGGCCATTATTCCTGCCCAAGTGTGATCAACTTCAAATGGAGTGCTTGGTAAAATAACGTCCTTCAATTGCTTTTTGAGTTCTGCGATAATTCTTTCATTGATTTCAAATTTCGTGGTAGTTTCTCCCTCAAAATCAATGTTTCTGCCGCCACCGAAAATTACTCGGCTACCTTCATTTCTGAAATAATAGTAGCCTTTGTCAATATGAAAAACTCCGTGAAAAGGAAGCTTAGATAATGGTTTTGTCACCAAAACAATCCCACGACCAGGATTTATATCAATATCAGGGACAAGTTTGTTAGTAAAGGCATTAGTACAGACCGCAACTTTATTTGCCTTGAATGTTATATCTGAATTAGTCACTATGTTTTTGGCAATTACCGAGACTTCCGTTCCATCATCTTCGAACGACAACACTTCGGTTCCGGTAAGTACTTTAATATTAAGCTTGTAAGCCAAAGCCAATAATGACTTCATCATTTTACCTGTATGGATTTGCCCTTCAAATGGATTTACTACAACTGATTTGATTTCGTCTGAATTAAAGCCAAAGCTTTTTATTTTCTTATCATCAATAGAAAACACTGGTTGCTTAAAGAGCGGTAAAAGCATTTCATTTACCTGGTCTATGGCTTTGAGGTAGGGAAGCTCTGCATCCCGCATTAACTCATAACCTCCATATGAGAGGTAATCCATATTCTCATCACCTACTCGCCCTCTTAGCTTTTTTAAACCTTCCCATCGTTCATTAACTAAAGCCAGAGTGTCAGTTTCGCCCAATACTTTAATATCTTCCAGAAGTTCAGTCAAACTTCCAAAGCAGGCAAAACCTGCATTTTTTGTGCTGGCGCCTGTTGGCAATATGCCTCTTTCGAGCACTAGTATCTCGGCATCAGGCTTTTTTTCTTTTATCGAAATGGCTGTTGATAAGCCTACAATTCCACTACCTATGATGATATGATCATAGTTTACAAACGATTCTTTTTCCCAGTAACTTAACATAGCTGGGCTGAAATAACGATTTTTATAGATGTTTCACCAGTATTGAGTATCTTTTCAATCATTTTTTAATTTATGGATACAACTAAAATTGTTCAGAAAGCCAAGACATCTTCTTTTTATCTATGGCTACTCAATGCGGGTTTGAATCGCATGATACCTTTTAATAAACCTCATGGGTTTAAGGTGGTGGAGATCACGGATACAACTATTAAAACAAAGCTTCCTTATAAACGAGGAAATTTCAATCATATTAAAGGTTTGCACGCTTGTGCACTTGCCACATTATCAGAATTTTCCACAGGATTTTTAATGATCTCCCGGCTTGATCCTAAAAAGTATCGCATCATTTTAAAAACATTGGAAATGGAATATCATTACCAGGGCAAGATGGATGGCTTTGGGAATTTTGAAATCAATGACCAATGGTTGGAAGAAAAGATTTACAATCCTTTGAAGGAAAATGAATCTACTGTAGTGATCTGTGAAATTAAGATCCATGATACTGAAGGTAATCATCTGACTACTGGCAAGGTGCATTGGCAGGTGAAGTCATGGGATAAAGTAAAAACAAAGTTGAATTAGCCGCCTTCAATTTGTAAATTGTAATACTATGAGAAAAATTGATGAATTACTTTCTGAATATGGTGAAAGTCACCAAAACAGCACGAATAAGGCTATACACTGGATTTGTGTGCCTGCAATCTTCTTCAGTATTGTTGGTTTAATCTGGTCAATTCCTAGTGGTTTTTTACACAGCAATCTATCTGTCAGTCCATATGCTAATTGGGCAACTATAATCTTGGTTCTTGTTCTTGCCTACTATATTGCACTCTCGTGGTCTTTGGCTTTAGGCATGGCCGCGTTCTCAGTATTATGTCTTTTTCTGGCTAATCAACTAGCAGCAATAGGCATAGCCCCATTATGGCAGTTGTCACTTGGCATATTCGTTATAGCCTGGATAGGACAGTTCTATGGCCATAAAGTTGAAGGGAAGAAACCTTCATTTTTGAAGGATATCCAGTTCCTAATGATCGGCCCCGCATGGCTAATGCACTTTATTTATAAAAAAATTGGCATTCCTTATTGAGGCAAAGTAGATGCTGAGTTTTGAAGTTCCTGAAGGGTATAGGTTTGATTTTGAAGAATATCTATTTAATACAGAGCGCCACAGGCTGACTCAGGCTAAGGATGGGTGGAAAAGCTTTTATTGGCTTGATAAAAAGAGGAAACTTGTAAAAGCTTCTTTTCATGTTCATGTTGATGGAAATGTTGCCAGAAGTCCTTATAGAGCTACTTTTGGAGGTGTTGATTTCTCATCCAACATGTCACAAAAGCACTTGACTGTATTTATTCAGAGCGTTGAGAAGTTTCTGATGGATATTAACATTCAGACTTTTCAGATTATTATGTCTCCTCAACATCATAATAACTCAAGTTTCTCCAAACACTTTCAGGCCTTAGTTGATAACGGATTTGGAAATTTAAAATCAGACCTAACTGCCGTTATTAAAATAAATAGTAACTCTTTTGAATCCAGAATTAGCAATTCTGCCAGACTTAATTTAAAGAAGTCTAAGAACCTCATATTTTCAAGACATGATAAAGAACAGTATACAGAAATCTATGATGTGATTAAAGAAAGTAGAAAGGAAAGAGGTTACGAGATATCAATGACTAAATCACAGTTAATTAAGCTGGCAGAGCAAATAGCTAGCAAAACTCATTTCTTTGGTGTTTATAAGAATGATGTGTTGGTTGGTGGGGCTGTGTGTTTTGAAGTTTCCAATAGAGTTTTGTATGCCTTTTATGTAGGGCACCTTAAGTCATTCGAAACTTTAAATCCAACGGGATATTTGTATAGTCAGGTATACAAATTCTGTCAGGAAAATAATTTCGAGCTACTAGATTTGGGTACATCCGCTGAAAATGGAAAGACGAAATTCAGCCTATTGGAATTCAAACAATCTATTGGTGCAGAACCTTCACTGAAACTGACTTTTTCTAAAAAAAAATTAGATGACTGATTCTCAACCATTAGTTTCTGTTATCGCACTCTGCTATAACCATGAAAGGTTTGTCAGAGAAGCCATTGAGTCTGTTTTGAATCAGACTTATCCGAATATTGAATTAATAGTTGTAGATGATGCCAGTACCGACAGTAGTCATAATGTAATTGAGCAGCTGACTAAAGAGTATCCCCAAATAAAATACATCCCATTGGAAAAGAATATTGGCAGTTGTGCAGCTTTTAATACTGGTTATAAAGCCTCAAAAGGTGATTTTATCATTGACTTTGCAACTGATGATATTTTGCTGCCGACACGAATTGAAAGGGGGGTTTCATCACTTCAAAGTGGCGGGGATGACGTTGGGGTTAATTTTAGCAATGCTCATATTGTTAATGAAGGCAATGTTGTTTTAAACAAATTTTACGAAACCAATAGCGAAGGAAAAGCACTTCAACCTCCGCCAGAAGGTGATATATATTCCATGCTGGTTAAAAGGTACTTTATTTGCCCACCTACTTTGTTTTCAAAAAGAGAGGTCTTTGATCATTTGGGTGGCTATGATGAAAATCTCACTTATGAAGATTTTGACTTTCTCGTACGCTCTTCGAGAAAATACAAATATTGCTATACCGATGAGGTTCTGGTACATAGAAGGATTTTACCTAACTCTATGTCTACTAAACAGTATGTTTATAAGAGTGATCAGATGTACAGCACGTTGGACATTTGCAAGAAGATTAAAAAAATGAATGCCACCTCAGATGAGCACAAAGCATTAAGGAGTAGAATTTACTATGAAATGCGCCAGAGCATTAGAACTGGAAATTTAAAGCTGTTTTTTAAATATTTGAAGTTGCTATTCAAATAAATATCAACGCCTGTTATCGTCATTTTCCAGCATGCTCAAGTAGCTTTTGTATCTGCTTCCTGCAATTTGACCTTCTTCAATGGCAATTTTGATAGCACAACCAGGTTCATGGGTATGTTTACAGTTATGGAATTTGCACTCTCCAATAAGCTCCCTCATTTCTGGAAAGTAATCTGAAATTTCATCCTGTTCCATATCAATGAGGCCAAGCTCTTTAATTCCCGGAGTGTCGATAATAAATGTATTTTCCCCCAAATCAAACATTTCTGCAAATGTGGTAGTATGAACCCCCTTATCAGAAAATGAAGAAACATCCGATGTTTTTAGATCGAGGTTAGGGGCAATACAGTTGATGAGGGTAGACTTACCAACCCCGGAGTGACCTGAGAAAAGGCTTTTTTTGCCACTTAGCTTTTCTTTTATTTCTTCAATACCTGTTTTTTTGGTTGCTGATGCCACTAAACAATCAACCCCTATTTTTTGGTATAGCTCAATATACTCATCTTGCTTCCTCAGCTCTTGTGGGCTTAACAGGTCACTTTTGTTAAAGATTATAATTTGGGGAATCCTAAACGCTTCTGCAGAAACCAGAAACCTGTCAATAAAACCCAGAGATGTTCTCGGAAGCGTTAAAGTGGCTACCAGGATAGTCTGATCAATATTGGCTGCAATTATATGGCCCTGGTTTTTATTCTTTATTGATTTTCTAATGATATAGTTATCCCGATTTTGAATGGCATAAATCAGGCCTTCAGTTTCATTGGCTTCTAAGTCGAACTCCACATTGTCGCCAACCGCTATGGGATTGGTAGTTTTAAAACCAGAAAGTCTCAGCTTTCCTCGCGTTCTGCAGGCATATGTTTTACTATCTTCTGCAAGTACATCATACCAGGAGCCTGTAGAGCGAATAACTAACCCTTTCATGGTTGAATTAACTTCTTGCAATATTCAAAAATCTTATCTGTCGCTCCGGTATTGTCTTTTACGTAATCCATATTCACCTGACCCGCTATTTGTATTGCTGTATCTTCCATAAATATGGCGAATTGATCTTGCAATTCAGTATAGCTGCCAACCGCAACTGCCCCGCCAAGGTTGATGAGTTCGACTGCCTCATTAAATTTCTTGTAATTTTTGTTGCCAAAGAAAATGGGCACTCCGTAAGTAGCAGCCTCTAAAATGTTATGTAACCCCGCACCAAAAGCCCCTCCTACAAAGGCGTATTCTCCATAAGCATACAAGCTTGACAATAAACCAATATTATCAACAAGAAGCACATCTTCGTCTCCTATGGACTCTTCCAATTTGGAGTATCTAATGGTTTTTCGCATACATTCCTTTTCCAATTTACTAATGGTTCCGCCCTCAATTTCATGTGGTGCGATGATAAACTTCATGTCCGAAGCGTTGATAAAAGGCAGTAGCACTTCAATGTCTTCTGACCAGCAGCTGCCAACGACCATTATTTTTTTGTTCGCCTTAAACTTTTTAACCTGAGGCAGTTCTTTTTTGTTTTTTGCAATAGCGGCCACCCTATCAAATCTGGTATCACCTGAAATGCTCACCTGATTTACACCATGTTTTTCTAATAGTAATTTCGTTGCTCTATTCTGAGCAAAAAAATAGGTGACATTTTTTAGAATGTTGAGATAGAACCAGCCATAGGGCTTAAAATAGATCTGGTCAGGCCTGAAAATAGAAGAGGTTGATATGATAGGGATATTCCTGTCTTTCAGGGTTTTAATAAAGAAATGCCAGTATTCATATTTTACAAAAAGAGCAATATCTGGTTTTACAATGTCAATAAATTTTCTTGCATTACTTTTTGAATCCCAGGGGAGATAAAAAATATAGTCAGCATGTTCATAATCTTTTCTCACTTCATAGCCCGAAGGTGAGAAAAAGGTCAATAGAATCTTATGATTGGTAAATTGACTTTTAAACTTTTCTATTATCGGTCTGCCCTGCTCAAACTCACCAAGGGAGGCGCAGTGAAACCATACTATAGGAGCATTATTATTTGATAGCTTTTTTTTGATTTTATCAGTAAGTCTACGCCTGCCTTTTACAAACAGTCGGGCTTTTGGGCTGAAGAGCGCTAAAACAGTAGCACCGAAGCGATAGATGAGGAGACTAAACCGATAAAAAATAAGCGCCATGAGCGCAAAAATAAAAACCCTGACGGTACCGTCAGGGTTTTGATTGAAATTAATTATTTCTTAGTGTGAAGCAAGGTATGAAGCTACACCATCACGAGTGGCTTGCATAGCGTCTTTTCCTTCTTCCCAGTTAGCAGGGCAAACTTCACCATGCTTCTGAACATACTGCCAAGCGTCAACAACCCTGATCATTTCCTGGATATTTCTACCTAGTGGCAGGTCATTGATTGTTTCATGTCTTACTATACCTTCTTTGTCAATAAAGAAAGTTCCTCTAAAGGCTACAGGGGCACCTTCAAAAGTAAGCTCGCCTTCTTCAGTATATCCCCAGTCACCTGCAAGTACACCAAAATTAGAAGCAACAGTCTTGGTAGAATCTGCAACTAATGGATAAGTAACGCCTTCAATACCACCATTGGCTTTAGGAGTCATTAACCATGCAAGGTGTGTTTCTTCAGTATCGCAAGAGCAACCAACAACAGCTACATCTCTTTTTTCAAATTCAGCTAGTTGTTCTTGGAAGGCAAGAATTTCAGTTGGGCATACAAAAGTGAAATCCTTTGGGTAAAAGAAGAACATTACTTCTTTTTTGCCAATATAATCAGTTAACGAAAATGATTCTACAATTTCTTCACCGTTGATCACGGCTGGAGCATTAAATACAGGAGCCTTTTTTCCTACTAATGACATAAAAAACTAATTTTTAATTTTATAAAACATATTCAACTCTATGAATAGCAGCCTTTGCTATTGCGGCTGCAAACTTAGGAATTGGAGTTGCTCCAGCCTAACCCATGGTTACTATAGTGGCATAAAAAATATCTATCGAACAATAATATTTACCTATATACTGATTTTAAGTAACTTAGCGTCATTTATAAATTTTAAATCAATATGAAGATAAGAGTTGGTCTTTCGTTTTTAGTTTTTTGTTTAATCTCTAATGTGTCAAAGGCACAGGATGATTTAGATGTTTTTTTAGAATCCGGCATTGAAGATGCAAATAAACTTGCTCAAGGATATTTAGAGCCTTTCTTAGGAAGCTTCAGTAGTGGTTTGACTGGAGGCTGGTATAATACAGCTAAAGCACATAAATCTGCTGGATTTGATTTGACAGTTACAGCCAATGCTGTTTACATTCCAAGTGACCAGTATTTTTATAGGGCGGAATTCAACAATTTGACCTATGACCCTGCTGGCCCACAAGTTTCTCCAACTATTTTTGGACCCGAGGGTGGAAATGCTCAACCCACTTATAATTATTCTTTTACAGAAGAAGGACAGACTTTTGAAGGTTCATTTCAGGGGCCAGAAGGAATAGGCCTGAAAGAAAATTTCCCTATTCAGGCGATGCCAGTTCCAATGGCTCAGTTAGGTATTGGTATTGTTAAAAATACAGATATTAAGATACGTTGGACACCTAAGATTGACTTAGATGATAATAGTGATTTCAAATTAATAGGGTTTGCTGTAATGCACGATGTGAAACAGCACATACCAGGTATAAAAGACTTGCCGTTTGATCTTTCAGCATTAATTGGATTTACAGACATATCAATAAACTATGACCTTGCTGCTGAGAGCGAGTCTCCTGGACCAGGTGCTGCTAATGAGGTTATTACTGAAAATGGTAAAGGGGTTGTAGATATGAATGCGTGGACTGTACAAGGTATCATCTCTAAAAAATTCTCTGTACTTACACTGTATGGCTCATTGGGTTATAATATCGTAAAGTCTGAAATGGGACTTAAAGGAGACTACCAAATAATGGACGATACAGGCTTAACAGCTGAAAGGGAATATACGAACCCTATACTTGTAACTTACAAACAGAGTGGGCCTAGAATGACTGCTGGTTTCCGTTTGAAATTAGCAATAGTTACTTTGCATGCAGATTACACTTTACAAAAGTATAATACTCTTTCAGTAGGTTTTGGTTTTGCTGTTAGATAAGCTTACCAATCTTTAATAAAACATTTAACCTTACTAAGCTTTAAAAGCTTAGTAAGGTTTTTCATTTATTTCCCTTTATAATCGGGTTTCCTTTTTTCTATAAAAGCCTGCATCCCTTCTTTCTGATCTTCAGTGGCAAAAGCCAAGTAGAAATTCTTTCTTTCAAAAGTTAAGCCTTCATCCAAGTGGGTTTCAAAAGACCTGTTAACTGCTTCCTTGGCTAATTGCGAGGCGATAGGAGACATTTGTGCAATCTCCTTAGCTAGTTGAGTAGCTTCATACATGTACATTTCTACCGGCACAACTTTGTTTACTAGTCCATATTGCTGGGCTTCTTCACCTGAAATGAACCTTCCTGAAAGTACGAGTTCCATTGCCTTGGCTTTGCCAATGGCTTTTGTTAGTCTCTGTGTGCCTCCGGCACCGGGCATTACGCCAATTTTTATTTCAGGCTGTCCAAATTTGGCTGTTTCAGAGGCAATGATCATGTCGCAAGTCATGGCCAACTCACAACCACCTCCCAAGGCAAAACCACTAACGGCAGCTATCAATGGCTTTTTGGTTTTTCTAATTTGATCCCATGTGCTAAACTGATCTATTTTAAGCATATCTATGGCTGTTTTATCGGCCATTTGCTTGATGTCAGCCCCTGCCGCAAAGGCCCTTTCATTTCCTGTGATAATTATTGACCTAACATTATCATCACTATCTAGTTCTTTAAGAGCATCTCTAAGTTCGCCCATAAGTTGAAGATTAAGGGCATTGAGCTCATTTGGTCTGTTAAGTTCAATCAGGGCGATATATTTTTCGTATTGGGGGTTTACTTTTATAAATTCCATTGTTCGTAGGTTTTAACACAAAGTAAAAAGAAAAGCCGCCTTTTTTGCAAAGGCGGCTCAAAACTAACCTATTTGACAGGTATAAAAAGTGCTATGACCTTTTTATACTTTTGATTTAAGAATTGTAACCTTGGATATTCTAATTATGATATTATGAAAAAAGTTCTTTTTGTCTGTTTAGGAAATATATGCCGGTCTCCATTGGCCGAAGGTTTGGCAAAGCATTTAGCTAATGAAAAAGGTGTTTCGGATCAGTTTTATTTTGATTCCTGTGGCACCAGCCGATATCACATTGGTGAACAGCCAGATGACAGAACCTTAAAAAATGCCGCCAATAATGGAATTAAACTGGATCATCAGGCCCGACAGTTTGAAAAGAAGGATTTTCGTGATTTTGAATATATATTGGCCATGGATGCGGCCAACTTATCAAATATAAAAATTTTGGATCAGGCTAAGCAATTTGGAGATAAACTGTATCTAATGCGGGATTTCGATCCTAATAATCCTGGTGCGGATGTTCCAGATCCATACTTTGGAGGTGAACAAGGGTTTCAAAATGTATATGATATTCTGGAAAGATCAGTCAATAATTTTATTGAAACCGAACTTATTTAGTTTCCAATAAGCGCTCTGTAATTGTTTCTGGAAATCTGCTCGAGCAGAATTTTCTTACCTTTTCTATATTCATCAATCTGATTTTGTTGATAGTTTTTAATGGTTACTAATACCAATCCTGTGTTATACCTGATTTCAAAATGATCTTTCATGTGCTCTAATAGGGCCTCTACCTTGTCTGGCCGGTAGTCAATAACAATTGAAAATGAAATCGCAGAGTTTTGCATGATATTGATTTTAATATCCAGTTTAGCCAGTTCACCAAATATCAGGCTGAGGTTTTCTTCATTGATAAAAGTAAAGTCTATTACTCTAAAGGATACCAAACACTGATCCGTTTTAATAATAGTTGTAGGAAGTACTGCCTCCAGTTCACACTGATGAATTATTGTTCCGGGTTCATCAGGATGATCAAAGCTTCTTACATAAAGTGGAATATTTTTATTGGCTAGCGGTTTAATGGTTTTAGGGTGAATAACCGAAGCACCGTAATAGGTCATTTCTGCTGCCTCTTTGTAAGGCAATTGATTAAAGAGCTGCGCACCTGCCACCAATTTAGGGTCGGCATTTAATATTCCAGATACATCTTTCCATACCGTAACAGAATCTGCATTGAGGCATGTAGCAAATACTGCTGCCGAAAAATCGGAACCTTCTCTACCCAAAGTTGTGGTTTTTCCATTTTCAGCATTACCAATAAACCCCTGGGTTAGGACAATACCTTGATCAAGTACACTATTTAACTTGTTGATTTCTGCTTGTGAGTCGGCCCAATTAACATAAGCAGCCCTAAAATTGTCATCGGTACGTATATGATTACGACTATCCACCCATTTTGTGTTTATGCCAGTTGAATTCAAATACCTGGCAACTATGGTTGACGACAAAAGCTCACCCTTAGAAACCACCTGATCATAATGCTCGTCATAAGAGGCCTCTGAAACCAGGGCTTTATCCAGATCGCTAAAAATGCTGCTTAATTGTTCAATTAGGGTGGCCTCCGATTCAAACAACTCGGCAACAATGTTGAGGTGGTACTCTTTAAGTAGCCTTATTTCATCCGCTATCGACTCGTCCTTCCTAGATTTAGATAAAATGTTTTCAAGGGCATTGGTCGTTTTGCCCATGGCAGAAACTACAACAAGGAGGCGTTCGTTACTGTATTTCTTAATTATTGAAGCCATATTTTTTATGGCTTCAGCATTTTTTATTGACGCACCCCCGAATTTAAATACTAACATCTTCCGCAACCGATTGAAACATTAATTTAATCTTATAAATTTGCAGCAAAATAGCAGTTTAATATCTAGATTTTAAAGACTCCCAACCTTTTATGGAAGATTCGCGGATTGCCTTGCCCATAGGTACTACCCTTGACAGGTTTATTAAGAAAAAGCAGGATGAATTTCAGTACGCATCTGGTGAGCTTTCGCAGCTCCTTAGGGATATAGCCCTTGCCGGAAAGGTTGTGAACAGAGAAATTAATAAGGCAGGTCTTATTAATATCGTTGGGGCTATTGGAACACAGAATGTGCAAGGTGAGGATCAGCAAAAGCTGGATGTTCTTGCTAATATTCGTTTTACAAGGGCATTATCTAAAGGGGGAGAGGCTTGTGCTGTAATTTCTGAAGAAGATGATGAGATTGTAGATTTAAATAATCATGGCAGATATGTCATCGCCATTGATCCTTTGGATGGCTCCTCTAATATTGATGTCAATGTTTCAATTGGAACTATCTTTTCTATTTTCAGAAGGGTGACACCAGTCGGCTCTCCTATTCAGGAAATTGATGTTTTACAGAAAGGTTCTGAACAAGTAGCAGCAGGGTATCTACTCTATGGGTCTTCTACTATGTTGGTTTATACAACAGGTCATGGAGTGAATGGGTTTACCTATGAGCCTTCGTTGGGCGAATATTTTCTTTCACATCCAGATATGTCAATCCCAGAAAATGGCTCTATTTATTCTATCAATGAAGGATCTTTCAACAGCTTCGCTGATCCTGTTAAGGATTATGTAAAATATTGTAAGGATCAGAAATATTCTGGACGTTACATCGGTTCATTAGTGGCTGATTTTCACAGGAACCTATTGAAAGGAGGGATTTACATTTACCCAGCCACTGAAAAGGACAAAAACGGAAAGTTAAGGCTCATGTATGAATGCAATGCACTTGCTTACATTATTGAACAAGCTGGTGGTGTTGCTTCTACAGGAACAGAAAGGATTCTGGAAATCACACCAAATGAATTGCACCAGAGGGTTCCGTTCTTTGTTGGATCAAAGAATATGGTTGAAGAAGCTATTTCCCGTTTTAAGAAATAGCCTTACTGATTTCTGTATTTTAGGCGTGTCTCTACCTTTTGCAATTCTCGCTCGATAATAAGATCAGTAATAGAATCTGCAATTTTGCCTGGTTCAGCCTCGGCCAGCACTTTTTTTACCTTTTGCTCACTTACATCAATACGATACAGTGCGAGCAATAAACGGGACATATCTCTATCCAGCAGATAAGATACTATCTTTTTTAAGGCAATCTTGAGCTCATCAATTTTTGAAATGCCCTCGGGCAAGTCATTATTCTCAAGAGAAAAGTCTTTAATTATAAGTTGGGTAGTTAAGGCCAGTTTATTTTCTGACATTATTTGCCCTCAGATTTTTTAGCGGCCTTGGCCTTAGATGCAGTCTTTTTCTTTTCTTCTTTTTTCTCTTCCTTGATCAATTCAGGAGCATTAATCAAAACACTTTGGTACCAGTTGATCACTTTTTTAATGTCTGAAACATAAACCCTTGTTTCATCATATTCTGGTATAATATGCTTAATAAATGCCTTTAGCTCATCAGAATCAGATGTTGGTGTTACCCCCAGGTCATCATTGAATTCAGCATACATCTTTTTAAAAACATCCGCCAAGGGAACTGAACCCTCCTGAGTGGTCGTGTATATTGAAATATCACTTAATACGGAAATTCTTTGGGTAGCTCCAGCGATAAGTTTTTGCTTACTCTCATCCAAAGACTCTAAAATAACACCCGTTCTGGTGGGCTTAACAACTTTGAATAATCCACCTTTTCCTGCAACTGAAGCAATTTCACTAAAATCCATAGTTTTCAATTTGTATTAAGAGGGCAAATCTAAAAATTATTTTAAGAATTACTAGTGCTGATAATCTCATCAATATAATTCAAAACTTCTTCACGGCCTTCTTGTGTGGTTGATGAGGTTATAAATGACATAGGCAGCTCAGACCAATATTTTTTTAGCACCCGCTTGTAATGAGCTATAGAAGACTGTGTTTTGTTTTTTGATTGCTTATCAGCTTTGGTAAATATCAGTGAAAACGGTATCCCTTTTTCACCTAACCAATTAATAAATGCCACATCAATTGGCTGAGGCTCCAGTCTGGAGTCTACCAAAACGAAAATATTAAACAGGTTTTCTCTGTCCATAATATAATCATGGATCATTTCGCCCCATTTTTCCTTTTCGGTTTTTGCCACTTTTGCCCATCCATACCCTGGTAAATCTACCAAAAACCACGATTCATCAATTAAAAAATGATTTATCAATTGTGTTTTTCCTGGCTTCCCAGATACTTTGGCTAGCTTTTTATTATTGGTTAGCATATTGACCAAAGAGGACTTTCCAACATTTGAGCGACCTATAAAGGCTACTTCCGGATAGTCTGGCGGAGGACACTGCGTGTGATGGCTACTGCTGGTTACAAATGTTGCTTGTTTTACGGGCATAATGAAAAGGCATTCAAATTGTTAAAATTAAAACATTTAAGTATATTTAGTAGCTAAATAGCAAGGATGTAATTTTTTAGACTTAAAGTAATACTTCAATTCAAATATTAATTTTATAATTGCTTAAATATATAGATATTGACAACCTTGAACTTATTAAGGTATTTTTTAAACTAAGTCACTGACTTGAAATATCATTGTAAAATGTACTCTATCATAAAGTTATTCTTTCTAACAAGCCTATTGCTGATTATTGGCACGAATGTATTTGCACAAGATGAAGATGGCAAGGCAACTGCAAAAACATATATTGAATTGGCAGAAACCATGATGGCAGCTGCGCAACCTATGGTTGATGTAAGGGACATTTATGTTCAAGCTGCTGAGGCTGATCCTACTAATATTGTTGCAAACTGGAGGGCTGGAGATTTTTACATTAAAACTGTAGGGAAGAAAAATGCAGTAAAGTACTTTTTAAGAGTTTTGGAGTTAGATGCAGAGTACAGGTTTGATATTGAATACTGGATAGGGCAGAGCTACCATTTCGGGATGGAGTTTGAAAAGGCGCTGGCTTTTTATAACAGATATAGACAAAAACTCATTGATAGAGATGGATATCGTGGAAGAGATCGAATTGAATTGCCCGAAGTGGATAGAAAAATATTTGAATGTCAGAATGCTATTGAATTTGTAGCTAACCCGGCTCATTATACGATTGTAAATATCGGGAGTGCCATCAATACTGAATATGAAGAATATGGCCCCGTTCTTAACGAGGATGAGACTATCCTTATTTTCACCACAAGGAGAAGGGACGGCAACTTAAATGAGAATGTGTTTTCAGATAACAAACCTTATGAAGATATTTTTATAAGCACTAAAGAAAACGGACAGTGGTCAAGGGCAGAGAATATTGGTAATGTTGTTAATACTCCTTTCCACGATTCGAACCTTGCTTTGTCAGCTGATGGTAGTCAACTTTTTCTTTACAAAGATGAAAACAATGGAGATATCTATCAGTCTGAAAGAAAAGAGGATGGTACCTGGACATTCCCTGAACCTTTGAGCGAGAGTATTAACTCTCAAGGTTTTAAAGAGGCTTCTATTTCACTTTCTCCCGATGGAGACATTCTGTTTTTTGCTTCAGATAGACCTGGAGGACAAGGTGGGATTGATATTTATTATAGCATAAAGGACAGAAATGGAGAATGGGCCAAGTCTAAAAACTTAGGGTCTAAAATCAATACGGAGTATGATGATGACGCACCATTTATAGATTATGATGGAAAAACACTTTACTTCAGTTCTTTAGGACGTAAGGGCATGGGTGGATATGATATTTTTAAATCCACTTATGACAGTGCAGCTGGGGAATGGGGCGAGCCAACAAATCTAGGGTACCCAATTAACACCCCTGATGATGATATATTCTTCGTAAGTACTAAGGACGGTAAAAGAGGTTATTACGCCTCAGTTAGAGAAGATGGACTTGGATTTACAGATATTTATATGGTTACTGTGAAACAAGAAGATGAGGTGGGTGAAACACTTGCCGGTAAGAATGAAACTGAAGTTGAAGAGACTGATAAAGAGCCACAAGACAAAACGAATATTCAGAGCGTAAATAATACTGAGCCAGTAACATTAGTTGTTAAAGTTGTAGATAGTGACAATTCACCACTTGATGCTAAAGTCAGCTTAATTAGCTCTGATAATATGGTGGTAGGAAAGGTGTCAAAAGGAGCCGGGGTTTTTGAGTTTACCACAAGTGCTACGGCATCTAAAAATTATAAGCTATCTGTAGAAAATTCAGGGTACGTGTTTGAAAACATAGATTTATCACTGCCTGCTGCAAGCACAACCGCTCAGACCATCAACCGTACCGTAAGGATGCGCAAGTTACAGATAGGAACAAGGTCAGTCTTGAGAAACATTTACTTTAACTTCGACAAAGCCACCTTCCAAGATAACTCTTATAATGAGTTGAATAAGCTTGAGGGCATGATGGTTGAGAACACAGGCATGCAAATAGAGATATCAGGACATACTGATAATATTGGTACCAAGGATTATAACAAGCAACTCTCACAAAGAAGAGCTAATGCTGTCAAGGACTATCTGGTTAAGAAGGGTATAGATGCCCGAAGAATCACGGCAGTTGGTTATGGAGAAGAGCGACCACTTGCAAGTAACGATGATGAGAAAGAAGGCCGTGAGCTCAATAGAAGGGTAGAGTTTAAAGTTACTGGCGGTAAATAGTATTTCTAGCAACTAAATCATTTCTAGATTGTTGTTCATTAGGATTATCCTTTGCTAAGGAGGATATTTGCATCCTATTTTGAAAATGAATTCCTACACATGACGGTAGTACCTTATAAAGAGAAAGAATCGGGTAAGAAGCAGCAGGTTGCTGAAATGTTCAATAATATCAGTAAGAATTATGATTTCCTCAATCATTTCTTGTCTTTGGGTATTGATATTTTGTGGAGAAAAAAGGCAATTAGATTGCTTAAAAAGGATCAGCCAAAGCACATTCTTGATATAGCAACAGGTACTGGCGATTTTGCCATAGAAGCGTTGGCTTTGAAGCCTGAAAAAATTGTTGGCGTAGATATTTCTGAAGGGATGCTTTCAGTTGGTCGAAAAAAAATGAAGAAAAAGGGGTATGATAGTGTAATTGAAATGCAGCTTGGTGACTCTGAAAAACTTCTGTTTGACGACAATACCTTTGATGCTGTTATCGTTGCATTTGGAGTAAGGAACTTCGAAAATCTTGAAAAAGGTTTGGCAGACATGAATCGGGTAATAAAGGAAGGTGGTAAAGCTGTAATATTGGAATTTTCAAAGCCTACAAAGTTTCCATTTAAGCAGTTATACAATTTTTACTTTAAAGCAATTTTGCCTAAAATTGGTAAAGTAATATCAAAGGATAATGCTGCTTATACTTATTTGCCTGAATCGGTTGAGGCTTTTCCAGATGGAAAGAAGTTCCTCGAAGTTTTAGAAAAAACAGGTTTTAAAAACACTCAATGCAAATCACTAACCTTCGGAGTAAGTTCAATATATATTGGCGAAAAGTAGCATTTATTTGCATTGTACTATTCACTTTAGCTAATCAGGCCTATGCCCAGCGCAATGTGGCTATGAACAATCCAAATTATGATGATAGGTTTTTGAGCTATGGTTTCCTCATCGGGATACACACCACCACTTATCAGCTAAAATATTCTGACCGATTTGTATCTAAGGAACTGGATTCTTTGTATGCCATTTCTCCTTCATGGTCACCTGGTTTTTCCTTGGGTTTTATTGTAAACATGCACTTGTCCGAATTTTTGGACTTACGGCTATTGCCTAAGGTTTCATTTTATGAACATCGTATAGAGTACCTGCGCTTAGATGAGCCTAAAATTGATGAATTAGTGGAGACGACAGTTGTTGAATTTCCATTGCTGCTAAAATATAAGAGTGAAAGGAGAGGCAATTTTAGAATGTATATGGTGGGCGGAGTAAAGCCCGGAATTGAGGCATCTGGCAAAAATGATGTTGATGAAATAAGTAAAGAGAATCTTAATATAAAGTCGTTTAACATGTCATTAGATGTAGGATTTGGCATTGACATGTACTATCCGTTATTTAAATTTTCTCCAGAGATAAGGTTCTCTAAGGGAATGACAAATATGCTTGGGAACAGTGGAAATGAACTCAGCGCAGGCATTGACAGACTAAATACTAATACAATAACCCTATATCTTTTATTTCAATAGATGTCTGAAAAAAGAATTGCATTCATATCTGGAGCTACTTCTGGTATTGGCAAAGCAACTGCTGAACTGCTAGCTCAAAATAACTTTAAGCTTATCATTACTGGCAGAAGAAAAGACAGACTGGAGGAATTGTCTAATACATTAAGTAATCAAACGGAAGTATATACAACCTCTTTTGACATTAGGGATAAAGAAGCTGTTTTTAAAGCAATACAAGAACTGCCAGAGGAGTGGAAACAAGTTGACGTATTGATTAACAATGCTGGTAATGCTCATGGTTTGGGACCCATTCATGAAGGGAATGTAGAGGATTGGGATGCAATGATTGATATCAATGTGAAAGGCCTGCTTTATCTAACCAAGGCCATTACACCCTCTATGATTGAGAGAAAATCAGGGCATGTGGTGAATATTGGATCTATTGCAGGAAAGGAAGTTTATCCTAATGGCAATGTCTATTGCGCTTCTAAGCATGCGGTTGACGCCATTAACAATGGAATGCGAATGGATTTTAACCCTTTTGGAATAAAGGTAACAGCTATCAATCCGGGTCTTGTTGAGACCGAGTTTTCTTTAGTAAGGTTTAAGGGAGATGAAAAACGAGCTGATAATGTTTATAAAGGGTTTGATGCGCTACAAGCAGCTGATATAGCTGATACTATATTATATGTTTTAACAAGACCTGCTCATGTCAATATAAGCGATATGGTGGTGTTCCCAACAGCTCAGGCAGCCTCTACAATGGTTCATAAAAACAACTGATTAAGCGTTTTTTCGTCAATATCATGAACGCCATCAAACCTCATGATCTCGGGTTTCAATTTTAATTTGGCTGATAAACCTTTCATCTCTTCAATTCTTTCTTCCGTAATAAATGGATCAGAATTACCATAAATGTACTTCACAGGCTTGTCCTGAAGAATAGCAGATGCCTTATCAAAATCCATATCTGGAGGAAAAATACCTGCCCATAATATAAGCTGATCAAAATGGATGTAATTATCAGCAACCCAGCGGGAGGCCGTTGCTGAGCCTTGCGAGAAGCCTATTACAGTAACTTTTGTATTTAAGCCTAAAGTATCCTTAAACTCACCATAAATGGCGTTGAGATAGTTGATATAGTTATTAATGTCAGTTAACCTGTCCTCTTTGGTCATCCATGTGGCACCTACACGACCGGTAAAACCTTCTAAGTAATATTTAGATAGTCCTTCTGGAGCAATGATGCAGTTTTTGCCATTAGCTAGAGACTTAAACTTATTAACAAAGTATTTGGCCAACTGCCCATGACCGTGAAGAACAAATATTAGATTGTCAGTAGACTCGTTCAGTTCACCTAGTTGATAATAGCGTGCTTCAAATTGTATATTAATTCCTTTTTCCTGCATAAAAAAATAAGCAGGCTCCTTTCGAAACCTGCTTTTATATTTTAGTTTTAAAGAACCCTACCTTTTAAACCCAAGGGCACTACCTCCGCAGAACTCTGTCGAGTTATCAAATGTATATTGTATATAATAGATGCCCGTTGTGTTACAAGGGTATGCAATTGCTGAAATAAACTGGTTGTTTATTTTGCTACTAGCTACCTGATTTCTATTGCTATCAAATAAACTAACTATAATGCCATCTGTTGACTCACCTGTAGCACATACGTTAATCATGTACTGAGTTCCTTTAGTAAATACATAAGAGTATTCTACTTTTGTTTTAGAACCTCCCTGACCGTCTATTTTATAACTTTTCAAGAAGTTGAAACCAGTAGCCAATTTAGGGATACAAGTGTTTGTGTATTGTTCTGAGTTGCATTGGGCATTTACATTACCCGCAATAAAAAATAAACTCGCTATAAAAATTGAATAAAGTGCCTTTTTCATATTTCGCATGTTTTCCACTTAACTAATAACTTTTTGTCTAATTGAACTAATCAAAGCAGAAATACTTGATACGTTCTCATTAGTGATTTTAATTTCACTTGAACTATTGTCCTTAATAACCATCACTCCATCCACTATCTCAAAAGTTGACTCTTTATATGTGGTTACAATTTCAACATTTTCATATTCTGCTTGTAATTTTTGCATATCTACCAAAAGTGATGCCATATTTTGATCTACCTCCTGATAGAAGCTCAAAAGCAGTACAATGTTTTCTAAAATTATTTTTTGCTCACCTATTGTTTCTCTTAGCTCCTTGTTATCTGGATTCTTAGATGCTACCTGACATGTGATATGCATAGCTTCTAACCAACCACCAGTTAAAAGAAGAACACTTAGATTAGCTCTATTTTGCTCTTGTAAATAATGGTTGATGTTATTGAAGTTTTGAGTGGTAATTAATAATAAAGAATCTAAGTTCTTACTATTAGTTGCCAATCTACCGATAGTCTCAATATCAAAAAACTGCCCAATGCTCAACCCGTCAGCCAATTCCTTGATAGCTGCCATGTAGTCCAATCCATCCTGGTTTTGTTCGTAGATGTTAGTATAACCTAAATCAGTACCATAAATACCCAGGTTGAGAGACTTACGATAGTTACTATTATACTTTGAAAGGTTATCAGCAGAGTTCAAAAAATTCTTGTCGTACTTGGTACCAGATTCTTTGAGAAGTACTGAAATTTCCAATGGAGAAGGAATCTGCTGTATTATACTGCTGATTACTTCTTCTGATATGGCTGGCCCTTCGACTGCAGTCGAGTCCAAACTTTCTAAAAAGGCTTGTTCATCTGGTTTTTTACTTGAATTACAAGCAAAAATAAAAACAGCCATGACCAATGCTAAAATCCTCATATGCACAACTTTTATGATGTAAACAAAATTATGAATTCATTTATCTATAACAAACAATATTATTTGTAATTGCAATATTACTAAAGTACAATTATTTTGACTTTTTACTGCCAATTTTAATTTTACCGAAAGCATTAATTCCTTTTCTCAATGCCTCAAAGTATAAGAAAATATACAGTATCAATGTCATGACCCAAACTACTATAAGATTAAAGGCATACGTACTGAAGTAGGTTCCCAAAAAATATTTTTGCGGAGCAAAAAAGTGAGTACGGTAGTCTAAAAAATTAGAGGGGTTTTTCGGATCGTTATAAATAGGGTTGATCTGTTGAATCAACTCACCATTGTACTCTATTATTCTGTCTTTTTCTGATACATTCATTACCAAGTCGGCTAAACTTTCATTGTAATACTCATTTTTAGCCTGATTAAGGTTGTATTCATATTCTGGGTTGTTCTCAAAGAAATAAACCATTTTTTCCTTTGTAGCAACACTCTTATTGTACACGTCTTGATAATGCTTTTTATAAGCTGCAAAATAATTGGTCAATTGTTGACTAATTACTTTGTTAAAATTTTCCAGCGTCAGCTTGTCAATATCTAGGTCTTCAATGCCTTCTCTGAAAGGTTCTGTCTCAAGATTGTTTCGAATGATCCTTAAGTCTTTTTGTAGAATGTTATTCAATGAATCACTAGCGCCTTCAAGATGCTCTCCAATGAATTGATTTTTTCTTTTTAACTCTTCTACCAGATAGGCCGCTTTAAAATCTGCTTTTGCCTCGGTTTTTTCTATGTCGAAATATGGAGCAGCAAAAGTGTTGTTTTTGAACTGGTAAACCGCCATTGCCTCATAAGTCCATCTGGATGCCATCATATCAGCAACAATAGGCACCTTACCTTTAGTGCTTAGAATATCATTTAGCTTATCGAAGCTAAACAGGAGCCCACTTAAAATCATCTGGGGAATAAGGAGCAAAGGAATCATTACATATACTGTCACTGCCGAGTTAAATGCACTAGATATATTGAGTCCCAGAACATTGGCAAAGCAAGAACAGGTGAACAGGGCAAACCAGAAAGGAAAGGTCATGCCATGGATTTCCAAAATTAAATGTCCGACAACTACAAACATCATAGTTTGAATTGCAGAAAGCAGGAACAGTATAAACAGTTTAGACATCAAATAGCTGTTCCAGCTTAGATTTAGGAATGATTCGCGTTTCAGAATCTTTCTGTCCCTAATTATTTCTTCAGCACTAACTGTCAGTCCCATAAATAAGGCAACAATAATACTCATCAGCATGAATGCCGGAATATTATCGTTGAATCTGAATATATAGCTATCACCAAAAGGGCTGCTCTTATATTTGATAATAAAGGCAAGAATAATCGCCAGTAGGGGAGCCTCCAGCAGATTAATAAGTAAATATTGTTTATTGCTAATTTTGCTCAGTAAATCCCTTGTCGTGAAGATTATGCTTTGTTTGACCTTGTTTGGGATAAACAAAGAGTGAGCAGGCTCCTCATTTAAATCTTCAACTTTTTCAATGGTAAAATGCTCGATAAAGCTGTCATTCCACTGTTGAGGGTTAACTTTTCTTTTATTCGTAAGCTGCCCATATTCATCAACAACTTTTGCTTCAATAATATTGAAAATTTGCTCAGGGTTAACATTGCCACAGGTCTCGCACTGGCCTCGCTGACTATCAACCTGGTTTGTTGCTTTTTTAAAGTATGTGACAGCTTCAACGGGATTGCCATAGAACACAGGGTACCCACCGGTATCCATGATATACATCTTGCTAAACATCTTATAGATATCAGAAGATGGCTGGTGAATTACCACAAATATAAGCTTGCCCTTAAGGGAAAGTTCTTTCAATAAATCTATTACATTTTCAGAATCACGAGAGGATAAACCTGATGTGGGTTCATCAACAAACATAACTGCAGGCTCTCTTATAAGCTCAAGAGCGATATTAAGCCTTTTCCTTTGACCACCACTAATTGTTTTGTCCAAAACACTTCCAACCTTAAGATCTTTTCTTTGATCAAGGCCCAGACTTTCAAGTACACTAAGTACTCTGGCACTAAGATCTTCCTCAGAAAGGTTAGCAAAGCATAGTTTAGCGTTGTAATAAAGGTTTTCATAGACAGTTAATTCTTCAATAAGAAGATCATCCTGAGAGACGTACCCTATTACACCATGAATCTTTTCTTTCTCAGTATTGATATCAAAGCCGTTGATTTTTACACTGCCCACAGTAGGCTGCTCAATACCAGCCAAAACATTCATCAATGTAGTTTTACCAGCACCACTGGCACCCATAATTCCAATAAGTTGTCCGGGACCTTCAGAAATTTGAACGTCACGTAAGCCTAAAGCTCCATTAGGGAACCTGAATTCTGTAATGTTGGCGTTGAATGATAATTTTGCGGTCTGAAGCTCTTCATTAAACAGCGATATTAAGTCACTATAATAAAGTGCAGCACCTAGTGGGGTTTTAACAGTACTACCATGAGAGAATAGGTAAACCCTATTTCTCTGCATAATAAAACCATTCAGTACAATCTGGTCTTTACCAACGTATTTGGTAAAGTACATGTCCACGCTATTAACTTTTAGGAATATAATATTCCCATCAATATCCGTATTAAAATGTTTTGAATGAGTGTCTGAATTTTCGGCTTCCGCTTTTATGGCTTCAACATCATGGGAGTGCTCTCCCTCATTATTAACGATCAGGATATCGTTAAAATTGAGCTCTTTATGATCAACTTTGATAACAAAGCTCTCAATTAGCTTATACTCGTCTTTTACAATGTTGAAAACTGTACTAATGGTATCGATAATTTCCATCCGTTGTGGAGTGAAATTCTTATCAGAGCCTACAAGCTCTAATATCTTTATTAGTACAACTACTTTTTGCTTTTGAGTTAAGGTCTTATTGATCTTTTTACAAAGACCCAAGGTTTTTACAGAGTCTCTAACGGAAGTTAGCTTTCGCTTTTTTTCTCCGTCATCTTCCTCCTTCTTTTCTTCACTTCCTTCCTGGTTGTAACCTACAAACTTGTCATAGAGCTCCAGGTATTCTTTGACAGAATCCTGATCCAGCTCTTGTTGAAAAAAACTTATTACAAACTGCCTCTCTTTCTCAGTAACACCCCCATCTTGTTTGGTGATAATGGCAAAAAGTTGGGTAAGTGCTTTAAGTATTTCCTCACTCATAGGCTAGTTTCTGCTAAAGGCAGATTGTTAACTGCAAAAAATCAGATAAACGAAAAAATTAGTATGTTTTGAACTCAAACGGTATTTCTACAAGCTCAGAAAACTCCTCGCCTGCTTCTTCCATATCTTCATCATCTTCATGGAAGTACCACATGATAGCCATTCCGTCAATATCTTCCAACGCTGAAAGTACGTCAAGAATTAACTTGCTGGAAGCTGTATTAAAATACTCCAGTTTGAACATGAACTCTGTACTTGGATTTGGATCTTGAGAATACTCTTCTATCCAATCAAGAACAGGTTGGTAAAACTCAGCAGAGTCTTCAGGAAGACTTCTTCCGGAAATTTCAAAGATGCCATTACCCTTGTCCAACATGATCTTTGGGGTATCTTCAGTGCCTTCTAAATTTAGTATGTCCATTATATGTTCTATTTTAAATCTTTTGAATCAAATTAATTAAAGTCTTTCGACAGATGCCTTAAGACAGAAGAATGAGCTTGTGGCGTCCAAAGCTACGAAGTCATAGCCTAATTTATTGCCAGACTTACGGGCCATATCAACGAAACCTAGTCCAGCACCACCTTTGTCTGAAATCTCTGTGTTTTTGATGATATTTTTGTAAAGCTCTTTAAGACCGTCCTTATCCAATTCATTGATCTGATCAATTTTTGCTTTAAGGCCATCTATGTTTTCATTCATAATTGGGTTTCCAGAAATAATGATGTACTCATTATCTTGCTTGCCAATCATAAATACTGCCGAGTGATCATTGGCCACAGCATCAGCATGTTTTACGATATTTTGAAGGCATTCAACCATTACATTGAACACTTTTCTTTTTACCGCAGACTCTTCTCCGGAAGAATCCATATTTCTTTCAGCCATGGCTAGAACCGATTTGGTAATTTCTTGAGTGAATTCTCCCTCATAAACCAAAATCAGGTTATTATCCAGCATGGTTTTGTGTAAATCAAAAATATACTTCATAAGTCTTAAAGCGTTTTATCCTAAGTTCTTAAATCAGAATCAATTTTATAAATTAAATAAATCTACTTCAATATCTGTCAAAATACGACATTTAATTAAAGTTCTAAAATTTTATACCTATTAACAGTACATCATCTGTCTGTTTTTCTTCACCTTTCCAGTCTTCCCATCCTTTGTCAAACACGTCATGTGCTTCAAACATTGATTTTTTATGAATATCAACAATAGTTTCACGAAGGCGTTTAGGGCCATATTTTCTATTATCAGGGCCACCAAACTGGTCTGGGAAACCATCTGAACAGAAGTAGAATGAGTCTCCTTCTTTTAATTCAACAATGTGATTGGTAAAGTTGGTCTGGTTTTTATAAATACCACCACCAATAGCAAATTTATTACCCTTGATTTCTTCCATCTCACCATTTTTCATGACATATAATGGACGGTGAGCACCCGCATATTCGACTCTATGCTTTTTGGTATTTATTTTACAAAGTGCGATGTCCATACCATCTTTGGTTTTAGAATCGTCCTGATCTTGTCTAAGCGTTGTGGTTACACCTTCATCAAGCTGATCTAGAATCAATCCTGGATCAGATATTTTTCTACTTCTTACAATATCATTTAGTAAGAAATAACCTATCAACGAAAGCAATGCACCTGGTACGCCATGACCAGT
Organism: Fulvivirga sp.; assembly: GCF_040218215.1. Classification (NCBI taxonomy): domain Bacteria; kingdom Pseudomonadati; phylum Bacteroidota; class Cytophagia; order Cytophagales; family Fulvivirgaceae; genus Fulvivirga; species Fulvivirga sp. Next base: position 86,368 of record NZ_JAVJQL010000007.1, read on the forward strand.
ACAATCTACAGCTGCCAGGTAAATTTCATCACCAATTTTAACATACCATGGGAAGTCACCACTAACCACATCTTTTGGTTTGTAAAGTATAAAAGAGTCTGGAAGTACTTTGGTGATAACCGTATTGTTAGGAAGTATAGCATTCTGGATACGCTTAGCGTAATTAATACTATCAGCAATTTTCTTATTCTTATTTTGGATTTCCAGCTCAATGATCTTACGCTCGGTAATGTCATGCGAAACGAGAAGTACAGATTCTAACTTTTCGTTATCATCAAATTCTGGAATGGCATTTATCTGCATGACACGATCACCCATTTCTGATGGGAAATCCATTTCAGTAGCTACCTTTTCATTCGTGTTATTAACCTGTTCAACAATTTCTAACCACCGATCGAGAATATTTTTATCTAAGTCTGCCTCTACAATTTTCTGGTTTAAGAATTTACCAGGGTTCTTACCTGTATATTCTTCAATTACCGGGTTGATGTAAGAGATTGACTCATCTTCTAGTCTTGTAATAAGGTCAAGGGAATTTTCTGATAAGGCCTGCATTTTACTACGCATTCTCTGCTCAACCTCAGCTCTTCTTCTTTCAGTAATGTCACGGGAATTCACAATCAGACCATGGATTGCAGGGTTTGACATGAAGTTAGTTCCAGTAGACTCAATCCATATGTAGTTGCCTTCCCTGGTAAGGTACTCATATTGAATTGTAACCTGCTCATCAGGGTTTTCGAGCAATCTTTTAAACATGCCTTTAAATTCAGCAACATGCTCTGCGTTCACTTTGTCAGAATCTTTTTGGCCAATCATCTCTTTTTGAGTGTAACCTAAAATTGGCTCCACAGATGGGCTGATGTATCTCACTGTCTCATCTTCTTCATAAATAGTGATTACCTCTGAAGCATTTTCAAGTAGCAACTGCATTCTGTTTTGAGTACGGTTTACTTCCTCAATTTGCTCTTCCAGCTTGCTGTTAGATTTTTGAAGTTCTTCCTGAGTGGCTTGCATCTCTTCAGCATTCTGACGAAGAATCTCCTGCTTCTCTTGCAGCTCACTACTCATGGCCTGAGATTCTTCAAGAAGCCTTCTGGTACGCTCGTTGACCTTTATGTTAAATACTGTTCTGGCCAATATTAAACTCAATTCTTCAACAAACTTTACTTTACTGCTATCAAACTTTTCAAAGCCTGCAAATTCAACTGCTCCATACACCTTCTCGTCTGTGATTAGTGGCACAATAAGTATGGATGTAGGCCTTTGGTCTCCAAGTATACCCGAAGTAATAGTCACATAATCATGAGGTATTTCAGTCCTTAATACGGTATCTCTTTCAGCCGCAGACTGTCCTACTAGTCCTTCTGCAAATTTAAATGAAGCTTTTAAGTGCTTCTTTCTATTATAAGCAAAGCTGGCCTTCATTTCGAGGTAGGAGTCCTCATCTTCGTCATTCACAACATAGAAGGCGCCTTGAACAGCATTGATTTTTCCAATGATGTATTTTACAACTGCATCACCCAGAGGTTCTAGTTCGTCATGAGCTCTAAGAATTTCACCAATCTCAGCCACCCCGGTTACAATCCAGTTTCTTTCCTTATCTCTTTTTTCACCTTCAATCAAGTTGTTTCTCATGTTGATGAGTGCCATGCCTAGTGCATCATCATCATTAATAGACTTGAAATCTGCGGAGAAATTTCCTTCTCCAATTTGCTGGGCAAACTGCGCTGTATTTTTTAACGTATCCACCAGGTGATTAACACTGCCTGTCATTTCACCAATTTCATCTGAAGTCTTAGTCTCAACTTTTTCTGGTAAAATACCATTACCCACTAACTCTAATGTTTTCTTTAATGATAATAGTGGGCTGGTTAGATATTTAGAGAAGATCAATGATACTATAGTAGCTAAAGCCAATATTATAAGGCCTGCTACCAGAAACTTCCATGATTGGTTTTCTGCATTGGCAAAAATCTCTTCTGTATCTATTTTAGAAACAAAACCCCACTGTACATTTGGAATATACGTCCAGTAAGCCAGGTTTTCTTTTCCTCTATAGTCTGTATTTGCGCCAAGCCCTGTAAAACCGGTTACAGCTTTTTGGACAGCTTTGGATTTTGTATCACCAAGATTTACAATCTTAAAAGCGCCTTCAGGATCGTTTCTCGGTTTATTGATATAGTTGATTCGTCCATTTGAAGAATCTAGTTTCGCCAAAATTACTTCGCCATTTTTGCCCAAGCCTGTTGTGTCTGCAATTATATCATAAACTTCGGCCATTGGAAGTTCAATCAAAATGATTGAAGATTCTCCATTATCGTGCGAAATAGGGGCACCTGCATAAAAAGAGAATGTACCGTCTACTTCAATGATGTTACTGAAATAAACGCCTTGAACACTTTTAGAAAGTGTACTTCCATCCGGGTCAATAAAATTACTTCCAGCTGACAGCGCACTGTTGGTAGAGTATTTTATTTTGCCCCCAGGCCCTGTAATCAGGATGTTTTTATAGTTGTATGAAGTTTTTATATCATTTAGAAACGCTTGAACATCATAAGTTGGAGTGGCTGGGGCAGGCGTGCTTGCACCAAAATCTTCAAAACCCCCACCAAAGGGATCGTCTTCTGCTGGCTCATCAAAAGAAGCAAAAGGATCGGTTTCCTCCTCTTCAGCAGCAAAAGGGTCATCTTCGTCACCACCTCCAAAATCGAAATCCATTCCGCTTCCTCCTGAATTACTCGTGCTGGAAGATGCAGTAATACCTTCTTTCAGATCTTTGGCCTGCTGCATGAACTTTAAACTGGCAATTACATGGTCAAAAGAGGTTTTGAGTTTACTGGCTTTACTTTCGCTCACCACCCGAAGGCTTTCACTGTACCTTTGCTGCACAGCTTCCTTGCTCTGACGATAGGAAATGTAACTAATGGCCAGAAGTGTTACCAAGACAATGCTGATAACTAGACCTGTGATTTTCGTACTTATGGATATCTGTTTAAACATATATTTGATATGTTTTAATCTTTTTTAGTTCCTTTACTTTTCGCGGTTTTTTTCACCGGTTCCTTTTCTTCTTTCACTTCTTCAGCTTTTGGAGCTTCCTTTTTATCTGCAGGTTTTCCATACAAGTTACCTGTTATTAATTTGAATGCTTCTTCTACTGCTTCTATGTGCTGCTTGTTAAATTTGGTGAAGGATGCTATCTCAACTACTCCGCATAGTTCGCCATTATATTGCACAGGGGATAATAAAACGTGAGTTGGTGATGCACTTCCTAAGCCTGAAATGATTTTAATATAGCCTTCAGGTATATCATCAAGATTTATAGGCTTTTGCTCAGCAGCCACCTGACCTACAAGTCCTTCACCAAATTCGAAGGTTGGCCTTTGGCTCTCCCCCAAACTCAGGGCATAAGTTGCGTTCATTTGAAGCACCTTCTTTTCACCATCTTTACGAACAGTGTAATACGCTCCAGCTCCAGCTTCCAAATTTTTGCAAATCTCTGTTAGTCCATGCGTCAGTATTTTTTCTTCTGATTTAGCCTTAGTAGTTGAAATGTCTTTAATTGACGAAAAATCTAACTTTTTATCTTCGTTCTTCTTGTCCTCGTCTTCATCAGTTTTTTTCGTTTTGTCCTCTTTCTTTTCCACATAGATTATTTCCATGCTCTTATTGTTAAAGAAGAAATAAACCAGGCCAAGACCTATCAGGATGGAAATACCAGACGCCACATAAAGCTTGATAAGCACCGGCTGAGCACTTGAGATTTGTGAGACATCCAGTGCCTGGCTATCATAAACAAGATCATTTTGGAGGGTGATGAGCGTATAAGCAACAATAAGAACACTTATTACATAAATAAGGGATATAACGATACTTAACTTGCGTTGATCTAATTTCATTTACTTATACTGTTTATGTAATTGTTTGAAAAACTCTACAATTTCATCAATCTTTAGGACATGGTCAATTGTTGTGACACTCATTGCTGCTCTGGGCATGGTTTCGATCATGCATTCTGCAGGATCCTGAACAATTGTTAAACCTCCTCTATCCTTAATATATTTCATGCCTAAACCACCATCACGGTTAGCTCCGGACAACAAAATGCCGATAAGCTTGTCTCTAAAAACATAGGCCGTTGTGCCTAAAGTTAAATCAATGGCCGGGCGCGAGTTATTGATCATTTCTTCGGTAGATAAACTGAAATAATGACCTAACTCTGTTGACATATGGTAATTAGACGGTGCCAAATATACTTTACCTTTTTTTATTGGTTGCTTATCATAAGGTTCTACAATTTCAGCAGTGCTTTTTATAGATAGCGCTTCTACGAATCCGTTTCTAACATGCTTCAATCTATGTAGGCACATAATAATTGGCAATGGGAAATTGTCAGGCAGATTAGAAAGTATTTTCACAATACCTTGAAAACTACCTGCAGACCCTCCAATTACGATGGCCTTATACCGATTATCTAAATTAAAGTTCGTCACCGATTTTAAGAGTCTCTCAATCTTTTATTTTCTTATAAATCTTCTCTTCGTTATTAACAATTATAAATTTGCTAGCAATGTCACACCAAATGAGAGATTCCTTGGAACCGATGGCCAAGTAACCATATTTAAATAAACTTTCATGAAATTTCTTTAGCACCTCATTTTGAAGTGTTTGATTAAAATAAATCATCACATTTCTACAAAGTACAAGGTCGAATTTGTTAAACACCTCCCCGTTGACCAAGTCATGCTTACGGAAAGAAACATTTTCAACCAATGTTTTATCTAAAACGGCTTTGCCATTTACTTCTTTATAATAATCCTTTAAGGATTTGGTGCCCTGATACCGAATATAGTTCTTCTCATTGAGCTCCATATTCTTAAGGTTGTACTCACCACTTTTAGCCTTTTCAAGAATATTGGTATCTAAATCGGTGGCTATAATGCTCGCATTGTCAAGCAAGTTCATTTCTCTCAATAAAATGGCCATGGAAAAGACTTCTTCACCTGAAGAGCATCCAGCATGCCATATCCTGATCTTTTGATGATTGAGTAGTATACCCGGTATAATATCATCTCTCAGAACTCGCCAAAAGGAGGGGTCACGGAACATCTCAGTCACATTGACTGTAATTTCATTCAGAAAATCATCTAGGAACCCCGGATCGTATAGCCGTTTCATCAACGTATCCATGGTCATACTCTTAATCTCAAGTATGCGAGAGATCCTTCTTTTAAAGGAAGACATGGCATAATTAGTAAAATCGTAATTATACTTTGTCTTTACCACCTCCGTGATCTTCTTTAAGTCTGCAATATCAATTTCCTTCATGAATCGATGGGCTTAGAGGTATTTATTGTATCTCGTAAATTAATAAAAATTCATTTATTAATTTTTTAATTTTTCTATTATTCCACTTTAAATGCTAAGTCCAAATGATAAGGAGCTTTTTACTCGCATCATCAGCAGAGATATCTCTGACTGAAACAGTTATGGTTCCTGCATTTAATATTTTTAATTCTTTTTGATCCCCAACAGTTAAAGCAATATTAGCAGGTGTTTCAAAAATAGTAGATATATTTTGATGATCACCGCCTATTTGTTTTTGAGCATTGTTGTTCACTTCAAATATATTGCCTTCACTGTCAACAATCAGATAGTTTCCAATGCTCTTAAAAGCCGATAAAATCTCTTCAGAAATCTTTAATTTATTGTCAAGCTGTGTTTGAGTTATTTCAAGTGCTTCCATGTTTTGCCTCAATTCCTCTTCTACATCCTTAAGCTCTTTCCATTCGTCCACTGCACCGGTTTCTGATTCTTTTTCGAACTGGACTATCAGCTCTACAATTTTCACCACCTCACCCTCTTCATCCATAATAGGGTTGAAAGATGACTTGTATATAACCTCACCAGCAGTTCTATGGTTTTTTGAAACCCATCCGCTGTATGAATTGCCATTTCTAACATTGTAGAATATATCTGCATCGGTATGCAACAAAAAGAAGTTAGCACTTACAATGCTGCTATGATCGTACCCAAGTGATTGGTAGTATTTTTCGTTGGTTGTAATAATATCACCATCTACGCTAAATTCTGCAGTACCAAGAGAGTTGTTAATAGCGTCTAGTTGAGCCATAACGGCTTGCTCCTTTCGGGCCATTTCTTCCTGAGTGGCAGATAACTCTTCCATATTTTGGCGCATTTCTTCTTCCTGGGCCTGCATTTGTTCTGTCAGTTGCTGAGACTCTTCAAGAAGGTGCTTAGTTTTCTCATTGGCTTTTACTCCAGCTATGGTAGAGGCAATGCTCTCACCCAGTTTTTCTACAAATTGGATTTGATATTCTTCAAACTCATGGAAAGAGGCCAGTTCGATAACGCCATAGATATCATTTTCAATTTTTAAAGGAACAAGCAGAATTGTTGTCGGGTTTGCATCTCCCAAACCTGAAGTAATTTCAATATAGTCTTCTGGTATTTCGAATAAGTAGATGGTCTTACGCTCCAGGTAGGTTTGTCCAACAAGCCCTTCACCTAAGCGATAGCTTTTTTGATTGTATTTTTTGTCATTAAAGGCATATAATGAGATTAATTCCAGGTACTTGCTTTGAGGATCTTCCTCATTAATAATATATATGCCACCTTGATTTGATTTTGTGTAATCAACAAGATTGGAAATAATAGCATCGCTTAGTTCCTGAACATTGTCATTAGCCCTTAAAATATCAACGAATTTGGCTAGTCCTCCTGTAGACCATTTACGCTCAGCCTCTTCAAGTTCCATGCGTTTCATTTGATCTCGCATATTGAGCAATGCCCATTCCAGGCTTTTCTCACTTACTTTAGATTCATCAATGCCTTCTAATTTTTCATCAAGCTTACCTTCTCCAATTTTAGCAACAAAGGAAGTAGACCTTTGAAAGGCGGTAGCAATGTTATTAAAACCTTTGGCTATAGTGCCAATCTCATTAGTCCTTTCATAATCAGCTTTTTTACTGAAGTCATTAGCACTAAATAGTACACCTAAATTCTGCAGAGGAACAAAGACATAATTTCTTATCGCTAAAAGAACGAGCACAATGGCGATGGCATTAAACAGCAAAAATGACATTAATATAATGCTCAATGTATCATCGGCTTCTTGCTGATCGAGCCTTACAATGTTTTCCATCTCAGTTATAAGGGCAGGCAATTTTTTTTGATCCATCCTTATGGCATTTGCCGCCTTTCTCACAACATGATTGTCAACTGTTATTTGTTTGTCCTGAATTTCAGTTGTTGTAGTTGAATCATTAATGGCAACCATCACCGCTTGTTGAATGGTGGTGTCTTTCTGGTGTTCCTCGTTAATGATAATTGCAATATTATCTTTTAGCTGTTGCCATGCCGGATGTGCGTTGTTGATTAGTCTGTTAAGTCTGTCAGAGCCTTCACCTATCTCAACTTTTGAGGTTGTTAGTACTCCACCATTTTTAAATTTATCCAGCTCATTTTCAAAAAATACTAGTTGGCTGCTGAGGTTATCTTTCGCCACGGCATTATCGTTAATGGCCAAATCAATATTTTCTTGTATGCTGGCTATTTGGCCTTCAAGGTATTCCAACTCCATCAACTGCGGGCTAAAGCTGGAAAGTTTATCCTTATAATGACTAATAACAAAATAGTTGACGGTGGCCAAAATAAGAAAACCACCGAAGAGGAGGTAAGTCTGTTGGAGTATGGAAAGATTTTTAAGGTTTATCCTCATGAAAGGAAAAATAAATTAAAGCCAGTTATCTAATTTACAATATACTTATAAAATAAAAAGTTTATCGGCATAGAACATCAAAGATTACGCTTTCCAAATGAAAAAGGAAGTAAAATTTGCGCTGATTTTGTCTTTATCCATTTGCCATCTTCAATTCTGAAAATAACTTCATAAGGAAGGTTGAATTTTTGTTCAAATTCCAGCATTACCTGCCTGCACATTCCGCATGGGCCACCAGCTCTCAGATCTTCTTCATTTGCTCGTTTGGCTACAATAGCCAACCTGATAACCGCTGCATGAGGAAATCTGGCACCTGCCTGAAATAGCGCTACTCTTTCAGCACAAAGTCCGGCAGGGTAAGATGCATTTTCTTGATTAGACCCCAGAATTACTTCACTGTTGTTGAGCAGAGCCGCAGCCCCTACTGTAAATTTTGAATAAGGGGAATAACTTGTCTTAAGGGCTTCATTAGCTTTGTTCACTAACCATTGAGACGCTTCATCTAACTCTTCTAAACGGTTATAAATTATATAATCTTCATTTTCACTCATTCCCACAATCCCATTTTTTAAGGCCATGCAATATAATATTACTACGGCTGCATAAAAATTTTTATCGGTAAGAATTACGCTTTGAGGGCAGTAATTCTTTTATTTGAGGCCACTTAAAAAAAGCACTTTTGCGATGAAGATGATATTGGTTTTAGGGGCTGGAAGGTCTGCAAGTTCGTTGATTGATTATTTGATAAATGAATGTAATTCAAATGGTTGGAAACTTAGGGTAGGGGATTATTCATTGTCTTTGGCCCAGGAAAAGTGCAACGGATCTGCTGTGGCACAGGCTTTTCAATTTGACATACTCAATGAGCAGCAAAGGGCTGAAGAAATAAAAAAAGCCGATGTTGTGATTTCAATGCTGCCAGCCAATTTCCATCCAATAGTAGCGGAGCTGTGTGTTGAATATGGTGTAAATATGCTTACGGCCTCTTACGTGTCCAAAGAAATGAAGGCACTGGATGAAAAGGCAAAGCAAAAGGGAGTCTTTTTATTAAATGAGTGTGGTCTTGATCCGGGGATTGATCATATGTCTGCCATGCAGGTGATAGATAAAATCAGGGATGCAGGTCATGAGTTAACTGCTTTTGAATCTTTTACAGGTGGGTTGCTCGCTCCAGATACAGATGACGACAATCCGTGGGAATATAAATTTACATGGAACCCTAGAAATGTAGTTTTGGCAGGGCAAGGCGTGGTTAAGTTTATTCAGGAAGGTAAGTACAAATACATTCCCTATCAGAAACTATTTAGACGTACAGAGCAGGTGCATATTCCCGGTTATGGCTATTTCGAAGGTTATGCCAATCGAGATTCTTTAAAGTATCTGGATGTCTATAATTTGAGAGGGATTTCAACAATCTACCGAGGTACGTTCAGGAGACCGGGCTTCTGCAGAACGTGGGATATTTTTGTTCAGCTTGGGGCTACGGATGATACTTACGAACTGGAAGGAGTAGATAAAATGACGCACAGGGAATTTATTAATTCTTTCCTGTCCTACAATCCGCACGATTCGATAGAGCTGAAATTGGCACATTATCTTGGGCTTGACCTTGACGGGCCTGAAATGCACCGAATGAGATGGGTAGGTATGTTTGATGATGAGTTGGTAGGACTAGATAAAGGAACGCCTGCCCAGATTTTAGAGCATATCTTGAAGAAAAAGTGGACGCTTGACCCTGAAGACAAGGATATGATTGTAATGTGGCACAAGTTTGAATACCTTGAAAATGGTCAGAAAAGGGAGATTCATAGCACTTTGGTAGCAACAGGCGATGATTCAGTTAATACTGCTATGTCAAAAACCGTTGGTCTACCTATAGGTATAGCAGCTAAGCTTTTGCTAAAAGGAGAGATCAACGAAACAGGTGTTCATATACCTATTAAAAAGGAAATTTATACACCGATTCTTAATGAGTTAGATGCCCTGGGTTTTGAAATGAGCGAAAAGCAGGTGTTATAGCTTTTTAAGAATTTTATTGGCTCGACTTTTAAAACCTGCAGAACCATAGGGTAGTTGATCTTCAATCAAAATTTTCAACTCATTCTTTAATTCGGGCACCTTTTTGCAGATGTTGGCAAGAAGTGTCATGGCAAAAACTTTAACTGCTATCGGTTCTTTCGCTGACTCCAGAATTTTAAAGCAGATGTCTGCTGCATCACCGATTATTGTGTTGGGCATTTCTTTTTCCTGCAAAACCCTCAATGTATTTCTCTGTACTGCCACAGTGATATCTTTTTTCAAGTTGAGAATCATTGGCTCTATGTAAGGCTCTATTAACTCAGGGTATTTATCAGCACAATGACTGACCACCCAGGCTGCTCTTTGAGTCACCCTATACTCTGTGTCAAAAAAAAGTATCATAAGCTCATCAAACCTGTTTTGGTCGTTGCCAATGTAGTTTGAGATTTTAAGAGCCTGAGATTTTGAGTGCTCAAATAACAGTTCCTTTTTTATATCCATAGATAAATTTCTGCAGCAGCCCGCAAGTTTTATTTAACTGACGACATCTAATATGCAAGGTTATTTATAAACACTCAAAATTTTATAATTATGAAAAAGTCAATTTTTAGAACGGTATTGTTGGTCATTATGATTGCAGGAACCAGTGTAGTTGTAAATGGTCAGCATCATAAAGGGGCTCATGATAGAGATGATTCATCAAGAAAAGAATTTAGGAAGATGGATAAGGACGGGCATAGAGGTTTACCTGATATGACGGATGAACAAAAGGAGAAGGTTAAAGACTTAAGAACATCTTTACTGAAAGATATTACTCCTGTTGAAAATGAGTTGAATGAGAAAGAAGCAAAGCTTAACACATTGAGTGCTGCTGAAAAGGTGGACAAAAAGGCCATCGAGAAAACGGTTAAGGAGATTGGAGAGCTAAAAACCAAATTGATGTTGGCAAGAGAGTTTCATAAGCAAGATGTAAGAGCTATATTGACAGAGGAACAACGTGTCGTTTTTGATAGAATGGGTGGCCATAAAAGAGGAATGAGACACGGCAGATAAAACAATTTTGTCAGAAAATACGAGCTTTTTTGATACTCAAGAGGCTATAAACCAGCTAAAAGCTGGAGATGAAGCCACATTTAAAGACCTTGTTTTGAAATTTCAAAACAAGGTCTTTAATGTTTGTGTGGGTATGCTTAAAAATTCGGAAGAAGCTGAGGATCTGGCGCAGGAAGTATTTGTTGAAGTTTTCAGAAATATTGACCAGTTCAATGCAGATGCTAAGCTCAGCACCTGGATCTACAGAATTGCGGTAAACAAATCTTTAGAACATATTAGGTATAATAGACGTCAAAAAAGGTTTGCCTGGTTGACATCCTTGTTTGGCGCAGATGAAGATTTAGCCCGCAATTATTCAGATTTTTATCACCCCGGGGTGGCTTTGGAAAATAAGGAGACGGCCAAAATATTGCATAATGCTATTGATAAGTTGGCCGAGAATCAGAGAGCTGCTTTTGTAATGCACAAAATGGAAGGTCTTAGTTATCAGGAGGTAGCTGATATTATGCAGTTAAGTCTCTCTTCAGTGGAGTCTTTGATGCATAGAGCCAAGAAAAGATTACGCGAATTGCTCAATGATTTTTATAAAAATGATAACTGAGCACAAGTTTTTTAAAATATTGACATCAAATGTTTAAGCAATGAAAAATGAGATAAACGATAAGGTAGAAAAAACACTGGCAGCTTTCGACAATATGGAGCGCGCTGAAGTTGAACCATTCTTCTATACCCGTCTGCAAGGAAGGTTGGAGTCTGATAGCAAATCAATAGCCATTCAAAGGAAATTTGCGTGGGCTACGGTGGTGGCTATTCTAATTTTGAATTCTTTATTTTATGCATTCTATGAGCCTGTAGAAGAGATAAATACAGATGAAGTTATTGTTCAGATGTATGATGAATACAATATAGAACAGATTGATTTACTAGAAGAAGTTGGGGACTAGAGATGAGAAATAATAAGGTACTTATAGGCGTAATCATTGTTCTGGTAATACTTAATGTAATCTCATTATCATTCATTTGGAGTGGCAATGATCATCACGATAGTCATCGACCACCAAAAGTTGAAAAATATCTTGGTAAGCGACTTCATTTGAATGAAGAGCAGATTGCCTTTTTCAAAAATTCAAGAAGAGAACACTTTGAAAGAAAGGGAGATTTAATGGCTGATATTGCTGGTTTACGAACACAATTGGCACAGCAAATAGAAAAGGAGGCCTCTGATTCACTTCTTAATTTAATTGCTTCAAATTATAAAGAGCTCGAAATGCTTAATCATGAACATTTCAGAAGGCTACGCTCCATTTGCGATGATGAGCAGAAGCTTACATTTGATAGCCTACTATTTGACCTCGCCAAAAAAGGAGAACTCAGAGGAAGAACTCATTAAACATTTTGGATATTGAAGAAATGATAAGCTACTTTATCGCTTATTATTTTAATCAATGGATATATTCTTAATCATTGTTGGAAGCCTGCTGATGATAGTAGGTTTTTTTGGGTGTTTTCTGCCTATACTTCCAGGCCCACCAATTAGCTATTTAGGGCTAATAGCACTTCACTACACTTCTGATGTCAGCTTTACAGACAATTTTCTTATTACCTGGGGTATCATCACGGCCGTTGTTTTTGGGTTAGATTATGTTATTCCATCTTATGGAACAAAGAAATATGGCGGAACGAGAGCTGGAGTAATTGGCTCCATGATAGGCGTTGTATTTGGTTTATTTCTTTTTCCACCTATCGGTATTATCATTGGGCCGATGATAGGAGCTTTTATTGGAGAACTGTTTACAGGAAGAAATTCTAAAGAAGCAATAAGAGCTGCGTGGGGATCATTTATTGGGTTTTTGCTGGGCACATTGCTGAAAATGGTCGCCAGCGTAATGATGATTTATTACTTCGTAGAAGCGCTGATTTAAAGTTTTAACTTTCATAACCTACATCAGCAGGTAAATTACCACCTTCTGCGGCTTCAACTGCCAACTGATCGCAGCGCTCGTTTTCTTTTAAGCCAGCATGCCCCTTTACCCAAACGAATTTCACTTTATGTTTTTTGTATAAAGGAATGAAGGCTTTCCAAAGATCGACATTAGCCTTGTCCTTAAAATTTTTCTTCTCCCAATTCCAAAGCCAACCTTTTTCTACAGCATCTACCACATATTTGCTATCAGAATAAATGGTAACTGGAGCACCAGCTTTCTTTATGGTTTCCAGACCTTTGATCACCGCTAACAATTCCATTCTATTGTTAGTAGTATTTCTAAAACCTTCTGAAAGCTCCTTGCGGTATGGTTTGTCATTGACCTTTGCCAACATTACCACTCCATATCCACCCGGTCCGGGATTGCCTTTTGCTGCTCCGTCTGTGTAGATTGTAATCATTAAATCAAGCCGATGTTATCTTTAAATATTTTTACTGCTATTGCTAAAAGAATAATCCCGAAAACACGTCTCAAGATACTGAATCCCGAATCCCCAAGCTTTCTTTCTAGCCAAGAGGTGGATTTTAGTACCAAATAGACAAAGGCCAGGTTTATTACAATGCCAACCAGAATGTTAGGCGTGGTATAAACAGCCCTGATTGATAATATTGTTGTCAAGGTTCCTGCGCCAGCAATTAAAGGAAATGCCAATGGAACGATTGACCCTGCTTTGCTTTCCCCATCAGACCTGAAAAGAGTAACGCCAAGGATCATTTCCATGGCAATGATAAACATAACGATAGCTCCGGCAACTGCAAATGAGCCTATATCCAAACCGAAGAGTTTTAAGATGCTTTGCCCAAGAAACAGGAACACCACCATTAAAATCCCAGAGATTATTGTTGCCCTGCCTGAATGTATTTTTCCTTGTTTTTTTCTAAGGTCAATTACAATAGGAATGGATCCTAAAATGTCAATTACAGAGAACAAGATCAATGTAACTGAAAAAATGTCTTTAAATATAAACATGGTGCAAAACTATAATAATTGGGGGTTTAAAAGTCTCAATATACAAAAACAAATCAGTTGGTTGATTTATCGATAAATTCAATCAATGAATTTATCTCCTTATTCCTGATAGCAGGAAAATTGGCAATTCGAAATGTTCCATTTTTATGCTCACCATAACCATTGCCCAACATGATGCCTTCTACCTTAGCCTCTTCTTTAATTTTCGATATTAGCTCAGGATTTCCTTGTAATACCAAAACTGTTTCAGACCTAACTTTTGAGTTAGTTATTAAAGGTTTCAACTCCACTTTAGTTTCAAAAAACTCAAGGTAAGCCTTCATTCTGTCTTGCAGGCCCTGAGATATTTTTGCTACATTTTTAGTGGTGGCTAATACCCGGTTTAAGAGATAGAGGTTGAGCACGTTTGGTGTATGTGTGGTCTGGGATTTGGCGGCATTGTCTACAATAGCATTTAGACTATTGTAGTATTTCCTACAGTCATTTCTGGCTTCCAGTGCATAGGGCGAGCATATCATGACAGACATACCAGCAGGCAGGCCTAAGCATTTCTGTACAGAGGCATACCAGATGTCAGCATTTTCAATATTTAGCTTTGAACCACCAAGTGACGATGTAGCATCTACTGCAATAATGTGATTGGGATACTCCTTTCTAATTTTTGCTATCCTTTTGTTTGAAATACAGGTTCCGTTAGAAGTTTCATTCTGAGTAAGGCAAATCAAACCATCTTCCCCTGAAAGGTCTAACTCCGAAAGGTTAAGTACTTTGTTCATTTCATAATGGTACCCAATGGTTAGTGGCTTGATTTTTTTAGTATTCTCAAACCATTTTTTGCCAAATGCGCCATTGTAAAAATGGTAGCTCAAACCATCAAATGACTGCGCTATGACTTGCCAGCATTCAGTGGCAGAGGACAAGTAAAATATTTGATAATCATCAGGCACATTGAGTTTTTTCTTGACCAATTGATTGGTATGCTCTAACAGAGACATAAACTCAGAGCTACGATGGTTAATGCTCAAAATGCCTTCATCATATGCCTGCCTGACATACTCTGGAACTTTATCATAAACTCGCGATGGACCGGGATAAAATGTTATCATTTAGGCTCCTTCCTATTAATCAAATAGGTGATAGCCAATAAATAGCCCTCAAGACCCAGCCCTGAAATCATGCCTATGCATTCTTTGCTTATGATGCTTTTGTGACGAAACTCTTCCCTTTTATAGATATTGGAAATATGCACCTCAATAACATCGGTTTTGATAGCCGCTATGGCATCTGAAATAGCCACTGAAGTGTGCGTATATCCACCGGCATTGAGGATTATACCATCATAGTTGAATCCCGCTTCATGCAGTTTGTTTATGATTTCACCTTCTACATTGCTTTGATAGTATTCAAGGTCAATCTCTTTGAAATTACTTTTTATAGTTTCAAAAAAAGATAGAAAGCTTTGATCACCATAAATATCAGGCTCGCGTGTGCCTAGCAGGTTCAAATTGGGGCCGTTTATTATTAGTATTTTCATATAAATGCTACTTGGGTAAATCTACGATTTTATATTATCAAGCGATGATTAATTATCAATTTTGATTACTCCAATGTTGGTAAAATCAACTAATTTCAAACTTTATGAGTTGGATCTTTCAAATTACGCAGTTCAAAAATTACCTGAAGCTTGAGCGCTCATTGTCTGACAATTCTGTTCAGGCATATATCAGAGATATAGAGAAGCTAAGTCAGTTTTTTGAGCTTAAAAACCTGGAGATTGATCCTGTTGATGTGACTAGTCATAACCTTCAGGACTTTATACAATACGTTAACGAATTAGGCTTGGCGCCACATTCTCAAGCCCGTATTTTAAGTGGGGTTAAAGCCTTTTATAAGTATCTGGCATTTGAGGATTTGATAGAAAATGACCCAACCCAACTTATTGAAGGGCCAAAACTTGGTAGAAAATTACCCGATACTTTAGATTTCAATGAGATTGTGAGCCTTTTAGAGGCTATAGACCATTCTACACCAGAAGGCCAAAGAAATAGGGCGATGCTGGAGGTGCTTTACAGCTCGGGACTAAGAGTCTCCGAACTCATAGATTTGAGATTAACCAATATCATGGAAGATATTGGTTTTTTAAGAGTAGTGGGGAAGGGGGATAAAGAGCGTTTAGTGCCCATAGGTAAAGATGCTTTAAAGTATTTCAATATCTATAAAAGTGAGGTGCGGGTGCACATTAATATTCAACGAGGATATGAGAATTATGCATTTTTAAACCGGAGAGGTAAGAAACTTACCAGGGTCATGGTTTTTACCATCATTAAAAATCTAGCTATTTCAATAGGCATGAAGAAAAATATAAGCCCCCATACTTTTAGACATTCTTTTGCTACTCATTTAATTGAAGGTGGCGCTGACCTGAGGGCTGTGCAGGAAATGCTGGGCCATGAGTCCATTACCACCACAGAAATATACACTCACCTTGATAGGGACTACCTTAGACAGGTCATCCAGGATTTTCATCCAAGAAGCTGACATTTCCGTTTTGCTTAATATTAATTCGGTTATCTTTGTGCGCTGAAAAAATAACAGACCTGCGCAGTGTATAAACTTCTTATCCGACCAATTTTCTTTCTTTTTGATCCTGAAAAAATTCATCATTTCACGTTCAATTTATTACGTTTCTTAGGCAAGGTGCCTGGTGTTAAGGCAATTTGGAAAGGACTTTATGCTACCAAAAGTGAATCATTAAAAAGGACTTTTTTTGGTATTGACTTCCCTAACCCAGTTGGGCTTGCCGCTGGTTTTGATAAGGATGCAAAACTGATTGATGAGCTTGGCTGCTTCGGTTTTGGCTTTGTAGAGATAGGTACTTTAACGCCAAAAGGCCAGCCGGGAAATGACAAACCCAGATTGTTCAGGCTTCCTGAAGACAAAGCCCTCATTAACAGAATGGGTTTCAATAATGGCGGTGTTGATGAAGCTGTGTTAAGATTGAAAAGCAGAAAGTCTAAAGTTATTGTTGGTGGCAACATAGGGAAGAATAAGGTAACACCAAATGAAGAGGCCTTTAAGGATTATGAAATTGCCTTTGAAGCATTATATGACCATGTTGACTATTTTGTGGTTAATGTAAGCTCACCAAATACGCCTAATTTAAGAGCGCTGCAAGACAAGAAACCTTTGGCTGAGATTATTCAAAAGCTTCAGGCGATTAATAAAACCAAGCCCACTCAAAAACCTATTTTACTTAAGATAGCTCCGGACTTAACAGATGGCCAATTGGATGACATTGTTGAATTGGTAAATGATGTTAAGCTCGATGGACTTATAGCTACAAACACAACCATTTCAAGAGAAAATCTTTCTACCAGCACTCAGAAGGTTGAAGCCATAGGAATGGGAGGGCTTAGCGGCAAACCAGTGAAAGACAGAAGTAATGAAGTGCTGTCATATTTAAGAAAAGCCTTAGGCAATGATTACCCAATTATTGGCGTTGGAGGTATAATGAGCCCTGAAGATGCCGCAGAGAAAATGAAAGCAGGTGCTTCCCTAATACAGATCTACACAGGTTTCATTTATGAAGGACCGGGGTTTGTAAAACGGATAAATAGCAAGATCGCTGCTACTATGGCTTAGGTCATTATTTCTCCATGACATTTCATTATATTCACTAGCTTTGTATTTTTGACAGAATGGCCAAAAACACCTATAAATCAAATACTTTTAAGGAATCGAGCAAAGAGAAGGGGAGTAAATTCAAAATGAATTTATCACTGGGGTTTTTGAAGGATAAAAGATTTCAGCTCACCATTGGCTTTTTTCTGATCATCAGCGCTCTTTACATTTTCGTAGCGCTTATTTCTTATCTATTTACCGGCAAGGCTGATCAGAGTGTGGTTGAGGCCATTAATGAAACGGGTGTTATCCAATCTGGCCGGGAAGCTGAAAACTGGCTGGGCTTATATGGAGCTTTTGTTTCTCACTATTTTATATTCAGATGGTTTGGCCTGGCTTCATTTTTCACACCGCCATTGTTATTTCTTTTAGGTTATAAAATAGTTTTCAAAAAAGAAATCATTTCTGTAAGTGCTACACTTACTTTTTGTTTGTTTTTCACGCTATGGCTTAGCATCCTGTTAGGCTATACAGTTTACAATTCAGAGGGTGTTTCTGAATGGGGCTTTTTAAGCGGAGGAGTTGGTTATCAACTTTCCATCATTCTGGAAGGACTCATTGGTTGGGGAACATTATTGCTGCTCATTTTCTCTTTTCTGGTTTTTGTCATCTATTTCTTCAACGTTACTACCATGATTGGCCTTCAGGGGAAGGTCAAAGAGGGTGTAGATGAAGTGGAAAAGGTAGTTACGGAAGTAAAGGCCGATTCATTTGAAGATGATGCTGATCTTTTGGAAGAAGATGAAGAAGATTTGGCAGATGACAGCGAATCTTGGGAGGTAAAGAATGTAGAGGAAAAGGTTGAAAAGAAACCAATTGAAGTTGAAATAGAAGAGCCTACGGTAAAGAAAGAACCAGTTAAAAGTGTAGAATTTGAAGTAACTGAAAACACTCCTAGACCTACACCTAAAGTAGAGGAGCCTGATTTTGTGGTTGAGGAGGAAGTGGTTGAAGAGACTGTTGCAGACACACAAGAAAATTACGACCCTACTTTAGATTTGGGATCTTATAAATATCCAACGCTCGATTTGCTAGATGCCCATGATACCAGCAAGGTTCAGGTAACTAAAGAAGAACTCGAGGTTAATAAAGACAAGATTCTTGAGACGCTGGTCAACTTCAAAATTGGTATTAACAGCATTAAGGCTACCATTGGGCCAACGGTTACGTTATATGAAATTGTACCAGAAGCAGGTGTTAAGATTTCCAAGATTAAAAACCTGGAAGATGATATCGCACTAAGTCTTGCCGCTTTAGGCATTAGAATTATTGCTCCAATACCAGGAAAGGGGACAATTGGTATCGAGGTGCCGAATAAGAATCCTGAGATGGTAGGCATTCGCTCAGTGCTTTCTACTGAGAAGTTCATGAAGAGCGATAAGGAATTGCCTGTTGCTCTTGGCAAGACAATTTCCAATGAAGTACATGTAATAGACCTGGCAAAAATGCCTCATTTGCTTATGGCAGGTGCAACAGGTCAGGGTAAGTCGGTAGGTTTAAATGTCCTTTTGACTTCATTACTTTATAAAAAACACCCATCCCAATTGAAATTTGTGCTGGTTGACCCGAAGAAGGTAGAGCTGACACTTTTCAATAAGATTGAAAGACATTTCTTAGCCAAATTGCCAGATGGTGAGGAGGCCATTATTACTGATACTAAAAAGGTAATCAATACATTAAATTCTTTGTGTATTGAGATGGATAACCGCTATGACTTGTTGAAAGAAGCGGGATCAAGAAACCTGAAAGAATATAACGCCAAGTTTGTCAAGCGCAGGTTAAACCCTGAGAAAGGACATAGGTTCTTACCATACATTGTTTTGGTCATTGATGAGCTGGCAGATTTGATGATGACGGCTGGTAAAGAGGTGGAAACACCTATTGCGCGTTTGGCACAATTGGCCAGGGCCATTGGTATTCACCTTGTGGTGGCAACGCAGCGTCCGTCTGTCAATGTTATTACAGGTATTATTAAAGCCAACTTCCCGGCAAGGTTATCTTTTAGGGTTACCTCTAAAATTGACTCACGAACCATCCTTGATACTGGTGGTGCAGATCAGCTGATAGGTATGGGAGATATGCTACTTTCACAGGGCTCTGATTTGATAAGGATACAGTGTGCTTTTGTAGATACCCCGGAAGTTGAGCGAATTTGTGATTATATTGGTGAACAAAGAGGGTATGAATCTGCTTATATGCTACCAGAATTTACCGGAGATGCCGATAGTTCTTCTGTAGGAGAAGTGGATTTGTCAGACAGGGATGCTTTATTTGATGATGCTGCCAGATTAATAGTCATGCACCAACAGGGAAGTACATCACTGATACAAAGGAAATTGAAGCTTGGATATAACAGAGCTGGCAGGCTTATTGATCAATTGGAAGCAGCCGGTATTGTTGGTCCGTTTGAGGGAAGCAAAGCCCGCGAGGTGCTTATTCCTGATGAATATAGTTTGGAACAATTATTGAATGAGCTGAATTCGTAAAAGAATTAAGAATAAATAAAGTTTACAATCAGAAAGAATTGCAATGAAAAAGATTTTAATGATGATGTTGATGAGTGCAGTGGGAATTTCGGCATATGCACAGTATGATCCTAATGCGCTTAAAGTGCTGGATGGCATGAGTGCCAAATACAAAAAGATTCCTGCCTATAGTGCAAACATTACATCAAGCCTGATCAATGAGACAGATGGCATCAATGAAAATTTCAGTGGTAAAATTGCTGTAAAAGGCGAAATGTATAAACTGGAAATGGAAGAGCAGGTGGTGATAAATAATGGTACTACCGTATGGACATACCTGCCTGATGTTAACGAAGTTAATATTGACACTTACAGCCCTGAAGAAGACGAGATATCACCTTCAAAAATTTACGATGCTTACAAAAATGGTTATAAGTACGTGTTGATAGGTGAAGAAAACAATGGCGGGGCGCTTTGTTCTGTGGTTGATCTTATCCCTAATGACAAAGACGCACAGTTCTTCAAGATCAAGCTGTTTATCGCCAAAAATGACAACAGCCTTAAAAGCTGGACCATGTTTGACAAGTCCGGGAATAAATACAACTATACTATAAAGAATTTTAAGGCCATTAACAATCCATCAGATGCTGATTTCACATTTGATGCGACTAAATATCCTGGGGTTGAAATTATTGACCTAAGATAGGATTGATAATAGAGCTATTAAGGAAGGCCGCTGAAAAGTGGCTTTTTTTGTTTTTGAGGGGGCTATGTTTTTCCCAGCCATGTTTCGTGTCTTCACGAAACAAGCGCTGATGGGACATAATGATAAGAATGAAAGTGAAGGTAAATGTAGATATAATGGACAAAAATGGTTGGTAAAATCCTTGTAACTCACAGATAATCAATAGGATATGTATGGTTCATTGAAAATCGTTTCAATGAGCTTTTTTTTGTATATGAAAAGTGCAAAAAAAGATGTTGGGCTTGTGGCCATTTAGATGCTATTAAATGGTCAAAACGAAATGGAAAACAGAGATACAAGTGCAAAAACTGCGG
>NZ_JAVJQL010000019.1:0-56705 GCF_040218215.1 Fulvivirga sp.
GCTCCTCCAGTGCTGCATAGCTTAGCGATGAACCCCCGCTTACTACTGCTGCACGGTCGGGCGTCTGCGCTACCTGGGACACAAAATAATCCAATATCGTACGACCTGCCGGATAGTCTACAGAAGTAGAATTGAAGGTGTTTAAAAGGTCTTTTTCTTCTTTTAACAGAATGTCTATATCACCAATCCTGGTACTAGAGTTTTCCAGGACACCATCAAGTGTTGCATTAAAATATTGAATGAATTTTTTAATAGTGGTCTTTTCAAAAAGCTCTGTGGAGTAATTAAAATCACAAAACAGTAAATCCTTCTCTTCTCTTACAATTAAACTTAAATCAAACTGAGCCTCCTGCTTCTGCTTATCGATAACCTCCATTGTCAGGTCAGCCAATTCGTTTTCTGTCTTTTCAAAATTTTGAAATACAAATCGGGCATCATACAATGGATTTTTACTAGCACTCCTTTCAATCTTCAGCTCATCCACCAAATCATCATATTGATAATTTTGGTTTTCAAGACATGTAAAGAACTTCTCCTTGAGTTCCTGTAGGTAATCGGCTATTGTTATTTCAGCCTTAGGGAAAGATCTAATGACTAATGAATTGATAAACATTCCAATCGAGTCTTTCAAATCCTTATGGTTTCTACCTGCTACAGGTGTACCGATTGTAACATCTTCATTGTTGCATATCTTACTAAGAAAAATCTTATAAATGGCCAGCGTAAACATGAACACTGTCAGCCCATTGTCTCTAGCTATTTTTTTAAGCAGCTCAAACTTTTGCCCTGTAATTTGAAAATTCAAATTTGCCCCTTCAAAAGATTTAACCGCTGGTCGAGGAAAATCCAAGGGAAGATTGGACACAGGTATAGTCTGAAACTCCTTAATCCAAAAATCTTTTTGATTTTCTAGTAACTCTTGCTGCACATCACTTTGCTGCCACTCAACCACATCTTTGTATTGTACAATCAGTTCAGGCAATGGTTCATTACTGTAGAAATGCATTAAATCCCGCTTAAATACCTCGAGCGAAGTGGCATCGGCAATAATATGATGCATATCCACAAGCATTACATGCTCCACACTTGAAACCTCCCCAATTTTCACTCGTATCAGCGGACCATTCTTAAGGTCAAATGATTGATAGAAGCTTTCGACCATTTCCTCTACTTGAGCCTCATCAATATTCACAATTTCAATAGGAATCTCGATTGACTCCGAAATGATTTGTTTTGGCAGGCCATTGAACATGTCAAAACGGGTACGAAGAATTTCATGTCGATCAACGAGACTTCTTATTGCTTCCGTCAGTTTATCAAGGTCAAGCTCACCTTTAATCCGGATTGCAATTGGCACATTATAAGCCAATGTTTCACTATTAAACTCATGCAAAAAATATAACCTCTTTTGAGCAGATGACAGGTCATAATATTCCCTATCTGGGGCGATAGGTATTGACTTCGCAGCTCTATTTTTTACGAAAGCAAGTAATTCGTCTTTGTTCGATTGTACTTTTTTCAATAGAGCATCCACATTTTGACCATGTGGTATGTCAAGTTTTAGTTTGTCGCCATCTACAGAAACATCAATATTCTGTCGCTGTAGTTCAACTAGTAAATCATTCATAGTTTGACTTGAGTTATTTGAAGACAAAGCCTCCTGGTTCTTATCTTTTACATCAAGGTGGTCAATGGGTAAAGATCACAGCGCCCTTAGATCGTTAGGACGTGGGGTTTGTCCTTATTATATCCTTTCATTTGTTTACTCAATTGCTTTTCGAGTGCAGCTTGAACGCGATCAACTGAAATCGTAGCCATACACTCCTTTCCATAAGGGCATGTCCTATCTCGTAAAATGTCAATACAAGGGGAACACGTGAGCTTTTCATTATGTAAATTGATGTTATTGCTGTACCCCCAATTAGCGGGTGTCGAAGGCCCAAACAATACCACTCCAGGTGCATTAAAAGCGCTAGAAACATTGTTGAAAAAAGACTCCACTGCTATGAAAGAAGATGAATTATTAAGCAATGCCAAGGACTCTCTTATGGATGTTTTCCCCAAAAAACTGATGGCCCCTTTAATCTTGGGTTCATTTTCAAGTCCTACCTGAATGAAATCGATGTGAGGCATTTTTGCAATTAGCTTCTCCCAATTTTCAAACGGCCAATCCTGATTTGATGAGCATGTGGAAGTAATTTGTAATAGTACCGGTATCTTGTATGGCCTTAATGCATCCACCGCCCATTGATTTTCTTTGTCACTCAAAAATACTTGAGCTACAGGATCCTTAATTTTCAACCCTAACATTTCGCCTACTGTTTGCATAGCGTGAATGCCTCGGTAATAGATACTCGGTTTCCAATGCCCATAATTTACATACACAAACTCCTCAGGTTTTAACCGCTTGAGCACATATCCCGCTGGATTTAGAATTGGAGAAATACTTTGTAAAGAATCTATGTGGGGGTTGTGCTCATAAAGTTGTCGATGAAGTTTATTGGCATATACAATCAGTCTGCTTTTGGTATATTTTTCCTTTATTGCCTTAAAGGAAGGTGAGATGATCGCGGCATCCCCTAACCCTCCCCATGTTATAATTCTAATATTTTTCATGATTACTACTTGATTCGTAAAATAGGGATTTTAGCTCCCCTTTAGAAAACTCATATTTTGTTCTTTCTAATGCTAAAAACTGCAGGTAACGATCACTTCTTAGCTTGTACGGTTTTTTCAGCTCTAAATCTATTCGAAGATTGAGCAATTCAAGTCTATCATTGTAAAATTTGACTCTCTGTTCTACTTCATTAAAGTTCATTGATTCTGATTTATTATAATTTAAATTATTACTTCATATTTATCATTTGAGTTATCATTTGACCCATTTGGTAGAGATTCTTTGACCTTATCGATATATTTAGCTTGAGCTGCCAACGTCTCATTTCCAAAAACTTCTCTCAAAGGAATTTCCACGTTGAGGGTTTCGCTTATGGCATTAGCCAACTCTATGGCCTTTAAAGAGTGGCCTCCGAGTTCGAAGAAATTACTACTCTTGCCAATTATATCTCTCTCTATGTTTAGCACTTGAGACCAAATTGAAGTAAGTTCTATTTCAGTACAACTACTGGCCGGCTCATGGTGCTTGTCTTTTTGGACTTTCACATCAGGAAGCGCTTTTTTATCAAGCTTACCATTTGATGTTAATGGAATATGATCGATGACCATATAGTGATTAGGTACCATATACTTAGGGAGTTTGGATGATAAGTATGTTTTTATTTTCGATACCTCACTGGCCTCATCGCGGATATGATTATCTTCTCTGACTTCGGTAAGCTGTTCCTGCGTAATCTTGCCCCCAAGGAAAGCATGAATTACTTCTACATTTTCAGGCAAATTCGCAACACGTTTTACTTCCTCTTGATCGACAATACCTATGGGACAAAATCCGAGCAAATAATCTGTGGATAAGCTCATGAGCGATTGCCCGAAATATCCAGAGAGAAGAGCCCTGTCTCTTAATTCAATGTCGGCTGTTTCTGTCACAACCATAATTCCAATTTTCGATTGCTCGTAGATGATTTCATTCCCGGGAAATAGTTTATTACCCTCCAGAGAAGTACTCAAGTACTGGATATCATTTGAACCAGGATCATAGACATAGAGGCCGGGATCAAAATCTTCAAGGAAGTTTTCTCCAATTATCAAATAAAGTGTATAGTCATGTTTTGGTAAACTAAGATCAACCTGACCTAAGAACTTCGTTAAATCATGAATACTCAAAAGATCCGAACTCTTGTACTCCCTATAGCTCTTTCTCGAAGCATAATTAATCTCATACTCAATTTGCTCGTTGTTGTTAGACCGGGTCTTAGAAAGGTCTTTTTCTTCATCTGGTGAGGCTGTGTCAAGTTTAAAAGATCGGATAAACATATGCTTTTCCGATAAATTGAAAGCGGATGACATAGCAGTAAAATCAGCGGCTGTTTCTTTTATGAACCCGTTACTGGTGTTTAATAACAAATTGCTCATATACCCAGCTTCTTGGTAACAAAATACCTTAGACCTCTTTCCATACAAGGGTTCAATGGCATTGAGATCTGCCACAAGGTGAATGGAAGCTGGCGCTGATTCGATTGCTTGAGTTTTATGCGCACCTATTGAACGAATGAAGCTGAGTCGATGATGAATTGGGTTATAATAGTAGTATCCACAGGGTACTCCTTCAATTAAATCAGTCATTACTGATACATAAACCTGAACAGGATAGAGACTACCGACAGACGGATAATAATATTTAGGTATTATTTGTTGATCATCTTGATAAGGCCGGAAACAATTAAAAATCTCGCCAAAACTTTCGAGGGTTAATGCATTGTTTACTTCAGAGTGGCCTGTACCATAACTGAGTTGAATTACATCATTATTTGGCTTCACCAGTTCGATATCACCCTCATTTGGCTCAATTTTTCGGATGTTATTTTGCTCTAGTTTAAACAAGGTTCTTTGATGGCTATCTGTGATTTTTACCTCATCTTCCTTCTCATATCCAACATGTTCTGAATTGTTTTGATGACTCATGGGCAACAAATACGCCACCAACTCCATTGAATCACCACCTATGGTATTGGTCACAACTGCTGCAGATTTGATCAGGCTATTTTCTTCCAAGGCTGCTTCGATTTCTCCAAGCTCTATTCTATAACCCTGTATCTTCACCTGTGTATCCTCTCTTCCCAGAAATTCGATATTACCATCTGGCATATACCTTCCAAGGTCTCCGGTTTTATATAGTCTTTCTCCCGTGATCTTATTTGTAACAAAGCTCGACTGCGTTTTATGCTCATCCTTCCAATATCCTTTGGCCAAACCTATTCCACCAATGTAAAGGTCTCCAGCAACGTAATTAGGACAGGGCTGGAAGTTAGGTTTTAGGACATGAAATTGTTGGTTGGCAAGTGGCCTTCCATAAGGGATGCTTTTCCAGTTTGTTTTAACTTCATCAATAGGATAGTAGATCGACCAGATCGAAGCTTCAGTAGCTCCACCCAAACTCATAACTCGAGCGCCAGGCATCTGCTTTTTTATTCGATCGGGTAAGGCTATTGGTATCCAGTCTCCACTCATCATTACCAGCCGGATGCTTTCCAGGGTAATGCCTTTCTTTTCTACATGATCTACTAACATTTGCATCAAAGCAGGCACTGTATTCCAAACGCTGATTTTATATTTCTGAATGTAATCGCTCCATGATTCTGGGTCTCGCAATTCATGGGCTTGAGGGATCACCAAAGTACCTCCCAGGCCTAGTATTCCAAAAATATCATAAACAGAAAGGTCAAAACTTAAAGAAGACAATCCCAAAACACTGTCTTCAGGCAAAACTTCAAATCGCTCGTTGATATCTAAAACGGTATTTACCGCCCCCTTGTGATCAATCATCACTCCCTTGGGCATACCTGTAGAGCCAGAAGTGAAAATTACATAGGCCAGATCATCAGGACTCTGAGTGGCCTCTAGAGGTTCCAGCGTTTGTTTCTTATCCTCATCTACTATTATGACATTAATATCAGGGTCAAATCCGTATTTATACGCAATATGAGGAGTAGTCAGCAATGAATTAACCTCACCTTGTTGCAGCAAAAGTTTGATCCGTTCAAAGGGCAAACTGGCATCAACGGGCAGATAAGCAGCGCCTGATATTAAAATTCCGATGGCACTGGGGATCTGCTCCCACCCTTTTTCCGTAACAATTGCCACAAGCTCGTTCTTTTTTACATTTAATTTTACAAGCTCATAAGCGATGGTATTGCTTATGTTGAATACTTCCTGGTATGTTAACGTTTTTTTTGATGAGCGAATGGCGATGGCCTGTGGGTATTTTTCGGCCATATTTAAGAATTGCTGATGCAACAATTCATCCGTTTGAGGTCGACTTACGGCATTGATTTTTTCCCTCTGGTTGGTTTGCACCTCAGGTAATTCAGCTACATCACTAACTTCCCAGTTCTTTTTGTCTGAAGAAAGTGACATGAAAATATTCTCAAAAGCTGCGAACATATCATCAAGCATATCTTTAGGAAACAGCCCATCTATGGTATCCCAATTAATCCAAAGACCATCACTATCCTCGCCTACCTGAAAATCGATCCATACTTGTGGGGTTTGAGAAATGGAGAAACTTCGTTTTTTCTCATCACTTGGCTCTGCAATGTCACCTTTCTGATCATCGGAAAATAAACCCAATGTACTTGTTACCACCACCGGCATAATCACTGTTCTTCCATGCTTGCGCGAAAGCTCTCTCTGAACTTCTACACCACTAAAATGTTTATGCTCAAGATCTGACCACAGCTGCTGTTGGACCTGGGTTAGCATTTCCATGAACAGAAGGGGGTAACTAAAATCAATTTCCAGTAACGTCAGCGTGGTAAAATCCCCAATCAGCTTATTAACATCTTCGTGAAACGGGAGCCTGTTAAACGTGGTCAGGTTTAATGTAAAGTGCGAAGACTTGCTCCAGAGGTTCAGGACTTCGGCAAAACAGGTAATAATTAGAACCGTAGGAGTAATGTTATACTGGGATGCTTTGTCCTTGATCAATTGCCACCGCTGACTATCCACCCGGGTTGAATGGCGTATAAATTTTGGTTTCTCTTCAGGCTGAACAGGTGATAAGAATAACTCTGGTGCCGGAGGGATAGTTTGAATGCGATCCAGCCAATACTTTTTAGATGCCTCATATTGCCGTGATTCTCTAAATTTGATCTCATTGATAACGTAGTCTCTAAAGGATATTTTGATCGGATCAAGCGCTGCTTCAGGAGTTTTATACAATTTTTCGAATTCTGAAAACAAAATAACAGAGCTGGACGCGTCCATTATTAGGGCATCCATGCTATAGTGAATTTTATAGGAACCATCCCTAAATCGGGTTAATCTAATGTCAAATAGTGGCCATTTATCTCCCGAAAATAATTGGTGGGACAATTGATCTCTTAGCTCATAAAATAACACCTCTCCATTCTCAGGTTGAGTAGTAAGGTCAAGTATTTCTATTTTATAATATGGAACCTCTGATAGGATTTGCTGTTGACCAGACTTTGTAACAATCATGCGAAGCATATCATGTCTTTCAATCATGGTGTTGAGCACTTGTTCAAACCGCTCTACATCCAACTCCAGGGCAAAGGATTCTGCATATACATGAGTACCTACATTCCCTAGTTCGAAGTAGTCGTTACGTCCAATCCAGTAGGCCTGCTGCACATCGGTAAGCGGAAATGGCTTATTAATATTTTCTTTGTCCATTACAATCCTGGGCAGAGCGGCCGTCTTATCCGAGGAGGGGATTTCAGAAATTGCTTCTATTGTAGGGTTTTGAAAAAGTAGAGGCAATGTTAAATCTATCTTGAGTTGCTGCTTTATCAGGGTAGTTAGCTTAATAGCATTGATCGAATTACCACCTAATTCAAAAAAGCTTTGATTTATACTAATTTTATTAGAAGGAATGGAAAGCACCTTCGACCAGATATTTACTAGTTCTTCCTGACAGGAGTTGACAGGGCCTTGGTAGTTGTCCAAATCGCTTAGAAATGCTGGAAGTCTTTTCTTATCTAATTTACCGTTGGGCGTGCGGGGCAGTTTTTCCAACTGAACAAATGAAGCAGGAATCATATAGTCGGGTAGTTTAGATCGAAGCTGATGCTGAAGTGCCTTTTTATCTATCCTATCTTTTGATGAGTAATAAGCGATGAGCACCTTTTTATCCATATCTCCATGCACTATTGCAGCTGCATCTGTGATACTATTATGGCCCAAAATTGCATTCTTAATTTCCCCTAACTCTATTCTACAGCCTCTGATCTTTACCTGATCATCAGTCCGGCCAAAGAGTTCTATATCTCCGTTGGGCAACCAACGTGCTAAATCTCCGGTTTTGTAGATAATGGATTTACTATCGCATGGGTCATGAATAAATTTTAAGTTCGTTAAACTATTATTATTGAGATAACCCTTTGAAACTCCCGCGCCTCCTATACATAGTTCACCGGTAGTTCCGATCGGCAACAGCTCATCATTCTCACCTAATATCCTTATTTGGGTATTAGCTATCGGAGTTCCAATGTTTATTTGATGTTCCTGAGTCAACTCTTTTACAGTAGACCAAATAGTTGTCTCTGTTGGCCCATACATATTAAAGATTCTACCTTTAAATACTTTTTTCAATTCTTCTAAAACGCTCAACGGCAAGGCCTCACCACCAACCAAAATGGTCTTTACATCAGCAAGAATATCACCTACATTGCCTAGGGCCAGGAAGGCCATTACCCTAGAAGGAGTAAACTGCATAAGGTCTACACTATGCTCCTGAATTGTTTTAGCCAGTGTCGCTGGGTTTGCTTGTGCTTCTTTCGTACACAACACCACCTCTTTACCCAATGTTAACGGCACAAGTATCTCCAAAAGAGATATATCAAAAGAGATGGTTGTTACAGCGAGGATTCTGTTATTATTATCCAACGGAAGCTTTTCGACCATTGCCCTGGCAAAATTATAGAGGCTCCCATGTGTGATAATAATTCCTTTAGGATTACCGGTTGAGCCAGAACTAAACATGATATAAGCCGTGGAAGACGAGCTTACTTCAAGGCCGGGAAGATCAGAGCTTTGATGTGTATGGAAGCTTTCATAATTGACCACTATTAAATTCTGGTCATTGCCAAACCCATCAACATCTTTTTCACCATCCACAATTAATATTTTTGCTCCACTGGAGCGAACCATATATTGAATTCTTTCTGCAGGGTACTCCGGATCAATGGGTACAAATACATATCCCGCTTTTAGCACGCCCAGAATAGCTGCCACCATTTCTGGCGAACGATCCATCATGATCCCCACTACAGCCTCAGACGGAAAGTCAAAACTTAGTAGGCTTTGGGCAACTTTATTACTTTCATGATCTAAAATCTCGTAAGTCCATGACTCACCATCAAACAGTATGGCAGGAGAATCTGGCATTTTATCGGAGATTTCAGCCATCGTTTTCACAAGATTAGCTTCCTTATAGTCTCTTGAGGTATTATTAAACCCATGAACAAGTTGGCGCACCTCCTTTTCTGGCAACATCAGTATTTGCGAAATGCGTGCTTCCGCGTCTTGCAGCACTTCTAAAACCAGTGAATTGAAATAGGTGATGAACCTTTCTATTGTAGAACGCTTGAAAAGTGACTTCGCATATTCAAAACGAAAGGCCAAGCCGCTATCGACTTCAGCTGCAATGAGGGTTAAATCAAACTTTGCAGGAGTTATATGATCTGATATTTCTGCAGCCGACCGTGCTTCATTTATGGTCAACTCAGGTTCGTCAAAGTTTTTATAGATAAAAAACTCCTCAAACAGAGCGTTTCGGCCGGCATCTCTGGTTATGTTCAGTTCATCTACCAAGGCCTCATACGGATAATTTTGATTCTCAAAACATGCCAGAATATTTCTTTTATTCTCCTTCAGAAACTCCTTGAACGACTGTGTGCCATTCACTTTGGTCCTTATAGCTACAGTATTCATAAATAGCCCTACCATCTTTTCAAGGTCAGCATGTGTTCTTCCAGACACAGGTGTACCCACAACTATATCCGTTTGATTTCCCAAGCGGGCAATAAGAATATTAAAGAGGGATAATAACACCATAAACATGGTAGACTGGTTTTCCCGGGCAAGCAGTTTTAGTCTGTCATAAGTGTTTCCCGTTATCTCAAAATCGACAAATGCACCCTCATAATCTTTTACTGCAGGTCGGGTATAGTCAGTTGGTAATTCTAGTAGGGGTAACTCTCCAGAGAAATAGTTTTTCCAAAAGCCTTTTTGGCTTTTTTGTTTTGGATTTTTCAACTGATCGTTTAGCCAATACACATAATCTCTATACTGCAATGCTGGTTCTGGTAGAGATAGGCCTGCTGCCAACTGCTGAAACTCCCGGATCAATATACTCTTTGAGATTCCATCTGTTATGATGTGATGCATATCGATCATTAGAATTGTTTCTTCTGAAGATAATTCTAAACACCCTACCCGGAGTAATCCGGGGTTTGAGAGATCGAATGGTTGTACAAATCTTTCAAAAACCTCCGTTATATCTTCACTGGCTGTTTTGAGCTCTTGAATTTCAAAACTTATTTTATCGTTCACTTTTTGATAGATTTCTCCATCAATTTCGTGGAATGAAGTGCGCAGTATTTCATGTCTCTCAATAAGTAACCGGAAGGTACTGGCAATCTCACCTCTATCAACCCTTCCTTTCAAGGTGATACATTCAGGCATATTATATGCTACTGAATTTCTATCAAACTGATTTAGAAAAAAGAACCTCTTTTGGCCTGGAGTTAAAGGTATGTACTCTTCTTTATCGGCTTTTTTAACCGCACTATTTTTCACCTCACGATGCAAGGTCTTTAGGTAAGTGGTCAAATGTTCTTTGTTTGTGGATATCTCTTCCAGCAACTCATCATTTATTTCACTCTTATCTCCGTGCACCTTTAACTTGCCCTCTGAAAGGCTCAGTTTAATGTTAGATTGCCTAAGTTTTGTTATTAGTGAGTTCATGACTATCTGATAAACGTTGGGGGTTTCAATTAAAAAGTAGTGGAAGCATGTTCCTCAATGGGATTATTCTTTCCCATTAATATTTCCTTTTCGCCAAACAAGCGTTCTGCTGTAATACACAAATCTTTACAAACTGAGATGAGTTTATTTGAAGCAATAATAGGATTAGAATCTTCAGTATATTTAACAGCCATAACATGATTTAGCCAGGGCTCCTGTCCCATAGCGTAGATATACACTTCATCACAATTAAAACATTCTACCATATTCATTCCTCGCTCGTAGTTAGACCCGGCAAGTCTGCGTGACTGATCCATATCCCAAGGCAACCGTTGACTAAGCAGTGGACCGTAAAGCCAGCTGAGGGGTGCTCCATCGCATTCCATTCCTAAAAAAAGGACGTCCAGGTCTCCGATTACCTTTTGCACATGCTCATAGAGTTTAGGCTCAAGATTGCATGAGTCTGCTGCCAGCATCAATTTCTTATCGTTGATCTCGATCAACCAGGCGGCTTTGGTCCTTATATTGAGATCGGCATGCTCTCCAAAGAAAGGAATAGAGGTGATTTTTACCTTTTTTTCTGTTACCTCTTCCATTTCGTCTAACTCTATTACATTCTTGAATTTCAATTTCTGAAGTACCAGTTTCAGAGATGGGTCCTGCAACGCCCCGTCACCGTTTCTCGGTACTACTACATTTTTCACTTTATGACGAATTTGCAGTAATGTTTCAATGAGAATATGATCTTGGTGATTATGGGTTATAATTACATAATCAATTGCATCAGGGAGATCTTGATATGTGTATCTAGATATGTCACTTTCATAAGTGTAACTTAACACCGGATCAAACAACAATGTGAGATCTTTAGATTCAACCAAAATACAGGCATGGCCAAAATACCTCCACCGAATACCATCACCGTTGTATTTGTTATATGAGGGTGGTGGCTCACTCGTAAAGAATTGATCAAAAAGACTGTTTTCCTGATCGATACCTAAAAGCTCTTTTATCTCGGATACACTACCGGGTGTGTTTTTCATCTGAAACAGACGATCAATGGCCTCACTTTCAAATGGCATCCTCACTTCAAGACTCTTCTCATCCTGAAGTCTTGGTGTACTCATTACAAAATGGCGATGATCTTTATTGATCAATGACAGCATAAGGCTCTGACTTTCTGTATTATAATATTCGCTTTGGTAGAGAAGTGGTTCTATTAGGCGATAGGAAGGCTGACTATTGAGATCATACACCAACTCAACATAGCCTTTAAGGCGTTCGGGCACCTCTGCATATAGTGTTTCCAGGGAATACCCTTTTGCTTTCTCCAGCAATAGCTGATCAAACCTTTTTAGATCTTCGGCCATTTCGATCATATTAGACCTAGACTTTACTGTATGATCATAAAGCTTTTTTATCTCATCCACCTTACGGACTTTATAATCGATATACGGCCCCCCTAGCATTTTCGGATCTTTAGCAGCTGATTCATGGACCTCCGGTAGCTCCATATAGGATTTCATAATTTCCAGATGCCTGTTAACAATATTCATGGCAGCTGTAGCCGGTGATATAAGGTGTGACCAGGCGTACCAATTATCGATTAGAGGTTCTATTACAACATTGGCTTTTAGGTACATTAGTTTTTCCATTTTTTATGAAGATTTTCGTATTAAAATTTTAGGGTAACCGTCTAGTAGATCAGTCGATAGTTATTCCCTGATCTCTGGTAGACCGGTCGTCCTGTGATTGACTGAGGTAGAGTGAGTTTTCAATAAATTCGGCTAACTTCTGGATTGTACTCATTTCAAAAATTTGGCCCAGTTGAACGTTAACCTCAAATTTTTTCTGAATGTGATTAACAAGAATGGCAGCACTTAGCGAGTGGCCTCCTAGCTCAAAGAAGGTTTGGTTTACACTTATTTTATTGCTTTCCAGGTGAAGGATATCTGCCCAAATCGCTGCCAGTTGCTTCTCTACCGAAGACTCAGGCGGGACAAATGAGTGTTCATCTTCTTTTTGGATGGTCAAAAGAGCCTTTTTATCAATTTTAGAATTAATTGTAAGCGGATAGTCCGGCACCTGTAAAAGCGATGATGGTCGCATATACTCAGGTAACCTGTGCTTAAAAAATTCATTTAAATCATCAGCTGATATTTTTGATTCAGCTCTATAAAAGGCCTTTATTTTATGGTCATCCAATAAAACTACGGCATCTATTATTCCATCATGCGCCTGAAGGTGCGCTTCTATCTCACTTAGCTCAACTCGGTAGCCACGTATTTTTACCTGATTGTCTTTTCTGCCGATGTAATCAATATCTCCACCTGTGGTCCAACGGGCCAGATCACCTGTGCAATACATGGTCTTTCCTTGTTCGAAAGGATTGGGTACAAATTTTTCTGCAGTTAGCGCAGGGTTGTTAAAATATCCTTTTGCAAGCCCTGCCCCTGATACGCAAATTTCACCAGTTATCCCGGCGGGCAAAACTGTATTTGATTCCCCCAGAATATACACTTTAGTATTCCATATGGGCCTGCCTATAATTGAGCTGTTGGCCTCTGACATTTGAGGGTAGTGTGCCACACCAATCGAGGCTTCTG
Source organism: Fulvivirga sp. (assembly GCF_040218215.1). NCBI lineage: Bacteria > Pseudomonadati > Bacteroidota > Cytophagia > Cytophagales > Fulvivirgaceae > Fulvivirga > Fulvivirga sp. Next base: position 13,212 of record NZ_JAVJQL010000019.1, read on the forward strand.
TGGGGCCGTATTCATTAGACAATTCAATAGTATTCCCCAGATACTTTCTGCTTTTTCTCACTAGCTCGCTATTCGATTTTTCGCCCGCCAATACAATCAACCTTAGTGAATTTGGCACATCCTTCATCCCATCTAAAACCAAATCGTAAAGTGTTGGAGTTAGCACCGCATTGGTTACACCCGCTGTGCAAATAGCTTTTATAATTTGATCACCATCTAGCTTATTTTCTTCCGACACTAGAACAAGTCTGCCTCCCGACAATAAGGATGCAAATAAATTAGACCCAAAGCCATCAAACTGAAATGACAACAATTGAAGAGTCACATCATCTTTGGTAAATTGATAATTGGAAATCCGCCACTTGATAAAGTTGACCACACCCTTGTGAGTAATCTCAACCCCTTTCGGTTTCCCTTCGGTACCGGAAGTATAGATTACATAGATGGTGTCATCTGGGCATATCTCAATAGGTGCAAAGTGCTTTTCTCCCCAAGCAGCTTCATCCAGAATACAGGATGTTATATGTTCTCTTAACGGGCCAACGTTGGGGTGATCGGCTATTTCATTTTGGATCAACAAAATGGCTATCTCAGCATCCTTAAGAATAAACCTATTGCGCTCCGCAGGGGATGCCGATGACAACGGCACATAAGCACACCCCAATTTCATTGTAGCAACAATTGCTACTATCATTTCAACCGAGTTATTGGCAATTAAACCAATTCGCTCTGCTTGTTGAGGAGAATACTTGTCACTGATTATAGCCGCCAAGGCATTGGCCTTTCGGCTTAACTCACCATATGTCACTCTCCTTTCCTCAAATACTAATGCCTCCTCTTGTGGATTCCTCCTGGCCTGGTCTTCAAACAAGGAAAGAATTGTATCCTGCCCCAATGGTGATGCTGTAGCATTCCAACTGTGTACAATTCTGTTATGATTAGCTTCAGACAACACAGGAATTTCTTCAATAGTGAGTTCTTTTTGATCGAGCAAGTTGTGTAAAAGCTGCAAATAAGAACCGCCAATAGCCGTTATATACTCTTTTTGATAATTTGAAGAATCATAAATGATCTTTAAGGACAAACCACTCTTTGTATTCAGGTCAAATTCAATAGTTGTTTTGGATGCGTTAGTCCCGTTATTTAGAGATAGTTCTGCTTCGATACAACTGTCTGCAGACAGAAGGGAATAGGTTTTTTCCAAAGGAAAATCGGCATATGACAAATCATTGATATATGCTTCCTTGGCTCGTTTTAGATGCTCTTGAAAGCTCAAATTCGGGTCAACAGCGCTTCTAAAAACAAATCTCCGTTTTTCATTTTCTTCGCTGTTTTCTCCCGGAGCCGAAGTCACTATCCCCAAGTCGGCAATACCGTATAATTTCCAAACTAAGATAGAAAAAGTAGAGAGCAACACTATATGCTGGGCATTTGTACTTTGAGCCAAATCATTAAGCTTATCACTTGTTAATTGACTACCCTGTAGTATCTCAGTACATCTACCAGCCTTCTCGGTGTTATCTATCCTATTTTCGAAGTAAGGGATACATTCCAGACCGTTAAGTCTTTTTTTCCAGTATTTATGACAGATCATTTTCCGATTGGAAGTATTGGATTTCAGGTCTGTTGGTAAAGACATATTAAAATCTATTTTTGTAATGGGGTTGATTAAAAGTTAAAATTGATATCACTGTGCAGGGAGGAGTCTTTGGTGACTTCCGTCAAACCTTCGATCGGCTGGTCCATGTTATCAGCCACTTTTCTGATCAGTTTTCTAAAAAGATTTACAAAGAAGTCAATGTCCTGTTCCTCAAATAAAACGGTGGAGTACTCAAACCTCAACAAAATCCTTTTGTATTCGTCCACCGTATGGAAAATTAAGGGCAACTTTGCTGGAACAACCTCCGCATCAATTCTTATAAACTCAATATTATCTGGTTGGGTAAGCGGATGCTCGGTTTGAAACACAAAACCAACATCAAAAAGACTTTCGCTAGTCATGAGTTTGCGGCTTTGCAAATGCTTTATCACATCAGTCATCACGTAAAACTGATGGCTATTTACCTTTGAAATATAATTGTTCAGTTCCTTGGCAAAATCTCGAAAAGAGTGCTTTGGTACAATTTGGTATTTGACAGGGAGTGACTTAGCAAACATTCCCACAATTTCATTTACCCCTTCGATGAGTCTTCCGCTCGAAACTGTACCTACTACAATTTCTTCTTGCCCGCTGATTTCAGCTAGAAATAAATAATAAAGTGCTAACAAGGTTGAGTTATAGGAAACGCCATCCTCCTCCAGGCTAGACAAAACTGCTCTTATGATGTCGTTGTCTACTTCAAAAAACCGATCTGCAGCATCTCCAAGACCTGCATAAGATTCCTTTTTTTCAATGGGAAAATGAAATTTAGGTATGCCCTTTTCGAAGCTCTTTAACCAAAACTCCCGGCTGTTTAAGTAGTCCTGAGAATTTCTAAATTTAAATTCCCATTCAGCATAATCCTTATACGTTAAGTTTATTGGTGGCTGCGGCTGGCCGCGGTATATGTTTAGAAAATCGATCAGAAGTTTCCTTGATGAGAGCCCATCACAAACCATATGATGAACATCAAAGGCAATTACATTTTTTCCATCTTGTGTTTGGATGATCCCACATCTAAAAATTGGAGCTTTTTGTAGATCAAAAGGCCGCACAAATTGAGTTATTGCTGCTTTTAGTGGCTCTTTAGTTCTTATTAATTCCACCTCAAAATCCACAGAATCTCTGATGATCTGATAGGGCGCATCCGAAAGAACTTTTATTTCTGTTCGCAGGCTTTCATGTCGCTGGATCAGCTGTGCTACGGTGTTTTCAATTTTCTCAATATTCAAATCACCTACAATCTCCCATACCATGGGCATATTATAGGAGGTGCCTTTTTCATCTAGTTGATAATTGTAGAACATGGATTCCTGCGCTGAGGATAAATGATAGCGCGTTTTTTCCTCTGCCTTAGTAATTTGAAAGACATTTTGGTGATCATTCTGCTGGATGAATTCGGACTGTTTCTTTATCGTATTATTAGCAAATAGCTCATAAAGGGATATACGCACACCAAACTCATTAAATATTTTGGTGATAAGTCGCATGGTAGCGATGGAGTTGCCGCCAATTCGGTGAAAGACATCAGCTGTGGAAATGGCCTTGTCGCCAAGAATATCTTTCCAGATCTTTAACAATCTCTTTTCAGTATCATTATCCGGAGGGACAACCGCACCTTTTGTCAGCAGCTTTTTCAACTGAGTGAAGTCAACCTTACCATTACTCAACAGAGGAATACGCTCGATTTCAACCACCTGGGTGGGGATCATGTATTCCGGCACATAAGCAGATAGCTGTGATGTTACATATTCTGGAATATCAATATCCGTTGGAGTATTGGGGGATTTAACAACAAAACCTATTAGGAAATGAGTTTCCAGGCTGTTTGTCTGTAATGGGGCATCACCAGCTTGATCAGGTGACACATCTGTACTTACAATTACAGCCGTTTGATAAACGTGTTCAAGTTTGGATATGTTGGTTTCAACGTCATCGAGTTCAATTCTGATTCCGTTGATTTTCACTTGTCGGTCTTCCCTGCCTAACAGTTCTACATGGCCGTTAGACAGGGTTCGGCCATAATCGCCAGTTCTATACGCATTGTAGGGACTTCCCGGATGGTCTTCAAGTCTCAGAAATTTATCGTTATCAGATTCCTGGCCATTGATATATCCGTTTGAGATATATTCAGAAATAACAAGTATTTCTCCCGGGACCAGTAGGGCGTTAGGTTTCATATGTTCATCAACAACTCTCAGCTCTGTATCATCTATCGAATCTCCGATAGGAATTTTATCGAGATTACTGTCCTCGGGTCTGATTTTATAGCATGTTCTGATCATGGTAGTCTCTGTCGCCCCATAAAGATTGACTAGCTGGATGCGATCATTGAAAATCGAATACCAATTTGACAAAGAAGGGGGCAAAATCTTCTCCCCGGAGAGCAGTATATATTTTAATGATTTAAACATTGCAGAAGACAGTTTGCCACCTGAAATGACATTAAATAAACTCGGAACACAGTGTATAAGATTAATTTGGCATTCATCAATCCATTGTTGAATCTTCTCTGATGTAAAAAAGTCAGAGTCATCGGAAGGGATGCAAACAGTTCCCCCTACTAGCAGAGGCACAAAGATATCACGTAGGAAGGCATCAAAGTAGGGGCTGATGAACTGGCTAACTCTAAGGTTGTTGTCTAAATTAAATGTTCTAATCTCCCACTCCAGAAAATGGAGCAAGCTTTTATTTTTGCCAAGTATACCTTTTGGTTTTCCTGTAGAACCTGAGGTAAAATATACGTAAACAGTATCGTTTTCATCGAAAGAGACATCAGGTGCTGCATCTTCATGATCGTTCTCCTTATCCACTGCATGTTCATAGATTAATTTCGGAACGTCAGGAAGTTCTTGTCCTACCTCACGGATAATGTCATCTGATGTAATTAACAGCTTAGGCTTAACGTCATTAAGCATATCGTTTAATCTCCCCAAGGGGCTCGAGGGATCCAAGAGCACAAATATCCCCCCCGATCTCAGGACACCGATAATTGAAGATACAATAGTTACACGATCTTTCAACATAATCCCGATCATGGGATTTGACGCTGCTATTCTCTTATTTATTTGCTTTGACAGTGTTTTAGACCTCTCATCTAGTTGGGCATATGTAACAGTGCCTGCTCCATAATCGATAGCTATTCTGGTTTTATGATCGCACAGACTTTTTAATAGTTTATCCTGAAATATCATGACATATTGATTTAAAATATATTTTATCTTATCTCTAGAAAAGTGGGTAACGGGTATTAAACATTCGAGGGCACTGGCGCACCAAATTCTTCCAGCAGACTGGCCATTGGCAGATTGCGATTTTTTGTTGCTATTTCCATAAGTGAACTTCCCGGAGAAATCACCTGACTAATGGAATTAGGGTCAGTTCCAAGCAATAAAAATGCTCTTGCTACATTTAAATAACCTTTATGAACGGCCTTTACAATCAAATATTCACCCGTATGATCTTTATGCTGAATGCTCAACCCTTTTTCCAAGAAAACCTGAATATACTGGCACAAATGCTCCGTACTTAAGGCCTCCAGGTTCACTCCTTCAATAAGGTCGAAACGTTCCCACCAGTAGTTTAGACTTATGGACAGATCCAAAGACCTCACCAGATGCCACCAGCCGGGAGCAATGTATAATAAATCTCCAGGCTCGACCAAACAATCATATGGTGTAGCCTTACTTGCTAATGGGTATGATTTTGTGTCCAGGTTATCGTAATCTATTTTACTTATATGGGTATCTTGGAACGTTTCATTTGGATAGAGATACTTTTTATCATCTGGTGAGAAAAAGGTAATTCTCTTTCGCCCCGTCAACTGTGAGAAAAAATTATGGCTATGATCATAATGAAGCTGAAAAACGCAGCCCGCTCCTCCTATCCAAAGCTTTGGCGCATTCAAGTGGTCCTCATCAGTATTTAAATGGCTGACCTGAACATCAGGCATTAACTCCGGGAAATTTTCGGTTAACGAGGTTTGTGTAAGATAAAAGGATCTGCCGAACTTACTGTCCATTACTTTGTCTACCGCATCGGCAAAGCTCATTTGCTTTTTGGTAACATTTCCTTTATCAGAATAGTCGTAAACCCCACTCATATTGCTGCTCACAACAACTGTTTTTGAGCCTAGAATATCGGATAAAAAGTCCAGGGTCCACTTTTTGTAATATGATGTTTCTCTTATCCCTCCCTTTAACAGGAATGGCTTTTTATTGTAATAGTCTGAATTAAATTCCTCCTTGGTAATGTGTTTCAGGTTGTCAATAGTTTTCATCGCGTAATGTATTTAATAATATCTATTCTGCTGGGTCAGGCCTTAATATGAATTGATATACTCGGAACTTGGTCTGCCAGCAACAAAATTTTCCTTACCCCCACCAAAGAAGGTATCAAGCAATATGCCCAGCGTAATTACTATTATGAGCAAATCACTTTCATATGGTGCATTTATTTGAAAACCTGGCTGGCCGTAAGTTTTCTTAAGGGATTCTACAGTGTCAGGGTTAAATATGCCTTGCCTCTTAATGAGGTCATAGGATAGTAAGTCATTAATATACTCTATGTTACTCTGGAGCAAGTAAGGGCTCCCGGGAGCAATAAAATGAAATTTTTCCCTTTGGGCCACTTCTTGGGGCATGAGCTTTTGAGCAATCGATTTGAGTATATATTTTTCTGTTAGCTGATTTAGTTTCAGGTCTTCAGGAATGGTGGTAGAAAATTCTACAAGATCGATATCAAGGAAAGGGTATCTTACTTCTACCGAATTTGCCAGTGCCATTCTATCTCCATGATCACTCACGAGATGATCCACCAATCTGATCTTATAATCTATATAGGCCCGCCTGTTTAATACGGATCTGTTTCTTAACCTATTCTTATTAATTACGAAATGGTTGAGACAGTCAAACTCATCAAATTCAGAACTTAAATCCTTAGCGTAAAGATCATGTTTAAGCTTATTATGCTTTAAATAATTCATCTCGTAAAAAAAATCGGGGTCACACCAAAGGCGGTCTCTGAGATTAGCTTCTGCCTTTTCAGTGGGATTATCCACCATTTTCATTGCACGTAATTTATCAAACCGATACCCCACATAACCAGCAAAAAATTCATCCGCACCTTCACCAGACAATATGACCTTAATTCCTTTTTTTCTTACTGCTTCTGACAAAGAAAGAGAGGCCGTGTTGTATGTTTCTTTGATTGGGCATTCGCTATGATAAATCGACTCTCTTAGGCGTGTGCTAATGTCTTCAAAAAAGAACATCTTCTGGTTGAGATTCATTTGACACACTTCTGCAATACGTTTCTGGTATATTGACTCCGAATGGCGAGAATCAACAAAGTCAATAGAAAAAGCCTCTTTTTGGCCGTCAGGTCTCAGCTGCTTAACCTTTGTTGCTATGATTGAAGAATCCAGACCACCGCTAAGATAAAGCCCTGAGGGTACATCAGCCCTAAGTCTTAAATTGATAGAACGGTCCAATAATTCTTCTAATTTCCCAGTGTACAACTTTTCCTCTTTGCTCGTACCTGTAGAATGAACCTCTCCTTCTGGATAAATTAGATCCCAGTATTCATTTAGTTCCGTCTCGCCTGCGCTATTTACAGTAAGGTAATGCCCATTTGCCAAACTTTTAATCCCCTTAAACATTGTCCTGGGACTAATTAACCCGGCAAAAGTCATTACCTGATCCAGACCAACCAGATCCAATTCTGCACTTACTTTCGGATGCTTTAGTAATGCTTTTATCTCAGAGGCAAATATGAACGTACTCTCTACAAGCGTATAATATAACGGTACTATTCCCATTTGATCCCTCGCACAAAAAAGTTGGCGTTTCTTTTTGTCATAAAGTGCGAAAGCAAACTGACCTGTAACTTTATTTAAAAGGTCCATTCCTATATCCTCGTATAGATGAATGAGCACCTCTACGTCTGATTCTGTTTTGAACTGATGTCCACTTAATTCCAGGTCTCGTTTGAGCTCAATGTAATTGAAAATCTCTCCATTGCAGATTAGAATCACACTATCGTCTTCATTGTAAATAGGCTGCATACCCGTTTCTAACCCAATTATACTCAATCTACTAAACCCCAAAGCCACATTATCAAACACAGAAATAGCCTGCTCATCGGGACCTCGATGCACCAGTGTTTTATTCATTTCGGTGATCACAAGCTTGTCCTGTTGAGACATCCTGTCCCCAAAATTTAAATAACCGCAAATACCACACATTATTTATGTCTATTAAAAGTGATGGAAGAAAAAACTGTAATTTTTATGCTACATGTGCTCGGAAGCTGTCTTTATAAAGTTGATATCCTTTATCAATATATCCTCTCTCTCCAGTACTGAAGAGAGGATAAAGTGGAAATAGTCCATAAACAGCATCATTGTTTCATTATCATACAAATCAACACTATATATAAAATCCAGCTTTAGATGACTCTCAGGAACCTCTGCTACTTCGAGTTTGAATTCATACTGGGTTGATCTGGAAGCATTAATTTCAACTGGCTCGAAACCTAAGTCCTTTATTTCGCTATGCGTATCCATAAAATTAGCATAAGCAAAGTGAAGTTTAACCAGTGGGTCGGTCCCAACATCTGTGTTTTTGGCAACCAGATCCAACATATCTTCATACTGAAAATCTTGGTGATCATAGGCTTCAGTAACACATCTCTTTACGTTTGCCAATAATTCTGAAAATGGCAACTGATGATCTACAGTAACTCTTAGCGGAAGTAGGTTAATGAACGTACCAATAACATCGGTCAGTTGAGGGTTGGTACGACCTACCACATCACTTCCTATGACGATATCTTCTTGCCCTGATAATTTTGAAATCAAAATGTAATAAACTGTGATCAACAGCATAAATTCTGATACCTGGGCCCTTTTTATGGTTTCTTTGAATTTATGGTAAAGCTCCCCCTCAATTAGGAGTTGACCCTGTTCAGCTTCATTTATTATTACATTATTTCTGTTTTGCTTTATTGGGAGATTGAGCTCAGTTTGTACTCCCGACAATTGCTTGGCCCAGTATTCTTGTAGCGCAATTTGACTCGACTTTTGCTGTTTTAGCCATTCTGCATAGTCTATATACCTAATATTTGCTAGCTTAAGTGCTACTCCCTCAGAAAGTTTCTTAAAATCTCGTATCAAAAGATCCAAAGACATCCCATCACAGATGATATGATGGATATCAATTACAAGTACATTCCCCGCTTCACTATCAGTAAACAACCCACAACGCGACATGGAATGCTGACCTAAATCAAAAGGCCTTATGAAATGTTCTATAGCTGCTTTAAGAGATGAATGACCTTCTACTTTTATAACCTCAAAATTTACTTTTACATTTTTATGAATTCGTTGGATCACGCCTGATTCTGAAAGATCAAAACTGGTACGCAAAATTTCATGATGATCAACTAACTGTTGGAACAGACCTTTCAAAACATCAAGTTTAGCATCATGGGCAAGTTTTACAATTGAAACATTGTTAAAAGCCGTTGTAAAAGGATAAAGGAGTTGATAATAGAATAGTCTCACCTGAGCGGGGGAGCAGTCATAAAACTCACGGTCAGGCAGCCTCACAATCTTATCTTCGACAGTTTTAGAATCACTTTGTACCAACAAGGTAACATCTGACAGCCGAGGGTTTTGAAATATCTCCTTTAGCGAAATTTTCTCTAAGAAGACCTCATAAATCTTATTGATCAAATGAAAAGCCTTTATCGAATGACCACCAAGTTCGAAAAAGTTACTCTCACAACCAATATCGTCTTGATCAACTTTAAGCACTGCAGACCATATTTGGGCCATTTTTGTTTCCCATTGATTTAATGGTTTTGAGCTTATTCCAGGTGAAGATATTGTGGAGGAAGGCTTTGGCAAACTTCGTTTGTTTATTTTACCATTTCTTGTCAGCGGAAAGTTATCTACTCTGACAAAGGCTTGCGGCAACATATAGTCTGGCAACAATTTAGCCGCAGATTTACGAATACGACTTTCCTCGAAATATGATGCACTTTTATAATGCGCTACCAGAATTTTTTCATGATCAACCTCCATAAAGGAAGCCGTAAGCTGATCAACAGCTTCAAGCCTCGCTAGTTTACTTTCAATTTCTCCAATTTCAACCCTATAGCCTCTGATTTTTATTTGCTCATCTACCCTTCCCCGCAATTCAATATTTCCATCCTTACGCCATTGACCAACATCTCCTGTTTTGTAAATCATCTGGTGAGGATTGAGGGGGTTGGAAACAAATTTTTCTGAGGTAAGTTCATTATTATTGTGGTACCCTAACCCCACAGCTGGTCCTCCGATGCATATTTCACCAGACACACCCACGGGCAATCGGTTACCCCATGCATTGAGTATATAAACATCAGTATTTGATACAGGTCTCCCAATGGGCAGTGGCCCATTTAATGGAATATCTTCATCATACTCATAAATGGTTGCGTCAATGGTGCACTCTGTAAGTCCATAACTATTTACTACTCTTATATCTGCACCGAATCTACGCTGCAGCAGGTTGAAATCATCGGCCTTGCAGGTATCTGCACCTACAATTAATAATTGGAGAGCCTCCAGTTTTACATTTTTTTGATAGATCCAGTCCATCAAAGGGATCATTAATCCGGGAGTCGCTTCGAAAACGGTGACCTCCTGCTCAACCAAAAGCTCACTCAAGTATTCCGGATCGGTTTTTTTATCATCTGAACAAAGCACAAGCTGTCCTCCATTGGGTAAGGTACGTCCCAAGTCACCGGCAAAAACATCAAAGTAAAAGCTGGCCCATTGAAGGCTATTAACTGTCATCTTTGTAAGATTGTAATCTTTTCGCCAAGAATAAACTGCACTTAGATACTGGTCATGACTTATTAATACCCCCTTTGGTGTACCCGTAGAGCCAGAAGTATATATGAGATATGCAATATTCTCGTTGGAGAAATTCTTTGAAATAAGCTCATGGGAGTGTTGTGAAAGTACTTCTTCAAAATAGCACTCTGATAGGTAGTCAGGGTCAAATGTACTTTGTGATCCGAAAATCAAATGAGGTACTTTTTGTTCTACGCTATTCATTAGAGTATAAAGCCTTTCAAAATTTGAAGTATCAGTTATCACAGCTGCCGGCCTCAGGTCTGAAATAATTTCGACAAGTCGATGGTCTGGCGAATTACTATCTATAGGCACATATGCTGCTCCTGACTTCCATATTCCTAGTATGCTTTGTATTAACGAGATTGATTTCTCCATCATTATCAATACAAAATCATTTACTCCGATTTCAAGTTTTTCAGTCAACAGATTAGAAATCCTGTTAGACCGCCTCCATAGATCCAAATACGTGCAGGTTTGGCCATCATGAGAAACGGCCACTTTATTGGGGCTGTTATCTATTTGCTTTTTCAGTAGGTAGAGGAAATTTTGGTCCGGGCAGTAAGTTAAATTATGACTATTGATACTCTCAAAGAACTCAACTTCATCAGCTGTTAGAAACTCTACCGCACGTATATCCTGGTTAATATCAATTGTAATTTGATCCAAAATAGTGTGGTAGTGATTGGCCATTCCTCTAATCATATGCGCTGCAAATGCCTCGGCATTATATTCAAAAAGAACCTCTATTTCATCACCAGGCAGCGCTGTTACCGACAAATTGTAGTTATTCAGTTCTTTGACTTCCACATTTGATATTTCAAAATCCAGGGTATCTGTCAGCGCCTGGTTTTGATCTGATAACGGAAAGTTTTCATATATAAAAATATGGTCCACTATTTCCTTCCCGCTGTCTATTAGAGACTGGATGTCTGGTAAAGGTGTATGGTGATAGTTCTCACTGAGCAGAGCATCATTTTGTACCTTTTTGATCAGGTCGATTATTGATTCTTCGTTTTCCAATTGAATTCTTACAGGTATGGTGTTGATAAAAAGACCTATAATAGATTCAACACCCTTTATTTGAGAAGGTCTGCCAGACACTACTGCTCCAAAAACCACATCATCCAGCCCATTGTATTTCGCCAGAAGTATCCCCCATGCCGTTTTCAATATATTGTTTAAGGTTACTCCATGCACCGCACTTAACTTCTTCAGTTCAGCCGTTTGCTTCTTCGAAATAACCACTTTTAGAACATCAGGTGTATACTGTTGCTCATCCTTCGCCCGGTCTAGTTGTGGAAGATGAACAGCATGCTCATAATCTTCCAAATAATCGCTCCAAAAATCAAGACTTAATTGTGTATCATATTCTTCTAACCACTTGATATAGGTTGAATAAGGTTCTGCTTGCGGTAACGGACTTAAATAACCCACCCTCTTATGCTGAGCATATCCTAACATAAAATCACGGACAACCATTCCCAAACACCAGCCATCCATCAATATATGATGATAACTCCAAATGAATTCATAAGCTTTAGCTGCGGTCTTCACAATCGTAAGCCTAAATAGTGTCCCATGAGCCAAGTCAAAACGTTTATCGAGGTCTGTCGTTAGGATGTTGTTAACCAAATCGACCATCTCTGAGTCGTCATGGTTGGAAAAGTCATAAAATTTAAAATCCGCTTTCCTATTTTGCAGCACAACTTGGAGCGGCCTGTCCAGGTCTTCCGAGTAAAATGCTGTTCTCAGCACTGCATGATGCTTTACAATATGGTTTATTGCGGCCTCCACAGAAGCTATTTTAACCTCACCTCTTATTGTGTATCGAATTTGCTGATGATAATAGCTGGCCTCGCTATCCATTAATGAATGGAAAAGCATCCCTTCCTGCATGGGTGAAAGAGGATACACATCTTCCAATTGCTGATTTTGTTGAATTTTAGCCAACCACTCAGATTTGACATCTTTGAATGTTACATCAGAGGGGGTCAGTTCCGGCAGGTTTCTGTCCTGGCAATAGTTTGCTATATGTATCAAATTATCTCTGAATTTAGCGACAAGATCCTGCATTGTACTTTTTCCAAATCGTTGCTCACTGTACGATACACTTATAGTTAATTTTTTATTAATTATTATTCCGGATACTGCCCATTCATAATCTCTAGTTGCTTCGGGAGAAATTTCATGCCCTTTAGGTGTAGTGAGCAGACTAAAATGTTCCGCTTCCAGATTGTTATCAATCGTTCCCAGGTAATTGAAAACAGTTTGAGCATTTTCTATTAATTCAACTCCAACCCCATCTTGTAGAAGTTGTTGCCTAAGCAGGAGGTAATCCATTCCTTTGTTGGGCACGGAACGAATTGTTTCCTTAACGTTTTTGATAACAGATGATAATGGTGCTCCAACCACACGCTCCAACACAACTGGATGTATGCTTGTAAACCACCCAATGGTTCTGCTGACATTAACTTTGCCAACATTTTCTCTACCGTGGTTTTCAAGTTCAACACTTATCTTAGGCTGTTTTATACTTAACAAAAACGCTGATAGCAGCAGATCTGTAATTTGGGTATTAAATGCGGAGTTGGCAGAAGTAGTCAATTTTTCAGTAAGATCCGACTCAAGTGTAAACGACTGAACCTGCGTATACTTCACTTTTCTACTTCCTTTGGGGTTGTCAGGCTTTAACTGATGTTGAGGGGCCGCCTTCAAGTAGTTTTCCCAAAATATACGGCTTTGTTTATAGTGGTGAGAATTTTTGTACACCTCTAAGTCTTGGGCCCAAGCCTTATACGAGTCTGTCTTTGCTGGTAAGGATAACGGGCTATTCTCTAAAGATTGCTTTATAAGTGTGTTGAAGTCTTCAAGCAAGATTCTCCACGAAAACCCATCCATTATCAGGTGATGGGCAACAATTAAAAGTTGGTAACTTCTACCCATATCCAACATAACCATCTTTAGAAGAGGCCCTTTAGACAGGTTAAGGCTGGACTGAACTTCATTAAAGATCACAAGTCTTTTTTCCTCAGTGTCAAATTTCTTCTTGTCAGTATAAAGCATCACTTCTGGTTCTGAAAAACCACTATCGGGATCAAGTTGCTCAGAAATGACCGGCCGTTCTGATGTATGAAAGATGCTTCTCAACACATCATGATGCTGTAAGAGATTTTTAAATACAGTTTTGATGAGGTTGGGACTAACTCTTTTGGCAAGGCCTAACAAGATCGATTGGTTATAGTGATGATCATTTATCCTATGTTGAGCAAAAAAATGATCTTGTATTGGAGATAGAATAGACTCACCCAAAACCGGTGACTGATCAGACGCTTCTACATACTTTTTCAGCTTTAAGGCCAGCTCCCGCACGGTAGGGTTTTCAAAGATTTCTTTTACTGTGATATCATACCCAACCGATCTCACTCTAGAACTTATCTGGATGGATTTAATCGAATCCCCACCAATATAAAAAAAGTTATCTGTAGGCTTTACGTTCTTTATGTTTAACACTTTTGACCAAATATTCAGAAGAATTTTTTCCTGTTCGGTCTTTGGGTGATCATCTTCCAGTTGTAATAAATTGGGCGATGATTCGAGCTCCCTGATTTCCACTTCTGTTCCCTCCGTTTCGATGAATAAGTCAGGAATCATGTGGCCTGGTAGAAAGTAAGACAAATAAGACTGCAACTCGAATTTTAAATCTCCCCTATAAGTTGAATGGTATTCTTTAAGTTTTTTCCTATCGAGTTTTCCATTCGTAGAAAGGGGCATCTTCCCCAGTCTTTGAAACAAATGAGGGATCATGTAATCTGGTAACCTAGAAGATAAAAACTTTATGATTTGTTTACCGGAGACATCATTCTTAGAAACGAAAAAGGCTTTTAAAACTTTCTTGTCATGACTCTCTATAACAACGACTGCCGCTTCTTTAATCACATCAGACTCAGCCAGGTGGTGTTCGATTTCGTTTAACTCGATTCTGTTGCCATTAATTTTTACCTGATGGTCTAGCCTTCCTAAACAAAAGAAATTTCCATCGGGAAGTAAATACCCCAGATCTCCTGTTCGATAAAGTGTATTAAAATTTCGATCGCTATCGAAAGGGTTAGGAATAAATGCCCGTTCCGTTTTTTGTTTTTCTTTCCAGTACCCTTTTCCAACACCCAAACCTGCTACACAAATTTCTCCTGTCACACCATAAGGGCATAGCTGCATGTGCTCATTTAAAATATACACTTTAGCATTTTGAATAGGCCTGCCAATAGAAATGGTTACTTGATCTTTTTTGGGTCTGTCCACTACATCATGTGTGATTGCATCAGACGCCTCTGTGGGCCCATAGGAGTTTAGTATCGGGATATCAGGATAAAGGCTATACCATTTCTGCACCTGTGAAACTGTTAAAGGCTCGCCAACTGACACCATCCATCTCAAATGCCCTAAAGAATGAACATTCTGCTCACTCATTTCATTGATAAAAAGCGTCAGCAACGAAGGTACCGACTGCATTATTGTTATCCGTTCCTGCTTCAAAGTATGGGCTAGTGCCAATGGGTTCATGACGGTGTCGCTGTTTATAATAAATGTTTTACCCCCCACCAGCAATGCCGACAGAAATTGCCAAACCGAGATGTCGAAACATGAAGATGCTGTTTGGGCAATCACATCATTTTGGGATACTTTCAGGCTGTTAATTTTTGCATAGAGGTGGTTGATCATTCCGCGTTGGTGGACCATCACACCCTTAGGTTTTCCGGTAGTTCCTGAGGTATATATGATATAAGAAATATCATTGGGCTTTCTGTTGATAGCTGCCTGCTCAACCGGTGCTACATTTTCTAGGTGTTGTAGGTTTTCTATACACAAGCATGACTTCAGACTATTCAACTGCTGCTCATCAATATTCGGGATAAGATCTTCTGTCGACAGTACCAGTTCGACTTCGCTGTCCTCTAAAATCTGGTTTACTCTGACCGATGGATACCCTGTATCTATTGGTACATAGGCCGAGCCTCTTTGAAAAACAGCAAGAATACACACTAGCATGTCTATACCTCTAGGCATATATAGGGCGATTCTGGCTTTCGAAGAAAGGTTATAATCATCCAAATAGTTGGATAAAGCCACAGACCGCTCAAATAATTGTTTATAACTGAGCTCAAGCCCGCCACATGAAACCGCAGTATTGTCAGGTGTTTTTGCTGTTTGATCAATAAGTAATTCGGTAAATGTTTTGTCTTCAGGGACTTTGACTTTTGGTCCGGTACCTATTTTTATCAGGTCTTTCCTATCGGCCTCATCAAGCGAGCTCACCTTATTGACAGGGCTGTTTATAACCACCTCCTCTTTTTCTGTAATTGATGGTTGTTTCTCAATTTTTTTAAAGTAGGCCAGTGATTTGTGAATACCCTGCTTCTCAATTTTTTTAATCACCGAATATTCTACAGCAGGGTGCTTGTTTAATGACTTTTCTACGGTAAGAGGATCATTGTTTCCCTCATTTTCATCGAAAACTATTATCGAATCACTTTCATCCCAAGCTGCCATTATGGTGGTTTTATACAAAAGCTTTTCTGGCTCAAAGGGATTGGGGAAAATATGTTCATCATTCCCTCGAACTTTTGTGCTCTTCACGTCTGCATTAGTACTTATGTATAAATTTCCACGAACACCTATTGGCATCAATTCCTGCTGGTCATTCAAAACATATGCTTTTCGACTTCCCAGAAAACTCTGAGTAAAATGCTCATCAGCCTGTTTATAAGCAACAAAACCAATGAATGCGGCCTGGCCTTTAATAACCAGTGTATTGAAAATGTTATAACAATGTTCTGTAGCTAGTTTTCTTGAAAAGTTCGACAGCAACTCTCCATCTGTTACTATTATATTTTGTTTCTCATTCAAGATAGAATTTTCCGCTTTTAACAGGTGATATATACTTGATGATGCCCCAACAACCCATTCAGGAGATTCTATCTCAAGTTTACTCTCCAATTTGTCCTTTTCTACCGGCTGCTTGGCTAATACGACATAACCATTGAATACTGCAGATAGTAAACAGAGAACTTCAAACTCTGAGCGAACAGTATCAAGGAAGAGAACACTGTTATTTGAATTACCTTTATGACCGAGCACTTCTTTAAAAGTAGAAAGAAGGCCGGTCACAGAACTGGCAGATATGGTATGCTCTCTAAACTCTTTACCACTGTTATCTTCAAAATAGAACAACGGAGCTCTTTCCGAGCCAGGCTTGGGTGCCTCTGAGGATGTGTCTTCATGGAAATCAAACTCCTCCAGGTTTATAGTAAACCCAGCATCGTTTGGCAAGAATCCCATGTTATCTCTTAAATACACTTTGGTTATTTCTGGCCCAAAAACCTTCTGACTGTTTTCATAGGAGCGGTCCGATTGAATAATAAAAAATTCAGCACTTACTTTCCATACGGCCAGCGTAGCAATCAGCATGAGATCTGGTGTGTGTAAATCAAGACACACCAGATCCTGTGCATGAACTTTGTATGTATGCCTCAATTCGAGGGCCAGTAAATCGCTCATTTTATCAATATCGGAATAGGAAAACCTTTTGTCCCCTGAGATTAAGACATTGGAATCAGGCTTCGCTTGTAGATTGTGGAATATTTCAATGGGGCTATCACTATCATTGCCCTTCCTTCTGCTGTCAACAGTTTTTACTCTTTTGTCATAGTCCTCAGATATCCATTTAACATGGTCTAACTCAGTGATGTCTTCATCAAAGAATGATGTTAAAATGAGATGTAAAGAATCCAACACCTGCTTTACCACCCCTTCTGAATAAACCTTTACATTATAATCCAGACGGATTTCGAATTCATCCCGAGGCAGAACTATTATAGTCAGATCATAGTTTGTTTGCTCATTCATCTGAAAGCTCTTCACCTCAAATGGGGCAGTGTTGTTTAGGTCATGATTTGCCAGAAGAGACTGCTCAACTGGATAATTTTCGAAAATGAAAATATGATTAAGTAGTTTTCTTCCTAGTGGATGGGCTCCTTGAACAGTCGCCAGTGGTATATAATGATGATCAGCGCCCGTCACACTTATTTGCTGAACCTTCCTCACAAACTCGGGAATTGTCTCCGAAAAATCTGATCTGATTCTCACGGGAATAGCATTGATGAACAAGCCAATCATGCTGTCGATATCTTCTATATCTGCCGGTCGACCAGAAACAACTGACCCAAAAACTACATCGTTGTTATTATTATATTTCATCAGGAGTAGCCCCCAAGCCGCCTGAAGAACAGTATTTGCAGTAACGCCCATTGTTGCGCACATCTTATCCAACTTCTCCTTCTCTTTCTTCTGCAAGACAAGGGTTTGTGACTGGAGTTCGACAGGTGCATCTGAAGTTTCTATATCTGGCTTTTGTGGAAGAGTAGCCAACTGATTATACTCCTTTAATTGCTGCTCCCAGTACTCTAATGATTTCTGTCTATTAACCGATTGCAGCCAGTTGATATACTTGCTGTAAGGTTTAGACCTTGCTAAAGCGAGCTTCTTTCCATTTATATTTTTTAAATATAGTTGCACAAACTCGTTGATGACTTTGCCTACCGACCATCCATCCATAAGAATATGGTGGAAATCCCAGATAAGCTCGTATTCTTGATCTCTAAGTTGTAATAGAGATAAACGCATAAGGGCACCTGAAGCAAGGTCAAACTTCTCTGACTTATCCTTAATTAAAAACTCTTTGACTTTTTCCTCTACTGCTTTTCTTCCCCGAATTTTTCGATAGTCATGGAACGAATATTCTATTTCCTTTTCCCGTAAAACAACCTGAACAGGGAAATCAAGCCCCTCTGCGACAAAGGCCGTTCTTAATATGGCATTTCTCTTAATAAGTTCATTCATGCTATTCTCAAGCTGCAACAACTCCAGCTCCCCTTCCAACCTAAATGTCATTTGCTCAAAATAATGTGCAGATTGTGGGGAATACATTGAGTGAAACAGCATTCCTTCCTGCATCGGAGACAACTCATACACATCTTCAAGATCATACTTGTTTTGTAGCTTATCCAACTCAGCTAAACTCAGGCTTTTATGGGTAATGTCCGCAAGGCTGAGTTTAACTCCTTTGTAATTATGACAGTAGTCTATGAGTTCTTTGAGTACAGCCTCCAAATCATTAATAAACCCTTCGATTGTAGCTTCATGATATTGTTCTCCACTATATCTGATACCAAGCTCTAGCTGTCCTTTAACCACCCATCCGGCAACGTCCCACTCATATGGTCGATTCGCGTCTGGAGAAATATTGTTTCCAATATCCAAATTGCTAATCGAAAAAGATTTATTCTCAATGTCCGAATCAAATTGCCCCAGATAATTAAAGCTGATCCGTGAAGGTTGAATATGATCTAGTGATTGTGAATGATCGAGATACTTCATGACCATATAATCCAAACCCACGTTGGGTACATTTCTAAGGGTTTCCTTATTAGACCGTATCGTTTCATCCAACGACCCATTGTCATACCTTAACACTACAGGATAAATAGAAGTGAACCATCCGATTGTGCGGTTGATGTCGAGATCGTAGCTTTCCTGATGTCTGCCATGACTTTCCAGGTCTACTTGTACAGCCTTGCAACCATAATATCTGTTAAAAGCCAAAAGAAGACCGGTAATTAATAAATCATTGGCATTAGTCTTAAAGGGGATATTGGCTGACGATAGAAGTTTTTTTGTATATCCCGAATCCAGGGTAAATGTTTTTCTTAAACTTTCTCCTACAGTATTTCTTCCTAGTTTATCCCGGTCAAACGATTTGACATCTGCGTGGCTTAAGCCCTTCCAATAGGTTACCGCATCAATGTAGCTTTTCGCTTTCAATCGGTTTTGCAAGTAATGTGACCACTCCAGGAACGAGTTGCTTTGCTCAGGTAATTGAATCTTAGCTGAAGAGGAGAGTTGATTTATCAGTATTTCAATATCCTGAAATAGTATTCTCCATGACAGCCCATCAACAATTAAATGATGAATGATTATAAGCAGATAGCTACATCCGTCCTGTTTATGAAATAATGCCAATCTGAACAGTGGACCTTGAGAAATACTTATCGTTGACTGTAAACAGTTGGCACGATCCCTAATTATATCTTCAAGTAGATTATCTTCATCTATAGTATATTCTTCAACTTTTAGTGCAAACCTTTCTTTTGGTAAGCATTCCATCATCCTTTCTCCTTTCTCCTCGATAAGCACAGTTCGCAGAGCATCGTGGTGCTCCATCAAATGATCAAATACTTTATAAACAGTTTGGCCTTTTAATCCACCCTTAAATTCGAGAAGCACCGATTGGTTAAAGTGATGGGTGTCGGTAGAAGTGGTTTCAAAAAACCACCTTTGAATAGGCGTAAGTGCCGCTTTTGCAGCTGCTTTTTGTTCTACAGAAAAAGCGGTTCTTGGTTTCATATGCTTAGCCAACTCTCTTACCGATTGGAAATTGTAAATATCTTTTACCGTAACATTATAGCCCGCCTCCTTTATTTTGGAACAAATCTGGATCGATTTTATACTATCACCCCCCAGACTAAAGAAATTATCGTTTACACCAACTTTTTTTATCCCTAAGGTTTCCTGCCAAAGTTTTGCAATTACTTTTTCCTCTGGTGTAGTAGGTTTTTGGTATTTGTCGGTTTTAAAAGAAGGTTCAGGCAACTTACTCCTATCTACTTTGCCATTGGAAGTTATGGGCATTGAAGGCACACGCATCAGGTAGGCCGGCACCATGTATTCCGGGAGTTTCGAAGACAGATATTCTCCAATTTCCCTTTCTGATACTTTTTTATCAGAGACATAGTATCCTACAAGGTGCTTGGTGGAATTATGAATTTTTACTTCTACAACGGCATCGGTTATTTTTGAGTGACTACGTATCTGATGCTCTACTTCCCCTAGTTCAATTCTAAAGCCACGAATTTTAACCTGGCTGTCTATTCTGCCGATGAATTCGATATTACCATCGGGTAACCATCGGGCAAGATCTCCTGTCTTATAAACCTTTTGACCTTGAGCAAAAGGATCAACGATAAACTTCTTGTCCGTCAGCTCCCTGTTATTAACATATCCTAACGACAACCCATCTCCCCCTACCAGCAATTCTCCCGGAATACCAATGGGCTGCAGGTTGTTATACTTATCAACAATATATGCTGATGAATTACTAATAGGCTTGCCAATCGGTAAGACTTCCAGATTATCAGCATTTATCGTACAGCTAGTTGAAAACGTGGTGTTTTCTGTGGGACCATAAATATTACTGAAATGTAAATCAGGGTTTGCTTCACAAACAAGCTGAACTAATTTTGTGTTTAATATTTCACCTCCTACCATCAGATGTTTGAGGCAGCCAAATAGGCTAGGGTCTACACTTGCATGTTGATTAAACAGCTGTGTTGTTAGAAACATCGTATTTACCTGATGAAAAATCAATGTGCTGGTCAACTCTTCCGTGTTCAGTAATTTGTCCTTGTCAATCAGACATACAGTACCTCCATTAAGAAGTGGCCCCCATATTTCAAAAGTAATGGCATCAAAAGATGGTGCCCCCGTTTGCATGACCCGTATCGAATCGTCCAAGGGTGTATAGTTGCTATTGATCACCAGCCTCAAAATATTTCTATGTGTAACGCCTACACCCTTTGGCACTCCCGTGGTACCTGATGTAAACATGATATAGGCCAAATCAACCGCAGCGGTTGGCATTTTATCAAGATCATCTGTATTTCTACTATCCAGGTCATCAGAATTAATGGGAATTACATCATATTTTTGGTTGAGTCTATTTGTAAAGGAAGGATGAGCTAACACTACACTGGCCTGGCAGCTGCTTAGCATCGATTCTAGCCGACTGACAGGATAATCCGGATCAAGAGGAACATAGGCCCCTCCACATTTCAAAATGGCGATCATTGCCACTATGGATTCGAATGTCCTTCCTGCTAAAATACCTACCCTGTCTCCTGCAGCAGGATTTGCTCCTTTTAAGTCTATGGCCAAATTATCAGATAAACGATTAAGATCTCTATATGATACCTTGTCCTCTCCAAATTCTATGGCTATTGCCTCTGGAGACTTATTCGCTTGCTGCTCAAACATTTCTATGACAGAAGCATCACGGGGATACTCAGCTCGTGTCGCATTCACCTCGTTGAGAATAAAATCCTTCTCACGATCAAGGATTATAGCAATATCTGAGATTTTAGTTTGAGAATCTGCCAACACCACATTAGCAATTCGTTTGTACCAGTCTATAAATCTGGCTATCGTCCGGTGCTCGAACAATTCTGTTGAATAATTTAACTCACATACAATTCTGTCCTCCTCAAGCCCTGCGGTCAACATCAAGTCAAACTTAGAAACCTTATGATCAACTTCATAGGGAGATATTGTTAAGTCGGGTAAGTTGAGTGTCTGATTCTCAAAATTCTTATAAGAAAAAGTGACATCAAATAATGGGTTACGCGCAGATTCTCTCTTTATATCCAATGCTTTTACCAAATCGTCATATTGGTATGCCTGGTTATCAAAACATTGTAAAGTTTTCTTTCTTAAAATGTTTAAGAATTTATTAAAACTGATAATGCCCGACAACGTATTTCTTACTGGGAGCGTGTTTACGAAGACCCCTAAAAGGTCGGCCAGGTCATCGTGTTGTCGGCCAGAAGTTGGTGTCCCTATTACTATATCTTCCTGATTACTCACTTTAGACAAAAGCACGAAGTAGATGGCCATAAGAAGCATAAAGACTGTTACGTCTTGATCTTTTGCCAATTGTTGTAATTTTTGTGTTTCGAGTTTATCAAATTCAAATCGGATAAGGTCGCCTGAAAATGCCTTATGCAAAGGTCTTTTGAAGTCGGTAGGTAGCTCTAGAATTGGGACCTTGTTTTCAAACTCTTTTAACCAAAATACTTTCTGCTTTTCTTGCTCCTTTTTGTAATGCTCACTTAATGACCATTCTACATAATCTCGGTACAAGTACTGAGTTGTTAAGGCTTCTGTGTTGTTATATATGGCCATAAAATCCTTAATCAACAACCCTTGAGATATACCATCTGTAATGATGTGATGGATATCAATTAGAAGCAAATGCCTGTTTTCCTCATACTTTATTAACCCAGCTCGCAGTAACGGGCCTTTTTCCAGGTCAAATGGGCGTACAAAATCCTGCAATGGATTTTCAGGTATGTCCAGGATAATATCAATTTCAAAGTTGATGTTTTCATTGATATGTTGAACAATGGCGTCATTGATGGTATAAAAAGTGGCTCTTAAAATCTCATGTTTTTGAATTAACCTTTTAAAGGCATTCTGTAATTTGATAACATCAAGAGCCCCAGATATCCAGACGCCATTTGGCATATTGTAGGCCACATTGTCTGTATCAAGATTATGCTGAATATATATCCTTCTTTGCGCAGAAGACAAGGGGAAAAATTCCCTATGAGGCGCCTTCCCAATTGAAGTGCCCAACCGTTTATTTTCTTCAACGAATGAAATGATCTCAGATTTTTTGCTTTTGATGTGATTTATCAGCTCATCGTTAAGATTGTTTTTGGGAACCTTCACTTTAAGTTCACCTCCAACCACTGATAGTACTATCTCATGCTTGCTTCTAAGATCATTTATAAATTGATCTATACTCATATCGAAATTTCTATAATTTCTTTGTTGGTATCTTGCCCGATTTCTGGCTGCACTATAGCCGCGATAAATTGGCCCAACTGCCTAATGGTTTGCTTGTCAAAGATTTCTTTAAGCCTGATATCAACTCCAAAGTGTCTTTGAATTTTATTTATCAAAATCGTTGCTGATAAAGAATGTCCTCCTAAGTCAAAGAAGCTATATTCAACACCAATCTCATTTTTATCCATCTTCAAGACCAAAGACCAGATATCTACTAGTTGCTTTTCGATATCATTTGCTGGAAGTTCTAGCTCATCCGATTTCTCGGAGTTGATTTTTGGGAGCTGTTTGTAATCTACCTTCCCGTTTGTGGTAAGGGGTATTTTATCTACCTGTACCATATATACCGGTATCATATAAGCAGGCAAATATGTCGACAAGTGTGTTGTTATTTCTTCTTTAGACAGCTCACGACTGGCCACATAAAAAGCGACAAGTTGTTTTTCAGACCCTACCCCACGAGTTGTTACTACTGCCTCCTTAAGGTCTGTCAACTTGTGTAAAACGACCTCTATTTCTGTCAGCTCTATTCTATTACCTCTAATCTTCACCTGATCATCTATTCTACCCAAACAAACGATATTACCATCTGGCTGTAAATAGCCAAGATCTCCTGTTTTGTATAATGTATTATAGCCCGAAGCCAGTTGTAATGGGTTTTTAACGAATGCCTTCTCTGTTTTTTCTTTGGCTTTCCAATAGCCCATGCCTACACCCATACCAGCTACACAAATTTCTCCTGATACCCAAGGTGGACACACCTCCATATCTTTGTTCATAATTATTACCTGGGTATTTTGAATAGGTTTGCCAATAGGGATGACAGTGGCTTCATCGCCTAAATCAGGCACCACATAGTGTGTGACATCATCAGAGGCTTCTGTGGGGCCATAGGCATTTAGTAGTGGAATATCAGGAAAACATGCATACCATTTTTTGACCAGTGTGTCGTTGAGGGGTTCGCCAGTAGGTATCATCCATCTTAGCTCAGGCAGTATTCGGTGAGTTTTATCCGACAAATTTTCTAAAAACACACTCAGTAATGAGGGTACAGATTCAAAGATTGTTACCTTCTTATCTTCAAGGGTGGCTATTAACTCCCTGGTTTCTAAAATAACATCATTGTCAATAATTTCAGTCCTAGCACCTATCAACAAAGCCGCCAAAAACTGCCACACGGAAATATCAAAACATGGTGATGCTGTTTGCGCAATGGTATCCCCCGCATGTAGGCCAAGTGCATCGATCTTGGCCTGGATATGATTTATCATCCCCAATTGATGGATTTGAACTCCCTTGGGCCTGCCGGTAGAACCCGAGGTGTATATCATATACGCCAAGTCTGAGGTGTTTTTTTTACATGGGGGTTCTGTGCTACTCGCAGACTTCGTCTCTATTTCCTCGACTAATAAGTATGCTTGATTTACCGATATTATCTCTTCTGACTTTTTGACCAGATCTTCAGATATGACTATTAGTGCCACTTCACTGTCTGTCAATATTTCCTTGATACGATGAGGAGGGTAATGTATATCTATTGGCACGTATGCAGCACCGCACTCAAACGCAGCCAGGATTCCTGTGAGCATATCAATACCCCTTGGGAGAAAGATGGCTATTCGATCTCCGGACTTTACCCCCTTGTGATACATCCTTTCGGCAAGGCTCAATGTTCTTTTATATAATTCTGAATAAGTAAGCTGTACTCCATTATGACCTACTGCAATGTTTTGAGGAGTTTTAAACACTTGCTTCTTAAAATATGGGATATAAGTTTTGTCTTTAGAAATCTGTCGTTGGGTGCTTCTTAAGCCTTCGACAAATTTTGCTTTCTCCTCAGCCGAAAATAAATCTAGCTCATTAACCTTGATGCCATGATTTTCTATAACCAGATTCAAAACTCTCTTAAAACAAGCTGCTAAGCTTGAGATAAGGTCGCTGTCAAATCGATTTACATTGTATTCGAAGCTAATGTCAATTTCATTATGCGCAGAGATTCTAATCCAGAAATCATAATTATTATTAAGATTTAGCCGTTGATAATCACTTATCCAGAAGCTGTCCTCCTCGCCTTTGTGGTTTTGATAATTGAGCACCGTATGTTTTTCAAAAACCATGAAATGATCAAATAACCGGTCCCCTAATCTGTGAGCAGAAAAGATCTCTGCCAGTGATTGATAATGATGCGGCTCACTCTCAAGTGCCTTTTGCTGTATATGGTCAAAAAGGCCTAAAACGGTTTGGTTTGAATTGAATTGAATACGTACAGGAATAGTATTTATAAATAGACCAATGATCTTATCAACATCATCAACTGCGGCAGGTCGCCCCGAAACAACCATACCAAAGACAGCATCATCTACATTATTATATTTGGCAATAACAATACCCCAAATGGTTGTAAAAATATTATTAAGGGTAATTTTTACGCTGTTTGAGAAACTCTTGAGGCGTTTTGTTTCTTCCGGATCAAAATGTAATCTTTCTGTATTATGCTTATAGGGGCGCTGGGTATACCCCGCTTTGCTCACAGGCACCCCTATTGAATGCTCATAAGAATCAAGGTAATCGGCCCAGTATTTAAGTGACTTCGATTTATTCAGTGTTCTTAGCCAGGCGATGTAGGAGGAATAAGGTGTAGGGTCAGGCAATACAATCTGCTCATTTTTCAGCCTGGCCCTATAAAACTCTCTCACATCTTGCAATATCATTTCCATGCACCACCCATCCATCATAATGTGATGATGGTTCCATAAGATTTTGTACCTGTCATCTTCCAACTGAAGAACAGTTACTTTCATCAGAGGGTCTTTTTCCAGGTCATAATTTATGTTTTGATCTTTGAGGCAATAGCTCTCGACAAGCTGTTCTCCCTCCACATCGGTCATTTTATCTCTTAAGTCAATAAACTCAAAGTTTACTTCCCTTTCCGATAAAACCACCTGCAAGGGTTGTTCAAAATCGCGGTGTAGAAATGCCGTTCTTAGCACAGGATATGAATCCACCAAATCGCCCAGGCTTTTAACAAAAACATCTATATTGAGCTTACCGGTAACAGCAATCATTTTTTGCTCATTATAGTGACCAGCGTTTTCGTTTAACAACGTATGAAACAGCATCCCCTGTTGCATTGGGGATAGTGGGTAAACATCTTGAATATTATACTTCTGTTGAAGTCTGTCGAGTTCCTGAATGGAGAGCTCCGAATAGGTTAAGTCACTTGGGTTTAAAACTCTTTTAGTTTGATGTGCGCAAACCTCCACCACATCCATCAACTGCCTCTGATAAGAGTCTAAAAAACTGCTCACAAAACTCTTATCATACCAATTTTCAACAAAAGAGATACTCAATTTTAAACGATTATTCCTGACCAACCCAACTATTTCCCAATCATAGCCTTTCCAATCCTCAGGGTTGGATTCCAAACCTTTGAAATCTTCAGTGACATGAAAATTTCCTGCCTGTTTGTTAAAATCAAACTCCCCAAGATAGTTAAACTTGATTTGTGATTGTTGCTGTTTTAATGACCTTGCTTTAGCATAGTATCTATGTAGCAAGTAGTCCAATCCTCCGTTGGGGATTTTCCGTAATTTATCTTTTAACTGCCGCAAGATCATCAGTGTATCGGTGCTAGACGTCTCAAAAACAAATGGAAACAAGGTCGTAAACCATCCTATTGTTCTACTCAGGTCCATGTTGAGGATTGCCTCCTCTCTACCATGACTTTCCAAATCGATCGTCATTTTATTCTTTCCCAACGTCTCTTTCATCGAGAGAAACAATGCTGCGAGTAGTATATCGTTTATCTCCAATTTTAAGTACTGCCCTGAACCCTTTAACAACCTTTGGGTTTGTTGTTCGTCAAGCTCCCGACTAATGGTCTGGGTTTTAATTGGGTTGATTTGTGGCTTTCCACTTCTAACCAGAGGTTCGTTTTGTTTTTGTGTTTCAGAAACCCAGTAATCGAGTGACTCCAGGTGCTGTTTTTTGTTTATGTATTCGTTTAGGGAAGTGGACCACAGCAAGTAGGCATCTGTCTTGAGAGGGAGTTTCAATTGCTCATCCTTCAAAACCTGGTTTAACAAATCATTAAAATCTTCCACTAGTATTCTCCAGGAAATAGTATCAATCACAAAGTGATGAACAACTATTAATAGTTTGCAATGACCTTCATCTTGGAATAGGCACAGCTTTATTAGTGGCCCATTTTCTACATCAATTGATTCTTGCAACTCATTGGCCGCCTCCAGCTGATATTTATCTTTATTCTTCTTCCCTGAAAGGTCCACTTCAATAATCTCCGCATACTGATCACTTGCCAAATTCTCTATCTGCCAACGGTCACTCACATTTACTATCCGCATCCTCAATGCATCATGATGAGAAATGAGTTTTGTGAAAATCTTATCGATAGTAATGGCATCAATGATTTTATCAAATTCAAGTATTACTGACTGATTGTAGTGATCCTTGTGTTCTATTGGACTCTCATATAACCATCTTTGAATAGGGGTTAAGTCAGCAATGCCTTGAATTGTGGATTGATCTGCAATAACATTTCTGGGTTTTAACCGATGAGAAATCTTTTGAATGGTTCGATACCTTAAAACTTCTTTTACCTGCAGCTCATACCCTGCTCGTCTCACTCGTGAGCATATTTGAATTGATTTGATAGAATCTCCTCCTAACGTAAAGAAATCATCTGTTATCCCTACTCTTTCCGCACCAAGAATCTCTGCCCAAATCATCACCAACATTTTTTCCAATTCCGTGGTGGGACTGCGATACTCAGGCCCATTGTCGTAATCAATTTTGCTCAGTTCCTTTGCATCAACTTTACCATTGGCCGTCAGCGGAATTTGGTCTACTCTTATAAAATTAGCAGGCACCATGTAATCAGGTAATAACTTAGTAAGAAATTCAGGCAATTCATCATGGCTTAATTCTGCCTTTTGCACGTAATAAGCTACTAGTAGGTGATTGTTTAGGTACAAGACGGCTACTTCACTCACCGAAGGGTGAGAAGCAATCTTTGCCTCTATTTCAGATAATTCTACTCTATATCCCCGAATTTTAACTTGTCTGTCTTCCCGACCCAAAAACTGTATTGTACCATTTGGCAGCCATTTGGCAAGATCTCCTGTCTTATATAGTTGGTACTTGGCATTCCCAAGTTTTATAAACTTTTCATTTGTAAGTTTCGAGTCATCCAAATACCCTGCTCCAACACCTGGCCCTGTTATGCATAATTGTCCCTGCATTCCAAGTGGCATTATATTATTGCAATTATCAAGGATATACACCTTGTTTTGAGCAATGGGCTTTCCAATTATCTGTTCAGACACTCCATGAGGATTATCTATTCTATGAGCTATTGCGCCAATAGTTGCTTCGGTAGGCCCATAGTGGTTGATAAAACTAATAGATGGGTAACACTCACTCATTGACCTGATGTCCTCCGGATGTAGACTTTCACCACCCAGAAGCACCGTCTCTACCGAATCTAAAACATTGTTATATATATTTTCTGCTTCTTTAAAAGTGCTAAAAAGGGAAGGAGTTAGTTTCAATAATGTGATTTGATGATCAGCTATATATGAGGTGAGGGTGTCAGGGTTCTGATAAGTGTCTTTATTTACCATGTGAACACTCCCTCCACTGATCAATACAGGAAATACAGAACTGTAACCCAGATCAAAACTAAAAGAGGAGGTGAGCAGAGAAACACATGTTGGATCTAAGCTGATATACTTCTGAAGCCATTTTGAATAATTGAGCAGATTGCTTTGTTTAATTTTCACTCCTTTTGGCTTACCGGTGGTACCACTTGTATAGATTAAATAGGCAATGCTTTCGGCTCTTCCTTCATTTCCTTTGTACGGTTCATACTTTCTATCTCCCCTTTTCCAAGTGATCACCTCTCCTTGAAACTCCAACTCTCCCTTCTGTTTTAGATTAGTTATCAAACAACCAAACCTGCTTTGTTTTATAATATTTGAGGATCTATCTGATTCCATCTGAGGATCCAACGGAACAAATGCTTTCCCACATTTTAGTATTCCTAAGGCAGCAATGATCATTTCAATTGATATAGGGCAATATAACAGAATGTACTGTTCGTTGGCTGCATGAGTAGCTAAATAAGAAGCCACCATGTCGCTTTCTTGATCTAATTCTGCATAGGTGATCGATTCCCGGCCTGCTACCACAGCTACGTGGTCTGGAGTTCTTTTCGACTGAGATACGAATTCGCTAACATACGTATGATTTGAAACCTCAACACCATCTTCACTTTTGTTGAATTCTTCAATCATTTGAATGTCCTGCTCTGAAACCAGGCTTAAGTCCTTTACCTTCTTACTTGGTTCTTTTATGGCTTTTTCCAGTAGTTTGGTAAAATGCCGAGACAGTATTTCAATTGATCCACTGTCAAATTTGTTTCCCTTATAGTTAAAATCGACCTGAAGGGTATCTTTTATAAATACAATCAGGGCTAAATCCACATTTGTATTCTCATATAAACTATACAGGTCAATTGCAACGCCATCAATGCTATCTATTAGTCCTTTGTCTAAGGGGTAATTTTCAATCCCAACCGTGCTATTAAAAATATTTTCCGAAGGGTCCAATCCCAATATCTTTTTGATTTCGAATAGCGAAGTCCCAAAAAAAGGAGTATGTGTTTTTAAATCTTCCTGTAGTTGATGTGCAATCTCCTCAAAAGATCTATTTGCGATATCACTAACCCTCAAGGGGATAGAGTTGATGAAGTTGCCCATCAACCTATCGATTCCATTAACTCTAGGGTCTCTACTGGATACGGTGATACCAAATACTACATCTTCATCTCCGGAGTATTTATGAAGCAATAAGGCATACAAAGAATATAATACGCTAGCTTTTGTGATCTTATTCTCAGAGGCGAAGACATTTAATTTTTCTGCGTTTAGTGTTATACTATGTTTATGTACCTCACGCTCTTGATCGGCACTACTCTTGGTAACAGGCACTCCAGTACCAATTGAAAATCCCGATAAATATTGCCGCCAATAGTCATCCTGTTGATCGTGATTAACGGCTTGAATTGATTTAAGCACCACCTCAGAATAGCTGGGTTTTTTGACTTTAGTAAGGGCTTCTTCACTATTCAAGTGGTTATAGTTATCGATGAGTTCTTTGAGTAATATTCCAGTGCTCCAACCATCATACAGTATATGATGATGAGTAATTACAAAAATATGTTCGTTCTTATTGCATTTGAGAAGTAAGAACCGTATTGGTGTCTGATTGAGGTTGAATCTTTTCCTTTGGTCATGGTACAAGATCTTTTGAATCAATTTTAACTGATCGCTGGCCTTCTCAGCAGTCAGATCATAGGTTTTTGACTTTAATTGTCCCTGCTTTAGAATTATTTGAAGTGCCTTATCAATTTTTTCCCAATCAAACACCGAGCGCAGAACTTCGTTATTTTCTTGTACCTTTTCTATCGCCTTAAAAAATAGATTCTCATTCAAAGGCCCCACCAACCTCAAAGCAATCTGCACATTATACAGGTTGGATTTATCTTCATTTAAATAATGAAACAACATGCCCTTCTGGATCATCGTTTGGTCCAGCACATCTTGAATGTTGCTTCTTTCAAGTTTCTCGGAATTAGACTCCATCGGTATTTGTGAATATTAAAGGAATAGACCAACTACTGCGATCTGAACACAGTATTGCCCAATTTTATATTGAAAATTGGCGTAATAGAATTTTCACGTAAGTTTTTTTAGCCTTTGTGAAGTGCTCTCAAAAGGCATACTTTTTCAGCCTAAGACTCATTTTGTTCTTAACTGCCAAAATGAAAATCAGATAAGTTTTTACTTAGTTGAAAGTAATCTATCGATTATAACGTTGTACTTCCATCACAGCTTTTATTCATTTGCTTTTAATGATTTAGTGGGTTTCGCTTTTGCTGCTTTGTATGCTTGCAACCCGACAGTGAGTAAAGCTATGAAGATAGCGCAAATAGCTGCCAGAGCAAAGATCCACCATTTCAACTCGATTTTATATGCAAATCCATCCAGCCAGGACCCGGAAAGGTAATATCCAATTGGGATTCCAACCACGATCGCTATCAGTACCATTTTTAAAAAATCATATACCAGCATATATATTATTTGGAAATCGGTAGACCCTAATACCTTTCGAACGCCAATTTCCTTTTTCCTTTTTTCAAGAGTAAACGATGCCAGCCCGAATAACCCCAGACAAGAAATAAGAATGGCCAAGCCAGTAAAATATTTGGAAAGTGATGCTACTGTTTGCTCTCCAGTATATTGTGCCTGGTAACCTTCATCCATGAACTTGAACTTAAATGAATATCCATCATTGAAGTCTTCATAAAAGTCCTTCATTCTGGCCAACGTTTCCTTTTCGTAGCCATCCCTAATTCTTGCTACAATGATCTTACTATCTTTTGGTCTAAATCTAAAAATCAGGGGATTTACCTCGTGATGAAGCGACTCGAAATGAAAGTCTTTCACTATACCTATAATTTCAAAAGGCTTGCCCCATAGCTCAACAGTTTGTCCAATGGGATCTTTCAATCCCATGAGCTCTATAGCAGACTGATTGAGAATCAAACCAGATTGATCTGTACCATAATCTTCAGAAAAAGATCTTCCCTGGTCGATTTCTATCCCTAGCAATTCTATGAAACCATAGTTAATTGTATGATACTCAAAATTACCTTCTGTATCCTCAAGTTTTCCTTTCCATGATACTCCACTGGTAGAACTTTTCCTACCTATTATGATATTTTCAGCACTTGAGGCACCCACAACACCCTGAACAGATTTCAATTCTTCCAGAAATGTGCTTAAGGTCTGACGGTCTACGTTGCCTTCCATATCAAAATAGATTACATTATCTTTATCATATCCAAGGTCTTTGGTTTGAACCATTTTAACCTGCTGATAAACCACCACTACTGTGATTATAAATACTATTGATATCACAAACTGAAAAATCACCAGCCCTTTGCGCATCAACATTTCATTGATTGAGCCAATCAGTTTACCTTTTAGCGCTAAAGTAGTGCGTATTTTGGAGAGGTATAATGCAGGATAGCTTCCCGCCAGCAGCCCAATGACGATTGCTATTGATAATGAAACTAGGATCAAATTTATGTCTAATTCAAGTGTGAGTTGTTTGTTTGTTATCTGATTAAATTGTGGCAGTAATAACCAAACGATAATTAAGCTGACCGCTAGTGAAATAAGACACATGAGAATTGATTCACCAAGGTATTGGAATATTAGAGCTTTCCTCGTGGACCCCAAGGCTTTCTTTATGCCTATTTCCTTCATTCTTCGTGAAGCTTTGGAAGTCGATAGGTTTATAAAATTGATGCTAGCAATTAGCAAAATGCTGATCGCTATAATTGCAAATAACTGAATATACTCAATTCTACCTCCTGACTGCACCCCATTCTCATACTTCCCGTAAAGGTGAGCGCTTGAAAATTTTGTTGCAAATAACTCTTGATCTGTAGCCGAAACATTCTTTTTTACATAGCCGACTATTTTGTCATTGAAGTTATCAATTTGTGCACCTTCTTGCAGTACCACGTAAGTGCTAGGTCCATTATTACCCCAGGATTTAACCCATGATTCAATCTCTTCATAAGCAGCCATGGGAATAATATACTCGAATTGTAAAGAAGAATTGGCGGGAATATCTTCGAACACACCTGTCACCATAAAAGAACCCACATTTTCCACTTCTACCATTTCGCCCATTACATCTTGTTTATCACCAAAAAGCTTGGAAGCCATACTTGAAGATATTGCAATAGCATTTTTATTTTCGAGTGCCTTTTCAGGGTCTCCAGAGATGAGATCAAAACTAAATGTCTTGAAGAAATCAGAAGTTGCATATAACCCGTCAGTTTTGAATTTAAGGTCTTTCACCATCAGTACCGGGTTACCGACCAAATTGGTTTTTAATACTGAGGTTGCATACTCCACTTCAGGAAGTTCGTTTTTCAGCGTATTTGCCAGTGGCCCGGGAGTGTATTCTGTAACCTCAATGGCATCGTTTTCCCGATCAGAGGTCATTACCTGATAAAGACGAGAATCAAATTCATGAAATTTGTCAAAGCTCATTTCATCTTGTATCCAAAGGTAGATCAGAAGGCTACAGGTTAAGCCTGTGGATAGACCAATCAAATTTATTACAAAGGCCGCCTTATACTTCACAAAAGTTCTTAAGATAATGGCGATGTTATGTTTTAGCATGTTGTTTTTGGTTTTTGTAATAAGGTGAAAATCTTTAGTTAATATAGTGACTTATGGACTTACAATATAAATATAAACAAAATGATTTTTTCCACAACTGTATTAATTCACTGGTGCTACTTCTCTGGAGCGTTCTTCGATGTGATAATATGAGGCGATTGCAACATCGAAGATTGCCATTCCCATGGGGTTAAACATTATGGGTTGCTGATCTTCAAAACCCGCAAAGCAACTATTAATGACTACGTCAGTGATCGAGAATACAGCCGATTTTTCCAACCCTTTAACTATATGAAACCGCTCTATATCAGTGTTTTCTCTACACACCTCCTCCCAATCATCAACAATGATCCGGTCTTTAAACCACTCATACGTTTCCGCCTTATAATCTCTTAATGATATATTCAAGTGCAATGAACCTTCGGCTGGTTTAAGGTCGATATAAGGCTGGTCTGCCACAGTACATGTTATGAATATATCTGCAGGACAATATGCATCTTGCCATTTATCAACTACTTCTATTTTATCATGGTTGACGTGTTTATCATCTACACCTCTTATATCATACACATATACTTTACTGATCATATCACCAAAAAGGGCTAACATCATATCTGCATGATGCCTCCCAATGGGGCCAAAACCTGTAATGCCTACCTTAATACCTGACAGTTTCCTAACCTTGGCAAAGTGTTTTACTACTAACCCACTTACTGAGGCCGTTCTTATTATACTTAATAAGGCTGTGTTTATAATACCCAATGGCTTACCCGTCTCTGCTTCATTTAAAATCATTACACTATGTGCTCTTGGGATACCTTTTTTAATGTTTTCAGGGAAACTCGATATCCATTTAATACCTGCCATATTTATTTCTCCCCCTACAAATGCCGGCATTGCAATAATTCTATTCTTCGGATCTCCGTATCTTAAGTAGGGTTTTATGGGTTGTGCAAAGTCCTCATTATGAAGGCAATTTACTGCCTCTTGGATCATGGAAACTGTTTTAATCCAGTCAATTCCTATTTTTCTAATGTTCTGTTCGTCTTGTATTAGCATTTTTGAAGATTGATGATAAACTGTATTAATAGATTATTGTGTTTTCTTTTTCCAGGCTTCTGATATCCTTTATATCCTTTATACGCTCAACCCATTTAGGATCATAAATAGTATCAAAGTATCTTTCTCCTCTATCAGGAAATATGGTGACCACGTTCACGGGACGGTCAGGTTTGTTTTGTTTGAAGTACTGTTTTATTGCTGCAAATGCAGATCCCGAGGAACCGCCCACATAAAAACTGTAATTCCTTAATAATTCCAGGCAGGCGTTTATGGTAGAGACTTCATCTGTAATAATGACTTCATCAATCTTTGCTCTTTTCAGAATTTTTGGCTTCATACTCGATCCTATTCCTGGAATATATCTTTTTTGAGATTGGCCTTTAAAAATAACAGAACCCTCAACATCTACGGCTACCACCTTTGCATTGGGGAAATTTTCTTTGATCTTTCTAGAGACACCAGTTATGGTGCCTCCAGAACTAACTCCAATAAAGATGTAATCTATTTCTTCAATCTGAAAGCACAATTCTTTCCCTAAGGATTGATAATATGCATTTGCATTCAACGGGTTTTCGTATTGATTGACCCAATAGGAGTCATGGATTTGGCTTTGTAGTTCTTTTACTTTTTCAATCCTGTTTAGAAGATACCCTCCATACTCATCCGGGTGGTCTACTTTTACTATTTCGGCTCCGTTGGAAACAATCAACATTTCATTAATTAGGGTAATGTTCGGATCAACTACTGCAATAAAAGGTAGCCCGTAGTATTTACAATATGCAGAAAGTGCAACTCCAAAATTGCCAGATGTGGATTCAATGATGGTAGTGTTTTGGCTAATTTTATCCGTACTCAACAGCTTTCTCAAGATATATGAAGCAGCTCGGTCTTTTACACTCCCTGTTGGGTTGTAGGTTTCCAACTTGGTATACAAATTAATGTTTTCAAACTCTTTCATCTTGATAGAAACCAAAGGCGTATTGCCCACTTTCTCCAAAATGCTGGGGATTATAACCATGTCTTTATTGTTTAAAATTAGTTTTACTATTGAAGAATAAGATCTTAGTATGCAACCAAAGCTAATAGAAGAGTTGATCAAGCTCCTCTTTATCAAGATTCGCTGAGAACCTATCAATTTCTGTGACACTATGCTTCTTAGAGCCAATAGCTTCGATGATTTCTATAAAATATTGGCGTAATATGCTTTCAAAATTAGCCATAGAAGGTTTTGAATAAATATTGCCTGGGTAACTAATCGAAAGAGAAAACTCTCCATTGATCACTATAGCATTTATATCAATCTTTGCAGTCAAGGTATTGGCAGGTGCAATTTCCAAACCTACCTCCTCAGTACTTATAGAAAAGTATTCATTTTCAGGCAGTTGAAACATCCCTAGATAATTTAATCTAATTTCATGGACAGGCTTTTCTTTTAGTGACAGATATTTTGTCCAGTATGGAAGTCCGTTAAACGGCACTTTATTTAGATCTTTGCTCGTAGCGCTCACTTGACTATCCCAATCCCCTTCCTTGAACTTGAGTTTCACAGGGTACATCAAAGTAAACCAGCCTGTGGTTCTTGAAGTGTCATGCTCTTCCAAATGTCTACCATGACTTTCTTGTACTACCACAAAGGACTCCCCACCAACCCATGAATGAAGTGCTCTTATCAATAAAGCATTGATCAAAACCAACATATTAGATGAGTAGATATTATGTGCCCCCCAAAGCAGTAGATCCGACTCTTCTTTGGTTAAGTAAAAACCTGTTTTTTGTATATCTGACATGAGCAATTGATCTGCACTATAGTCTTGTGGAATTTGACGACTATCTGCAGCAATAGTGTCCCAGTATGAAGCCGAATTTTTGAACTCGATCGATCCGATCCTTTGAGACATTTCCTTTTCCCAGGTAATCAGATCGATTGTTTTCAATGGCAACTGAGCTTCTTTTCCTGCCACTAATTGCTGGTAGGACAAAAGAAGGTCGTTCAACAAAATTTGCCAGGAGAGCCCATCAATCGCCAGGTGATGAGCGGTGATAAAGAGATATTTTTGACTATTGTTTTGATACAAAATGGCTGCCTGCAATAATATGCCATTAGAAATATCGAAGTTCGATTTCATCTCATTAAGCTGCTCCTTCAAGTCTTCTTTTATCTCAATTTGCTTGAGCACTGGCGAGATCGACTCTCTAAAAAATAAAATGTCTCCAGAGGCATCATAATTTAGTCTGAAACTGTCATGATAGCTCACAATTACTTCAAGAGCCCTATTCAGGTATTTTAGTTCCAGCTTCGAATGAATTGCTAACAAAAGGGACTGTGTATAATAAGATGGTTGAGCAAATTTTCTGTCAAAAAACCACCTCTCAATAGGTGTGAGCATCTTGGTCCCTTTAAGATTCTTTTGGCTGTACCTTTTAACAGAGGTCATTATCTTACCACTTTCTACCAACTGTTCAATGGTATGGTAGGTAAGTATATCCTGAACCTTCGTTGTTAATCCAACCTCAGCTAACTTTCCTACAAGCTGTACAGCAATTATCGAATCTCCGCCAATTTCAAAGAAGTCATCTTGAATATGAATGCCTTCGAGACTAAATACTTCTTGCCAGATTTTTATCAGCTGTTTATGGAGTGTATTCAATTCCACATGGCCCTTGCTTTGGATTTGAATATCAATTGATTCAAGTCTTTTACAATCTACTTTACCGCTCAAGGTCAAAGGCATGGTTTCCAAGGAAAGGACTTTTGCCGGCACCATGTAATTGGGTAAACGGTCGCTCAGGAAATTCTTCACTTCATTTTCACTGATCAAACTATTGCTATGGGCCTGATAAAATGCCACCAGCACATCGGTTTCTCCTAACTTCCTTTTCAACACAGCGGCATTCGCTATACCCTCATAATCGTTTATGCATTGGACTATTTCATTTGGCTCAATTCTATATCCGTTGAGTTTGATTTGACTATCTATTCTACCCTTATATTCCATTACACCATTAGAGTGTAGGATGGCCATATCACCCGTTCTATACATTCTTTGATCGCCAAGCTTTGATATCATTGGGAATTTTTCGTCCGTAAGTTTTTCTGCATTCATATACCCTAATGCAACTCCATCACCCGAAATATAAATTTCTCCCAGAATACCAGAGGGTACCTGAACACCCTGCTTGTCCATTATATAAACCTTTGTATTGGCTACAGGCACACCAATCGGAACGGTATCGAAATTTTCATTGGGGTTGAATTTATGAATCATGCAACCTACCGTAGCTTCGGTAGGACCATATTCATTGTAGATATCAACATGTCCTGACAGCTTGTCGTACACCTCTTTGGCTAACGCCTGAGTGAGCACCTCACCACCGACAATTATCCTCTTAAGACTAATGCATTCCAGCATTTCATTTCCTATTGTCAAAAGCAGTCGCAAGTGAGAAGGGGTGAGTTTTATTGCATCAATATCAGGATTGGTAATGGCATGCTCTAATTTTTTGTTTTCAAGACCATTTTCATAGATAACAACAGTACCGCCTGAAGCCAACGCGACAAAGATCGATGTAATAGTAAGATCAAAGGCAATAGATGTCATCAAGGGAAAGGAACAGGCGCTACCATTAGTATATTGACCTACTCCCCAAGATACGTAATTATGAAGAGAAAAATGAGCAATTTTTACTCCTTTTGGCCTTCCGGTTGACCCTGAAGTATATAAAACATAGGCCAGTTGTTGAGGATCAATTTGTGGCAAATTTACATTCCCTTTTTTAGGTTTTCTAAAAATCGACTCATACGAAATGACACAGGAAGGCTCAAATCTTTCTTTTGGCATGATGTTATCGAGTGTGTCGCTATTTGAAATGATATGACTTGCAGCAGCAGCATCGATCATAAATTTCACTCGCTTTCGAGGAAGCCCCACATCTATAGGAAGATAAGCAGCCCCAGCCTTCAAAACTCCCAAGATACTTATTACCAGTGCTACGGAATTTTCTAATGCAATAGCCACCACAGTTTCATCTGTTACACCAAGATCTAGCAAATGAAAGGCCACTGTATCGGATAATATCTCCATCTCCCCATAAGTTATTTCTTTCCCATTACACTTAATAGCCGGGCTCTCCGGGTGGCAATGAACGATTGAGCCAATCAAATCCAACACACTCGAACCAACATAGTTTGTCTCCGTATTATTAAAGTTAAATATCAAATCATTGTATTCTTCCGATGATTGAATGGAGAGATCGGCCATTGGAGTAATTGGTCTTTTAATGACTCTGTCCAGCAAAAGGTTGTACCTTTCTACAAGTTTATCAATACTTTCTTCTTTGAAAAGAGCACTGCAATATTCGAAACTTGTTTGAAGCTGCTTTCCTCCAAAATCGTAAATCTCTTGAGAGAGGTCATATTTAGAGGTTCCTGAATCAACCGATAACAAATCGAGCAATACATCTTCATGTTCGCTGCTAGGGTAATCCATATTCTGATAAACAAACATCGTATCAAACAACTGATTTCTTGAAGCATCCTTAGATGAACCTACATCAGTTACCATTTGATCGAATGGGTATTGTTTGTTGTCAATCGCTTTTCGAACAGTTTTATTCAAATCAGTTAAAAAATCATTGAATGGCTGATCAGACTTAATGGTTACAATGATGGGGACATTGTTTACAAACATGCCCAAAGTAGCATTAATATCATGGTGATTTCTAACACTCACAGGTAGCCCTATAACGAATCTGCTTTGGCTCGTATACTTATAAACTAAAAGAGAATATATTGAAAACATTAGAACATGCATAGAGCAGCCATTTATTTTGGCCAATTCTCGCAATTTGTTTGTGCGGTTTTCATTAATTGAAAGCTTTACTTTATGCCCTTCATAAATAAAGTTCTTAGGCCGTGGGTAATCAGCTGGCAATTCAAGTATTGGTCTATTCTTGGAAAGTATATTCTTCCAATATTCAGCCTGTTTCTGAAATTTTTGAGTAAACTCTTGCTCATGTTCCCAAACTAAGTAATCGAGATATTGTGCCTCAGAAGATTCTGTTTCTTGATCATAGTATAGTTTTGTTAAGTTCTTTAAGAATATTGAAGCAGAAAGACCATCACATATAATGTGGTGGAAATCAAAAATCAACGAGGGTAACTCCGAATCGTCGTAAAGTAGTGTTATTCTAAACAAACCAGGATTGCTTAGATCAAAAGGTTTTATAAAATCGATTGGCTTTCCCCCTGGTAGTCGAACTACTTCAAAGTCGATTGCGATATCATTTGCAACATCAATGTATACCTCATCATCTATTAGACAAAATGAAGCTCTAAGTATATCATTCTTATGTACTAGTACCTCAATGCACTTCAGCAATTTCGTTTTATCAATTTCTTTATTCAAGGAAGTCACAAGCGGCACATTGTAAGCAACAGAGGTTGTATTCAATTTCCAGAAATAGTAAAGCCTTTTTTGATAAGGAGAGGCTTTGTGTTTTGTTGAAGAAGTCTTCGGAATGCTATGAGGGTCTTTTTTTTGTGCTCCTCTTATATATTGAGCAATTGCAGGTATAACTTGTTGTTCATAGAGTTGATCCAAAGGGATATCCACTCCAAATTTAAAATATATTTCATTCTGAAACTCAGCCGCTTTTAATGAATTGCCTCCGATTTCAAAAAAATTGGTATTGGCAACAATGTTTTCCTTCTTAAACAACTTCTTCCATGACTTTATTATTACCTCTGTTACCTCATCAATTTTATCAAGTGAGCTCTCTATTGGTGGAATATTTTTGCTAGTTAGTTGCTTAAATGCCTTAATTCTACTGTCAAATTCATGATTTACATACCCTTCAACCAACTTAAACCTTTGTAATTTGCCACTAGTAGTTCGAGGAATATTATTTACTGGGATTATTTCAGACAGTTCTATTCCCGTTTTTCTATTTACATGAGCCAATAGCTTTTCATAGATCGCTTCAAACCGCTCCAACTTTCCTCTGTGCAGAACGAAGCCTAAGATTTCTTCAGTTTGACTTTCAGTGTCAAAGTACCCAGCAATAACTATTTTGTTAAGCTCTATTTCTTCTAATTCCTCCGCGATTCTCTCGATATCGTGCGAATAGTAATTTTGCCCATTAGAAAAAATGATGTCCTTTTGGCGTCCTGTTATATAAAGGCATTCTTTATTGAGAAATCCTAAATCCCCGGTTTTCAACCACCCCTCTCCCGTTAGTATCTCGTTTGTAGGCCCAGGATCATTATAATATCCAGAAGTTACGCTCTCTCCTTTTATACAAATATGCCCTAGTGTAAGATCCTCAAGGCGATACCCTTGATCATCTGTTATTTGGACCTCAATGCCATCGACTACCCTTCCCACATTTACACACCTCACTGCATCTGATGATTCCTCGCTTTCTACCCTATTCCCAATCAGCATTGAGTCTCTTTTCAATGTTGCATCACAAATAGTAGCTTCCAATGAAGATATTGATACCGCAAGACTAGCCTCTGCTAACCCATAGACAGGGCACATCGCCTGTGGTTTAAGGTCAAAACCTGACAATTTCTCCAAAAACTCAGAAGCCAATTGAACGGAAATGGGTTCTGCTCCATTATAAATAATTCTAACTTTTTTGAGGTCTAGAGATACTTTTGAGTTGAAATATCTCAGATAGTATCGATAGCCAAAATTTGGCGAACATAAAATGGAAACACCAAACTCACTTGCATTTACAAGCCAAAGTGAAGGATTCCTCACAAATAAAGTAGTAGGCATCAAAATCTGATCCATTTCAGAAAAAAGTGGATTGATATGAAAGCCAATAAGACCCATATCATGAGTGAGCGGCATCCAACTTAAGGTAGAATCTGATGGAGAATATAAAGCTGCCTTACTAATCGCCTCAATATTACAAATTAGGTTGGCATGAGTGAGCATGATACCCTTAGGCCTTCCGGTAGAGCCTGATGAAAATTGAATAAATGCGAGATCCTGAGGCCTGCTCAGATATATTTTGCCTTCTTGATGCGAGGAGGACTCTTCTTCCCATACGACAAGTTTATTGCACATGGAAAAATAGCTTCTTTCTTTAGATGCTAATAGAGCAAAATCAGCTAATTTCGAAAGGTAATTTCGTTGACATACCAAATATGGATTATTCAACTTTTCCCAAACATTGAAAAGTTTCAGTTTATGCTCATCATTGTTTCCAACAGCCAGTGGAACGGGTATAATTCCTCCTAAAATGCAAGCCCAAAAAAGAATGAGAAATTTTTTGTTATCCTCAACTTGAAAAACCACTTCGTCACCGGGTGTAATACCAGAGGACTGAAGGGTATATAGTTTGAATAATGACGCTTCATACAAATCCTTATATGATAGGTAATCAACATTATTGGAGCCATTTATAAAACGAATCCCTTTCTCTGAAAATTTACCTCTGATCTGAATGAGATCAGCAAGAGTAGATACTACCATTTAGTAAAAGAATTGAAATTAAAGTTAGCGAACAGCTAGGGCCATTTCCCTTTCTTTAACTTTTAGATACTTCTTGGGAACCGAAATTGAAATTGATGTTCTAATTGCATTGACGGTAACCAGTATTCGCCCTCCGTTACATCCGGACACAAATCCGCTGATTCCATACAAAGGCCCATCAATAACTTCGACACCGGTTCCCTTTTTTAAATAATCCTCCTTAGTAATTTGATGGCTGGCATCACGAGCAAGAATCTTGAGATTATCAATTTCTGTTTCACTCACCTGTTCGTATTCGTCTCCCACTCTCAAAAATCGATATACACCATTCAAGAAAGTTACATGATGTCGTTTTCCCGGTACTACTTTCAAAAACAAATAGCCTGGGAACAAGGGCACCAGCACCCTTCTACGTTGGCTTTTATACTCTCGCATTACTTTGGTTTGCGGAAGTATATTTTCAATTCCCATCTTGGTGAGTTTTTCGCTAATTCTTCTTTCATAATGTTGCCTTACAAAAATCACATGCCAGAAAGATTTTCCTATTTGATTATCTAAAGATCGTTGGACCATAAAAAGAGAATTTTAAGGATATTATTTGAGCCTGATTACTAAATAACTAGTAAAAGAACTGAAGAGGAAACCATCCCACACCAGATCAGGCCACTTAAGGATTCAAACAATAGGGTACTACTCTTATTCTAAATTTTTAGAATAAATCCGGTGCAGATACACCATACCTAAGAGAAAGTACTACACTTAATTAGGATTTAATAAATGGATTTTTATGAATAGGGAATGTAATTAAAATCAAAAAAAGAGAAATATCAAAGTATGTTATTAAGTTTTTTTTGAATATCCGTAGTTACCCATAATTGTTTATTTTGTATTAAAAACCAGACACCCATGAATATATTTTCATTTTCAGCACATTTTCAAAGTGAAGAAGCCTGTAGAAACCACGTCAAAGCAGAAAGGGATAAAATAGATATACACGTGCCAATTGCACTTGTGATGAACACTAATGGATAAAGAGCAGATAGAGCTATGAGTGTTACCAAAAAGGGTTTTTCAGCAAAGGAAATGCAACGCCAGTTGAGCTTAAGGCGATATGAACCTGTGTGGAGCATGGTGCATAAGCTCCGAAAGGCCATGGGGAACAGGGATGCCAGATACACCCTTGAAGGAATGATAGAACTGGACGAAGGTTATTTCACAATAGAGGCCTCAGAGGTAGAAAAACAGAAAGGGATTAGGGGAAGGGGAGCTGTTGGCAAGCAGAATGTCTTAGTGCTGGCCGAATCAACCCCTTTGGAAGATCCGGTGACTGGTAAAGCCGGAAAACATGTCAGGTATTTTAAAGCCAGGGTGTTAGAGTCCCAGGAT